>NZ_JUHO01000001.1:175000-575000 GCF_000800155.1 Luteibacter sp. 9133 | reverse complement strand
TTCGTCGATGACGAACCACGCGCGTTCTGGATGAAGAACACCCTCATCCCGCTGGACATCCTCTACTTCAACAAGGATCGCCAGCTGGTCTCCATGCAGCTCAACGCGCAGCCCTGCAAGGCCGATCCCTGCGCGATCTACCCCAGTGGCGGTCAGTACGCGCGATACGTGCTCGAGCTCAAGGCGGGCACCGCGGGCAAGCTTGGGCTGAAGCTGGGCGAGACACTGACCATCGAGGGCGATCCCGGCACGGTGCGCTGATCGGACGACAACCCGCGCTCGCAGGGCACGTCGACCCGGTACGGCAACAGCCGGGACGGATCCAGAGCGGCCAGCTCGTCCCACTGATCTTCGAAAGGTATGAATCGCTGCATGAGTGCTTCCTCCACGTATAGGCACGCGTTGCGCGGCCGTGGAGCTATGGAAGCAGGATTTCCTGCGTTATCGCAGGCGGAATGGGGCGAAACGATGTCAGCCCCATCGCCGGACGCTATCCGTCGGGGACGGCGGCATCTGTCAGTCCAGCTCGACCATCTCGAAGTCGTCCTTGGTCACGCCGCAGTCGGGGCAGGTCCAGGTATCCGGGATATCCTCCCAGCGCGTACCCGGTTCGATGCCTTCATCCGGCAGGCCCAGGGCTTCGTCGTAGATGAAGCCGCAAACGACGCACATCCATTTGCGAAGGGTGGTTTCAGTGCTCTGGCTCATGGCTTGCGTACTGTCGTCAAACGGGAAAGTCCCCCATTCTGTCACCCCCGGCGCGGCGACGGTAGCGCGCCACCGTCACATTCCGAAGGACCTGTATGAGCACCCTCCTCCGACACCGCCCGCATGGCAAGGGCGTTTACGTGATTACCGACGGCCCTCGCGACGATCTTTTCGCCGCCGTCGAGGCTGCGCTGGCCGGCGGCGCACGCATGCTTCAGTACCGCGACAAGTCCACCGACGCGGACCGCCGACGCAGAGAGGCCGACGAGATCTCCCGCCTGTGCGCCCTCCACGACGTGCCCTTTATCGTGAATGACGACGTCCCGCTCGCCCTGGCCACGGGCGGCGGGGTGCATCTGGGCCGCGAGGATGTGTCGATCGCCGAAGCCCGCGCGGAACTGGGCCCGGACGCCATCATCGGTGTCTCCTGCTACGGATCCCTCGAGCGGGCGAAGCAACTGGCGGGGGAGGGGGCGAACTACCTGGCTTTCGGCGCCATGTACCCGTCGACCACCAAGCCCCATGCCCCGGTCGCCCCGCACGACGTTTTGACGCAGGTCACCCTCCTGGGCCTGCCGGTCGTGGCGATTGGCGGGATCACCCCCGACAATGGACGGGTCCTTATCGAAGCGGGTGCCGACTACCTTGCCGTGGTCTCCGCCGTTTTCGCCGCGCCCGATATCCAGGCCGCGACGCGCCGCTTCGCCGATCTTTTCGACTCACGCCCCGGAATCATTCAATGACCAGCAACCAGGAACTCTTCGCCCGCGCCCGCAAGCTGCTGCCCGGCGGGGTCAATTCGCCCGTGCGCGCCTTCCGGTCGGTCGGCGGCGAGCCGTTCTTCACCGCCCGGGCTGACGGTCCCTTCCTCTGGGACGTCGAGGGCAACCGCTACATCGATTACGTCGGCTCCTGGGGCCCCATGGTCGTGGGACATAATCATCCGGCTGTGCGCGAGGCCGTCGAACGCGCCGTCAGGAACGGACTGTCGTTCGGCACGCCCTGCCCCGCCGAGGTCACGATGGCCGAGACCATCGTCGATCTGGTGCCGTCCATCGACATGGTGCGCATGGTCAACTCGGGTACGGAAGCCACGATGTCGGCGATCCGCCTGGCGCGTGGTGCGACCGGCCGCTCGAAGATCGTCAAGTTCGAAGGCTGCTACCACGGCCACGGCGACAGCTTTCTGGTGAAAGCCGGTTCCGGTGCGCTGACCTTCGGCGTGCCGACCTCGCCGGGCGTGCCCAAGGCGTCGGCCGATCTGACACTCACTCTCCCCTATAACAACATCGATGCCGCCCGCCTGCTCTTCACGCAGGAAGGCAAGGAAATCGCCGCCCTGATCATCGAGCCGGTCGCCGGCAACATGAACTGCATTCCGCCGAAGGAAGGTTATCTTCAGGACTTGCGCGACCTGTGCACCGAGCACGGTGTGCTGCTGATTTTCGACGAAGTCATGACCGGCTTTCGCGTGGCTCTCGGCGGCGCGCAGGCGCACTACGGCATCACGCCGGACCTGACCTGCTTCGGCAAGATCATCGGCGGCGGCATGCCGGTCGGTGCCTATGGTGGCCGCCGCGACCTGATGGAGCAGATCGCTCCGTCCGGCCCGATCTATCAGGCGGGCACCTTGTCGGGTAATCCGGTGGCGATGGCGGCGGGTCTGGCGATGCTGGAGTTGATCCAGGCGCCGGGCTTCCATGACGACCTGGCGGCGCGCACCGTGAAGCTGACCGACGGCATCCTTGGTGCGGCGAAGCGCGCCGGTGTGCCTTTCAGCGTCAATCGCGTGGGTGGGATGTTCGGGTTGTTCTTTACGGACGAAACCGTCGAGAGCTATGCGCAGGCGACCAAGGCCGACGTGGATGCGTTCAATCGCTTCTTCCACGGCATGCTGGAGCGCGGGGTTTACCTGGCACCGTCGGCTTTTGAGGCCGGGTTCGTTTCCAGCGCGCACGACGATGATGTCATCGCGGGCACGGTGGCGGTGGCGGGTGAGGTGTTTGCTTCGCTGTGATGTCTGCGGAGTAACGCATGTGGAGGCCGTGCCTGGCGTTGGATGTGCGGCACGGCTTCACTCGTTTTTTTGCCGGAGTGAGGGTTCGCCAGCAGGCTGGCTCCTGCCGGAGCAGAGCATCGTCGATCCGGGCGGCGAGGCCGGCCGGATCGACAGGATCGCTCAGGCGACTTGCGCTTCCTTGGTGAAGGCGTGCAGTGCCGCGCCGAGGCGTTCGAGGCCTTCCGCGGTTTCTTCGTCGGTGATGGTCAACGGCGGGACGATGCGCAGCACGTCGGGGCCGGCCTGCAGAATCAGCAAACCATGCGCGGCGGCAAGGTCGAGGATTTCACCCGCCCGGCCCTTATAGGCATCACCGAGCACCGCACCGATCATCAGGCCACGCCCACGGACTTCCGAGAAGAGGTGCAGGTCGTGATTGAGCTTGTTGAGTCCGGCGCGGATGTCGTTGGCCTGGCGTTCGACGTTGAGCAGCACGGCGGGCGACGAGATCTTCTTCAGCGCGACGCGCGCCACCGCGGCGGCCATCGGATTGCCACCAAACGTGGTGCCATGCGCACCGAACTGCATGATGTCGGCGACCTTGGGGCCGACCAGCATCGCACCGATCGGGAAGCCCGCGCCCAGCGCCTTGGCCAGCGTGACGATGTCGGGCGTGACATGGTCGTGCGCGTGGGCGAACAGCGTGCCCGTGCGACCCATGCCGGACTGGATTTCATCCAGCACCAGCAAGGCGTCGTGCTTGTCGCAGAGCTCGCGTACGGCCTTGAGGAAACCGGGTTCGGCCGGCATCACGCCGCCCTCGCCCTGAATCGGCTCCAGCATCACCGCCGACACGCCGCCCTGCGCAAACGCTTCTTCCAGTGCGGGCACGTCGTTGAATGCCACATAGCGGAAGCCACCGGGCAACGGCTCGTAACCTTCCTGGTATTTCGGCTGCGCCGTAGCCGTCACCGACGCGAGCGTGCGCCCGTGAAACGAGCCCTTGAAGGTGATGATGACGCGCTCTTCCGGCGGGCGGCCCTTCGACGTAGCCCACTTGCGCACCAGCTTGATGGCGGCCTCGTTGGCCTCCGTGCCGGAGTTGCAGAGAAAGACCCGCTCGGCGAACGGGGCGTGCTCGATCAGTTCTTCGGCCAGGCGCAGCGGCGGCTCGGTCCAGAAGACATTGCTTGCGTGCCAGAGCTTGCCGGCCTGTGTGGTCAGCGCGGCGACCAGATCGGGGTCCTGGTGACCCAGCGCGTTGACCGCGATGCCCGCACCGAAATCGAGGTAGTCGCGGCCTTCGGTATCCCAGACGCGGGAGCCCTTGCCGTGGTCAAGGACGACGTCGCGGGGACGATAAACGGACAGCCAGTAGCGCTTGCCGAGGCCGATGAGATCGGAGGAATCGACAGGATGCGAGGACATGGAACGAACTCCCGGGCCCGGCCGCAGCGCCGGAACCCTTACAGAAACGGATGGAATCGCACGGTACGCTCTGCGGTCCGACATCGAACCCGCATCGTATGATCGGCTGTACCGCGCGTGCAACGACTCTGTGACACGCCGCTTCAGCGGCTGAACGGCCACGCGCCGCAGACCGACGGGAAACTCCTTGCGAATCAAAGCACCTGCCACGTGGCACGGCGTTTGCTGCCTGTGGGACAAGGCCCTGTGAAGCCCGCGATGTTCGTTCGCCCGACGACCCTGCCAAGCCGAGCGACGAATGGGAACTCCCGGTCCCCCAGAGGACCGGGAGTTTTCTTCACTCCGCTGACGGATCAACGCAGCTGGTCGAGCGCCAGCTGGTGCTTCTTGCAAAGGCGATAGACGGTGACGCGGGAGACGCGCAGACGGCGCGCGCATTCGCTGATGTTGAACGCACTGGCGCGCAGACAATCGACGATCGCCTCGCGCTCGGCCGAGGTTCGGGCGCTGCCAAGGCTGTCCCGGTCGCCGCCGGGCGCATCCGGCGTCAGCTCGAGATCCTCGGGCGTAATGAGGGCGTCGTCGGCAATGACGGCGGCGCGCTGCACGCGGTTCATCAGCTCACGGACGTTGCCCGGCCACGGGAAGCCGTTCATCGCCTTGCGCGCGGCGGTGCTGAAGGCCCGTGCGCGCGTGCCATAGGTTTCGCGGAAAGCGTCGAGAAAATGCTGGGCCAGCAGCTCGATATCGCCGGCGCGCTCCCGCAGAGGCGGCATTCGCAGCCGGAGCACGTTGAGCCGGTAGAACAGGTCCTCGCGGAAACGGCCCTGGGCGACGGCCCTTTCCAGGTCCACATGAGTGGCGGCCAGCACGCGGACGTCGACATGCACGGACTGACAGCTGCCGACGCGATCGATCGTTCCTTCCTGAAGCACACGCAGCAGATTGGTCTGGGCATCCAGCGGAAGGTCACCGATCTCGTCGAGAAAGACAGTGCCGCCGTCCGCCGCCTCGAAATGGCCGATACGCCGTGCCGTCGCGCCGGTGAAGGCACCGCGCTCGTGCCCGAACAATTCCGACTGGACCAGGTTGGCCGGCAGCGCACCGCAATTGATCGCGGCGAACGGCTTTCCGTGGCGAGCGGAGAGTTGATGCAGCGCGCGGGCGGCCATCTCCTTGCCGGTGCCTGTCTCGCCCGTAATGAGGAGCGGGAGTTCGACCGGTGCGAACTTGCGGATGTTCTGTGACAGTGCGCGAATGGCCGGGCTGTCGCCGGTCATCACGGTGGGGCGCTCGTCCGGCGGCTCGAGACCACCCTCATGCGGCACCCTGAGCAGCGCCTGGCGCAGGGCGGCGAACGACGACGCGCCGTCGATGAGTTCGAGCGCGCAGGGCAAGGCGAGCCGGACGGCAGGGTCGCTGGAGGGCGTGTGTGGACCGGTGAGCCCGATCCAGGGCATGCCGGGATGCAACCGCCGCAGTTCGCCCAGGAGTTTCAGGGCTTCAGGAGCCGCCGAACGCAGGTCGACCACGGCGACCGCCATCTCACCGCACTCGGGCAGGTCGCCGCCCACACGACCGGGATCGGCTACCAACGTACGCCATCCCGCCCGGATCAGACCGAAGTGTTCCTCGACGCTCGGCCTGCCCACCCAGACGACACAACGACCCGTCATTTCCCCGCGCGACATGCCTGCTCCTCACACGATACGTGGCCTGCTGCCGGCTCTCGCGGATTCATGACCGGACCCGCCGCCGGCACCCCCTGCTGGCCGACAAGCCCCACATCGCCACTCGGCTGTCAGCCGGCGGCGACAGGGAGAGACGGTACCGCTGCCTGCCGGAAGCGGCCATACGCCAAACGGGCTAGCTCCCGGGAGGCCGCGGCATAGCTGTCGCGGTAGCTACAGAAACAAATCGGGCAGCAGCGGTTCGCCGGGCACCACGGCGTAGCGGTCGAAGTCGGTGACACCGTGCTCCCGCAGGATGTCTTCATCGATGACGAAGTGCCCGGTGTAATCACGGGAAGGCCGCGTCAGGATGGCATGCGCCGCATCGGCCACGATCGCGGGCGTGCGGCAGTTCTGCGGGCGGACGCCATCGATCATGGCGATGGCCGCCGCGGCGATCACCGTCCGGGGCCACAAAGCGTTGACGGCGATACCCATCGGCGCGAACTCGGGCGCCATACCCAGGACACAAAGGCTCATGCCGAACTTGGCGATCGTGTAGGCCACATGCGGCGCGTACCACGTCGGGTCGATGCTAGGCGGAGGCGACAGCATCAGCACGTGCGGATTCGCGGCTTCTTTCAGGTACGGCAGGCAGGCCTGCGTCACCAGAAACGTGCCGCGGGTGTTCACCTCGTGCATCAGGTCGAAGCGTTTCATCGGCGTGTCTTCGACACCCTTGAGCCAGATCGCGCTGGCGTTGTTCACCACGATATCGATGCCGCCGAAGCGCTCGGCCGCCGTAGCCGCCGCCATGCGCACCTCGGATTCCTCACGGATGTCGACTTTCAGCGGCAGCGCCACGCCACCTTCCGCTTCGATCTCGGCGGCTGCGCTGTGGATGGTTCCCGGCAGCTTCGGATTGGCCACGCTGCTCTTGGCCGCGATGACGATGTTGGCGCCGTCACGGGCCGCGCGCTTCGCGATCGCCAGGCCGATACCGCGCGACGCGCCGGTGATGAACAGCGTCTTGCCCTTCAGCGATGTCATGGTGGTACCCCTTAGGCGCGCTGGAAGCGCGGGAGGATGTCACGCAATTCGGCCAGGCGTTGCAGCGGGTCGTCGAGCTCGAGCATGTGCTGGCACTCGTTCGGATCCAGCGGCAGCAGTTCGGAAAGACGAAAACCGACCCAGCTCGCATCGTCGGCGCGCTCGGCCATGTCATGACGCCACGGCGGCATCATCTGATCGGCGAGGCGCTCCAGGATCGTCGCGAGCAAGCCGAATTCCGCCGGCAGTTCCATCTTCGGTTCGTCGACCCACGGCGCGATGTCACCGCGCACCTGGCCGTCCGAACGCACGCGCGTGCGGGTGACGCGAAAGCGCTGACCGCCCTGGGCGACGATGCCGAGGAGGCCGTCCTCACTGGTATGAAAGTCGGTGATGGTGGCCAGCGTGCCGACGGCGGCGGGCACCGCGGGCTGTCCCGCCTCACGGCCCTCGAGGATCATGCAGACGCCGAACGCGCGACCGGTCCGCGAGCATTCGCGCACGAGGTCGATGTAGCGCGGTTCGAAGATGCGCAGCTGCAGGTGACCGCCCGGGAAGAGGACGTTCGACAGGGGAAACAACGGCAGATCGAGTGCGGGCGTGGTGGCAGCCATGCCCCTGAGTCTAACCTGCGTCCAGCACGTTGAAGAAGCGCCGTGGCGCGCCTTCGAAGCCACCGTTGGACATGAAGACGACCTGGTCGCCGTCCGCCGCTTCGGCGACCAGCGCGTCGATCAGGGCATCGACGGTGGAGGCGGTGGTTCCGCGGCCACCGAGTGCGCCGGTCACCTTGCCCGCGTCCCAGGCCAGCTCGGGACGATGCAGAAACACCACACGATCCGCATCGGCGAGCGAGGGCGCCAGCGCATCGGCATGCGCGCCCAGACGCATCGAATTGGAGCGCGGCTCGAGTGCCACGACGATGCGACCCTTACCGACTTTGGCGCGAAGGCCGGCCAGCGTCGTGGCGATGGCGGTCGGGTGATGGGCGAAGTCGTCGTAAACGGTGACGCCCTTTGCCTGGCCGATCAGCTCCATCCGCCGCCGGGCACTGGCGAAATCGGCGAAGGCCGGCAGCAACGCCACGGGATCGGCACCGGCGGCGGTCGCCGCCGCCAGCGCGGCCAGCGCGTTCATCACGTTGTGACGCCCGAGCGAACCCCAGCGAATCTCGCCGAGCGCGGTGTCACCACGGCGCACACGGAAGTGCGAACCGTCGGCGGCGATCAGCTCGGCACGCCAGTCGCCCGCGTCGATGCCGAAGGTTTCGACCGGCGTCCACGCACCCATCGCCAGCACCTCGGCCAGATACGGATCCTCGGCGTTGACGATCAGCCGGCCATTGCCGGGCACCGTCCGCACGAGATGGTGGAACTGGCGCTGGATGGCGGCGACGTCCGGGAAGATATCCGCGTGGTCGTATTCGAGGTTGTTGAGAATGGCGATGCGCGGGCGGTAATGAACGAACTTGGAGCGCTTGTCGAAGAACGCCGAGTCGTATTCGTCGGCTTCGATGACGAAGGGCTTACCGGTGCCACGCCGCGCGGACACGTCGAAGTTGCCCGGGACACCGCCGATCAGGAAGCCGGGCGACTGCCCCGCGGCTTCGAGCAGATGCGCCAGCAAGCTGGTGGTCGTGGTCTTGCCGTGGGTGCCGGCGACAGCCAGCACCTCGCGTCCGCCCAGCAGCGTCTCGCCCAGCCATTGCGGGCCGGAGATATAGCGCAGGCCCGCGTCGAGCATGTACTCGACGGCCGGGTTGCCGCGCGTCATCGCGTTGCCCACCACCACGAGATCGGGCGCGGGCTGCAGATGCTCCGCCCTGTAACCCTGCATCAGACCGATGCCGAGCTGCTCGAGCTGGGTGCTCATGGGCGGGTAGACGTTGGCGTCCGAACCCTCGACCGTCAGGCCGAGCTCACGCGCCAGCGCGGCGACTCCTCCCATGAAGGTGCCGCAGATACCGAGGATATGGACGCGCACGGGGGTCAGGCGCTGGCGGCCTTGACACCACCGGGCAGCACATCCAGCACGCGCTGGGTGACCTCGTCGAGTTCGCCGACGCCGTCGACGACCTGCAGCTTGCCGCGCTGCTTGTAGAAGTCGGCTACCGGAGCGGTCTGGTCGGCATAGATGCCAAGACGCTTCTTGACGGTATCCGGGTTGTCGTCGGGACGGCCTTCCTTCTCGAAACGCACCTCGCAGCGGCCGATGATGGCCGCATCGGGCACGTCGAGCTTGACCACCACGTCCAGCGGCTGGCCGATACGGGCCAGCACGGCGTCCAGCGCGTCGGCCTGGGCCAGGTTGCGCGGGTAGCCGTCGAGGATGAAGCCCGGCCCGGCGTCCGGCTCGCCCAGACGGTGCTCGATGATGCCGAGCATGATGTCGTCGGGCAGCAGCTGACCGGCGTCCATCAGGCCCTTGGCCTTGAGGCCGAGCTCGGTGCCTGCCTTGATCTCACCGCGCAGAAGATCGCCGGTGGAGATGTGCGGCACGCCGAGGCGCTCCTTGAGGCGGGTGGCCTGAGTACCTTTGCCGGAGCCGGGGGCGCCGAATAGCACGAGTCGCATTGATGCTCCGTTCGTCGGACATGCGGGGTAACCCCGCCGCCGGACACAAGAAAATGGGTCTCAAGGTAACGGGCGGGGCGCCACGCCGTCAAACAGGCGACATGTCGCAGGTGTAGGGCGGTTTGACGCGCGTCGCGTTACCCTGCCGGCTCCGCTCCCGCAGAAGGACCCGAAGCATGGCCGCCGGCAAAATCCTCTACGCCCAGTCGGGCGGTGTCTCCGCCGTCATCAACGCCACCGCCGCCGGCGTCATCGAGACCGCCCGGGACAAGGGCATCCCCGTCTATGCCGCGCGCAACGGGATCCTCGGCGCACTGCGCGAGGAGCTGATCGACACGACCAAGGAAGCCAAGGCGAACATCGCCGCGCTGAAGCACACCCCGGGCGGCGCCTTCGGCTCCTGCCGCTACAAACTCAAGTCGCTCGAAGAGAACCGCGCGGAATACGAGCGCCTGATCGAGGTGTTCAAGGCGCACGACATTCGTACCTTCCTCTATAACGGCGGCAACGACTCGGCCGACACGGCCAACAAGGTCTCCAGGATCGGCCAGGCACTCGGGTACGAGGTCAACTGCATCGGCGTGCCGAAAACCATCGACAACGACCTTGTGGTGACCGACACCTGCCCGGGCTTCGGCTCCGTGGCCAAGTACACCGCCATCGCCGTCCGCGAAGCGAGCCTGGACGTCGCCTCCATGGCCGACACCTCGACCAAGGTGTTCATCATCGAGGTCATGGGCCGCCACGCGGGCTGGATCGCCGCGGCCGCCGGCCTGGCGGGCTCGGGATCCAACGATGCGCCGCACGTCATCCTGTTCCCGGAGAACGTGTTCGACCCCGAGGCCTTCCTGGCCAGGGTGCAGGCCACGGTCGAGAAGGTCGGCTACTGCACCGTCGTGGTATCCGAGGGGGTGAAGAACAAGGAGGGCACGTTCCTGGCCGAGTCCGGCGCGCGCGATGCGTTCGGCCATGCGCAGCTCGGCGGTGCGGCACCGGTGCTGGCGGCTCTCGTTCGCGAGAAGCTGGGCTACAAGTATCACTGGGCGTTGCCCGACTACCTGCAGCGCTCGGCACGGCATGTCGCATCCAAGACGGACGTCGATCAGGCGTACGCGGTGGGCAAGAAGGCGGTGGAGTACGCCGCCGAGGGGCTCAACGCGATCATGCCGGTGATCGTGCGCGTGTCCGATGAGCCGTATAAGTGGAAGATCGAAGCGGCGCCGCTGGACAAGATCGCCAACCACGAGAAGAAGATGCCGAAGAACTTCATGTCGAAGGATGGCTTCGGGATCACCGCGGCGGCGCGACGGTATCTGGCGCCGCTGATCGTGGGGGAGGTGCCCCCGCCCTACGGCGACGATGGGCTGCCGGTGTATGTGACGCTGAAGAATGCTTCGGTGCCGAAGAAGCTGAGGAAGTTCAAGCCTGGGTGACGTGTCGCGTCGGGCCGGCGGCGAGCGGGGCGCGCCAGCGGTCGTCGCGGTGTGGGTCGCGCGCGGGGCGCGCTCCTACATGGTCACCGTGCACATGTAGGAGCGCGTCTGCGCGCGACGCTCCGACCTCAGCCCAACACCCCCCGCATCAACCCCAGATCCCGCACGAACTCCGCATAGCCCGCCTCTCTCGCCTCGGCATCCGGCAAGCGCAGCAGATACGAAGGGTGCACCGTGGCCATCGCCTTCCGTCCATCGGGCAGGTCGATCCATTCGCCACGTTGCGCCATCAGCCGGAACGACGAACCGAACACCGCCTGCGCCGCCATGGCGCCAAGGCAGACCAGGGCCTCGGGCTGGACACGATCGATCTCGGCCGCGAGCCATGGCCGGCAGGCGGCCTGCTCCTCCGCGTTGGCACGTTTGTGTAACCGCACCTTTCCGCGCGGCTCGAACTTGAAGTGCTTCACCGTGTTGGTGACATAGAGGAGGTCGCGCTCGATCCCCGCCTCTTCCAGCGCGCGGTCGAACAGTTTGCCGGCTGGCCCGACGAACGGCTTTCCGGCCAGATCTTCCTGATCGCCCGGCTGTTCGCCGATCACGACCACCCTCGCGTGCACCGGGCCTTCGCCGAACACCGTCTGCGTCGCGGGCTTCCACAGGTCGCAGGCACGGCATTCGCGCGCCTGCGCGCGCAACGCCGTGATACTGCCTTCGGGCGCCGCCGCGACAGCTTTCTGCAGCGGCGTGATTTTCTTCTTCGGAATCGTCGGCTGCTTGTCGACCATCGCCTGCATCCTCGGTAACGCGTCGCGTACCAGGCCTGGAATGAGCTTCGCTTCCGGCAGGTTCTTCCAGTACTTCACCGGCATCTCGCGCCGCATCGCATCGACTTTCAACCGGGCCGGATTGAAGATGCTGGCGTAATACGTGCGCCAGAGATCTTCGAGCGCATCGTCGGTGGGTGCATCCGCCCTGCTCGCACCCGGCCCGAACGACAGCGTCTCGCCATTCCAGTGTGCCGTGCGTGACGGCGTCAGCAGGGACCAGTGCATGCCAGTGAAGCGACGCACGAAGAATGGCGCGACGCGTTTGACGATGTCGAACGACGGCTCGAACCAGGCGACGTAGACCGTGTCCTCCCCATGCCGGACTTCACGAAAGCGCACGAACGCCTTCATCTTGTGCATGTCGCGGCTGACCTGCTTCACGCAGGTGTGAGCCCAGGCGACATCGTCATCGGTAGCGATGCGCAGCAAGGCTTTCTCACCGTGCGCCAGCCGCCACAGCATGCGATAGAGCGTGGCGTGGCGACGCCTGTCGGTATGCGCCAGCACGGCGCTGGCGACATTCAGAAAGTCGCGGGGGACGGCGGGAACGCTGGTGCGCACAGGCGGAGGAATCGCGTCGTCGCCGGCGAACAATCCGCCGGTGCCGCCGCCCTCCCAGTCCACTTCGGACGGTTCGATGTCGGCCAGCAACAGCGCCCGCGCCTTGACGCGCCACTCGTCGAAGTCCGACGGGTCGTTCAGCGTGACGACGCGCATGATCAGCCGAAAAGATCCGGCTGCGAGGGCTCGCGCAGGTCACGGCGAAGCGCCACGCTCTCGTGATCCCCGCGCGGACGGTGATCGACCGTCTCGACGAAGGGTGCCACTTTCTTCACCGGCACACGCAGGCGAATGAGATCGTCATAGCGGATACGCCGGTGCCCTCGCATCGCGATCATCTTGTCGACCGTCTTGACGCCAAGGCCAGGCACGCGCAACAAGGTCTCGCGTGGCGCGCGGTTCACATCCACGGGGAACTGATCCCGATGGCGCAGCGCCCAGGCCAGCTTCGGATCGACGTCGAGCGACAGCATGCCGTCGTCGCCCGGCGGCGCGATTTCGTCGGCGCCGAAGCCGTAGAAGCGCATCAGCCAGTCCGCCTGGTAGAGGCGGTGCTCGCGTACCAGCGGCGGTGGCTTCAGCGGCAGGATCTTCGACGCGTCGGGGATCGGGCTGAAGGCCGAATAGTAGACGCGACGCAGCCGGTAATTCGTATACAGGTTGGTGCTGGCCGAGAGCACGTCGCGGTCGCTGGCATCGTCGGCACCGACGATCATCTGCGTGCTCTGACCGGCAGGCGCGAAGCGAGGCGCCTTCTTCTCCGCCTTGGCTTCGTCGATGGACAGGCGCAGGCGACCCATCGCGCTGCGGATGTCACCCAGGTGTTTCTCCGGCGCCAGCGACTTCAAGCCGCCTTCGGTCGGCATCTCGACATTGATGCTCAGGCGATCCGCCCAGCGACCGGCGGCGTCGATGAGTTCAGGCGACGCGTCGGGAATGGTCTTGAGGTGGATGTAGCCGCCGAACTTGTGCTCGGTGCGCAGCGTACGTGCCACGCGCACCAGCTGCTCCATCGTGTAGTCGGGCGACTGGATGATGCCTGACGAGAGAAACAGGCCCTCGATGTAATTGCGCCGGTAGAACTCGAGGGTGAGATTGACCACTTCCTCGGCCGTGAAGCGCGCTCGCGGCACATTGCTGCTGCGCCGGTTGACGCAGTACACGCAGTCGTAGACGCAGAAATTGGTCAGCAGGATCTTCAGCAGCGATATACAGCGGCCGTCCGGCGCGTACGCATGACAGATGCCCATACCTTCGGTCGAGCCGATGCCCCCGCTTTTCAGCGAGTTGCGGCCTTTGCCACCGCTGGATGAGCAGGACGCGTCGTACTTCGCGGCGTCGGCGAGGATGGCGAGTTTGTCGGAAAGCTTCATGGGGGAAGTGATGGTGCCAAAACCGGGCCGGGCCTGCGTGAAGGCGGCCGATCGAGCGATTACCCCGCCAGCGACCCGCCCGTTATCATCCCTGCTTTAAACACCGGCGCCCACCATGGACCTCATCATCCGTCACGCCACGCTTCCCGACGGCCGCAAGGACGTCGACATCGGCATCGAGGGCGGGCGATTCGCAGCGATCCAGCCGGCGCTTCCGGCAAAAGGCGTCGAAGAGATCGACGCGCACGGCCGTCTGGTCAGCCCGCCGTTCGTCGACGCGCATTTCCACATGGATGCGACGTTGTCCCTGGGCCTGCCACGCCTCAACGCCTCCGGCACCCTGCTCGAAGGCATCGCACTGTGGGGCGAACTCAAGCCCGACCTCACGCAGCAGGCGCTGGTCGACCGCGCCATGGCCTACTGCGACATGGCGGTGGCCCAGGGCCTGCTCGCCATCCGCAGCCACGTCGACATCTGTGACGACCGTCTGCTGGCGACCGAGGCCCTGCTCGAAGTGAAGCGCCGCGTCGCGCCCTACCTGCATCTCGAACTCGTCGCTTTCCCACAGGACGGGCTGCTCCGTTCACCGACCGCGAAGGCCAACCTGGTCCGCGCCCTCGACATGGGCGTGGACGTGGTCGGCGGCATCCCGCACTTCGAACGCACGATGGCCGACGGCGCGGCATCCGTCCGCTGGCTGTGCGAACTCGCCGCCGAACGTGGCCTGCGGGTGGATATGCACTGCGACGAATCCGACGACCCGCTGTCACGGCATATCGAGACGCTTGCGGCGGAAACGGTGCGCACGGGCCTGCAGGATCGCGTCACCGGGTCGCATCTCACCTCGATGCATTCGATGGACAACTACTACGTGTCCAAGCTGCTACCGCTGATCGCCGAGGCGGGCGTGCATGCCATCGCCAATCCGCTGATCAACATCACCCTCCAGGGCCGGCACGACACCTACCCGAAGCGTCGCGGCATGACGCGTGTCCCCGAGTTGCTCGATGCGGGCGTCAATGTCGCGTTCGGCCACGACTGCGTGATGGATCCCTGGTACGGCATGGGCTCCGGCGACATGCTGGAAGTGGCACACATGGGCCTGCATGTGGCGCAGATGACCTCGACCCAGGGCGTGGCACGTTGCTTCGATGCGGTGACGGTGAACGCCGCGCGCGTCCTCGGGCTGGAAGGCTACGGGATCCAGCCGGGCCACCGTGCGGACTTCGTTTTACTGCAGGCGGGCGACGCCTTCGAGGCCATCCGGCTGAAGGCGGCCCGTCTTCTGGTCGTTCGGGGCGGAAAAATCCTTGCCCGCGCACCTGAACGGCGTTCGGCGCTCTTTCTGACAGAACGCCCGTCGAATCTGACACTTGAGTTCCGGCCCGGATCGATTTCCTGAACCGACGGGTTCAATAGCTGTCGCGACAGTGAACGCTTTCGTGAACCTTTCAAAATGTAAGACTTTGCGTTCAGCTTTCCCTTCATAGCATCCGAATCGTCGATCGGCCGTAGCGAGTCACGGCGAGACGATCGTCCAGGAGACAGGCTATGAAAATGATGCTTCGTACCGCTTTTGCCGCGCTCGCCATGGTCGCCACGACCGCGGCGTTCGCTGACGACCACCGCGATCACGATCGCCACGGTGACTACCGTGGGCACGATCGCGGCCATGACCGTGGCGACTGGCATCATGACAACGGCTGGCACGGTCACCGTCCGCCGCCCCCGCCGCCGCGCTACTACGGTGGCTACCACCACGGCCCGGATCGCTACTACCGTCCGCCCCCGCCGCGGTATTACGGCCACTGGGAGCGCGGGCACCGCTACGCCGGTCGCAATGTCGTCGTATACGACTACGGCAGCTACCGGCTGCGGCCGCCGCCGCGCGGCTATCACTGGGTCCGCGAGAACAACGATTTTCTGCTCGTCGCTGTGGCGACCGGCATCATCCTCGACATCGCCACGCGCTAAAGCGCGCTTAACAGGGACTCGCTCATGAAAATGCTCACCAGAATGGTTTTCTGCATCGCCGCGGCTGGCGCGATCGCACCGGCTTTCGCCCTGGCACCGGCGCCGCAGGACTGGCACCACGACGATCACGACAATCGCAACGATCGTCGTGACGATCATCGCGACGACCACCGCGACGATCATCGCGACCATCGGGACGACCGCCACGACGATCGTCGTGCCGACTGGCACCCGCGCCCGGGCGGTCACTGGGAGCGCGGTCACCGCTATGACGGTCGCGTGGTCGTCGTGAACGATTATCGCGAGCGTCACCTCCGCGAACCGCCACGTGGCTACCACTGGGTGCGCGCCGATAACAACGATCTGCTGCTCGTGGCGATCGCCACCGGTGTGATCGCGGACATTCTGTCGCAGTAACGAAGTGAGGCTTAACAAGGGATTGTGGTCTGAAGCGCCGGATCGGCATATGGATTTGTGCCGATCCGAACGCTGAGCCCGTGCATGAAGGCGGATTCGGGCTATAAAGGAGACGGCAATCTCTGACGCATGGATGTGTCGACATCATGAATGCTCGTCTTGGAGTTATCGAGCCGGAGTCGCTCACCGCGCCCGTCGTGTCACCTCCGATTGGCACGGACTGGGAAGATCCGGATATCCGTGGAGCGGTCTCGTTCGAGATCCCCCTGCCGCTTCCCGCAGCCAGGGGGGCACCCATACTTCGCTTTTCCTATGTGTCGACTTGTGCCTCCGGCCCTTTCGGTGTTGGCTGGAGCCTCAACATGCTTCCGATCGCAAGACGCCCGGGCGGAACAGCGTTGCGATTCGACGACACGGACAATTTCTGCGGGCCTGATGGATCGCCCATTCTCCCCTGGGATGAGACGAGCGTGACGTCGTTCCGGGGCGATGCACTTCCCATGCCCTTTCGTGTTCGCCAGTTCCTTCCCAGGGTGGAAGGAGCCTTCAGACGCATCGAGCATTGGCAAGCGGAAGGCGCACACGATTTCTGGCTCGTGCACGATGCGGACGGTACGCTGCACGTCTATGGCGCGCACGCCGACGCGCGACTGAGCGACCCCGCCGACCCCGAGAGGATCGCAGAGTGGCGCGTCCAGGAATCGCTCTCACCGCACGGAGCACGCACCGTCTACGAATATGCGCGAGAAGACGGCGTGGGACACCCGGACGATGGTCGCGACTCCACCTCCGCTCGCTACCTATCTCGCATCCGCTATGGGAACCGCCACCCCGGAGCGAATCTGCTCGTCTGGGAAACCGCGACCCTGCCTGACGATGACTGGCACTTCGACTGCATATTCGATTACGGGGCCCGGGACACAGGGCCATCCTCCTGTCCGTCGTATGAGCCCGGCGCGCCTTGGCCAGCACGACCCGACCCGGTATGCGATGTCGCGTATGGATTCGAACATCGCCAACTACGCCTTTGCCGTCAGATCCTCGCATTCCATCGCTTCCCCCTGCTCGGGGCGAATCCCGTACTGGTGCATCGCCTGCTCCTGGATTACACGGCCACGCCTCGCTATTGCCTGCTCCAGCGAGTAACACGACTGGCATACGACGAGCACGAGAAATGTCACGCGCTGCCTCCCCTGACGCTTACCTGGAACGAACCCGACGCATCCTTAGGCCAGACCTGCATCTTCGACTGCCCCTCCCCGATGGATCGGACGTCCGATATCCGACTGATCGATCTCTACGGCGGGGGCCTTCCCGGACTGCTCTGGCAGAGCACCGTGGGATGGCTATATGCCGAACCGTACAGAAATCCTGGCGAAGCGGACGGCATTGTCTACGGGCCGGCCGTAGCTTTACCCATGCCAAGCACGGGTAAACCTGGCACATCGCTCCTCGAATTCGTCGGAAGCAGTCCCTGGCGATTCGTCGATGCCAGCTGCGACGGCCGGCTGGAATGGATGCTCAACACCGACACCGTCAAGGGAACGAACCGAATCGGGTCGAACAAGCAATGGACGCGCTTCACCTCGTGCACGTCCATGCCGACGGAATACGTCCCTTCATTTGCCCACGAGGTCGACATCGACGGCTCAGGTCGCCGTGCGATGGTCATCGTAGAACGGCATGCACTCCGCATCTTTGCGCGAAACGCCGCCGGCGACTTTCTTCCACCCCGCACCGAGACGCACCTCGCCGACGCGCTCCCGACGGGGTCGGATCCACGCGAATGGAAAGCGTTCGCCGCGCTCCTGGTCCCTGGAGCAAATGACCTCGTCACGGTGGATGTCCATGGCGCGGTTGTCGCCTGGGCCGACAGGGGTCATGGACGGCTTGCCGCTCGTCGTGCCGTCTGCCAGCTCGATGTCGGTGAAAACCTCGACCCTGCACGACTCTTCGTGGTCGATGTCGATGGCGACGGGCTTGCCGACATTCTCTACGCATCGCGCCGGGGGTTGTTGATTTTCTTTAACCGATCCGGCCATGGTTTCGATCAGGCGCTGATACGTGCCTGGCCCGACGGCTACCGGCTGGACGATACGTGGCACTTCGAGACAGGCGACTTTGCAGGACGCGGAGGATTCAGCCTGCTTATACAGGCACCCGGTGTCGCGGGTAACCGGCCGACGAGATGGCGAATGGATATCGGACTGCCGTTCCCCCTTCGTCTCGCCACGACCGACAACCACCAGGGCGCGCTCACCCGTGTGGATTGGCGGAGTAGTGCGCAGGAAGCGCTTGACGGCGCTCACCAAGGGCTATGCCCCATCGACAGACTCCCTTACGCCATACCCGTTGCCAAACGCATCACCTTGACCGACGAGATTGCCGGCCGCTCCTGCTATCGCGAGTACGCCTATCGCGACGGCCACCACGACGCCGTGGAAAACATATGTCGTGGGTTTCAACGTATCGATACGTTGACCGTGCCAGGAGACGACAGCATCGCCGCCAACTTACAGCGTTGCTGGTACCACGTTGGAGACGCGTCCGTCGACGATGGGCGTACGGGTTTCAACGACACGGCCCCAGGCGCGATCCCGCTAGCGGAAGTGCGGTTCACACAATGGCTCGGTTCGGATGACCGTGACGATCCTCTGCAGAACCCCGAAGACGCCAACGAGCTGCGTCATGCGCTGATCGGATCTCTCCGTCGAAGGGAAACTTACGAGTGCGACAACGGAGGCGAGAACACCCTACTCATCGCCCTCACCGAGGTCAGACATCAGGTGCGCCGCGTCGTGGCGGCCGGCGAAGCCGCACCTTTCGGCTGTTCGCTGCCGCTCATGCTCGAGGATGCGAACGAGGATCGCTCCGGCTGGGAAAGCGATCCTCGACGAGAGCATGGCCTGTATCTCGATCACGACGCTTTCGGCATCGCGCGGCGAACCATCCGCGTAGCGTGCTCGCGAGAGATGGGATGCCCTCCAGATGACGATGAAAGCCGCCGACTATGGGCCGACTCGCACGACGAACAGCAACATGTTCAGACCGTCGTGGAAACTCATATCATGCCGTGGCACAGTTCCGATCGCCAGGCGTGGCGACTTGGACTTGCGGGAGACTGGCGAGTAGACCGCATGATCCTGAGTAAGGTCGCCTTGCCCACCGCAACCATCCGCGCCGAGCGCTTCGAGGGAGAGAGCGACCCCACCCTTCATGGGACACGCGCACTGGTCGCTCTTTCTTCGACCGAGTATGTATCAGCCGATGGCCAGGCTCTCCCTGATCTGAACGGCCTGGTCGCATGTGTCATGGTCGCAAGCATCGACGCCGAAGCGCAGACCGGCTACCGGTTGGCGCTTGGCGACGACCGCTTTGCGACGATGGCAGATCACGCCGGTCATATACCTATGCGCAGCCGCTTGATGAGTCCATCGGAAGGCCTCCTCGGCGAGGAACTCGAGCTGCGTGAATACGATGGTCGCGACCATTTCTTCCGCGTCCGACGCGACTCTCCAGCGCGAAGCATCGGATGGACGTCCTATCGCTACGATGCCAGCGACCTGTTCGTCATCAGCGCCAGTGACCCTGTCGGTTGGAACGTGCGATTCGACATCGACTACCGCCGGCTTCGGCCGTGGCGAACAACCGATGCCAACGGCGTCGTCCGCTCCATCGCCATGGATGCCTTCGGTTCGCTTCGGCGCGGCACCATCCATGGCAAACAACGCGACTCCGCCGGCGTAGTGTCCGACACCGGTTTCGGCCAGATATCTCCCATCACACCACTACCTGCCTCGACCGTCGGCGAGAGCGTGGACGACCCGGGAAGTGCGGTGGGGAATCATGGCTTTGCATGGGTTGCCAACGAAAATGCCTGGGACACCGAAAGGCAGCCCACGCATGCTCTGAAGATCGTCGCCGATCGCTATCCCACCGACGCCGCGCGTCAATTTCATCGCTCGATCGTGCATTTCGACGGTTTCGGGAGGCTGATCAGGGAAGTGCACGCAACGTCGTCAACAGCAACGGCATGGTCCGTGCGACGGCAGTTCCACTGGATAACGGATGGCCCGATTGCCGCCAGTTCACTGCCTTACGGCACACAGGACTGGCTCTACCGCGCCATACCTCCCGATGTCGGCGCGACGCGCTTCGCATGGGATGCGCGTGCGCGCCTGACAGCGACGACCGATGCCGAGGGACGCACGAAAAGAACCTGGCGCTTTAGCTGGTACACGGTCGACGAGGACGAGAACCGCGTCGCCGCGAAGCAAAACCTTGCTGACCCGCTTCCTTCCTCACCGCAGATGGTTTCCTTCGATGCGGGCGGCACGGCTATCCGCTTCACCCGCTATCTTGCTGGCTCCACATCGGACGTGACGGAACCTTGCATCGAACGCACCTTGCTTCACCTCGACGGACAGCCTGTATCGGTAGTCGACGCACGATCCTTTCCGCAGGGGCAAGCCGTGCGAACGTACGCCACAGGTCTCGGCGCCGGTCACGTGTGGAGCGCCGATGCCGGGGACGTCTGGTCGCTTATCAACGATGCGGGCAACCTGGTCTGGCGACGGGATGCGACAGGTGTGGACCACGAATGGACCTACGATGCCGCCGGGCGGCTGACCACTACCGACGTGGCGACCGGCACATCCCGCCGAACCATCACACGAGTCGCTTACCGCGACCCGGAGAGCTCCCCGTCGGGAGACAATCTCGCGTCGTTGGCGACATGTACGTACGACACAGGTGGACGCATCGATATCGTTCGTGCATCGCTTCTGGGCCGCCCGTTGACTCGGTCGCGTCGACTTCTGAAGGCAGGCGTGCTGGCGAACTGGATCGATAACGATACGATCGACGACGCGCTCGAAGCGGAAGCTTCGGTGACCCATATGGATTGCGACGCGCTGGGAGCGCCCGTCTCGATCACCCACTCCGCAGGCTACCGGCAAGAAGCATCGTGGGCCGCGGATCGCACGATGAAGGAACTACGGGTCTTCACCACCGGCGATGCGCCTGTTGCCGTCGTCGGATACGACTCGCGTGACGCCGCCGGTAGGGCACTTCAGGTGCATTTCGGCTCTATGACCCGGGCCCTCGAGTACGAGGCTGCAACCGGGCGCCTGATCTCCGAGTCCACCGCGACCGGAGCGGGCGGTGTCCTTCACCAGACGCGGATCACCCGTGACCGCGTTGGTAACATCATCGCCCTGGACCTTGGCGATGACGACCAGCGCCATTATCGCTACGACGGCGGCTACCGCCTGGTCGAGGCTTCGGGCCGTGAGTCCGTGACGTCGCCGGTCGACGGTGCCCTTCCTCCGCTGATCCTCGGTCCCGTACTCCCCTCGCTCACCGTGGGCTACACCCAACGATTTGAGTACGATGCATCCGATAACGTAGTGAACGTCGAACATCGTCGCGACGATGGCCGTTTGCGATCCGAATCCACGGTGGTAGCCGCCCTGTCCAATCGCGGATTGCCGGCAGCCACCGGCGCCGTCCCAGGGGACGTGGACCAGTGGTTCGACGCTGCCGGAAGGTTGTCCGTGCTCTGGCCCGGCAAACGACGTCTACTCTGGGACACGGAGGGGCGCCTGCATGAACTCGGCTCGGTGAGCGATCCAGATGGCCACGAGGTCAGCACGTACGGGGGCGACGGCATGCGCCTCCGCAAGACCTGGTGGAGACCCGATGGCACCGGCGAAATCCGTTACGATGGCGCGCTCGCACAGCAAAGCGGCTCACTCGGCGAAACGGACGTCCTCGAAGTGCCGGCAGAAGGCGTCGTGCTCCGCATGCGGGTACACCAGGGCTCCCCCGCGGTGTCTTATGAACTGGATACGACCTCCCGACCGGCTTCTTATGTGGTGGACGACAGCGGCACCATGCTGACGAGCGAGGAATACCATCCATACGGTACTTCGGCGTTACGCGCTGCCCGCGCCGAAGCGGATGAAGCGGCGAAGAATGTCCGTTACAGCGGCAAGGAACGGGAAAGCTGGGGAGGCCAGGACTTCGGCCACCGATTCTACGAGGCGTGGCAATGGCGATGGATGTCGCCGGATCCGGCAGCCGATGCAGCCGGCCTCAATCGCTATGCGATGGTCCACGGCAACCCCGTCACTCACGAAGACGTCGATGGGCTCATGACGCCCGAGGAGCGCCTCGTGCGAGACCAGGACGAACGAGGCATGCGCACGCCCGGAGCCGATATCGCCAGGGCAAGACGACTATTCTTGGACGACGCCGCACGTTACGTTTCCGCACGCCTGCGCGAGGGGCAGACGGGCGAGCAAGCCTTACAGCGAGGCGCCGCGTACGCGGGATTTTTCATTCCTGTCACTAGAACTTTCAGCTTGCAGGCCGTATCCCATGCGCTGGAGACGCATGCCGATACGCTGCAGGTAAGCCTTCAGAACAACAGGGTCGTCGGGATCGCGCAGAATGGCTTCGTCAATCCAGTGGCTCCGGTGTATGGCGATGGGCCGTTCCCCGGCACAACGCCGCTGACGCATGGGGAAATCAGGGGATCCAACGTGTCGTTCAACATTGCTGAGCAGCATCTTCAGGGGGGCACTGCGAGGACGGCGAGTCAGTTTGCGATTACCGACTTCGATGCGTATATCGGCGGCATCAATCGTGCATTCAGACGCTCTGCCAGCGATAGCAGGGCAATCCGCCGTGAGCCCCACGCCGCACCGGCAGAGCTTCATCAATGGACGATAGAGAACATTCGTCAGCATCTCGCGCCACATACCGCTCCGCGAGATCAGGGTGATGTCACCGTTGAGGTTCGGCCCATGCGGCGTGTGGATGGTATCGGCGGCGCACACGCCGAAGTTCAGGCGATCAACCAGGCAAATCGCATCCTCGCGAGTCGTCTTGCATTTAACGACATCCCGGAGAGAGTCATCGTATTCACCGTCAAATTACGACCATCCATTCAGCTCGGACGTGCAGCATCGACCGGGCAGATCGATAGGAAACTCTTGCCATTCGTGGCCTGCTATCACTGCGACGGCATTCTGAGCGGCGCACCAGTGCCGCATGGCGCCATCGCACGGGTGCAGACGGGCCGCTCTAACAACAGCGGATACTTGCCTGAGAGACCCGCATCGCAAAATCGGCCGGACAATGAGCGCAGACATCGCCGTCCGGACTATCGCAGTGATGCCGAGAGCAACTACGCATCATCGGGTAGCAGCCGTTCCAGCAGCGTATCCAGCCGCTCCAGCCGCTCCAGCAGCGTATCAAGCAGAAATTCGGGGAGCTCGCATCACACCAGCGAGAGCGGACGTTCCAGCCGCGGCGAATCGCGACAAGATAGAAGCCGCTCTCCTCGCGGCCGCCCCTCGGAGTTGGCGCAGCGACACCCCATCCTTTATCGAGCGCTCACCACGGATATGCCGCCGCCCGGGCACCGCCCCCCGCGGTCACCCGTCCAGGGGAACAGAACTCCGCGATCACCGCCGCACCGTCCGGGTACGTCGCGGCAACTGGAATTTTGATCGTAGCCAGTTCTCGTCACGCCGCGCACGTGGCGCAGCGCACAACACCTTCGACCGCCTCCCCTGCCTATACTCGGCCCGGGCCCTTGGCGGGCTCCTACAATTCGGGGAGGCTTCGATGCTGCAGCAGTACGGTTTATGGATCGCGCTGGCATGTGCGGTCGTTGCGATTCTGTATGGCGCATTTTCGGTCAGCTGGGTTCTGGCCAGATCGCCGGGCAACGAACGAATGCAGGAGATCGCCGCGGCGATCCAGGAAGGCGCCCGCGCCTACCTTAACCGCCAGTACGCCACCATCGGTGTCGTCGGCATCGTCCTTTTCCTGCTCATCGGCATCTTCCTCGACTGGGGAACGGCGATCGGCTTCTCGCTGGGAGCGCTCCTCTCGGGGGCGACCGGTTACATCGGCATGAACGTGTCCGTTCGGGCCAACGTTCGAACCGCCGAGGCCGCCAGAAGCGGCCTTTCTTCCGCCCTCGCAGTGGCTTTCCGGGGCGGCGCGGTCACCGGCATGCTGGTGGTTGGCCTCGGCCTGCTCGGGGTCGCTGGCTACTACGGCGTATTGCTGCACATGGGCTACGAGCGCACGCACGCGCTGCATGCCCTCGTCGGCTTCGCCTTCGGGTCCTCGCTGATCTCGATCTTCGCGCGTCTGGGCGGCGGCATCTTTACCAAGGGTGCCGACGTGGGCGCGGATCTGGTCGGCAAGGTCGAGGCCGGCATCCCCGAGGACGATCCGCGAAACCCCGCGGTCATCGCGGACAACGTCGGTGACAACGTCGGCGATTGCGCGGGCATGGCGGCCGACCTGTTCGAAACCTACGCGGTCACGCTGATCGCCACGATGCTGCTGGGCGGTGTCATGGCCACCGAGGTCGGTCCGTCGGGGGTGCTGTATCCGCTGGTGCTCGGCGGCGCATCGATCGTCGCTTCGGTGATCGGCACGTTCTTCGTCAAGACCCGCGGCGGCAAGATCATGAATGCGCTGTATGCCGGCGTGTTCGTCTCAGCGCTGCTTGCGGCCATCGCATTCTGGCCGATCACGCAATCGCTGATGGCCGACTCCTCCTACGGTGCCAACCGGATCTTCGGCTGCGCCGTCATCGGGCTGGTGCTGACGGGCGCGATGGTCGTGATCACCGAGTACTACACGGCGACCGAATATCGCCCCGTGCGTCACGTGGCACAGTCGTCGACTACCGGCCATGCGACCAACATCATCGCCGGTCTGGGTGTGTCGATGAAATCGACGGCCTTGCCCGTTCTGGCGGTATGTGCGGCGATCTGGGGAGCGCACACGCTCGCGGGTCTGTACGGCATCGCCATCGCGGCCACCGCGATGCTGAGCATGACCGGCATGATCGTGGCGCTGGATGCCTATGGCCCGATCACCGATAACGCCGGCGGCATCGCCGAGATGGCCGAACTGCCCGCCGAAGTACGCGGTGTCACCGACCCGCTGGACGCCGTGGGCAACACGACCAAGGCGGTGACCAAGGGGTACGCGATCGGCTCGGCCGGCCTCGCCGCGCTGGTGCTGTTCGCCGACTACACGCACAACCTCAACCTGCACTTCGGCGGCACGGAGGTGCGTTTCGACCTGTCCAACCACTACGTCATCATCGGTCTGCTGATCGGCGGCCTGATCCCTTACCTGTTCGCCGCGATGGCGATGGAGGCCGTGGGCCGGGCGGCGGGAGCGGTAGTCGAAGAAGTGCGGCGGCAGTTCCGCGAGATCGCCGGGATCATGGAAGGTACGACGCGCCCCGATTATTCGCGGGCGGTGGACATGCTGACCCGTTCGGCCATCCGCGAGATGCTGGTGCCGTCACTGTTGCCGGTACTGGTGCCGGTGGTGGTGATTTTCGGCTTCAAGTGGCTGGGCGGTCCCGAAGCCGGCGCGCAGGCACTGGGTGGTGTGCTGATCGGCACCATCGTGACCGGCCTGTTCGTCGCGATCTCGATGACGACGGGCGGCGGCGCCTGGGATAACGCGAAGAAGTACATTGAGGACGGGCACTTCGGGGGTAAGGGCTCCGATGCGCATAAGGCGGCGGTCACGGGAGATACCGTGGGCGATCCGTATAAGGACACGGCCGGACCGGCGGTGAATCCGCTGATCAAGATCATCAATATCGTGGCTTTGTTGTTGATTCCCCTGTTGTAGGGCTTCCGGGCGAGGAGCATCGCCAGCAGGGCTGGCTCCTACCCGAGCAGGGATACCCAGCTCGGGTAGGAGCCAGAGCCAGGGGTACCCAGCTCCGGGGGCAGCCAGCCATGCTCGCGAAAGCCCGGCTGCCTCAGCGTCGGACTGGCACCCGCTAGCCCACAAGTCATGCCCCGGACCCCGCCTTCCGTAAGCTAATGTCAGGGAACCGCTAGCAAACGGACCCGACCCCATGCACCGACGCTGGATTGCGCTGGCCATCGCCCTTACTTTCAGTGGCATGACCCACGCCCACGACACTCCCAAGACTTCTTCCGCCCCCGCCACTCAGGCCGCCGGCGACGACGAAAACCTCTGGCTCGACGACATCGACGGCGCGAAGCCGCTCGCATGGGTCCGGCAGGAAAACGCGAAGACCGTCAGCCGCTACGCGGAAGGCGCGGACTTCAAGACGCTGGAGGCACGCATCCTCGAGGTGCTGGACTCCGATGCGAAGATCCCGATGGTCAGCAAGATCGGCGATCATTTCTACAATTTCTGGCGCGACAAGCAGCATCCCAAGGGCCTCTGGCGCCGCACCACCCTGGCGGAATACCGCAAGGACAAGCCGGCCTGGGAGACCGTGATCGATCTGGACGCCTTGTCGGCGGCCGAGAAGGAAAACTGGGTCTGGCACGGCGCGCAATGCCTGCGTCCGTCGAACCGCCGCTGCCTGGTGTCGCTGTCGCGCGGCGGTGCCGATGCCGACGTCGTCCGCGAATTCGACCTGTCGACCCGGACGTTCATCAAGGACGGCTTCACCCTTCCGGAGGCGAAGACGCTGGTCAGCTGGGTCGACGACGACCATCTCTTCGTCGCCACGGACTTCGGCCCCGGCTCCATGACCGAATCGAGCTACCCGCGCATCGTGAAGGAATGGAAGCGCGGCACCCCGCTGTCGTCGGCGACGGTGGTTTACGAGGGCACGCCCAAGGACATGTCCATCTCGGCGTACCGCGACCAGACGCCGGGATTCCAGCGCGATTTCGTACAGCGCTCGCTCGAGTTCTACAACTCGGAAGTGTTCCTGCGCGGCAAGGACGGCAAGCTGAGCAAGATCGATGTACCGAACGACGCCGAAACCGACATCGAACGCGAATGGCTGCTGATCGAGTTGCGTACGGCGTGGACGGTGGGAGGGAAAACGTACCCGTCCGGTGCGCTCCTCGCGGCGAAGTTCGATGACTTCATGGCCGGCAAACGCGACCTCAATGTGCTGTTCACCCCCGATGAGCACAGCTCGCTGGCTGGCCACTCGTGGACGCGCCATCACCTGATCCTCAATGTGATGCGTGACGTGGTCAGCCAGATCCAGGTGCTGACGCCGGCCGACAAGGGCCCGTGGAAGAGCGAACCCCTGGGCGGAGCACCGGCGCTGAGCACGGTGCAGGCTGGCGGCATCGATGCGGATGAGAGCGACGAGTACTTCCTCACCGTGTCGGGCTATACCCAGCCAACGACGCTCTATTACGGCGTGATCGGTCAGGGCGAAGGCGAGGCGATCAAGCACAGCCCGGCCTTCTTCGACGGCTCGAAATTCACCGTGAGCCAGCACTTCGCCACCTCGAAGGACGGCACGAAGGTGCCCTACTTCGAGATCGCGCCGAACGGGATGAAGGCCGACGGGAGCAACCCGACGCTGGTCTACGGTTACGGCGGCTTCGAGATTTCGCTGCAGCCGATGTACTCGGGCGGCGTCGGCCGCGCCTGGCTGGAAAAGGGTGGCGTCTACGTCGTGGCCAATATCCGTGGCGGCGGCGAATACGGCCCACGCTGGCACCAGGCGGCCGTCAAGGCCAACCGTCCCCGCGCCTATGAGGATTTCGCGGCGGTCTCGCAGGACCTGATCGACCGCAAGATCACCAGTCCGAAGCATCTGGGCATGATGGGCGGCAGCAACGGCGGTCTTCTGGCCGGCAATATGCTGACCCGGTACCCCCAGTTGTACGGCGCGGTGGTCAGCCAGGTCGCCCTGCTCGACATGAGGCGCTACACGCATATGTCGGCCGGTGCCTCGTGGATGGCGGAATACGGCGACCCGGACAAGCCGGAGGAGTGGAAGTACATCCAGACCTTCTCGCCGTACCACAACCTGCACAAGGGCACGCATTATCCGGCGGTGCTGTTCACCACCTCGACCCGCGACGACCGCGTGGGCCCCGTGCATGCCCGCAAGATGGCGGCCCGCATGCAGGCCATGGGTTTCGACGCGGCGTTGTACGAGAACCTCGAGGGTGGACACGGCGCGGCGGCGGACAACAAGCAGTCGGCCTTCATGAACGCACTGAGCTACACGTACCTCTGGGACCACCTGAAATAGGCCGCAAAAGGCTTTATGCTACCCGGCCGTTCTTCTACCCCACTGAATCGTCAAGGAATCCCATGGGTCTGCATCTCGTTCCCGCCGGCAAGAATGTGCCGGACGAAATCAACGTCATCATCGAAATCCCCAAGGACGCCGAGCCGGTCAAGTACGAAGTGGACAAGGAAAGCGGCGCGATCTTCGTCGACCGCATCCTCTCCACGCCGATGCGCTACCCGTGCAACTACGGCTATGTGCCTGGCACCCTGGGCGGAGACGGCGATCCGCTGGACGCCCTGGTGATCCTGCCGCTGTCGCTGGTCCCGGGCTCGGTGATCCGTTGCCACCCGGTCGGTATGCTGAAGATGACCGACGAAGCCGGCGCCGACGAGAAGCTCGTCGTGGTTCCGGTGGAGAAGGTGTTCGCGGGCTACGCGCACATCAAGGACATCGAGCAGGTTTCCGGCCACTGGCTGGAGCGCATCGGCCACTTCTTCGAGCACTACAAGGATCTGGAGAAGGGCAAGTGGGTCAAGGTCGACGGCTGGGTCGGCGCCGCTGAGGCCAAGGCCGAGATTCTGGCGGGCATGGATCGTTACAAGGCCGACCACTAAGAACGACGGTCGGCAACATATGCAGGAGCGCGCCTTGCGCGCGATGTTTCAGGTTCGCGCGCAGGGCGAGCTCCTACATTGTTTTTGTTACCCGCGGTTCAACAGCCCGCGCAGATCGATGATCGCGGCATTCGCTCGCGAGATGTAATTCGCCATCACCAGCGAGTGGTTGGCGAAGAATCCGAACGGCGAACCATTGAGCACCACCGGGCTGCCGAGCGCCTTCTGCGATTCCTCCAGTTCACGAATCACCTGCTGCAGACTGGCATCCGCATTCTTGCTTCGCAGGATTGGCGCGAAGTCGTGGCGGATGGCCTTGAGCTGCTCCAGCAACGCCCACGTGTAGCCACGCGCTTCGTAGAAGTTGTCGTCGATCTTGTTCCAGGACGTCTTGACGTACACCGCCCGTGCCGGGCCGGCGTTGCCGCTGACGTCGGCGTTGGGCGCCGCATCCACCTTGAGCTGTCCCGCCGCTGCGGACAGCCGCTGCGAGAGGGAGCCGAGGCGCGCCGACACTGTCTGCAGGTAGTCCGCGAGGTTATCCGCGCGTGCGTAGAAGTGCGCGTTGGCGTCTTCCGCATCGCTCAGACGACCCAGATACTTCTCCAGATCGTCCACCGCCTTCGAATACTGCGACTCCGAACTCGGCAACAACCAGCGATCGTTGGGGCTGTTGAGCAGCGGATCGGCCTCGCCCAGATCCTTGTCCTCGGTGGACTGCGTCTGCGACCGGCTGAGGTCGTTGCGCAACGCGCGCGACAGGTCGCGCGAGGCGGTCAGCGAACCGAATTCCCAGTTCGGCATGTTGTCCATGAACACGCCCGGCGGCATCTTGTCGTTGCTGAGGTAGCCACCGCGCTTGTCCATCAGGGTGTCGACGGAGCGGATCAGCGTATACGTGGTGACGGCACCGGTGCTCAGCGGCCTGCCGATGTCTTTCATGTGCGCCGTGGTGACGGTAACCGGGTCGAACTGTTCAGGCTCCTTGTCCCACCACCACATGAAGAACAGGATGACGAGGATCAGGATCGCGATCGGCACGGCGACCAGCAGTCCGACAGGGTTGCGCCGACGTGGGGTCGGCGCGGGTGAGGCGGTCGCATTCATGATGTCTTTCCTTATCGTCGCGAACGTGAGCGCCTAGCTTACCCAATCAGTGCGCGGAGGGGTTCGAGGGTTCCCAGGTCGTCGTCGGCTCGCCCTTGGCGCCGAGGTTCTCCAGCAGCGTCGCCATGTCCTCGGCGTGCTCTTCTTCCTGCGCAAGGATGTCTTCCATGATGCGGCGCGTGGTCGGGTCGTCGTCGCCGATGTACGTGACGATCTCACGGTAGCTGTCGATGGCGATGCGCTCGGCGATCAGGTCTTCCTTGATCATGTCGACCAGCGTGGTGCCCTCGACATAATCGGCGTGGCTGCGGGAAAGCAGGCCCTCCGGATTGAAATTGGGCGTACCGTCGAGCTGGGTGATGCGCTCGGCGATGCGGTCGGCGTGGCCCTGTTCCTCGTTGGCGTGTTCCAGGAATTCCGACTTGACGCTCTGCGAATGAATACCCGGTGCCATGTAGTAATGGAACTTGTAGCGAAGCACGCAGACGATCTCCGTCGCGAGGGCTTCATTGAGCAGTTTGATCACCGTTTCGCGATCGGCGCGATAGCCGGCGGTCACCGCGCCGTCGTCGATGTGCTGACGCGCACGCTTACGGATGTTCTCAATATCGCTGATGAAAGGCTTGCTGCTGGCCATGGCCTGGTCTCCTGGGAGAGTGGGTTTAGGTATGGCCGGAGACGTTAAGGGCCCCGCCGGGAAGGCGGGGTGAAGGGTTTGCGGAGCACGCCACCGGCGTTGGGGCCTGCCGGCGCAGGCACCCGGCCACGCCGTCAGGCCTTTCGGTACACCTCGGCGCCCTGTGCCACGAACTCCATGCTCTTTTCCGCCATGCCCTGCTCCGCGACAAAATCGCGCACGTCCTGGGTGATTTTCATGGAACAGAACTTCGGACCGCACATCGAGCAGAAATGCGCGGATTTGTGTGCGTCTTTCGGCATGGTCTCGTCGTGAAATTCGCGGGCCTTGTCCGGATCGAGCCCCAGGTTGAACTGGTCGTCCCAGCGGAATTCGAAACGTGCCTTCGACAGCGCGTTGTCGCGCACCTGCGCCCCCGGATGCCCCTTGGCGAGATCGGCCGCGTGGGCGGCGATCTTGTAGGCGATGATGCCGTCGCGTACGTCCTGACGATTGGGCAGACCGAGGTGTTCCTTGGGCGTCACATAGCAGAGCATCGCCGTGCCGAACCAGCCGATCATCGCGGCGCCGATCGCACTGGTGATGTGGTCGTACCCGGGCGCGATATCGGTGGTGAGCGGGCCCAGCGTGTAGAACGGCGCTTCGTGGCACTTCTCCAGCTGACGTTCCATGTTCTCCCTGATCAGCTGCATCGGCACGTGGCCGGGACCTTCGATCATGGTCTGCACGTCGTGCTTCCACGCCAGCTTCGTCAGTTCGCCCAGTGTGTCCAGCTCACCGAACTGCGCCGCGTCATTGGCATCCGCCACGCAACCGGGACGCAGGCCATCGCCGAGACTGAAGGACACGTCGTACGCCTTCATGATTTCGCAGATGTCCTCGAAGTGCGTGTAGAGGAAGTTCTCGCGATGATGGGCGAGGCACCACTTGGCCATGATCGATCCGCCCCGGGAGACGATGCCGGTAACGCGCTTGGCGGTGAGGGGCACGAAGCGGAGCAGGACGCCCGCGTGGATCGTGAAATAGTCGACGCCCTGCTCCGCCTGCTCGATCAGCGTGTCGCGGAAGATGTCCCACGTGAGTTCCTCGGCCACGCCGCCGACCTTTTCCAGCGCCTGATAAATGGGCACGGTACCGATAGGCACGGGCGAGTTGCGGATGATCCATTCGCGCGTCTCGTGGATGTGCTTCCCCGTGGAAAGGTCCATGACGTTGTCGGCGCCCCAGCGGATCGCCCAGACCAGCTTTTCGACTTCTTCCGCGATGCCGGAGCTGACCGCGCTGTTGCCGATGTTGGCGTTGATCTTGGTCAGGAAATGACGGCCGATGATCATCGGCTCGGCTTCGGGATGGTTGATGTTGGCCGGAATGATGGCGCGACCACGCGCGACTTCATCGCGCACGAACGCCGGCGTGATGCGCCCGGGCAAAGCGGCGCCGAACGCTTCCCCACGATGCTGCGTGCGCAGGGCACTGTCGGCCAGCGCCTCGATGCGCTGGTTCTCGCGGATCGCGATGTATTCCATCTCCGGCGTGACGATTCCGCGGCGCGCGTAGTGCATCTGGGTGACGTTGGCGCCAGCCTTCGCCCGAAGCGGCAGGCGCGTGCTGCCGAAGCGGAAGGCATCGAGGCGTGGGTCGTGCACGCGCGAGCGGCCGAACGCCGAGGAAAGCCCATCGAGGCGCTCGACGTCGCCCCGCTCCTCGATCCAGCCTGCCCTCAGCGCAGGCAACCCCGCGGCCAGGTCGACCGTGTGCGCCGGATCCGTATAAGGCCCCGAGGTGTCGTAGACGACGATGGGCGGGTTCGCCTCTCCGCCGAACAGCGTGGGCGTGGCCGACTGCGCGATCTCGCGCATGGCGACGCGAACGTCCGCCCGGCTGCCGCCGATGTGGATCTTGCGCGAGCCGGCGATCGGCGTGGTGACGGAGGTGGAAAGCTCGCGCGCGGCGCGGGCAAGATCGGTGGGACTGGCGTTCATCGGCTTCTCGTACCTTGCGGATAAGGGAGAAGCGGACGGCGCCGCCACGCCGTGCCCCGTGCATGGACGCACGTTGCCTGTCGTGGACGAAGCTTCCTACGCCGGTACGGACCGGATCAGGTTCGAAGGGACTCTCTCAGCCCGCGCAATTGCTTGGGCACCCCCGCTTCGAGGGCGATTCAACCACGAAGCGGGGCGGGAAGCGAGCGCTCAGCCCTGGGACGAGCGCGGCTCATAGGCGCGGAGGAACATGTCGACGGCCGCCAGGGCATTGGCCTTGACCTCCTCGCCGAACTGCACGGCGCAGTCTTCGCAGCCAAACAGGCGCCGGATGAGCAGGTCGCCCTTGAGCAGCGCGAGGAACTGCGTGGTCGCACGGGAAATGTCGACGATTTCGAGCTGACCACGCGAGGTGGCGCCCTCGAGCAGGCGCATCACCAGCTTGTGCATACGTGCCGGGCCTTCCTCCCAGACCAGGCGACCGAAACGCGGATTACCGCCCGACTGGCAATCGGAAAGAATCGCGCGGAACGTACCGACGGACTCGGTGTTGGTCTCCATCGCCGCATGCCGGCTGGCGATGTTGGTCAGCGTGACGCGGATGTCCGCGCCCGGGCTGAAGTCGAACAGGTCGTCCGGCAGGCGCTCCTGTACGTGCGCACGGATGACTTCACGGAAAAGGTTGTCCTTGTCGCCGAAGTGGCTGTACACGGTGAGCTTGGAAACGCCCGCGGATGCCGCGACCGCATCCATGCTGGTGCCCGCGAAGCCGCCCTGCGTGAAGAGCGCCTTGGCGGCATCCAGGATAGCCGCGCGCTTCTCCATGTCCTTGGGACGCCCCGGGCCCTGGCTCTTCATTTTCGGGCTGGCGTTCATGGCTGCACCTTCACAAACAGAAATTATGACTTTATTATACGCAGCGGTTCAGTTATTTCCACCACTCCTGCGGCATGAGCCTCAAGGTGGCGGTACGACGGAAGCGCTGCGCGGCGGATTACAATGAAGTGGGGCCACTGCCCGGGTAAACCCAAGGCGTTCAGGGGCTTGCACCATTCATCGTTCAGGCGCCAGCGAGTGAAGGCACGGTCAGGCATGACTTCCGTCAGCCCGGTCCGGTGACTTCCGGCACTTAGCTCGGGCGGTGGCGCACCCGCAGCCTTGGCAACATTGGGAAAACGGGCGCTAAGCGCTTATCCTTTCGAACCTTTTTCAGCTTTTCGTACGGGATCCAAAAACCATGGCGATGAATTTCGAGCAGGCACGTCAGAACATGGTCGAGAACCAGGTTCGTCCCTGGGAAGTCCTCGATGCCGACGTCCTGGAGACGCTGAAGGGCGTCCGTCGCGAAGATTTCGTCGCGCCGTCCCACCGTAATGTCGCCTTCGCCGACCTGACCCTGCCGCTGGGCCACGGCGAAGTGATGATGAAGCCGGTGGTCGAGGGTCGCGTGCTGCAGGCCCTGGAACTGAAGAAGACCGACGAGGTGCTGGAAATCGGTACCGGCTCGGGCTTCCTGACGGCTTGCCTCGCCCGCCTCGCCGGCAAGGTGACCAGCATCGACATGCACGCCGACTTCGTCGACGCCGCCCGCGAGCGCCTCGCCGCCGCCTCGGTGGTCAACGCCACGGTGGAAACCGCCGAAGCCGTCAACGGCTACCAGCCGACGGGCGTTTTCGATGCCGTCGTGGTCACGGGCGCCGTCCATGCGGTTCCCGAAAAATTCGTGCGCTGGCTCAAGCCGGGCGGGCGCATGTTCGTCATACGCGGCAATTCCCCCGCTCAGACGGCGGTCCTCCTCACCCACGAGGGTGACGGCCGCTATCGCGAGGAATCGCTGTTTGAAACGGACCTTCCTTACCTGGCGCATGCCGCGCCGGTGAAGCGCTTCGTGCTTTGACCCAAAGATCTCCCATCACCCACGAGGCGAAACCATGCGCTTGAAGCTGCTCACCGTCGCGCTGGCACTGGCCGCGACGCCGTTCGCGAGCCACGCTGAAGACCTGCTCGACGCCTACCGCCAGGCCCGGGCCAACGATCCGGTGCTGTCGCAGGCCGATTCCACCCGTCTCGCCACGGGTGAAACCGTCGTACAAAGCCGTGCGCTGCTGCTCCCGCAGATCAGCGCGCAGCTGGGTATCACCCAGACGGATCAGAATGGTCCGGATCGCGACACGACCACGGGCACGGACCTCGGCCATACCCGCACGCGCAGCGAGTCGGCCACGGTCACCCAGAGCGTGCTCGACTTCAGCAGGTACGCCGATCTGAAGGCCGCCAAGTCGTCGTCGCAGGCACAGGACGCCACGTACGAAGCCGCTTTGCAGCAGCTCTCCACGCGCGTGGCCACGGCCTATTTTCAGGTCCTGACCAACGACGACGCCCTGACCTTCGCCAAGGCCAACGAGCAGGCGCTCGCTCGTCAGCTCGAGCAGGCTCAGCAGCGTTTCGACGTCGGCCTGTCCGCGATCACCGACGTGCAGGACGCCAAGGCCCAGCACGACACCTCGGTCGCCGCCGTCATCACCGCCGAGAACACCCTGGCGGATTCGCGTGAAGCACTGACCCAGATCACCGGCAAGCCGGCGGACAATCTGAAGAAACTTCGCGAAGACCTGCCCATGGACGCCCCGTCGCCCAACGATCCGAAGGCCTGGGTCGCGGAAGCGGTCAAGAGCAACCCGAGCATCCTCGCGTCGCAGTACAACGTCGACTCGGCGGAGCACAGCATTTCCTCCGCCCGCGCGAGTCATCTGCCGACCATCGACGCGAGTGCCGGTTACAGCAAGAGCACCTCCTGGACGCAGAATGCGGGCAGCCCGGCGACGGACGCCCTGAACCGTGTCTCGGGCAACGGTCGCGGCGGCACCAGCGTCGGCCTGACGCTCAGCGTGCCGATCTTCTCCGGCGGCGCCACGCAGTCACGCGTTCGTCAGTCGATCTACCAGCGCGATGCCGCCCAGGACTCCCTGGAAAGCACCCGTCGTCAGGTCGTCCGCGACACGCTGAACTACTACCGCTCGGTGGTCGCCGGTATCAGCAAGGTGGAGGCCACCAAGGCCGCCGTCGCCTCTTCGGAAAGCGCGCGCGACGCGACGCAGGCCGGCTTCGAAGTCGGCACGCGCACCATCGTCGACGTGCTGATCGCCCAGCAGAACCTGACCTCGTCGCTCAGCGACTACTCGCAGGCCCGCCATCAGTTCATTCTCGACAAGCTGCTGCTCAAGCAGACGGCCGGGACCGTGGATGTGAAGGACCTCGAGGCGATCAACGCGCTGCTGCAGTAACGACTTTCCTTTCGGGGGAAGAATAAGAAACGGGCCCTCGCGGCCCGTTTTTTTTGCTCTTTGGCGGACACGCCCTACACGATCGCACGGGCGGCGCTGACTCCGACGAACCTGCCGCCCGACGAAGATGGCCGGGCCCAACCGGGCCTCGGAACCAAGGAAGAACCATGAAGGGATTTATCATCGTCGGCCTGCTGGCGACCACTGGCTTAGCCCATGCGTCGCCGGCCTCCCCGACGAACCACCGGCTCAAGGTGGTCGAATACGCGAGCGCCACGTCGTTCGAATACGACGTCCGGGCCAAAGGTGTTCTCGGCGACGTCGTTGCGCCATATGCCACGGTATGGACCAGCGCCATGGACAACTGCGATGTGCGCGGCGGCTACGTCACCGAGTACCACGACGGATTCAAGCGCAGTTATTACGACACGCGCGAAGGCGGCGTACGGGTGAACGCCTATGCCACCTGCCGCGTTGCCGAGGATCCCTTCGCCGACCGGATCAAGGAGGGCCCGATGCCCGCGGCGGCGATCGTCACCGGTGATGGCCTGGGTCCGTCGACGGGGCTTGCCCAGGCGAGCGGCGAGCCGCACGCGGCCTATCGGGCCGTCCGCGAACTGGTATACAAGACGTGCCTGGACCAGGCTCGCCGCGTTCGCTTCATGAGCACTCATGTCGACAACCGGCCCAACGCGACGCCGCAGGTGGAAGCCCGGTTCGCCTGCAATTCCGGCCTCGACGCCGGGAACCAGAGGGACTGACCCTTCACTCCTGAAGCAGGGTATCCACCAGCGCCATCACCTTGCCCACGGATCCGCGCTCGCTGTCGAAGACGTGGCGAGCGCGGTTTCCCATGATCTCCCGGCGGTCCTTGTCCCGAAGCAGGGCCAGCACCTGCTCGCCCAGCTCGTCGCCGTCCTTCACCCGCTGACCGCCGCCTTCATCGAGCAGGGCCTGCGTGATTTCCTCGAAGTTGTACGTATAAGGCCCGACAAGCACCGGCTTGTTCAGTGCGGCGGGCTCCAGGACGTTGTGTCCACCGATGGACACCAGGCTGCCACCGACGAAGGCGACATCGGCCGACGCGAAGAAACGCAGCAGTTCGCCCATCGAATCGATGACGAAGCACTGCGTGGAATGACCGGGAATGTCATCGCCGCTGCGCGTTCCCACCTGGAAGCCCAGGCTGCGGACGGATGCTTCGACGGCCTTGAACCGCTCAGGATGACGGGGCGCGATCAGCAGCAGCGCATCCGGCAGACGGCGCATCACCGCGAGGTGAGCCTCGAGGACGCACATTTCCTCGCCTTCGTGCGTGCTGGCGGCGATCCAGACCGGACGCCCCGTGCCCCATGCCTCGCGCATGGCCAGCCCCGCCTGCAACGCCGTGTCCGGCACCGGCATGTCGAACTTGAGGTTGCCGCAGACCGTGAGCTGGCTGGGCTCCGCACCGAGCAGCCGATAACGCGCGGCATCGGTGCGGGACTGTGCAGCGATATGACTGACGCAGCGCAGGGCGCGGCGGACGAGGGAGCTCATGCGCGCGTAGCCGCGCAGCGATCGCTCGGACAACCGGGCATTGGCGATCAGCAGCGGGATGCCGTGCTTGCGGCAGGCGAAATACAGGTTCGGCCAGATTTCCGTTTCGACGATGATCGCCAGCCGCGGGCGCGTACTGCGCAGGAAGCGCTTCACGGCGAACGGCAGGTCGTACGGCAGGTACACGCTGTGGACGCTGCTGCCGAACAGCTGACGCACGCGTTCGGAGCCGGTCGGGGTCACCGTGGTGACCAGCATCGGCGCCTGCGGATAAGCCTCCATCAGCGCTTTCACCAGGGGTTCCGCGGCATTGACCTCACCTACCGAGACCGCGTGCACCCAGAGGCAGCCGGCGAGGCGCGGTTCGCGGAAGCGACCGAAGCGCTCGCGCCAGCGCACGTGGTAGTCGCCGTAGCGCATGCCACGCGCCATCAGACGCAGCATCACCAGCGGTGTGAACAGGTACATCGCGAAGTTGTAGAGCAGGCGCAGCAGCACGCGATTCCCTGGGTTGACCCGTGACCGGTCAGTATAGCCGCGCCCATTCGCTACAATGGGCGGACATGCCTGGTATGACCCGCCCTACCCTGACGCGCCAGCTTCTTACGCCCCGCCACTGGCCGGCGTGGCTCGGCGTCGGCTTCATCTGGCTTATCGCCCACCTGCCCTTCCGCTGGCTGATGCGTCTCGGACGCATGGCGGGCCGCCTGGCCCTGCACCTGAACCCCGAACGGCGGCGCATCGCCGCGACCAACATCGCCCTCTGCTTTCCGGAGCTGGATCCGGCGGCACAGAAGGCGCTGGTTCGGGCCAATCTGTGCGACGTCGGCATGATGCTGGCCGAATTCGCACTGGGCTGGATGGGCTCGGATCGCGCGATCGCGAAGGTCCCCGTCACGGTCGACGGGCTCGAACACCTGGAAGCCGCACGCGCCGCCGGCCGTGGCGTGCTCCTGGTCGGCGGACATTTCTCGCACCTCGAACTGAGCGCGCGCCTCGTCTCCTCACGCATCCGCATCGCGGGCATGTACCGCCGCATGGATTCGGAGGTGTTCGAATTCGCGGTGCTGCGCTCGCGCCTGCACTACGCGGATGCGATGTTCGACAAGGACGATATCCGCGGTACCGTGCGCTATCTGAAGGCCGGCGGCACGCTCTGGTACGCGCCCGACCAGGACATGCGCAGCAAGGACAACGTCTTCGTGCCGTTCTTCGGCGTGCCTGCCGCGACCATCACGGCCACGCATCACCTGGCGCGCCTCTCCAACGCGCTGGTGATTCCGTTCTATCACCGGCGCCTGCCGGGAGACGCGGGCTACGCCATGCGCCTCGGCGCGCCGCTTGAGGATTTTCCCAGCGACGATGCCGCGCGCGATACCGAGCGGGTGAATGCACAGATCGAGCAGATGGCGCGTGAGGCGCCTGAGCAATACCTGTGGGTGCATAAGCGGTTCAAGACGCGGCCGCCGGGTGAGCCGAAGATTTATTAGGTGGTAGCGATGGGTGGTGCGGCATCTTTGCTTCGTTGGCTTTTCGCGAACAGGGTTCGCTCCTACAGGTGCGCGGTGGGGCCAGACGGATAGCTGCCCTGGATGCTTCTTTCATGGGAGTTTCTCCCACCTTTCTTGCGGTATACGCTGACGAAATGCCGAACCTTTCGTCATAAACAACGAAAGCTTCGCGAAAAAACACGCGCGTAGAACGTCCGTCGTCACTCCTCAAGACGGACCTTCCCATGCAGTCGATCTTTCGTTTCGCGCGCTCGTTGCGCGGCCGCAGCGCGTGGCACCGCAAGCGGTCGCACGTGGTCAATGCGGTACTCAACTATGTCGGCCGCAGTGTGGCGCACTGGCGGGAGCACGACACATGGCTGGCCTTCCTGGAGACACCGCCGATGGCCGGCGTCTCGTCGATCGACACCATCCTCACCGAGCGCTACCAGCACCGCTATATCAGCAAGGCCTGGAATCGCGAGCGCCGGCTGAAGGTGCTGCGCGAGCATTACGAATTCGCCCTTGCCCGGTTCCCCCGGACGCTGTTCCACGTGCTGTACCGCGAGCGCCAGGTCTTGCTTGGCAAGGTGCTCCTGCGTAACGGTGAGGCTCTCTCGCTGATGCTCAAGGCGCCGTTCCGACGCGCCCGCGAGGGCGAGATGACGCTCTCGCTGGTCGATCACCAGGGCATGCAGATCTCCTATGCGGCGTTCTCCTTCGTCGACGGCGGCAAGGCCATCGCCATCGGCTGCCTGCAGGGTGCGCCCAACCACGCCGGCCTGGAAGCCGTGCGCGAGCTCACGCGGCAGTGCCATGGCCTGCGTCCTAAAAACCTCCTGCTGTCACTGATCCGTTCGCTCGCGGAGGCTTTCGAGGTGGAACGCGTCCTCGGGATATCGAATGAGGCTCACGTCTTCGCGGGCATCGCCGACAAGGTAAAGGCCGACTACAACGGCTTCTGGCGCGAGTCCGGTGGACAGGAGACCAGCGAGGGCTTCTACGCCATGGCCCCTCACGAGCCCGTGCGTTGCGAAACCGAGGTCGAAAGCAAGCGCCGCAGTGAGTTCCGTCGGCGCGAAGCGCTGCGTCACGAAGCCTGCGATCTAGTCCTCAGGGCGTTCGGATTCGAACGCGCCGTGGTCCTGCCGCTGGCCGCCTGATACGCGGCGCTCGTACAGCTTGGCGTACTTCAGAAACGCATAGAAGGCGTGTACCCGGGCGGCGATGAAACCCGCCCAGCCGCCCCGCCAGTGACCGCGCCAGAAGTAGTACCGGGCAAAAGCGATGGCGGGATAGACCACCATACGCAGACGAAGCATCCGCGGCTCGCGCGTCTGCCGGTCGCGCACCTGCAACGTCGAGTAACGGTTGGCCTTGTCGACCCGCCCGTCGATATCGCGCTCGCCATAGTGGTCGATGACGGCATCGAGGCGCCGCACCGGCCCGCGCACCAGGACACTCTCGTGTACTTCGTGACCACTCATGCCGGCGCGTGTGCGGTCGAACAGACGCACGTAGTGATTCAGGCGCGCGCGACCGGGCTGCCAGCGCCAGAACACCCACTCGCGACGAAGCATCTCGAAACCTGCGACGTCGGGCGTGACGAGCGCCGCCCTCACCCGCTCGGCGGCGATGGCGGGCAGCGCCTCGTCCGAATCCAGCAGCAATACCCAGCGGTGGATGGCGAGGTCGATCGCCGCCTGCTTCTGTGCGCTGTACCCGGCGAATGGCTGAATGCTCACCCGTGCCCCATGCGACGCGGCAATGTCGCGCGTCTCATCGGTCGATCCGGAATCCAGCACGACGATGTCGTCGGCAAAACGGACGGAGGCGAGACAGGCGCCGATCGTCGCCGCGCTGTTGAACGTGGTCACGACGACCGACAGCGGCTCACGCGCCACGGGACGGTTCCAGGTCCGGCAGATCGACGAGCAGCGCCGCGCACCACACGGCGAACAGCCACGCGGTGAGCAGACCCCACCATGCCGAATAGAAGGCCATGTGCGTGTTCAGCGGGAAGAAGATCGCAAACAGCGCCACGCTGGCGGGGAATGCACGCTCGCGCGCCACGGGACCGGCTTTCCACCAGACGCGGACGGCCAGCACGGTGGCCGCAAGCCACGCGAGGAGGCCGAGGGTTCCGGTCTCGGTGGCGGCCTCGAGCACGACCTGATGAGGATGGCAGGCACCCTCCCCATCGCCGCATTTCTCGATGGTCAGGAAGTGGTCTCCGGGCGACGCGACCGATGGATAGGCCACGCGGAAGCCGCGGACGCCCACGCCGTTGATGGGATGCGCCGCATAGAGGCGCAGCGACGTCGTCCAGATATCGAGACGCCCGGTCAGCGCGGCGTCCAGCCCCGCGCTGGTACCGGTGAGGGCGGGCAAGGTATGCGCCACCCGGTCGCGGAATCGCGGCGATACCTGCCATGCCAGTGCGCCGACCAGAAGCACGACCGCGCCCATGCCCAGACAGGCCACGGCGAAGCGACGGAACGTACCCGCCTCACGCCAGAGGAACGCCAGGGCCACGAGTGCGTAGCAGATCCACGAGGCGCGCGAACCGGAAAGCAGCACCGGCCCGAGCGCCAGCAGGAACGTAAGGATCAGGCCCCGGCGTCCCCAGCGCTCGCGCCCGGCCCAGAGAAGGAACGGCGCCAGCGCGGACACCGCGGGACCGAGCTTCAGGTTGGTCGCACCGAAGATGCCGGACAGTCGCGCGGGATCGGAGGCGCCCGCGAGGCCATAACCGGTCAGCGCCTGCACCCAGGCATCGGCGACCCAGAGCGCGACGACCGCTGCGGTGGCGAACCACATGGCGCGCACCTTCCCTGGCCGGCGCATGGCGAAACACGTGTACACACCCAGCGGAGCGAACCGGAGGATGCCCGCCAGCGTGCCCCAGCTCTTCCCGGGCGCGACGGCGTCGACGACGGAGACGAGCGCGGCACCCGCGTAGGCGGCGAATAACCAGAGAAACAGGCGCGCACCGGGATGATGACGAATCGCCGTCGGCTCGCGCACGACGAGCAGTATCGAGCCGACCAGTGCGAGAAACACGCCGACCTCGGCACTGCGCCCCAGCGGCAGCAGCGCGGGCACCAGCCAGATCGGCAGGAGCGGCGAGGCAAGCCCCGCTTTCAGCAGCGCACCGGGCCCGCGCGAGCTCACGCGGCCGGGGTGCCTTCGACCAGCTCGGCATACAAGGCGAGCGTGGCCGACTGCATGTCGACGAGGCGGTAGCTGCGCGGCGGCGGTATCGGCGGAGCGAAACGCAGGAGCTCGGCGGCGCGCTCGACCAGGCGTTCGCGATCGCCCAGCGGCACGCGGCCCGCGGGATAGAGCTCGGCCAGGAGTTCGCCGACGCCACCGTGCGCGTAACCCATGACGGGGCGGCACAAGGCCAGCGCCTCGACCACCGTACGGCCGAACGACTCCGGCCGCACCGACAGCTGCAGGACGAGATCGGACAGGGCGTAGACGTCGCGCACGTCCGATCGCGCCGGCGAGATCACCACACGGTCGTCGAGGCCGCGCGCATGAATGAGCTGACGCAGCTCGGCGACATACGCCTCTCGCCCCGGTTCGTCCGCGCCGAGCAGCAGCAGACGTGCATCGATGGCGCGCTGTTGAAGGTCCGCGATCAGTTCGATCGCGTCGGCATGACCTTTCAGGCGTGTGCCACGGCCCGGCAGGGTCAGCAGAGGCGCGCCGGCCAGTTGCGGGTATTGCTCGAAGAACGCCCGCTGCCAGCTGTCGTCGGGACGGTAACCGTAGGGAAACGCCTCGGTGTCGATGCCACGCGGCACCACGGCGATCCGCGCGGTCTCAATATCGTCGGGGTAGTGGCGGAGCACGTAGTCACGCAGGGTCTGCGAGACCACGATGACCCGCTCCCCTCGGAGCAGGATCGCGCTGTAGCGACCCGGACTGTTCAGCCCGTGAACGGTCGTGACGAAGTGCGGACGGGGCTTGACCCCACGCATCGCCCACCAGCCGATCCATGCCGGCAGCCGCGACCGGGCGTGCACGATGTCGGGCTTCAGTTCGCGCAGGATGCGGCGCAGCTTGCCTACCGTGAACAGGGTGCCCAGGGATTTGCGACCGATGGGCAGGGCGATGTGCTCGCTGCCTTCGGCCTCCAGCTGCGCCACCAGGCGTCCGCCCGCCGACACCACTACCGACCGGTGCCCCGCAGCCACCAGCGCCCGCGCGATTTCCAGGGTCGAGCGCTCGGCCCCGCCCGAATGGAGCGAGGGGATCAGCTGTACGACGGTCATCGTCCGGTGCGGGGAGACGGTGGCCATGGGTGGTTCCGGTGAGTGTGATGACGCAGACGAAGCACGAAACGTGCCCGCAGGGGGCCGTTCAGTCTTTCAGGACGTACGTCGCGCCACAGTACATGCACTTTGAGGTGCCACCGTCGTCTTCGATGGACAGGTAGACCCGGGGGTGCGAGTTCCACAGGTACATCCCCGGCATCGGGCAGGACAGCGTCAGGTCGGCGCGCGTCACTTCGTAACGGTTTTCGGCGTTTGCCGGGATCAGCGGCGCTGCCGCGGGATTGGGTCGCATGGGGAAACTCCGGGCAAAACGGTAAACCGAGGCCTGCGATGGTAACAAAAAAGAAAACCCGCGCCGTTGCCGGCGCGGGTTTTTCACGGCCGTGAAAGCCGGGACGATTACTTCTTGTCAGCCGAGGCGTCGTGGCCTTCGGTCGTGATGCGGATCTTGATGTCGTCCGACACGTTCGGGACGTAGGCACCGACGCCGAAGTCCGAGCGCTTGATGGTGGCGGTGGCGTCGAAGCCGATCGACTGCACCTTCATCATCGGATGCGGGCCAACCTTGTTCAGGGTGGCGTCGAGGGTGACCGGCTTGGTCACACCGTGGACGGTGAGGTCACCGGTGACCTTGAGCTTGTCCTTGCCGGCCGAGACCACCTTGGTGCTCTTGAAGGTGATGTTCGGGAACTTGGCGGCATCGAGGAAATCCGCCGACTTCAGGTGCTCGTCGAGCTTGGGCACGAAGGTGTCCAGACCGGACAGCGGCAGGGTCACCTCGACGGTGGCCTTGGTCGGGGCGGCTTCGTCGTAGACGAGGGTGCCGTCGACCTGATTGAGATTGGCGGTCGGATTCGAGAAGCCGAAGTGATTCCAGCTGAACAGGACCATGGTGTGGGTCGGGTCGAGCTTGTAGGTCACCGGGGCGGCGGCGGCGGTGCCGGCGGTGGCGAGCAGGCCGGCGAGGGCAACGTAACGGAGGGCGCGCATGGTGTTTCTCCAGCAGTGAGGTGGGTACGGCGTGTGACGGCGGGACCGGAGGGTCACCGCGGGAAAGAGGTCAGGCGATCTGGGCGGCTTCGTCGAAGTCCAGACGCGGCAGGCGGCCGAACAGGTTCTTGTCCGGATCGCCGTAACCGATGTTGATGAGAAAATTGGACTTGACCTGGCTGCCGGCGAAGAACTCGGCATCCACGCCCGCCTGATCGAATCCGGACATCGGACCGCAGTCGAGCCCCAGCGCGCGGGCCGCCATGATCAGGTAGGCGCCCTGCAGCGAACCGTTGCGCGAGCCGGAGGACTGGATCAGGTCTTCGTTGCCGACGAACCAGCTGCGTGCGTCCGCATGCGGGAACAGCTTGGGCAGGTGCTCGTAGAACGCGAAGTCGGTCGCGACGATGGCCGTAACCGGAGCCGACATGGTCTTCTCGGCGTTGTTCTCGGCCAGGTACGGCTTCAGACGCGCCTTGGCGTCCTGCGACTTGATGAAGATGACGCGCATCGGCGAGGAGTTGGCGGCGGTGGGGCCGAACTTCGCCAGCTCGTACAACCGGTGGATCTGCTCGTCGGTCACTTCCTTCGGCAGCCAGGCGTTGTAGGTGCGGGCGGTGAGGAAGAGCTGGTCAAGCGATGCATCGGACAACGGAGCGCTCATGGATATCCTTGTACAGTGATGGAACGCCGGAGGCCCGGCATCCCGACAGTGTAAGCGTCGCGACGCCCTGTGTGGACCGGTCGGACAAGGAACGAACTGTGCCGAATTCGACAACAATCACCGATCGTGACCTGTGCTGGGTCGTGACCGACGGCGCGGCCGGCAATCGCCGCCAGGCGCTGGCACTGGCCGAAGCTCTCACGCCGTCGATCCGCGAGATCACCATCGATCTGCGCGCCCCCTGGTCGTGGGCGGCCCCGCGCCTGCTGCCGGGCGCGCGTCTGGCGCTTGGGCGTGCCAACCAGAACCTGCTGCCGCCATGGCCCTCGCTGGTCATCGGCTGCGGACGCACGGCCGCCTGGGCGACGCGGCAGATCCGCCGCTGGTCGGCAGGCCGCACGCTGTCGGTGCAGTTGCTCGATCCACGGCTGGATCCGCGACACTGGGACCTGGTGATCGCGCCGAAGCACGATGAGCTGACCGGCGACAACGTGCTCCGTCCGATCGGGTCGCTGCATCCCATCGATGACGCCTGGCTCGCCGACGGGCGCGAGGCGTTTGCCGGCCTGGCCGACCTACCCGGCCCGCGTCTGGGGGTGCTGGTCGGCGGCGACCGGCGTGGCGCGCCGCTCGACGGCAAGGCGGCCGATGCCTTCGTCTCCGCCGTTCGCCGGCGACTTGCGACGGATGGCGGCTCGGTCATGGTCGCCGCCTCGCGACGCACGCCGCCGGCGCTCCTGCCGGTGCTTCGCGACGCCTTCGCCGACTGGCCGGGCGTGATCTGGACGGGCAGCGCCGACGGCCCCAATCCGTATCCCGGCATCCTGGCGTGGGCCGACCGTCTCGTGGTCACACCCGACTCGGTCAATATGTTGTGCGAGGCCTGCGCCACCGGGGCGCCGGTGCATACCGTCGTGACGGCGCCGCTGGATGCGAAGCTGGGGCGGTTTCATGCAGAGCTGCGAGCGGCGGGACGGCTGCATGACATCGATGCGGTGACACCGGAGCGGCAGGCACCGCTGCGGGAGACGGCGACGATCGCGGACGAGGTACGCAAGCACCTCGGACTGCCTGCATCCCCGGCCCGATAGTCCCCGTCCTACGGCCTGGGTTTCAGCCGCGCCCGGAACCCTGCCTTCAGCTCGTCCGACATCGGCGCGGCGGCGAGTATCGCGTCGAGCTTCGCCACCCGGTTTCGGAAAGCCGCCACTTCGTCCCTGAACCGGTCGGGATGGTAGTCGATCAGCAGGTCCGCCTGCGCCGCCGCCGAAAGCTCGTCGGGGATACCGCCGAAGTCCTCCCAGTGCCCCTTCAGCCAGGCCACCGCATCGCGCACATCGCGCATCTGTCCGACCAGACCGTCGACATCGGGTGCATCGGTGGGCCACGTCACGTCGACCACCTGCGGATGGGCGAAGTCGTGCTCCGGCAGCGTCACATGCAGCGTCAGGTCGCGTCCGTTGAGCCGCCAGGTGCCGGGCTTGTCGTCATCCGCCCGCGGAAGCGCCACGCCGTCCACCGTCACCTTCGATGGCATCGCGACGGCGACGAAGGCCACGGACCACGTCCGTGACGTCGGCATACCGGGATACGTACCGTCGCGCGCCGCGATTTTCAGGCGTACGCCCTGCTTCGTCCGCTCGGTCGCCAGAGCTGTGCGAGCGAACGCCGTGCCCCGGTAGGCTTCGTCGTCGCCCGCGTCTTCGTACAGCGTGGCCGACTGATTGCCGCCCGGGTAGACGAGCAAGGTCCGCGCACCCGTGTCGTGGGACACGCTCACCGTCGTATTCGTATTGGTCGGCACGATGGCGCCGGCACGCGCAAAGACCGGTACCTCATCGAGTCGGTAACGGCCCGCGAGCGCACGCTCACCATGCAACGAGCGACCGCGGGTCGTGTCGAACCAGTCGCCTCTCGGCAACCAGGTCTCCTGGCTGGCGAAACCGTCGCTGCCCGCGGCGGCCGTTACCGGATCCACCAGCAGGTCGTCGCCGAACATGTATTCGGCGCCGCTCGCGTAGGACCGGTCGTCTTCCGGCCACGCGTAGTACAGCGGCCTGACCAGCGACACGCCCGTGTCGAACGCCTTCCGACCCATCGTGTAGGTGTACGGCAGCAAGCGGTAACGTGTCAGCACCGTGTCGCGCAAGGCGTCGAATTCCGCAGGCGCGAACCGCCAGGGCTCCTTGCGCAGGTTCGGGTTCTTCGTGGTGTGTGTGCGCATGATCGGGCTGTACGCACCGAACTGCATCCAGCGCACGTAGAGTTCCGGATCGACCCGGCGCGTCTTCGGATCGCTTTCGTCGCGGAAGGTGTGACCGCCGAGGTCGTGGCTCCAGTAGCCATAAAGCACGTTGGACGCGGTCGACGTGAAGCGCGGCTGGAACGCCAGCGAACCCCACGAGATGATCGAGTCGCCCGAGAAGCCGATCTGGTAGCGGTGGTTTCCCAGTCCGCCCCAGCGGTGATAGATCAGCGCACGCTTGTCGCTGGTCTGCTGCATGTGGGTGAAGAACACATGGTTGAGCCACCAGGTGTTGCTCAGTCCCGGCATGGCTTTCGATTCGCGCCATTGCTGCCAGTCCAGCCACCAGAAGCTCACGCCCATCGCCTGCAGGGGATCGAGCACCGTGCTGAAGAGTGCCGACATGTAGCTCGCGTCCGCGGCTTCGAAAGGCAGCGGATGGGCGCGGTCGGCCTTCATCGCATCCATGAATCGGCCGTACGCATCCTCGTGGGGAAGCATGCCCGAGGCGGGGTGCAGGTTCAGCGTGATCCTCAGGCCCTGGTCGCCGAGCCAGCGGAGCAGCCGTTGCGGGTCGGGAAACAGGCTTCGGTTCCAGGAGAAGCCCGTCCAGCCCGGCGTCTGGCCCGCGATGTCCCGCTTGTCCGAACCGGATGCGAGGCCTGGCGTCGTGTGCCAGTCCATATCGATCACGAGGACATCCAGCGGAATGCCGTAGCGCGCGAAGTCCGCCGCCACGTCGCGGATCTCGCTGTCACTGTAATTCCAGTAACGCGACCACCAGTAACCGAAGGCATAGCGCGGCGGTAACGGCTCGCGGCCGGCGATTTTCGTGAAATCACCCAGCGCGGCGACGTAGTCGTGGCCGTAGCCGAAGAACGTCCAGTCGGTGCATGCCTGGCAGGCGCGACGGTGCACCCACGGCAGCTTCTCATCGCCAAAGACGAAGCTTCCCGTGTCGTCGACGACGTGCCAGCCGTCGCGTGAGAGCAAGCCGTCGCCGAGATCCAGCGGCGTGTTGTCGGACGCATGACGGTCGCCATCGACCTGATCGAGCGTGCGCGCCGTACCGCCGAGATTTCGTGTTTCCTTCAGGCCGGGGTGCCAGGCGATGGCCGGCTTGAGCTGCTTCGATTCGACCGTCAGGTTGTCGGCACCGAACGGGCCGGAACCCTCTTTGTAGCGCAGCGTCAGCAAGTCGGTGCGAATGACGAGCCAGCCCTTTTCATGGGAGACCTTCGCGGGAACGTCGCCTGCGTTACCGCGTGTCGCGAAGACCAGCGAAGGCGCGTCCTCGAACTGTTTCGAGGACGAATATTCCATGCGAATGACGCGGGGCGTGAGGACCGTGAAGCGAGCCTCGCCGCTGGTGACGGGATCGGCGTGCGCCGATGACGATGCGACGGCGGCGACAAACGTCGCGAACGCGACGGCAGCCCGGATCACTCTCATGCACCCTACCTCCCCTTAAAGGAAGCTCCGACTCTAGCATGAGTCCGTCAGGCGTCGACGTAACGCGCCGCGTCGCCGACCCAGCGTGCGATGAGCCTCTCACAACGCGCGGGATGATCTTTCATCATGGCTTCGGCGACCCGCTGCACTTCGGGCATGAGATGACCGTCACGGGTGAGGTCGGCTATGCGGAACTGCAGCTGGCCCGTCTGACGCGTGCCCAGTACTTCACCGGGGCCACGCAGTTCCAGATCCTTTTCGGCGATGCGAAACCCGTCGTTGGTCTCACGCATCACCTGTAGTCGCTCTTTCGCCAGACGCGACAGCGGTGTCTGATAGAGCAGCACGCAATTGGATGCGATGGCACCACGACCCACGCGCCCGCGCAGCTGATGCAGCTGGGCGAGACCGAGGCGCTCACTGTTCTCGATGACCATGAGGCTGGCGTTGGGAACGTCGACGCCCACCTCGATGACGGTGGTGGCGACCAGCACGGCAAGTTCGCCGGCCTTGAACGCATCCATCACCGCCTGTTTCTCCTTCGGCTTCATGCGTCCATGAATCAGGCCCACGGCCAGATCGGGAAGGCCGGTCGTCAGCTCCGCGTGCGCCACCTCGGCGGCTTGCGCGTTCAGCTGCTCGGACTCTTCGATCAACGTGCAGACCCAGTAGACCTGCCTGCCCTGCATGCAGGCCGCGTGGATGCGCTCCATGACCTCGTAGCGACGCTCGTTCGAGATCGCGACGGTCTGCACCGGCGTGCGTCCGGGTGGCAGTTCGTCGATGGACGAGACATCGAGATCGGCGTATGCGCTCATCGCCAGCGTGCGCGGGATCGGTGTGGCGGTAAGTACGAGCTGGTGCGGAATGAGCGAGCCCTCGGCGCCCTTGTCGCGCAGAGCGAGCCGCTGATGCACACCGAAGCGGTGCTGCTCGTCGACGATCACCAGGCCGAGTTTCCTGAACGCGACGCCTTCCTGCATGAGTGCGTGCGTGCCGACCACGACATGGGCGTGGCCCTCCGCCGCGCGTGACAGCGCGCTCTTGCGCGCCTTGCCCTGCACCTTGCCGGCCATCCATTCCACTTCGAGACCGAGGGGCTCGAGCCATGCACGGAAGTTACGAAGATGCTGCTCGGCAAGCAGTTCGGTCGGCGCCATCAGGGCGACCTGGTAACCGCTCTCGACGGCGGCGACCGCGGCCAGCGCGGCAACGACCGTCTTGCCGCTGCCGACATCGCCCTGCACGAGTCGCAGCATGGGATGGGCACGCGACAGGTCGCGTGCGACTTCCTTCGACACGCGCGTCTGCGCACGGGTCAGCGCGAACGGAAGCGCGGCGAGCAGACGATCCTTCAGTGTGCCCGCGCTTTTCAGCGCGGGCGCCTTGCGTTCTTTCACCGCCGCACGCATGCGGCGCAACGTCAGGTGCTGGGTCAGCAACTCCTCGAAGGCGAGCCGCTGTTGCGCCGGATGCCGCCCTTCCTCCAGCTGCCGCAGATCGACATCCGTGGGGGGGCGATGCACATAGGACAACGCGTCGCGCAGCGACGTCAGCCCCGCCGGCCGGCCGATTTCCTCGGGAATCAGCTCCAGACGATCGTCCGTCGGCAGGTGCGCCAGCGCACGGGCGATGACGCTGGCGAGACGACGCGGCCCGAGTCCTTCCGTCGTCGGATACACCGGGGTCAGCCGCTCGTCCATCAGGACGGCTTCGTCGGTCTCGATGCGCTGGTACTGCGGATGGACGATCTCCAGTCCTTGCGGGCCCTGGCGCACTTCGCCGAAGCACAGCAGGCGCGCGCCCTTCGGCAGCTGATCGACCTGCGACTTGCGAAAGTGGAAGAAGCGCAGCAACAACGGACGACCGGAGTCGTCGCCGATAATCACCTTCAGTTGCGGACGAAAGCGAAAGCCGCGCTCGACATGCTCGACGACACCCTCGACCTGGGCGCGGTCGCCCGGGCGCAGATCGGCGATCGGCACGACCGTGGTGCGGTCCTCGTAACGCAAAGGCAGATGGAACCAGAGGTCCTGCACTTCGCGAAGGCCGAGCTTGCGCAAGGTCTCGGCAAGCGCCGGCCCGACGCCGCCGAGCGATGTCAGCGGCGCACGCCCGGGGTCCGCCACCGGAACGGCAGCGGTGATCGGCGTTGCGCGACGGGCCACGGGAATGACGGCGCCCTTACGGCAGGACGAGGATCGCGTCGACTTCGACCGTTGCCGCCTTGGGCAGTGCCGAGACCTGGATGGTCGAGCGCGCCGGGTACGGCTGCTGGAAGTATTCGGCCATCACGGCGTTCACCGCGGCGAAGTCGCCCAGATCGGTGACGTAGATGCCCACACGGACGATGTCGGCCAGCTTGCCGCCCGCGGCCTCCGCCACCGCGACCAGGTTGTCGAAGACGCGACGCGTCTGCACGGTGATGTCGCCCTCGACGAGATTGCCGGTGGCCGGGTCGAGCGGAATCTGCCCTGAGAAATACACCGTGTTGCCGGCGCGCACGGCCTGCGAGTATGGGCCGATGGCCGACGGAGCCTTATCGGTGGCGATGGTGCTGCGGGTCATGGATACATCCTCGATGAATTCACAGCAGTCTATCTACGCCGCGCCACGCTAGCTACCTGAAGCGACGTGGACGGGCGCGCCTCGGGCGCGAAGCCTAGCCCACGGTAAACCCATCGCGCGCAGGGCGCGCTCCTACAGGGGGTGGCGGTATACGCCGCTGACTACACCCGTGCGCCTGACCCGGCGCATGACGTCGGCAAGATGCTTGCGCCCCTTGACCTCGATGGCGAAGAGCAGCGTGGCCGCCGTGCTGTCGCGCTCGATGTATTCGACGTTCTCGATGTTCGAGCTGGCGTCGGCGATGGCCGCGGCCACCGTGGCGAGGACGCCGGGACGGTTGAGCACCTCGATGCGCAGTTCGGCACGGTAGTCGCCCGACACGTCGCGATCCCACTCGATAGCTACGATGCGCTCGGGCGTCTTGCGGAACTCCGGCACGTTCGGGCATTCCACCCGGTGCACGACGATACCCTTGCCCGAGGAAAGGAATCCGATGATTTCGTCGCCCGGCAACGGATGACAGCAATTGCCGAAGCTGAGCACGCCGCGCTCGGCGCCGCTGATGCGGATATTCTCCGCGCTGTGCTGCTGCTCAGACGACGCCGACGGCTCGCCCTTGCCCGGCCCGAGCAGAGCGACCAGCTGCGTGGCGACCTGGTCGGCAAACCGGTTACCCAGCGCGATCTCGGACAGGAGTTCTTCCAGGCGTTTGAGCTTGGCGTCTTCGAGGAAGCGATCCAGCGTAGCGGCCGGCACCGAGTCGAGGCTCATGCCGCGCGCGTCGAGCGCGCGATCCAGCATGCGGTGACCGAAGTCCACGGCATCCTCGTGCTGCAGATGCTTGAGGTACTGACGAATGGCGGTGCGCGCCTTGCCCGTGACCACCGCTTCCAGCCATGCGGGGTTGGGCACCGCCGACGGCGCCGTGATGATCTCGACCTGCTGGCCGGAAATCAGGCGCGTGCGCAGCGGCACGAGTTTCTTGTCCACACGCGCCGCGACGGCGTGGTCGCCCACATCCGTGTGCACGGCGTAAGCGAAATCCAGCGCAGTCGCGTTTCGCGGCAGCGAGAAAATCTCGCCGCGCGGGGTAAACAGGTAGACCTCGTCCGGGAACAGGTCGATCTTGACGTTTTCCAGGAACTCGGACGCTGAGGGGGTGTTGGCCTGGCTGTCCGCCAGCGCGGACAGCCACTCACGTGCACGCGCCTGGGCACTGTTGGCGGGACCGGAATCGGACTTGTATGCCCAGTGGGCCGCCACGCCGCGCTCCGCGACCGACTCCATCTCCGAGGTACGGATCTGGATCTCGATCGGCGCCCCGAAGGGCCCGAGCAGCACGGTGTGCAACGACTGGTAGCCGTTGCCTTTGGGAATGGCGATGAAGTCCTTGAAGCGACCGTCGACCGGCTTGTACAGCCCATGCACGGCGCCGAGCGCCATGTAGCAGTGCATCGCGTTGTCGGTGATGACGCGGAAGCCGTAGACGTCCATCAGCTGCGCAAACGACTTGTGGTCGCCGCGCATCTTGGAATAGATGCTCCATGCCGACTTGATCCGGCTGACCGCACGACCGGGAATCTTCTCGGCGGCAAGCCGACCTTCGAGGGCCATCTCGATCTTGGCCATCGCTTCGCGACGGTTACCGAGTGCGGCGCGGATGCGCTCGCCGATGATGCGGTGGCGATCCGGGTAGAGCGCCTTGAAGCCTAGGTCCTGCAGTTCGGCCTTGAACTTGTTCATGCCGAGGCGTTGCGCGATCGGCGCGTAGATCTCGAGCGTTTCGCGCGCGATACGACGGCGCGAGGTCGCGTCCTTGGCGCCCAGCGTACGCATGTTGTGCAGGCGGTCGGACAGCTTGATCAGGATGACCCGCAGGTCGCGCGCCATGGCCAGAAGCATCTTGCGGAAGCTTTCCGCATCGGCTTCCTGGCGACTGGAAAAGCGCATCTTGTCGAGCTTGGTGACGCCGTCGACCAGCTCCGCCACGGTCTCGCCGAATTCGCCGGCGAGCTCTTCGCGGGCAAGCCGGGTGTCTTCGAGGGTGTCGTGCAGGATCGCGGCGATGATGGTCTCGGCGTCGAGACCCAGCTCCGCCAGGACGTGGGCCACGGCCACGGGGTGCGTGATGTACGGCTCACCCGACTTTCGCGTCTGGCCCTCGTGCGCGGCGGCGCCGATGAGAAACGCGCGGCGGATGCGCATGACCTGGTCGTGCGGCAGGTAAGCGCCCACGCGCTCTTCCAGCGCCTGCACATAGGGAGGCACCGGGCCATCATCGACCACGTCGGTCAGTTTTTTGGCGGGAATGACTTCCATGGGAGAACCTTACACCGTCAGCCGGTGCAGCCTCCCGCGCGCGGCGTCAGCAGCCGCGCGTCAACGTGCGCAACGTTCAGATGAGTGCTGGGCCGACAGCGACCCGGCATCATCAATCATCCCCACCCTTCGAGAGGTCGTCGTCCACTTCCGTGGCGGCCCACTCGAGGGCTTCGCGCTCGGCGCGCTCGCGGGCGGCGCGGTCGATCTCGTCGATCATTTCGTCGTTGACGCGACGATCGGCGATTTCGCGCAGGGCGAGCACGGTCGGCTTGTCGTTGCCCGGATCGAGCGTGGGTTCGGCACCCTTGGACAGCTGGCGGGCGCGCTTGGTCGCCATGAGCACGAGCTCAAAGCGGTTGTCGACTACCTCGAGGCAGTCTTCGACAGTAATACGGGCCATTTCAAATCCTTGACAATAAAGACACTTCTGACTGTGCAGTTTAGCGGTCAGCCCCGTTGGCTGGCAATGAGGTGAGGGGTATCATGTGCGGTTCTGACCAGGACGGACGGGCATTAGTGCAAATAATAAAACCAGGCGGTACACTATCCTATCGCCCCACCCCCAAAGTCACTCCGATGCGCCCCATGAACCTCCCCCGGATCGTCCGTAACGCCGTCGGCCTGGCCGCGCTGGCGCTGTTGGCCGCGTGCCACATCGCCCCGCCGCGAAACGACGATCCGAACGAAAAGTTCAACCGGAAGGTCTACGCCTTCAACGACAAGCTGGACAAGGCCATCATCCGGCCGGTCGCTGTCGGCTATCGTAAGATCACCACCCCGCCGGTGCGGACGGCCGTCAGCGACTTCTATACGAACATCCGGCTGCCGATCACCATCGGCAACCAGCTGCTCCAGGCTCGTCCGAAGCAGGCGGTCATTACGACCGGCCGCTTCGTGGTCAACCTGACCATCGGCTTCCTGGGCTTCAAGGATCCGGCCAGCATGCTCGGCATGCCGCTGTACGACAGCGATTTCGGCGTGACCCTGGCCCGCTGGGGCGTCCCCGAGGGCGACTACCTGGTCGTGCCGTTCGTCGGTCCGAGCACGGTGCGCGACATCTGGCGTCTGCCGGTCGACAGTTATTTCTTCGATCCGCTGAGCTACCTGTCGCGTAACCACGACTTCAAGGCCGGCCAGTACTACGCCCCGTCGGTCCTCTATCTCATTACCCTGCGCGCCCGCGCCATCGACGCGGAAAGCTTCCTGGCCTCGGCCTACGATCCTTACGTGTTCCTGCGCGACGCTTACCGCCAGCAGCGCCTGAGCCAGATCTACGACGGCAACCCGCCGGCGGAAGCGATCGAACAGCTGCAGGGCCTCGACCAGGACAAGGACTTCGATCCCGAGAAGCTCCTGGATGAACAGCACAAGTGGGAAAACCAGAACGGGCAGCAGCCCAACTGATGAAAAGGGCCCCTCGGGGCCCTTTTTTTGCGCCTGGACCCTTGTGGAAGGGGCAGGCCCAGCTACGAAAAAGGCCCCGAAGGGCCTGTCTCAGCTCGACATAACCACGACATCACAACAACTCGTCGACGCCCGACACCCGCGCCAGCGCCTGCAGCCCCTCGGGGACACGAGCGACCTTGATGGCCCTGCGCTGGGCCCGCGCATGCGCCAGCAACGCCAGCACCGTGGCCAGCCCGGCGCTGTCGGCGTGCGACAGGCCGCCGAGATCCAGCACTGTCTGCTTGCCGCGGTCCAGCTCGGCGCGGGCCGAGTGGAGGGCGTCGGCGGCCGTGGCGAACGTAAGATCACCGGACACCGCGAGGGTGTCCGGCGCCGGGGTCGTTAGCGAGAACGACGCGTCGCTCACTTGTTCGCGCCGCCCGTGTCCTGCTTCATTTCCTCGATCGCGCCGGCACCCTTCTGCTCCAGGTCGGCGGTCAGCTTGTCGAGACCTTCCTTCTTGATCTCGGCATCCACCTGATTGCGATAGTTGGTGATGTACGAGATGCCTTCGATGACAACGTCGTAGGCCTTCCAGTCGCCGGTGGTCTTGCTCTGGCGGAACACGTAGTTGACCGAGACGGTCTTGCCGTCGTCGAGCACGACCTGGGTCTGGACCAGGGTGCGCGACTTGTTCAGGTCGCCGTTGAACGGCAGCACCTTGACCCGGCCGCGCGTGTAGTTGAGCAGGCCCTCGGCGTAACGGTGGGTGATCGAGTTGTAGAACGCCTTGGCGAAACGCTCGCGCTGCTGCGGCGAGGCTTCCTTGGCGTGCTGACCCAGCACCAGGATCGACGCGTAATCGATATCGAAATGCGGCAGGAAGGTGTCGTCGATGACGGCGATCAGCTTTTCCTTATCGTTCTTGAGCTCGGCCTGGTGCCCTTCGATGGCCTTGGCCAGGTCGTCGGAAATGGTCTGGACGACCTGCTGGGGACCCTGCTGCTGGCCGGCCGAGGCCGGAGCGGCATCCTGGGCGAGCACGGGGGCGGCCACGACCGTACCGATGGCAAGGGCGATGGCGAGGGAAATCTGACGCAGCATGCGATATCTCCTGAGCCGGCCTTACTTCTTGCCGGCGTTGTCGGGTTGGTTGCCGCCCGGGGCGGAACCGTTCTTGTTGTCGCTCGGCGAACCGTTCACGAGGAACTTGCCGATCAGATCTTCCAGCTGCAGCGCCGACTGCGTGAGCACCAGCTCATCGCCGTCAGCCAGGTATTCCGGCGAGCCGCCGGGCTGGATCGCAACATACTGGCTACCGATCAAACCGCTTGTGAACACCGCGGCGGCCGAGTCGTCAGGTATCTGGGAGTAACGCTTGTCGATCGCAAGGGTCACGGTCGCTTCCGACGAACCGGGCTTGACCACCACCGATTCGACGCTGCCGATCGGCACGCCGGCCAGCTTGACCGCGGCACCGGGCTGCAGGCCGCCGATGTTGGTGAAGTTGCCCGTCACGTGGAAGGTGCCACCCAGACGGTCGGGGGCGCTGCCGCCGCCGAAGAACTTGCCGATCATCTCTTCCAGCTGCTGAGCCGGACGGGTGAAGGCGAGCTCACCGCCCGCCTTGACCGGCGTCTTCGACTGGCCGAACTGCAGGCCGACGTACTGGTCGCCGAGCAGGCCGCTGGTGTAGATCGTGGCCACGGAGTCATCGGGAATGTCCTTGTGGCTGTCGTCGATCGACAGGGTGACTTTCGCCTCCTCCTTGCCCGGAACCAGGTCGATCGCGTCGACCGAGCCGACACGCACGCCGGCAACCTTCACCGGGGCGCGGACCTTGAGCTGTCCGACATTGACGAAGCGCGTGGTCACCTCATAGGCGGAACCGCGATGCGAATTGGCCACCGACGTGGTCTGCGTGGCGAGGTAGGCCAACGCGGCGAAACCGAGCACGATGAACAGGCCGGTGCCGACGGCATAGGAAGGTCTCTGGCTCACGGCACGATCCTCGAATGGGAGATAGGGGAAAGAAGGGTCATGGCGGGTCTCCGGTGCCTCAGATCAGGAACGAGGTGAGGACGAAGTCCAGCGCCAGGATGGCGATGGACGAAGCGACCACCGTGCGCGTCGTCGCGTATGCGACGCCCTCGCTGGTGGGCGGCGTGGTGTAGCCCTGGAACACCGCGATCAGCGAGACCACGATGCCGAAGGCAAACGATTTGAGCAGGACGCCGTCAATGATGTCCTTGTGGACGTCGACCGACGCGGTCATGTTCGACCAGAAGGTGCCGTTGTCGATGCCCAGCCAGGTCACGCCGACCAGATGGCCGCCGAACACACCCATGGCGCAGAACACGACGGCCAGCAGCGGCAGCGCGACCACGCCGGCGAGGAAACGCGGCGCCACCACATAGGCGACCGGATCCACCGCCATCATTTCCATGGCGTCGAGCTGATCGGTCGCGCGCATCAGGCCGATCTCGGCGGTCACCGAGGTGCCGGCGCGGCCGGCGAAGAGCAACGCGGTGACGACGGGACCGAGCTCGCGGTAGATCGCGATGGCGACGACCGTACCGGTGGCCGAGGTGCCTCCGAAGATCGACAGCACGTCGTACAGCTGCAGGCCGAGCACCATGCCGACGAACAGACCGCAGGTCATCACGATCGTCAGGCTCATCGCGCCGACGAACCAGATCTGCCGCAGCGTCTCACTGAAGTAGCGGAAGCTGCGCGGCACCGCACCGAGGATATTGATGAGGAACAGGCCACACGCGCCGATCTGCGCGAGGCTGCGGATGACGACATTGTCGTCCCGGGTGGTCATGCCTTGCCTCCGGGGAAACCGAGCGCGGTGGCGTAATCGCCCGCGGGATACTGGAAAGGAACGGGACCGTCGATCTCACCGCCGAAGAACTGCGCCGTCCACGGCGAGCCATCGGTGGCCAGACTGGCGGGATCACCCTGCGCCACGACCTTGCCGTTGGCGATCAGGTAGACGTGGTCGGCCACCTTCTGCACGGCGGCGAGCTCGTGCGCGACGAGCACGCTGGTGATACCGAGCGTCTGGTTGAGCGTGCGAATCAGCAGCAGCACCTGATTCAGCGCGATCGGATCGAGGCCGACGAAGGGCTCGTCGTAGAGGATCAGCGCCGGATCGAACACGATGGCCCGGGCCAGCGCCACGCGACGGGCCATGCCGCCGGATAGCTCCGTCGGCTCGAGCTTCGCCGCACCGCGCAGGCCCACCGCCTCGAGCTTGTTCAGCACGATGTTGCGGATGAGTTCCTCGGGCAGCTTCGTGTGCTGGCGCAGCGGAAAAGCCACGTTCTCGAAGACGTCGAAGTCCGTGAGCAGCGCGGAATTCTGGAAGAGATAACCGATGCGTTCGCGCAGCTCGAACAGCATCTCGCGCGACAACGAGGGAACGTTGTTGCCATCGACCTCGACCGTACCGGCATCGCCACGCATCTGCCCGGTGATGTGTTTGAGCAGGGTGGTCTTGCCGGTACCGCTGGGCCCCATGATGGCGGTGACCTTGCCACGCGGAATATCGAGATCCAGGGAATCGAAAATCGTCTTGCCGTTGAGTACGGTCGTCAGTCCGCGAATGCGGACGATGGCGTCGTCGGTCATGGGGCCAGCAGCTCCTCGATCAGCGTTTCGTGGCGGCGCGCCGACATGGGCGTGCGCTGGCGGACGGCGCGGACGATCGCCTGAAGGTCCGCCAGGGCGTCCTCGAAGCGATCGTTGACGATGATGTAGTCGAACTCGTGCGCATGAGCGATCTCCTCGCGCGAGTTGAACAGGCGGCGTTCAATCACCTCGGGCGCGTCCGAACCTCGACCGCGCAGGCGGCGTTCGAGTTCCGTGCGGGACGGAGGAAGGATGAAAACTGACACGCAATCGGGCTTGCCCTTACGCACCTGACGTGCGCCCTGCCAATCGATCTCGAGCAGGACGTCAGAGCCGACCTTCAGCTTCTCCTCGACCACGGTGCGCGAGGTGCCGTAGAGGTTGCCATGGACTTCGGCGTGCTCGAGGAAGATGCCCTCGGCTATCTCGTTCTCGAAGTCCGGACGCTCCACGAAGAAATAATGGCGGCCGTACTGCTCACCCACGCGCGGCGGACGCGTCGTGTGCGAAATCGACAGGGAGATATCCGGCTCGCGCTCGAGCAACGCGTTGACCAGCGTGGATTTACCCGCACCCGAAGGCGCGGCCACCACGAACAGGGTGCCTTCGATCATCCGCGGGCTTCTCGTAGGGGGTTCATGGACATTCCCTGCCGGGCAAAACGCAATTGTAGCGAAATTCTGCACGGACCCGGCTTTCGCGGGCACTTCAGCCCCCGTACCGGCTCGGCGAGATACCGACCACGCGCTTGAACGCGTGGCTGAAAGCGCTTTCGGAGGCGTAGCCCAGATCGCGTGCCAGCGCCGCGACCGGCACGCCGCCACGACGTAGCGCGTGCTCAGCCAGACGCATCCGCCAGCGGGTGAGGTAAGCGAGCGGCGCCACCCCCGCGACGGCCTTGAACTGCGTCGCGAAGACGGTTCGGGACATGGCGGCGGCCCGGGCCAGCTGGTCGAGGCGCCAGGCGCGGCCCGGCTCGCCGTGCATCATCTTCAACACAGGCCCAAGGCGAGGATCCGCGGCGGCGCGCAGCCAGCCCGCGGGCAATTCGCCGCCCTTGTCCAGATGAGAACGCAACACGTGGACGAACAGCAGATAGGCCAGCTGCGTCGTTACCATCCCTGAGCCCGGGCGGTCTACGTCGCATTCCTCGACCAGACGATCGAGCACCCAGCGCATGACCTGGGCCTCATCGGAATCGCCGCGGACGTGGATCAGGGGCGGGAACGCCTCGTTGAGCATAGACGCGTAAGCGGGATTGATCCGCACATGGCCACCGAGATGCAGAGTCACGTCCTGGCCGCCCTCGCGGGGACTCCCGCCCAGCGCCCGGATCTCAGGCCGCGTCATGCCGGCGAAGAGGGATGACGCCTCGATCGGCGGCTGATCCGGATCGCTGGCCATGATGAAGCCTCGTGCCGCCGTCAGGAGGACGACATCGCCCTGCTCCATCCGCAGCGCGGCCTCGTCGCCATCCATGCGCAGCCAGCAGGCGCCGTGGACGGCGGCGAAGAACTTGATGCGGTCCGGCGGTGGAAAACGGACCGCCCACGCGCCGCTGGCGGAGAATCCGCCCGACATCACGGATTCGACGTCGGCCAGCCGAAGGACCTGGGAAATGGGATCGTCGTTCATTCCCGAACGATTGAGCATGCATGAGGGATTTTCAAGCATTCATCGTTCGACTTCGTACCCCTATCTTTGCTGGGAGACCCCACAGGATCCCATCCCATGTCGACCCCGCAGAGCCCCATAGCTACTGGATTTACCGCCGCCTCCACCGCCGACGACGTGCTGGCCGGCATCGACCTCACCGGCAAGACCGCCGTCGTCACCGGCGGCTACTCCGGCATAGGCACCGAGACCAGCCGGGCCCTCCGTGCCGCCGGCGCCCGCGTTATCGTCCCCGCACGGGACCTCGCCAAGGCACGAAAGGCACTGGACGGCCTAAACATCGTCATCGAACCCATGGACTTGGCCGATCCGGCGTCCATCGATGCTTTCGCCGGCAAATTCGTCGCCCAGGGCGAGTCCCTGCACATCCTCATCGACAGCGCCGGCGTCATGGCCTGTCCACTGGAAAGGGATACGCGTGGCTACGAACGCCAGTTCGCGACCAATCACCTCGGTCATTTCCAGCTCGCCATGCGGCTATGGCCCGCACTCGCCGCGGCAGGCGGTGCGCGCGTGGTGTCATTGTCGTCTCGCGGCCATCGACTCGCGGGCGTCGATCTCGACGACCCGCACTTCGAGCGCCGCGCGTACGACCCGTGGATCGCCTACGGTCAGTCAAAGACCGCCAACGCACTATTTGCGGTTGCACTCGACGCCCGTGGTAAAGCACATGGCGTCCGCGCCTTCTCGGTGCATCCGGGGGCAATCGTCACCGATCTTGCGCGCTACATGAGCGAAGACGATCTCCGCGCCCGTGGCGCCATCGACGAGGAAGGCCGGCCGGTCGTGGACCTTGCGCGTGGCATGAAAAGTGTGGCGCAGGGCGCGGCGACCAGCGTGTGGTGCGCGACGAGTCCGCAACTCGACGGCATGGGTGGCGTCTACTGCGAGGACGTCAATGTGTCGCCCGTCATGCCGCCCGTCGATGACGAACTCGCCCTGGGCTTCCAGGCGGTTGGCGTGCGTCCCTGGGCGGTCGATGTTGAAGCCGCCGAGCGACTGTGGACACTCAGCGAAACGCAGACGAACGTGAGATTTCCCACGTACTGACAGGGCAATCAGTTGCGCCGGTGAAAGTATCCGGCGCAACTGTCAATTGCAGTTCGACACCGTGTATGTGCACGAGAGGGACGACGTGAGCCGCCATAAGTGGTCGCCCGGTTATTACGCACGCAACGACGAGACCCTCTCGCACTACGCGCATTACCTCGATGAGATCGCCACCGGCATTCCCGAGCGCTTGTAAACCACCCCGCCCTTCATGACGAACGCCACGTTCGCCAGCGCGCTGATATCCGTCGTCGGGTCACCCTGTACCGCGATGATGTCGGCATCCAGGCCCGGCCTGAGCTGACCGATGCGATCCTGCTGACGAAGCACGTTCGCGTCGATAGCGGTGGCGGCCAGCAATGCCTTCGCAGGTGACATACCGTCGCGCACCATCCACTCCAGTTCCTTGTAGTTCTGCCCATGGGTGAAGACACCCACGTCGCTGCCATTACCTATCGTCACACCCGCATCCATCGCCAGCTTGAATGCCCTTGCCGCCCTCTGCATCGATTCCGTCGGCGGGCGGCCCGGCTTCCAGCCACCGAAATATTCCGACGTCGCGGCGCTGGCCTCGAGCGTCGGCATGAAGGCGACACCGTGCTTCTTCATCAGCGCGAAGACTTCGGGCGTGCCTTCGTAGCCGTGCTCGATCGTGTCGACGCCCGCCATGACGGAACGACGCATGCCTTCGGCTGTGGTCGAGTGGACGGCAACGGGCAGGCCCATGGCGTGAGAGGCATCCACGGCGGCCTTCAGCTCTTCTTCGGTGAACGTCGGCATCGAGCCCTTCGCCTTGCCGCAGTGATAGTCCGCGTAGAGCTTGATCCAGTCCGCTCCGTGGGCGGCCTGGTCGCGCACGGCATCGAGCATCTGCGCCGTGCCGCTGACCGGAATCGCGCCCTGCGGCAGGTCCATGTCGTCGCGGAAGCCCAGCGGGCCCGGGCCGTAGCAGTGCGCGGCGATCGTGGCTCGCGTGGCCACATACAGATGGGGGCCCGGGATAACGCCCTTATCGATCGCGTGCTGCACGTCGACATCGGCGTAGCCGGCGCCTTCGGTGCCGAGGTCTCGTAGCGCCGTGAAGCCGGCCATCAAGGTGTCGCGCGCGTGCTGCACAGCTTCGATCGTGCGGAAGGGCAAGGTTTCCTTGAGTACCTGGTCGTTCCAGGAGGTCTCGTTGTACGGGTGCAGGAAGATGTGCGAATGCGCGTCGATGAGTCCAGGCAAGAGCGTCGTCCCGGGCAGATCGATGGTCTGTGTGCCGGCGGGAACGGTGACGTCGTTGGGCGCGCCCACCGCCAGGATGCGCTCGCCCTGCACCAGCACGACCCAACCCGAATGAGTCTTCTCGCTGCGGGCGTCAAAGACGCGGTCAGCCTTGAGCAGCCACGTTGATTGCGGAGCGGCTTGCGCTGACGCTATTTCCTGCGCCACCGCACTGGTGGCGAGCAGCAAACCGATCACACATGCGAGCCCTGCTCGCAACCCCACAGACCATGCCATAGATATCCCCATGTGAATCGGTTACTCGCCAGGATGATAGGTGCGCTCGATGTGGCCTTGCAGATCCTCGGGCCAGAAATACACCTTACGCAGGTTGCCCGTGGTGTAACGCTCGGCCTCGTCATTGAAGTGCTTCGACCCAGGATCACCGCTCTCACCGCCCGCCGTGATCGCGCGGGCGCTCACTTTGTCACCGAACTCGACCACGGCGACAAAGCTATTGCCGCTGGTTCCGTAATAGCGTTTCGTACCCGGCCAGCGATGCGCGCCGAAGGAGGCGAGAGATCCCCAGCGCGACGAGGTGAATGGCACCGGCATGCTCGGTTTGCCGTCGTCGAAGTCCTGCTTGATCGCGCCGTCAACGCGCTGATAGCGGTTGATCTCGCCCCAGGGTACGCCCCAGCTACCGAAGTCCTTCTGCAGACGATCGACCGCTTCGGATAGCGCGGCGAGCCTCACGTCGGGCCCCGCCTTTTCCGCCATCCTGTCGTAAACGCTGAGCCCCTCTTCGGAGTCCAGTTTGCTCGCCTTGTCCCAGAGGATGTCGCCCCAGAACACCGCCAGTGACGTCGGCATCGACGTGACGCCCCAGCGATAGTCCCAGGTACGCAGGAGGCCGATCGGCCCGGCCAGGGCCTTCTTACGCGGATCGCTCGACGGCAATGCGTCGTAATCGGCGATAAGGATCGGCAGCTGCCGGGCGAACGCCGGGAGATACGGGTCGAACGCCGCGTCGATCAACGACGCCTGGGTGAAATCGTGACGTCCCGTCAGCACGCGCGTCGCATGCAGGCCACGCGGATTCTCGCCAACCGCGTCCATGTAGCGCGGAAAGTCGGCCTGCTTCGGACTGTCGGGGCCCGCTGCTGAATACGGCCAGTCGTTGGTGTTGAAGATCCAGCCCGTCGGCGGGTCGAGCAGATGTGGCGCCTTGTCGAGCGGCAACAGGCTCTTCCAGTCCGTCGCCGGATCGCTGCCGTCGACCGGCTTCGAATAATCGAAGCGGTTGTCACGGTTCGGGATGAACTGCGGATGCAGGTACGCGATGTGGCCCTTATCGTCTGCGTAGATCGTGTTGTTCGACGAATTGGCCTTGAAGTCCGCGACTTTCATATACGCGGCGTAATCGTTGGCCTTGGTGCGAAGCCAACTCTGCTGCAGCGCTTCGAGCGGCTTGTTCATCAGCGCAAGCGCAATCCACTTATCGCCGTCGGCACGCACGATGGGGCCGTGGTGCGTGGCGTACACCGTGAAGGTACGCGCGGCGCGCGAGCCATCCGCCATGCGATACGGCACGACGACGTCGCGCGACGTGACCGGACGAAGCTCACTCCCGTAGCGGTAGAAGGGCTTGCCGTCCTTTTGCACGATGGTCTCGGCGAATTCATCCACCACGTCGGCACCGGTCGACGTATGCATCCAGCCGATGTGCTTGTTAAAGCCCTGGTAGATGAAGAACTGCCCCCAGGTCACCGCGCCATAGGCGTCGAGACCCTCGTCGCTGGACATCTGCAACTCGGAGCGGAAGAAAAACGAGGTATGCGGATTGATCAGCAGCAAGGCATGTCCGTTCGCCGTCAGTTTCGGCGCGATGGCGATGCCATTGGAGCCCGTGGGCTCCCACCAGCTGGAGGGTGGGGTGAACTGTGCCAGGGCGCCTTCCGGGTCGTTGCCATAGAAGGCCTGCAAGCCCTTCGTCGACGCACGCTCGATGTCGCCGCCGATGCTGCCTTCGCTGAAGCTCAGCGCCATCCAGGGTTCGAAATGCGTGATGACCCGCGGATGCACGTCCGGATGGGTGGCCAGGTAGTCGTTCAGTCCGTCCGCCCAGGCATTCATCAGCGACTTGAGCCAGTCGGGGCTGCGCGCATAGAGCGCCTTGAGATCGTTCGGGTCGACGAAGAGCTTCTGGCGCAGGTCCTGCCACAGAGCCGACTCTCCTTCCGCTTCGGCCAGTCGACCGAGCGAGACGAGATAGTTGGTCTCGACGCGGTTGAAGTCGTCCTCGGCCTGGGCATACGCCATGCCGAAAACGGCATCGGCATCTGTCTTGCCATGCACATGGGCGATGCCCCAGTCATCGCGCTGGATGGTGACCGCGCCCGCCTCGTGTTTCCAGCGAACCGCATCGTCGGCGGCCTGGACGGACGATACGGCCGTCAGCGCCAGAAGCAGGGGCAGACACAACGAGAGGCGACGTACGGACATGCATTCCCCTTGGCAACCATAAGATATCTAATCAACACGATAACGGGATAGTCATTCCCATTATGGCGATGCGCTACTAGCTTCACACGGATATAAATCGAGGAAGCGCGCCATGTCGACCTATCCACGCAGTTTTTCCCATATCGGCCTCTCCGTCACTGATCTGGACGCCGCCGTCACCTTCTATACCGAGGTCATGGGCTGGTACCTCATCATGCCGCCGACCACGATCGAGGAAGACGACAGCGCCATCGGCGTGATGTGCACCGACGTATTCGGCGTCGGCTGGGGTTCGTTCCGCATCGCGCATATGTCCACGGGCGACCGCGTGGGCGTGGAGATCTTTCAGTTCCGTAACGCGCAGCGCCCGGACAACAACTTCGAATACTGGAAGACCAGCGTCTTTCATTTCTGCGTACAGGATCCTGACGTCGAGGGTCTGGCGGCGAAGATCGTCGCCGCGGGCGGCAAGCAGCGCATGCCCGTGCGCGAATATTTTCCCGGCGAGAAGCCCTATCGCATGGTCTACATGGAAGACCCGTTCGGCAACATCCTCGAGATCTACAGCCACAGCTATGAGCTGACCTATTCCGCGGGTGCGTACGGCAAGGCAGCGGATGCATGAGCACGACGACTCTCTTCGACGCCTATGACCTCTCGGGCGTACCGCTGAAGAACCGCGCGGTCATGGCACCCATGACGCGTGCGCGCGCCCCGGGCTATGTGCCCACGGACGATACCGTGCGTTATTACCGCCAGCGCTCGGGAGCCGGCCTGATCGTCACCGAAGGCACGCCGATCTCGAGGGAAGGCAATGGCTTCGTCGACTGCCCGGGCCTGTGGAACGACGAGCAGGTGACGGCCTGGCGCAAGGTGACCGACGCGGTGCACGATCTCGGGGGCGTCATCTTCACGCAGATCTGGCACGTCGGACGCATGTCGCACACGTCGCTCCAGGAAAACGGTGCGGCACCGGTAAGTTCCACTAACCGTCCGGCCGCCGGTTGTTCGGCGTTCGGTTATGCCACGGATGGCAACCCGGCGTTCGTTGCCGCCAGCACGCCGCGCGGGCTTGGCACCGACGAAGTGCCACGCGTGGTCGCCGATTTCGCGCGTGCGGCGACCAACGCCGTCGCCGCCGGCTTCGACGGCGTGGAAATCCACAGCGCCAACGGCTACCTCGTCGAGCAGTTCATCAACGGCGCCGTCAACGACCGCACCGATGCCTACGGCGGCGACACGGTCGAACACCGCGCACGCTTCGCACTCGATGTCGTGGATGCGTGCATCGCCGCCATCGGCGCCGCGAAGGTGGGCATTCGGCTGTCGCCGTTCGGACGCCTGCATGACCTGGGCGACTTCGAAGGTGAAGAGGAGACCTTCCTCTATCTGGCACGTGAACTGGGCAAGCGCAACATCGCGTACGTCCACATCATGGATCAGGCCAGCCGTGGCGCACCCGCCATGCCGGATGGGTTCCTCGCGAGATTCCGGGCCGCCTATGGCGGCACGCTGATCCTTGCGGGCGGCCTCGACCTCGCAAAGGCCAACGCGATGATCGCGGGCGGGCTGATCGATCTGGCCGCCTTCGGGGCGCCGTATATCGCCAATCCCGACCTCGTCGATCGTTATCGTCATGGCTGGCCGGTGGCCAAGGCGGACCAGGCGACGTACTACGGCGGCGATGCGCGGGGTTATACGGACTACCCGTTCTACGGGGCCACAAACGCGGTCTAACGCACGAAGTAACCCGTGGCGGCCGGTAGAGCCGGTGGGAGCCAACCCTGTTACCGTGAGGCGTGGCTCAGTCGTTCGCGAGCGAGTGCCACGCCTTCGCGACTGAGATCACAATCGCGCATCCGTTGAATGATTCTGACGGAGGCATCGGCACTATCGAGGAAGACAAACCATTCCTGAAGCATGCTGTATAGCCCTTCGTCGACCCGAGCCAACATCGCACGCCACTCATCCCCAGGTCCAGCGCACAGCGCAAGACTTTGGCTAAGTTGATCGAGGGAGTCCGCTAGCCCCGTTGCCATCATTCCCGGCGCTGCCTCCTCCTCAAGCTGAAAGCTCATCGAGCTTCTGTCAAAGCCCGTCACCATGAGCAGGGCGCTGTCTCGCATAGCACTACGGTCGCCTGCGCACTGGGCAAGCAATACCTGCTGGAAGAGCTCAAGAGCCTTACTCGCGAAGAGAATATCCACGCCTCTGGATCCGACAAGCGGACGGCCGCCGAAGAAAATTGTCGCGGTAGCGGTCTCACTTTTTTCGTTGAGCGCCGCTTCGAGGTCCGCCTCGATCGCCTCTATCCTGCATTTGTATTGCAAGATGGCTAGCGGGTCACGATAGGCGCGAGCAGACCGAAGCATGTCGCGTGCCGCTCCAAGGTCGGCGCGTAGCCACTCTATGTTTGAGAAGTTACTCACTATTTAATCCTTTCGTTGCTAAGGCGAGCTCACCAGAATCGACAAGATCGACCTGAAGCATGCCCTTCCATCGATTGCTTTCACGACGGTGTGAGAACAGTCCGTGCCAATAGGTTATCTGGCGCATGAGCCACAATGATCGTGAATCGAGGTCGATGCAATAGGCATCACATCGGAACATCAGCTTGGTCCGATGCGCCGCGAACAGGTCGCCGCGCTCATCCATCGCCGTCCACCAGGCTTCGTCTCGCCGGAGATGGCGCGGGCGACGCGCGAACGTGACGACATCGATGTCGCGCGGACAACGATTTTCGGTTCGCTCGACGTCTTCGACGAAGCTGCCGTCGAGCCACTGGAAACCGTCGACGATGCCGAAGCCTCGGAGGGCTTCGCGATAGCGCAAAAGGCCGTCGAATAGCTCTTTTCGGGCAGGAGACGTAGCCAGTCGCTCGTGAACTTCACGGAGGCTCACCGGATACGGAGAGCGCCCATCTATCGCCTGGGCGCTGCCTGTATAGGGCGGAAGGACGCCCGAGAAATCGAATGCCGGAATCATGGCCCCGCCGTCCGTGAAGTGATCGGCTGAGCATGCGTGTGAGTAAAGTTCTGAACGACCAGCGTCGGCCGATGCTGTGAGTAGGCTTTGCCCAGACCGGCGGCCCAGCTTGCTGCGCGGACAGCGCTGGTTTGCCCGATTCGCAGGTGTTTGCACGCCGACGCAGCGGTAAATTGTCGCTTTGGCACGGCAGAATGTAGCACCTCCAGCAGCTTCAGCACCTCTGCTACCTCGACCTCGGCAAGTTGACGACGTGGGCGTCGGGCTCGATGCACATCACGCTCGGCGATCGACCGGGGCCATGCTGCCGCTGGAATTGGACATCCACTTCATCGCACCCGGTCGGCCCGAGGCGGATGAACTTAAGCTCAGCGGCTATCTGGATACGTCGCGGGTGGCGCGCGAAGGACAAGCGGGACGCGTGAGCGGCCGATCCGGGTTCTACGCGATCGGGTCTCAGAAGGTTTTCCACGAGCCAGGAGACACACGCCGCGGGCTGACCATGGCGGCCGAGTGGATGTGGGCCGACCGCCATAGCGCCCGGATCACCCGCTGGTATTCGCTCGATGCGATGTATCGGGGCCCCTTCCCCGGCCTGCCGGCACGAGCCGGATGCGGTGGCTATCGGCGCGCAGCTGATGGCGACCTTCTGAGCGCCGATTGCTTCATGCCTGATGCGCCAGCGCGTAGTCGAAGGCCGCACGCACCGCCGCCACCTGGGCATCGTTGCACTGCTGAGGCGTCGCGCGCGGGCTGTCCGGATAGACCTCGGTGGTCGTGACATAGCGGGCGTTGGTGATGCCTGCGCAGAGCCCGAGTTTTTTGACGTCGTATTCGATCACGCCCGGTGCGACGACCGGCGAGCCGATGATTTCGCCCTGCGCATCGGCGGGTGCGATATGGGTGACCTTGGCGACCGCCTCGATGATGGCGTTCTGGAACGCCGGCTGCGGGTTGCCTGAATCGTCGACGAGGTAGAACCCGTCGGGGATCTCACCCGGCTCGTAATCGACGCCATCGCGCGCGGCCAGTGCCGGGCGGAATTCCGACTCGTCGGAGTCGGTGGTCTCGTGCAGATCGATGTGCACCAGCACGGCATCGACGAGCGGCGCCAGCAGTTCGACCAGCGCGGCCGACTCCGCCGCCGGGCTGTCGACGACGAAGTTGCGGTTGGGGTCGATCGCTTCCGGGTTCCAGCGCAGGATGCGCTCATAGGCCCACGGGCTCACGCAAGGCACGACCAGAAGGTTGGCATGACCGGCGTAATCGTCGCCATGCTCACGCACGAACTGCAGCGCGCCTTCGACGCCACTGGTCTCGTATCCGTGTACGCCACCGGTGACGAGCAAAACGGGAAGCTGGTCGTTCCAGCCACGGCTACGGATCGCCAGCAGCGGGTATTCGCCTTCCGCATACATGAGGCGGCCGTATTCGCTCACATCGAAACGTTCGTGCAGCGGCTCAATGGCACGCAGGACGTCATCCGCGTAGGTACGCGTCTTCACCTGACGTGCGCGCCAGGCGGCAACGTCAGATGCGTTCCAGGGCTGACCGGGCGTGCCGACGGGGTATGCAGGGGTATTCATGGTGGGGTGGCTCATTCGATGTTCTGCACCTGCTCACGCATCTGCTCGATCAACACCTTGAGCTCGACGGCGGCGTTCGTCGTACGCGAATCGACCGACTTCGACCCGAGCGTATTCGCTTCGCGGTTGAATTCCTGCATGAGGAAGTCGAGACGACGGCCGACCGGCTCTTTCAGCGCCAGCACGCGACGTGCCTCGGCGATATGGGTGGTCAGGCGATCCAGCTCTTCGTCCACGTCGACACGCGTGATCTGCAGCACCAGTTCCTGCTCCAGACGGCCCGGCTCCACCGGCTGCCGGATATCGGCAAGGCGTCCCTCGAGGCGGGCGCGCAGGGCGGCCTGGATCTCCGGCAGCCAGACGCGGACGTCGGCCACGATCTTCTCGATGCCGTCCAGACGTTCTTTCAGCATCTCGCCCAGCTTCTGGCCTTCACGGGCGCGGGTGTCGTTGAGGGCAACCAGGGCTCGCTCGAGCACGTCCAGCAGGGCGACCTGCAGGGCGTCGGCGTCGGTTTCCGGCTGCTGGAGCACGCCCGGGAAGCGGAGCAGTTCCGTGAACTCGATGGTCATCCGCGGGAAGCGCTGCTCGAAGTCCAGCGCCAGCTCGGACAGGCGCGCCAGCACCGCGCCGTTGACCTGCGGGCCTTCCGCCGCACCGGCCTCGGCGCGCAGGCGCACCGTGATATCGACCTTGCCACGGGACAGCCGGGCGCCGATCCGCTCGCGCAGGGCGCTCTCGAAGCCGCGCATGTCCTCGGGCAGCCGGGGGCTGATCTCGAGGTACCGGTGGTTCACGGTACGCAGCTCGCAGGTGAGCGTGCCGGACGGGCCGGCGCGCTCGGCGGAGGCGTAAGCGGTCATGCTGCGGATCATCGAAGGCTCGCTTGCGCTGGAGGAAAGGGCGCAATGGTAAACTGACCCACCGCCCGCGCCCAAATCAGGCTCTCCATGACTTTCTCCCGCCCGAGCGGACGCGCAGCCGACCAGCTGCGCCCCGTCACCATCGAACGCCACTACACCCGCCACGCCGAGGGCTCCGTCCTCGTGTCGTTCGGCGACACCAAGGTGCTGTGCACCGCGTCGATCGAAGAGCGCGTCCCACCCTGGCTGCGCGGCAAGGGCGAGGGCTGGGTCACCGCCGAGTACGGCATGCTGCCCCGCGCCACCACCGACCGCACGCAGCGCGAAGCCGCGCGCGGCGGCCAGGGCGGCCGCACCATGGAAATCCAGCGGCTGATCGGCCGCTCGCTGCGTGCCTGCGTGGACCGTGCCGCCCTCGGCGAGCGCGTCATCACGCTGGACTGCGACGTGATCCAGGCCGACGGAGGCACGCGCACGGCCGCCATTACCGGTGCCTACGTGGCCCTGGTCGACGCGGTCGCGACGCTGACGAAGCGCAACGCGATCAAGCGCAACCCGATTCTCGGCGCCATCGCCGCCGTGTCGGTAGGCGTTTACAACGGCGTGCCGGTGCTGGATCTCGACTACCCCGAAGACTCCAACTGCGATACCGACATGAACGTCGTCATGAACGACGGTGGCGGCTTTATCGAGGTTCAGGGTACGGCCGAGGGCCACGCGTTCCGCCGTGACGAGATGAACGCGTTGCTCGACCTGGCCGCCAAGGGCATCGACGAATTGGTGGCCGCGCAGCGCGCCGCACTCGAGACCGCCCCGTGACCGAGGTCCGTGCCGCCACGGCCGCCGATCTCGACGCCATCGTCGCCATCCACCGCGCCGCCTTCGGGCGCGACGCGGAGGCGACACTGGTGCGCAAGCTGGTCGACGCCGGCCGCGCCACGGTGTCACTGGTCGCCGTCGATGACGAGGACACGGTGATCGGTCACGTGCTGCTGTCGCCGGTCTCGATCGAAGAAGGCGACGACGGGAAGTCGCTGGGCCTGGCCCCCGTCGCCGTGCACCCCGACCACCAGCGCCAGGGCATCGGCCATGCGCTGATCGAGGAAGGCATCGGCGCGTGCTTCGTGCAGGACGCGCGAGCGATATTCGTGCTGGGCTCGCCCGCGTATTACACGACGTTCGGCTTCGGCAAGGCGTCCGCGCATGGCCTGCACGATGCATCCGAGGGCGGCAACGCGTTTCAGGTGCTGCCGCTGACGATCGAGGGACTGACCGGCTATCGCGGACGCGTGGACTACGCACCCGAGTTCACGGCCGGAGATCTCTGAACCATGCGTTTCGTACTTGCATCCGGTAACGCCGGCAAGGTCGTGGAACTGGAACAGCTGTTCGCCGGCAGCGGTGTCGAGCTGGTCGCGCAGACCAGCCTCGGCGTCAGCGACGCGGACGAGACCGGCCTGACCTTCGTCGAGAATGCGCTGATCAAGGCGCGCCACGCGGCGCGTATCACCGGACTGCCCGCGCTGGCCGACGATTCGGGCATCTGCGTCGACGCGCTGGACGGTGCCCCGGGCCTGTACGCCGCACGCTATGCCGGCACGCACGGCGACAGCGCCGCCAACAATGCGAAGCTGCTGCGCGAGCTCGACGGCGTGCCGTCCGACAAGCGCACGGCGTATTTCATCGCCGTGCTGGTGGTGCTGCGTCATGCGGACGACCCCGCGCCGCTGATCGCCGAAGGCCGCTGGTATGGGCGCATTCTCGAGGCGCCACGCGGTGAGGGCGGTTTCGGCTACGACCCGCTGTTCCTGCCCGACGGCTACGACGTCAGCGCGGCGGAACTCGATGTCGCCCTGAAGAATCGCCTCAGCCATCGCGGCCAGGCGCTGGACGTGCTGAAGGCGCGCTTCGCCGAGCTCGCATGACGCTGATCCCGCCGCCGCTGTCGCTTTACGTCCACATGCCGTGGTGCGTGCGCAAATGCCCGTACTGCGATTTCAACTCGCACGGCGTGCGCGGCACACCCGAGTACGCGACGTATGTCGACGTGCTGCTGGCCGATCTCGACGCGGATCTGCGTGACATGGGCGAGGCGCTGCACGGCCGGTCGATCGGCACGGTGTTCTTCGGCGGCGGCACCCCCAGCCTGTTCTCGCCCGAGCTGGTCGGACGGTTTCTGGACGGCGCCAAAAAACGCTTCGCGTTCGCGCACGACGCCGAGGTCACGCTGGAAACCAACCCGGGCACCGTCGAGCACGGCCGCTTCGACGGCTACCTCGCCGCGGGCGTGAACCGCATTTCCTTCGGCGTGCAGAGTTTCGACAACACCAAGCTGCACCGTCTGGGTCGCATCCACTCCGCGAGCGAGGCCGCCAACGCGGTGCGCAGCGCGCAGGACGCCGGACTGGACAATATCAACATCGACCTGATGTACGCCCTGCCCGAGCAGGACCTGGCGGGCGCGCTTGACGATGTCGACAAGGCCATCGCGCTGGCACCGACGCATATTTCGCACTATCAGCTGACGCTGGAGCCGAATACGGCGTTCGCCGCCAACCCGCCGCCGCTGCCCGATGACGATGCCGCCTGGGCGATCCAGGAAGCCTGCGAGGTTCGCCTCGCGGAGGGCGGCTACGGACAGTACGAAGTGTCGGCTTATGCGCAGGCTGGCCGCCGTTGCGCGCATAACCTGAACTACTGGCGCTTCGGCGACTACCTCGGCATCGGTGCCGGGGCACACGGCAAGATCAGCGACGCCAGCGGCGTGCGCCGTCGCTGGAAAACCCGCCTGCCTGCGGCCTATCTCGCGTCCGCAGGTCAGCCGGCGCGTATCGGTGGCGACGGCTACGTCGGTGCGGACGACCTGCCCTTCGAATACATGTTGAATGCGTTGCGCCTGATCGATGGCGTGCCCATGGCCGATTTCACGCAACGGACCGGGCTGCCGCCGGAGACGATCGCGCAGGGTCTCGCGCTCTGCCTCCGGCGCGGCTGGCTGGTGGACGACCCGTCGGTCCTGCGCACCACCGCGCTCGGCCAGCGCTTTCTCAACGATGTGATCGAAGCGTTCATGGCGTAACGGTTAGCGCCCGCCTACTCCATAAGTGGTAAGCCGTAAGCCCGCCATAGTTTCGCTGGCGTCGCACCCGCCCGCACACCTAAACTTCCTGCGAAGGTCGGGGAGGACCTTAAGTCATGACACCAGGCACGCCGCCGTACGGCCGGACGGGACCGCATCCCGTCGCCCTGTCGCCGCGCGCCGAGCGCGAAGCGCAGCAGGGCCTGTCGCTTTGCCTGACGTGGCTGGACATGCCCTTGCGGGAGTCGCTGCGCGATTTCGACCGGCGCCTGTTCGCGTCCGCCGAGAGCAGCCGCAACCATCTCGAGCAACAGGCATGCTTCGAGAGCCGCACCATCGTCGAACGCGATGGCCCGGCGTTCCGTAACCGTTTCGCGGCCTGCCTGTCGGAGCGCTTCCGCCATCTGGGCGAGAGCGCGGAGCACAAACCGTCTCTGGCCGGTCAGCTGACCACGGGGCTCAGCCTCGTCGATCCCGAAGAGCAGGAAATCGAGGACGCACTGGCCAGCATGGCTGCCCGCGGTGAAGCGCGCAGCGCCAGCAGCCTGTTCGAACTGGGTTACCGCCTCGCGGTGCTGGCGGGAACCCCGCCACTGGAAGGCGAGGCGCTGCCCGCCGGGCCGCGCGCACTGGCCGCCGCACTGAACGCCGCGGTCAAGCCGATGCCGTTGACCACCGCCCATCGCCTGCTGATGTTCCACGCGGTGGACGCACGCGTGCTGGCGCAGAGCGAATCGTTCTACGGAGCGCTCAACGAGCACTACCGTACACGCGGCATCCTGCCCGGATTCCGTGTCTACCCCAACGTGCGCGTCGCATCCACGCCGGCGACCGAGCGCCGGTCGAAACCCGGCGAGCCCGCGGCGGCAACCGCGACGACGCACGATGCATCCGCCGCGCCCACGGCGACCGCCGAGGGCCACATCGGAGTGCTCGAAAGTCTGCGCAACCTGCTGACCACGCGCGTGCAGACCGGACGTGGCGCCGGTTTCGCTCCAGGCCGTCTGGCCTCCGACGACGAACTGCAGACCGCGCTGCTCGCCCTGCAAGGTCACGTGAGTGATGTCACCGACGCGGCGCAGCGGGAAATCCGTAGCGCCCAGGCCTTGCGCGACGAACTGCTCACCCAGCTCAACCGCAGCCGGCCGGCCGGCTCCCCGCTTGCCGAGCTGTCGCAGGAACAGGGCGACACGGTGGAACTCACCGCCCTCCTCTTCCAGAACCTGGGCCAGCAGGTCGCCACCGCCAGTCCGGCGCGCGCCGTCCTGGGCGGACTGCAATGGCCCATGCTGCGTGCCGCCGTCAACGATCGCGGCTTCTTCGACCAGCCCGAACATCCGGCGCGCCAGCTGCTCGACACGGTGAGCGAGGCCGCACACCACTGGCTCGATCCGACGGAAGGCGAGCCGGATGCGGCACTGGTCGACCGCCTCGAGCGACTCGTCGTGGAAGCCAGCCACGCGCAGGTAATCGACCCCGCGTGGCGCGCGGACATCGAGCAGCAAATCGCCATGCTGGCACGCAAGGCGCATGTCGCCGAGCGCCGACAGATCGAAGCGATGGAAGGTCGCGACCGTCTCGAGCGGGCGCGCCAGCGCGCCACCGAGATCATGGGTGAGCGCATGACCGGCGACGCGCCGCCACGCGGTGTCCTGCGCATCCTGCTGGAACGCACCTGGGCCGACGTACTCGCGCTGCACATCCTGCGTGGTGGCGAGAACGGTGAAGCCTTTCTTCACTGCCTCGGTGTCACCGATCAGTTGCTCGGACGCCGACCGATCGCCGATGTTCAGAAGCTGCGCGTCGAAGTCGAACGAGGACTGGAACATCTGGGCATGCATCCCGCGGAAGCGCGGCAGGTCGCTGGCGGACTGTTCGAGCCGTCGGGACGCGAAGCGACCGATGCCGATCTCACGCCGACCGACGTGGCCGTACGCCTGAAGCAGCGGCCGCGCCTTGGCGAAGGCACGGCGCACGGCGAACCGGTCCCCGCCGTCGAGCCGACGCCCATGGACGGCGCCGCGCGGCGCGTCTACGACGGTTTCGCCACGCTTCGCTTCGGCACCTGGTTCGAATTCACCCAGCCGGACGGCAGCCAGACCCGCCGCAAACTGGCGTGGTTCTCGCCAGCCACCGGCCGCTGCCTGTTCGTGAACCAGCGCGGCGGCCGTGCCGACGATATCGACCTTACCCGCCTGGCCCGCCTCGTCGCCACGAACGAAGCGCGTGAGTGGAGGGAGCAACGTGTGTCGCTGATCGATCGGGCCTGGCAGGCCATAGCGCGCAACCTGCGCCGCGACAGTGACGACACCCGGCGCAAGGCGGGCCACGCATGAACCGCGATTTCGAACAACGTCGCGCACCGCGCAAGCGAGCCACTTCACCCATACCGATCGTGGACGTCATGACCGAGCGCGTGATCGGCCAGCTCGGCAATCTCTCGGCCACGGGACTGATGCTGCTGGGCCCTCATGCGCCGCGCAGCGGTGCCGTCCACCAGGTGGCTTTCATGCTGCCGGGCGCCCAGCATGGCGAGCATCGCGTCGAGATCGGCCTCCAGGAACAGTGGCACGAACCGGCGGCCGCCGCCCGCCAGTTCTGGTCCGGCTACCGCATCGTGGCCGCGAGCGACGACGACGTCCGCGCCATCGACGAGTGGATCGGACCGCCACCGGACTGAACGGAGCCATTTGTCCATGCTTTACGACGCCCCTCGCGGAGAGTCAACATCGCTCCTTATGAGCGACGCCACCACGATCCTGGTCGATACCGAACTCGAACGCGACGATGCCGCGGCCGCCGCCGTCGAGCTGTATCGCCGCCTGGTCGGCGAAGGCAGTATCGCGCCGCTGCCATCGAACCCGTCCGACCCCTGTTTCCCCGTGCTCGACGATCCGCTGTTCGCCGAGAGCGGCGTGCGTGCGATCGGCCTGCATGCCAGCGGTCATCGCTGGCGTGAGGACGGCACGGGCGGCGCCGTACTGATCGACGGTGGCCGTGAGAATGGCATTTTCTGCCCCTATGACGGCAGCTTCTGCATCCGCTGCCCCGAATGCAATCAGCGGCTCGCGCCCGGCGACGATGGCAGCGAAGCCCTCGAGGAAGCCCTGGCGGTGTGGTGCGAAGCGCCAGATTCCGCCTACGTGGCCTGCCCCTCCTGCGCCAACTGGACCCCGCTGACCCAGTGGCGCTCCCCCGGTCACGACTTCGCGGTGGGCCATTTCGCCATCACCCTCTACGGCGCCCATGTGCGGTCCCTCACCGGCGCGGGCGCCGATCACGCGGCGACGCTGCTCCGCCACCGGCTCGGCGATCTGGCCAGCGACTACGCCGTGGTCTTCGCCCGGGGCTGATAGCGCTCCCCGGGGTTGGCTAGGTGCGCACGGAGGCGCACCATTGACGTTTGCCCCACTCCCCTTCCCCGGAGATCACGATGAACGACGCGCTTGCCGCGCTTTACCCCCAGCACCTCGCGACCCTGCGCGAGCGCACCGACACCGCCCTGGCGCGCGGCGGCTTCGAGCATCTGGTGGTGCCCGCCGGCCGGCCGATCACCAAGTTCCTGGACGACCAGGACTACCCGTTCATCGTCAATCCGCACTTCAAGCACTGGCTGCCACTGGTCGACGCGCCGGGTAGCTGGCTGGTCTACACCCCGGGCGAAAAACCGAAGCTGGTCTTCCTGCAGCCGCGTGACTACTGGCACGTGGTGCCCGAAGCGCCGACCGGTTACTGGGTCGACCACTTCGACATCGTCGTCGTGCGTAAAGCGGCCGACGCCATCGCCGAACTGCCGGGACTCGCACGCAGCGCGGTGATCGGCGATCAGCATTGCGGCCTGGAGGACATCGTGGCGAACAACCCGCCCGAGGTCATCGACCACCTGCACTATCACCGTGCGTTCAAGACGCCGTATGAACTCGAACTCATGCGCGAGGCCAGCCGTCGGGGCACGCGTGGTCACCGCGCCGCCGAGCGTGCCTTCCGGGACGGAGCCAGCGAACTGGGCATCCATCAGGCCTATCTGGCCGCCGTCGGCCAGCTCGACGCGGAGCTGCCTTACGCCAGCATCGTCGGGCTCAATGAGCACGGCGCCGTCCTGCATTACACGAACTTCGACCGCAGCGCGCCGGCCGACAGCCGCTCGTTCCTGATCGACGCCGGTGCCAGCGCGTCCGGCTACGCCAGCGACATCACGCGCACGTATGCAGGCAAGAACGCGGGTGAATTCCAGGCACTGATCGATTCCGTCGATGCCGCCGAGCAATCGTTCGTCGCCAGGGTCCGTGCGGGGCAGAGCTATCCGGAGTTGCATGTCCATGCACACCACGTGCTCGCGGGCGTCTTGCGTGAGCACGGCTTCATTCGCATGAGCGCCGAGAGCGCCGTCGAATCGGGTGTATCGTCCGCCTTCTTCCCGCACGGGCTGGGTCACGGCATCGGCATGCAGGTGCACGACGTGGGCGGCTTCCAGGCGGCGGAGACGGGTGGCACGATCGCCAAGCCCGAAGGTCATCCGTATCTTCGTCTGACGCGCAAACTCGAAGCCGGGATGGTCGTCACCATCGAGCCCGGCATCTACTTCATCGACATGCTGCTGGCGGAATTGAAGGACAAGCCGTTCTCGGGCGACATCGACTGGGCCAGGGTCGACGCCTTCCGCAAATACGGCGGCATCCGCATCGAAGACGACGTGGTCTGCACCGCGAGCGAGCCGGAAAACCTGACCCGCGACGCCTTCGCCCTCCTGTAGGAGCGCGCCTGCGCGCGACCGCACGACGGTCGCGCGCTACACCTTCAGATAGATCCCGCGCCGGTCCATCCAGCGCACGACACCCCACCAGATCGTCACGAACACCACACCCCACGCCGCCGAAGGAACATACGGGCCGAACAGCGGCGTCATCCACGACGCAAAAGCGATGCGGTACAGGGGCGCCGTGACACCCAGGGCGATCAACAGGTAAACCATCAACCCGGAACCCGCGTAAGCCGCGATGGCGTTCTTGCCAAAGGCTCGGCCTGGAAGGCGCCAGCCACGCCGATCCACCAGCACGTGAGCCAGGGACAACAGTGCGAACGACACCCCGGCGGTCCACAGGACATAGCTCGGTGTCCACAGGTTCTTGTTGAACGGCCAGATCCCTTGCAGAAGCCAGCCCGCCGCAGCGAATACGACGGCGGCCACAAGCAGCTTTCGCAGCGCGCCCGTGCGCAACCACGCCCCGGCGCGCATGCCGATCAACGTGGTCGCCAGCGACGGAAGCGTCGCAAGCAAGCCCTCCGGATCGTGACCACGCCCCGTCGCGGGATCGATGACGTAAACGAACGGACCGAACACCGTACTGTCTAGCTTACTGGCCCAGTTTGTCCACGGCGACATGCCACCGGCGAGCAACAGCGCCCCGTACAGAACGAGCAATCCAACCCAGACGATGTCCCGGGTCACCGCCCGTGCGTAGATCGCGAGCAACGAAGCGAAAGCGAAGCAGATGCCGATCCGCTGGAGAACTCCCGGAAAACGTAGGTGCGCCTCCGGAATGGCGAGCCATGCGACCACGTTCAGCGCCAAGCCCAGGCCGACGATACGCAGCCCACGGCGAAGGGCGGCATCGCGGATCGGCGACTGCACGGCGCCAGCTTCGACACGCGGCACGATCGCCAGCGCGATCGATACGCCGACAATGAAGAGAAACAGCGGGAAGACCAGATCGGTGGGTGTGCAGCCGTTCCATTCGGCGTGTTCGAGCGGCCACCAGACGTGGCCCCAGTCGCCGGGGTCGTTAACCAGAAGCATGGCCGCGACGGTGAGGCCTCGAAGGACATCGACGGAACCATAGCGCACTGTGTTCTGCGTCATTCGGGATACGCTTGCGCCTGTAGGAAAGCGGAAGGATAACCCCGACAGGGCACGAGCAGATCGTCTCCGTCGGCTCATGCCGATGCCCCGGATTTCAACCGGGCTTTACACACTTTACCTGGTACGTGACCGACGGCGTCCACACGCCATCGAGATCCCGAGCCTCGACGGTGAATTCGACGGGCCCCTTCTCGTCGCCGCGCCAGCACAAATGATTGAAACGATAGGCGTCAGCTTCCTTCTTGCTGTGCACCATCTTAGCCTTGGTGCGACACTTCACCTGCCCGCAATGAAGTTGCGTCGCCCTGATATCGACGGGGTAGACGGGATTCCCGGAAAGTGAAACAGACATCCAAGCATCCTTTCCAAGGTTTGCGGTAAAGGGGGGCTGCTCTTGGACCAGGAAAGGAGCGCACGACGCGCCATCCCGAAATAGCCGCAATCCTTTTGCAACGCCTCTCATTGAGAGCCTTTGAAAGTCCCGCTCCTGCAGAAGCTTCGCATCGTTCGTATTGGTGTGGAAGCCTACTTCCACGATCATCGAGGGAACCTTGGCGTATCGATTTTCACCTTTTGAAGGATCGCCCGTCGGTGCACGTGATACCGAGTAGCTTGCGTATCGGGGGTCGGATCCGAACGATTCCTTCATACTGCAAAGCGTCAGCTCCGCTAGCTTTTGGTCCTTCTCTCGCCCGGGATGCACGATGACTCGGGTGCCCGTGGCGGATGGCGCGCTAGCGTTCGTATGGATATGGACCACAGCGTCAGCACCAATGAAGTTGGCGTACAGCGGTCGACTTCTGATGTCTTGAAATCGCTCCCGCTGCGGATCTTTGTCTTCTGGACTCGTACCCCAGATTTCCGGATTCTCCGGCCTCCAGTTTTCGAGAAAGTACCTGGCAGCGACACTCCGCCATGGCAGACCGCTAGGTTCGTGCACCAAGCTGACTCGGCCACCACGAACCCTCACCGCCTCCACACCACTTGGCGCAACGAACTGAGCAAGATACTCAGCAAAATCCTGAGTTATTTCGTCTTCGAGCACCCCATTTATGCGTTCGCGCTGCATGGTCCAGCCATATTTCCCATGAAGGTACGCACCATGACCCGCAGCGACTACTACCTTTGCGGCCTGATCAGCGTCGGCACGCTGCATTGTCTGGGATGGAGTGACGGTATTCGTGAGGGGGACGGCTTTATTGAACCAATAGTCCATATCTCGACCGCCAATTCTCCAGTCTACGAAAGTAAATCCAGGAATTTTATCAGTCAGATCTTCGAGGCCGGTCCTTATCCAACCCTGCATGTCCTCGAGCTCCAATCCACCGACATAACGACCGAAGCTCTCATCAAGCTCGAGGATCACGGAGTTTGAAGAACGATCCAGGGAGGCCCGGATAGTCACAGGCCGGGTGACCTCTTCGAAAAACTCGCGGCTGTTGGCTATCTCGTTGACTCGCTCGCCTATTGCTTTCTCAAGCTGCTGCCACTGCACGTCGGTCAGCGGAGTTGAGGGTGGGATCTGGTCCTGGGCAAATGAGGGAGAAGCTACAAGCAATCCAGAAATCATGAATGCGCAAATAACTTTCTTGCGGAGGGTCGAGCGGAAGGCCCAATAAAAGTGATGCATGTCGACATTCCTGGCAGGCCGCATATGCGGCCTGTCCATACTCGACATTTACCTTTTTTAACGGCATCGGCCGCGCCTGCGTCGTTACGGGCGCAAACGCTCTGGCCACGTAAGCCACGCCCGCGGTTGGTCAGCGCTCGAGCGCATCCGGTGATTTCGGCACCATCGCCGTCATCACATCCGGCGAGCCCTTCGTGACCGCCACGTCATCCTCGATGCGAACACCGATACCCCGCCATCGTCCATCGACTCGCTTGTCGTCAGGCGGCACGTAGATACCCGGCTCGACCGTGACGACCATGCCCTCTTCGAGAATGCGCGGCTCCCCATCGATGCGATAGTCGCCGACATCGTGGACATCGAGACCGAGCCAGTGCCCCGTCTTGCTCGGGAAGTACGGCTTATAGCTGCCTTCCGCAATCGCGCGGTCGGCGCCGCCCTTGAGTATCCCGACAGCGCAAAGACCCTCGACGATAATGCGCACGGCCGCGTCGTGCGAATCGGCGAAGGAACGCCCCGGGCGCACCGCGTCGATCGCCGCCAGCTGCGCTTCATGCACGATCTCGTACAGCGCGCGCTGCTCCGTCGTAAAACGACCACCGACGGGGAACGTACGCGTGATGTCGGACGCATAGCAATCGACTTCCGCGCCGGCGTCGATCAGCAGCAGATCGCCCTCGCGCAGAACCGCACGATTGGCCTGGTAATGCATGATGCAGGCGTTGGCGCCACCAGCCACCGTCGGAGGAAAGGCGGGAAACGCGCCCTTGCCGCGAATCGTGCGAAGGATCTCACCTTCGATTTCGTATTCGGCGACGCCGGGCCGCGCGATCGCCATCGCCGCGACGTGCGCCGCCCCCGCCACTTCCGCCGAGCGACGCATCAATGCCAGTTCGTCTTTCGACTTGAAGAGCCGCATGTCGTGCAGCAGATGGCTGAGCGCGACGAGGTCTTTCGGCACCACACCGCCGCCACGTGCGGTGCGTAAACGACGCATCCACGCGAGCAGCCGTGCGTCGAAGTCGGGCTCCTGACCGAAATGGCAGTAGACCCGCGCGCGCCCCTCGATCATCCCCGGAAGGATGTCGTCGATATCGTCGATGGGGAAGGCATCGTCCAGACGAAGTTCGCGCGCCGCACGATCGGTGCCCATGCGCTCGCCATCCCAGCGTTCGCGCTCGGCATCGCGCTCGCGGCAGAACAGCACGGTCTCGCCGTGCGCTCGCCCCGGCAGCAGGGCGAGCACGGCTTCCGGCTCATCGAAGCCGGTGAGGTAATGAAAGTCCGAGTCCTGTCGGTAGGGCCACGGGGCGTCGGCATTGCGCATTCGCTCGGGAGCGGCGGCAAGGATCACCACCGCGTCCTCACCGGTCATACGCATCAGCTCCCGGCGCCGCCGGGCGTACTCGGCCGCGGCAATCAATGCAGGGTGTCGTTGGCCGGTCGGGAGGCGCGGCTGAGTTCGGCGTGCAGCAGCATGGCGCCAGCGCGGACGAATTCTTCGAGCTCGGTCAGGCTTTCGTCGTTGACGTCGTCGTCCGCGTCGAACTCGAACTCCGTGGTGGCGATGCCGGCCATGTCCTGCAGCACTTCCTTGGCGTCATCGCTCATGCCCCGGTTGACTTCGACCGAGCCGCCGAGGCCGAAACCGCCTAGAAAGCCCTGGACCCAATCGGTCAGGCCCTCCGCGCGTTCCGGCACGGGTGCGTCGTCATCGGGAAGCCACGGCGAAAAGGTCAGCTCGGGGTCGGCCAGCCACTCTTCCGTCTGATGACGCAGCCGGGTCAGCATGGCCTGCTCGTCCGCATTGGGTGCGGGATCGGGCTCGAATTCGAGGGCGGACAGCACGGAGCCGTGAGGGAAACGGCCGCCGGCACTTAAGTAACCCACGAGAGAGCCATGAAATTCACTGACCGATATGGACAGCTTGCAGCGGGCGATGAGTTCGGCGATCTCTTCCGGATCGACGGTCTGGTTGGCCGACATGGCGGATACTCCTGGGAAACTGAGCGGTCAGTCTAATGCAGCCGCCTTCACGCTGCGCCTGCCTTCCGCTTCACGGATTGCCGACAGCGCGAAAACGTCCTGTTATAGTCCGCGCATGACGAACCCGGACGCCTTCAAGACTGAACTGGAAGCCCTGAGCGCCACGCTCGACCGGCTCGTCGACACCGTTCGCCGTCTTACCGAGGAAAACCGCAGTCTGCGGCACAGCCAGGAACAGCTGGCGAACGAACGTGCGGGGCTGATGGCGCGCAATGAACAGGCGCGCAGCCGCGTGGAAGCGATGATCCAGCGCCTCAAGGCGCTCGAGAACACGGGCTGATACCTCCTTATGAATGCCACCGCCAGCGAACCGGTATCCCTGCGCCTGCTCGATCGCGAGTTTCACATCGCGTGCGCGCCGGAGGAACGTGACGGCCTGATCGACGCCGCCCGGTTTCTCGACGGCAAGATGCGTGAGCTGAAGTCGCATTCCAAGGCGCCTGGCTTCGATCGCCTGGCCGTCCTGGCCGCCGTCAGCATCGCCCACGAGCTGCTTTCGCTCAGAAAGGAGCACGGCTCGCAGGAACAGGTGCTGACCGACGGACTGGCCGCTTTGCGCAGAAAGCTTGATGGTCTGCTCGACGCACCGGTAAAATGACGGCAGGCGTTCCCTGCGGTGTTCGCCAGCGCACTTTACATTTGCCTTGTTCCTACATACGACCCCGGGTCGGCTTTTGGTGGCTGTTGTGCATGTCCGCCTTCGTGCGGAAAGCCTTGATGCCGCCTAGCTCTCCCACCTGATCCTTTGGATCAAGGTCGTTTGGTGCGCAGCGGCATCGCGGAGAACGCCTCTCCCTATTTAGCCGGTCGGTCCGCAGGGGCCGGTCAGCGCCCCCACCGCGGCTGATCGTCCCATGTCAAAGCTCCCCGAGAGACGCGAACTTCGAGCCGACCTCGTCCAGCGCCGACGCCAGCTGAAGCCGGCCGAGCGTGTCGCCGCGGCCCAGGGTCTGCGCCATTCGCTCGAACAGCTGCCGGAATTCCTCACCGACAAGCACGTCGCCGGCTACTGGGCCACGGGCGGCGAATTGCCGCTGAACCTGGCCATCGCCCCGCTCGCCGAGCGCGGGCAGACGTTCTACCTGCCCATCGTGACCAAGTCGGGTGGCAAGCGCCGTCTGACCTTCGCACCGTGGACCACGGGCGAGGATGTCGAGGCCAACGAAATGGGCATCCCCGAGCCGAAAGCCTCCGGGCACGTCGTCGAGGCCGCGAAGCTGGACCTCGTGCTGGTGCCGCTGCTGGGCTTCGACCGCAAGGGCAACCGCCTCGGCTTCGGCGGCGGCTACTATGACCGCAGCTTCGAATTCCTGCGCGATCAGAAGCGCCCGGCACAGCCCCTGCTGGTCGGCGTGGCGTATGACTTCCAGGAACTCGACGGTATCGAGAGGGCCGAGTGGGATATCCCGCTCGACTACATCGCCACCGACAAGGAGCTCATCGACTGCACGGGCGCCGCCGAATGAAGTACTGGCTCATGAAGTCCGAGCCGGACACCTTCTCGATCGACGATCTGAAACGCAAGGGTGTCGAGCCCTGGGACGGGGTGCGCAACTATCAGGCGCGCAACTTCATGCGCGACGGGATGAAGGTCGGCGACAAGATCTTCTTCTATCACTCCAATACCGACGTACCCGGCATCGTGGGCATCGCATCGGTGGCTTCGTCCGCGTATCCGGACGAGAGCCAGTTCAACGCCAAGTCCAAGTATTACGACGAGAAGAGCACGCGCGAAGAACCGCGCTGGATGCTGGTCGACGTGAAGTTCGAGCGCAAGCTCGCACGCACCATCTCGCTGGACGAACTGAAAAACCGTGACGAACTGGCGGACATGCCGCTGGTCCGCAAGGGCAACCGGCTGTCGGTGATGCCGGTGGCCAAAGGCGACTGGGATTTCATCCTCAAGCTGGAAAAAGCATGAGCCAGGACAACGAGAAGCGCCTTGCCGCCGAAACCGCCGCCTTCCGCTACGTGGGTGAAGGCCGTTTCAAGGGCGGCATCATCGGCGTGGGTACCGGTTCCACCGTGAACTTCTTCATCGACGAACTGGCCCAGTACCGCGACCGGATCAAGGCCGCCGTCTCCAGCTCCGAAGCCTCCAGCGATCGCCTGCGCAAGCTCGGTATCGACGTGCTGGACCTCAACGCCGCCGGCCGCCTCGACCTCTATGTCGACGGCGCCGACGAGTGCGATCCGCAGCGACGCCTGATCAAGGGTGGCGGTGCCGCGCTCACGCGCGAAAAGATCGTCGCCGCCGCCTCCGACAAATTCGTCTGCATCATCGATGCGAGCAAGCAGGTCGATGTGCTGGGCAAGTTTCCGCTACCCATCGAAGTGATCCCGATGGCGCGTAGCCATGTGGCGCGCGAGATCGTCGCGCGTGGCGGTCAGCCGGTGTGGCGCGATGGCGTCGTGACCGACAACGGCAACTGGATCCTCGACGTGCACAACTGGCGCATCGCGAATCCCGTGGAACTGGAAGCGGATCTGAATCAGATCGTCGGCGTGGTGGCTGTGGGGTTGTTTGCGAAGCGGCCCGCCGATGTGGTGATCGTGGGCAATCGCGAGATCTGAGAAGGCCAGGCGATAGCCTGGCGCCTGCGGATCATCGCGAACACAGGTACCCTCTCGCCCCATGACCCTCGAATCCATCCTACTTATCATCCTGCTGGTCGCCGTTCTGGCGTGCCTGGCGCTGCTTTTCGTCCTGATGTCCCGCAACGGCAGACAACAGGACGACGGCAGTGCCGCGAAGCTGGACGCACTGCGCGACGACACGCGCCGCCTCGAGTCCGTGCTGCGCGACGAACAGCGCGCCGGCCGTGGCGAACTCGGCGAGAGTTTCGGCCAGTTCCGCGGTCATGTGCAGGAACAGCTGCAACTGGCCGCCGAGCGCCAGCACGAGCGCATCGAAGCCTTCGGCAAGCGACTCGACCAGCTCACTGAACGCACGGATCTCGGCCTGCAGTCGCTTCGCCAGGGCCTCGCCGACGACTCGCGCAAGACCCGCGAAGAGTCCGCCGTTACCCTGAAGCACTTCGGCGAACTGATCGACCAGCGCTTCGCCGCGCTTACCCTGGATAACGAGAAGCGCCTGACCGAAGTGCGCGCCACGCTGGAAACCCGTCTGGGCGCGATCCAGCAGGACAACGCGGCCAAGCTCGAGCAGATGCGCGCCACCGTGGATGAGAAGCTGCAATCCACGCTCGAAACCCGCCTCGGCCAGTCCTTCCAGCTAGTGTCCGAGCGCCTGGAAGCCGTCCAGCGCGGCCTCGGCGAAATGCAGGCCCTCGCCACGGGCGTCGGCGATCTCAAGCGCGTGCTGACCAACGTGAAAACCCGCGGCACCTTTGGCGAAGTCCAGCTGGGCGCCCTGCTCGAACAGATTCTCATCGCCGAACAGTACGCGGCCAACGTGGCCACGGTGCCCGGTTCGGCCGAGCGCGTGGAATACGCCATCCGCCTGCCCGGCGCCGACGACGACGGCGCCCAGGTATGGCTGCCGATCGACGCGAAATACCCGATCGAGGATTATCAGCGTCTGCTGGACGCCCAGGACGCGGCGGACGTCGAAGGCGCGCTCGTCGCCGGCAAGGCCCTTGAACTACGGGTGCGGGAAGAAGCCAAGCGGATTCGCACGAAGTACGTCGCTCCGCCGCATACCACGGACTTCGCTATTCTCTTCCTGCCCACCGAAGGCCTGTACGCCGAGGTCATCCGCCGGCCGGGGCTGTCCGACCAGTTGCAGCGCGACCATCGCGTTACCGTCGCCGGCCCGACCACGCTCACCGCCCTGCTCAACAGCCTGCAGATGGGCTTCCGCACCCTGGCCATCCAGAAGCGCTCGTCCGAGGTCTGGCAGGTGCTGGCGGCGGTCAAGAACGAGTTCGGCAAGTTCGCCACGGTCCTGGAACGCACCCAGAAACAGCTCGATTCGGCGACCAACAGCATCAAGAACGCGGGGGTCCGCACCCGCGCCATCGAGCGCAAGCTCCGCGGCGTCGAATCGCTGGGTGGCGAAGAGTCGCAGAAGCTGCTGGATCTGGGTGCGGCCGATGAGGCCGACGCGGCCACGGACGACACCTCGGACTGAGCCGGGGCCTCCCGGGCCATCGCGAGCAGGCCCGCTCCCACGTTACAATCGTCGTTTGCACCGTTAAGGAACCTCCCCCGATGAGCGACGACGCCAAGTCCCGTCCGGTCAGCCGCGAACAGGCGGAAGAAGCCGTACGCACCCTGCTGCTCTGGGCAGGTGAGGATCCGAACCGCGAAGGCCTGCTCGACACGCCCAAGCGCGTGGTCAAGGCCTATGGCGACTGGTTCAAGGGCTACGACGAAGATCCCGCCGAGTACCTGCGCCGGACGTTCGAGGAAGTGGCCGGTTACGACGAAATGATCGTCCTGCGCGACATCGAGTTCGAAAGCCATTGCGAGCATCACATGGCGCCGATCATCGGCCGCGCGCACGTGGGTTACGTGCCGACCGACCGCGTCGTCGGCATCAGCAAGCTGGCCCGGGTGGTCGATGGTTTCGCCCGTCGCTTCCAGGTCCAGGAAAAGCTCACCGCCCAGATCGCGCATTGCATCGAAGACACGCTGCGTCCGCGCGGCGTCGGTGTGGTCATCGACGCCAGTCACGAATGCATGACCACCCGTGGTGTGCACAAGCGTGGCGTGTCGATGATCACCAGCCAGATGCTCGGCAGCTTCCGCGAAGATCCACGCACACGGGGCGAGTTCCTTCGCTTCGTCGGCGTCGACCGTCGCTGACCTTGAGCGGCCCGCTCGATACCCACGTCCACGACGAACGCCTGCAGGATCTCTTCCGCGACGGCGTCGTCGCCGAGGACCTCCCCACCGTTTTTCCGCTCTTGCGCGGTCGCGGCTTGCTGCGCGCGTTTTCCGCGCTGTTTCATGGGAGCGAGGCGCAGGTGCTGTTGCGCCTGCTCGTGCTGCGCACGATCGGCGCACGCTCTCACGCGACGGAATGGACGCCGCAGGAAATCCGCGACAACCTGGCGTTCGTCGACACGGTAAAGCTCGAAACGGTGGTTCAGCGACTCAAGGACCACGAGCTGCTCGTCTACGACGCGGAGACCCAGCGTTATCGCGTCGGCCCGCTCGGTCGTAAGGCGCTCGCCGCGCTGGCGGTGATGCTCGAGTTCGAGAACGACGATGACGACGGTCTCGGTTACCTCACCGCGCAGCTCGCTGCTGGTCAGGCGGTGGGCCGTGTGTCCGTCGACGAGCTCGGCCATCTGCTTTCGCGCCTGACGGAGCTGAAGGAAGACTTCGACCGCGCGGTGCTGTCCGGCTCGGAGCACCGTATCCGCCGCGCCGCCGAACGTCTGGATTCCGTGTGGACCTGGGTCGAGAAAGGCACCGAGGTCGTCGCCGGCATCACCGAAAAGGACGAGCTCGAGCCGGCGGCGCACCGGCTCGCTCAGGCCGTGGGTCGCGCCCAGAGCGCGCTGCTGCGTCAGGCGGGCACGTTCCAGCGCGAACTGAACAAGATCGACCAGCATCGTGTGCACCTGGGACGCACCGGCCTGTCCTCGTCGGACCTGGTCGGCTGGCTGCGCGCCCAGGACATCGATGCACTGGCTTCCTTCGAAGACGGGCAGCTGCTGCTGCCGCTGCCTGCGCCGTTCATCCACGATCAGATCGCCCTCGACGTGGCGGAGTTCGAGCTGCTGGAGCGTGAGCGTCTTGCCGCCGAGGTCACCGCCCTGCCCGGCGCGGAAGAACCACCCGATGCCGCCGACCTGCCGATGGACGAGGAAGACCTGCGATTCCTCGAAGACTGGAGCATCGAACTGGCCGCCATCACCGAGCCGCGCGAACTGTCGGACACCCTGATCGGCGACGACTACGCCCTGTCCGCGTACCGGCTCTCGCTGCTCGGCCTGCTCGGCGATCCCGAATCCGCCGCCCTCGAAGGGGGCACCGCCGATCTCGCGCGACTACCGCTCGCGCTCGAGATCGAGCCCCTGCTCATCGAAACCGACCTGCCCCAGATCGCGCTGGTCAGCGCGGGACGCCTGCGTCCACGCGACGCCGCCAAGGACACCGCCGATGCATGACGATACCGCCACCCTCGTAACCCGGCTGCTGTCACAGCGCTGGTTGCCACGCGACGACGTGCAGGCCCGCAAGGCACTGCTCGACGAGGGATACCGCGAAGAACTCGACCGCCGGCTCGAAGCGGTCGGCCTCGAACTGCGCGAACACCCTTATGCCGCGTACATCGGCCTTGCCGTGGCGCGCAAGAGCGAGCGCGCCGTCTTCGGCGGCAGCGACAGCTGGATCTCCAACACCCTGCAACTCGACCGCGACGGCGTCGCGCTGCTGGTCGTGGTCTGGGCCCTCATCGTGCTGCCCAAGCGCCAGCGGCAGGTGGAGCGCCAGGAGGCCGAAGCCGCCGCCTCGCAGAGCCAGATGTTCGCGGAAGAGAAACCGATCCCGCGCGATCCCGCCGTGTCGCCAGTGATCGCCGAGCGTACCCTCCTCGCCGATTTCGGTGACAAGCTGGGCGGCAAGACGCGCGTCGGCTTCAACCTCGGCACGCTGAACCGCCTGGGCTTCATCGTCCGTCGCAAGGGCGAAGTGGCCGAGGGTCCGCTGCTGGATCTCGCCTTCGATTACGAACGCACCGCTCGCCGCATCCTCGACGGCGCACTGGGCGACCTGCTGTCCGATGCCGCGGCACGCGCGCCGGTCCGGTCGCACCATGACGACACCGACGATCCGGACGAGCCGGGCGACGACGACGTGATCGACGACACCGAGGAAAACACCGATGTTTGATTTCCGCAGCCTCGAAGTCGTCCACTGGGATTACTGGCAGCGCTTCAGCCTGCCGCTCGACACCAACATCGTCACCGTCGTGGGCCCGAATGGCTCCGGCAAGACGACCCTGCTCGACGCGCTGCGCACGTTGCTGACGATCGACTGCGCGGGCAATCGCGACTACAAGAGCTACCTCCGCCACAACGGCAAGCCGTTCGCGTGGCTGCGCGCCCGCGTCGGCAATATCCCCGGACCGAGCGGCGAGCGTCCGTTCTTCCCGCTGATGGACCGTGAGGTCACCCTCGCCTGCCGCATTCAGAAGAAGGGCGGCGAGTGGACGCGGCAGTACGCCGTGGTCGGCGGCGACGTGAGTGTCGAAGAGATCGAAGCGCGCAACGATTTTCTCGGCCTTCGCGAGTACCGCGTGCGTCTCGAAGGCGCCGGTCTTTCGCAGGCGATCCGCCGCGTGCTCACGCTAGAACAGGGCGCCACGGACAAGCTCTGCCAGATGCCGCCCAAGGCGCTGCTCGACCTGGTCTTCGACGTGTTCGGCGATAAGGCCGTTCTCGATGACTACCAGCGGGCACGCAACGAACAGATCGAAGCCGACCGCGAACAGCACGGTCTCGAACATCAGTTGTCGCTGATCGGCGTGAGCCTTCAGGAGGCCGAAGGCCGCGCCCGCTCGTTCCAGGAATGGAACGCGCTCAAGAGCGAGCGCGTCGATCTGGTGGCGAGCATCCTTCCGCGCACCGAACTGGCCGAGCTGAGCGGTGGCGTGCGCGGTGCGCGTCCGCAACTCACCGGCGTCAAACGTCGCGTCGCCGAACTGGAGCAGCGCGATGCGGACCTCGCGAAGCAGCTCGGGGATTTCGATGCCTCGGGCGAAGCGCTTCGCGGCGAACAGCACGAGGCCGACCTGGCGCGCCAGCAGACGCAGAAGAGCCTCGACGCGGCGCGTGCCGAGCTCGCCCAGAATGACCTGTTGATCAAACAGGAGACGCGCCTGCGCGAGATGGTCGCCGCCCAGGGTGGCGCCGATCACGAACGTCTCGCCGATGTCGCACGCGATGCCCGCGCCCAGGCGAGCCTGCTGCAGACCGAGGAAGGCAAGCTGCGCCAGGAACTGGCGACGCTGACCGGTCAGCTGTCGGCGTGGCGCAGCGGCCGACGCTACACCCCGGATTTCGAAGCCTCGTTCCGTCGCGCCCTCGATGAGGCGGGCATTCGTCACAGCATGCTCAGCGAGATCGTCGAGATCGTCGAGCCACGCTGGCAGCCGGCCGTCGAAGCGGTCCTCGCGGGCTATCGCCACGTGGTGCTGCTCGACGACCCGCGCGATCGCGAGAAAGCTTGGAAGCTGGGCGAGCAGCACCGCTACAAGCACTTCGTCGTCGCCGACCGCGCCCCCGCCGGGCGCGCCACGCGCAGCTCGCTGCTCGAGGTGGTCGAGTTCTCCGCCGCACCGCCTGACTGGCTGCTGCGTAACCTCGACCGTATCCGCCGCGTCGAGGACATCGTCGATGGCGCGACATTGGGCAAGGATCAGGACTGGATCACGCCGCAGGGCTATTTCCGCGAACGTCGCGGCGGTCGCCATCTCGGCGTGGATGACATGTACTTCGGTTCCGGCGCGCGCGAGCGACAGCTGCGCGACGGTGAGGCGAAACTGCGTGACATCGAGGCACGACTGCGCGACATCGCGACCGAGCGAAAGGACGCCATGGCGCGCGCCAGCGACGCCGAAGGCATCCTGCGTGGCGCCAGCGCGAGCAGCCAGCTCGCCGACCGCGCGGACGAATTCGCCGAAGCGCACGCGCAACAGGCCGGCTTGCGCGAAGACGTGCAGCGGACGGCTGACAGCCATGTCGCTGCGGAGGCGCATTACGAAGCGGTGCGCGAAAAACGCCTCAGGACGTCGAACGCACGCGACAACGCCGCGCGCGAACAGCTTTCGACGCAGAAGCAACTCGCCGAGACCGTTCGCCAGTACCACCAGCTGCGTGGTGAGCAGATCGACCGGCTGAAGGCATTCCGCGCGAAGCGTGCGCATGTGCCCCTGGCTTTGCGCAGCCGCGCCGCCGTCGCGGCACTACGCGAGCGTTACGAGTCGCCCGCATCCGTGCGTCGCGAGATCGACCGCATCGAGCGTCGCCTCGAGGAGGGCCACTGGGAGGAGGATCCAAGCGTAGTCGCGCTGCGCGAAAAACTGCTCGCCGATCACGAAGGCCTCAGACACGATCTCGAGAAACGCCGCATCCACCTCGAGCGCGCCTCGCGCATCACGCACGAGGCGCGCGGCGCCTATATTCAGGTCTTGCGCAACACGGTGCGTCGCTACGCCCGGAACCTGAAAGTGCTTGCCGAACTCGCGGGCATCGGCGTCGACGTCGATCTCCCGGAGCTCAGCAACGACGATCTGGCACTCGCTTCGGCCGCGCTGCATGTGCGCTTCGAGTTCGACAAGAAGGGCTGGATCGGAATGGACGATGGCGAAGCCTCGGGCGGCCAGCAGGTGATGAAGTCACTGCTCCTGCTCGTGGCGCTGATGCGCGATGAAGACCGGCCCGGCGGATTCGTGTTCATCGACGAGCCTTTCGCGCATCTGGACATCTTCAACATCGACAAGGTCGGTGCATTTCTGAAGTCCACGCGCGCGCAGTACATCCTGACGACGCCGGCCACGCATAACGTCAACGTGTTCCAGCCATCGGAGCTGACGCTCGTCACCAGCAAGCGCCGACCGGGCGCAACCTGGGCACAACCGTTGGCGGTATTGCGGCGGCGCTCACACGCCGCCTGACGTAACGGCCCCGACAAGGGGCCGTTCGATCGCTCAGTGGCGCGCGGTCTCGCCCGACATGGGATTGTCTTCACCCGATCCATCCAGCGCGTTGCCGCTGGCATCGGTCGGGCGCTGACGCGTCGGATTGTGTTCGTCTTCCTCGGGCCGCACGCGGGCATGGTGACGCGCGATGAGCCATGCCGCCGCGATGGCGCCGACACCCAGACCCACGCCGATGGCGAGGCCCAGCGGGCGACGGCGCGCGTGACGTCCCGCTTCCGCCAGCGCCTGCGAGGTCAGTGAGCCCGCGCGGCCGGCATACTCACGCGCCGTGCCGATGGCCAGATGTTCGCGGTTGCCGGTCATCGAACCGACGACGCGCTCGGCGCGGCCGAAAAGTTCCGCACGGAGGCTCTTGCTGCGCAGGAATGTCATGGCTGTCTCCTTGTTTCGAGAACTACACGATGACCGCCATGGCGTGATGATTTTGCGGTGGCGGCGTGGAGGCTGCTACGCCTCCACGCCCTGGTCGTGCGCGGGGCGCGATCCTACAGGGTTTCCAGCCAGGCTTCGTCGGAGCCTTCTTCCACGCCCTCGAACAGGAAGGTGGAGAGATAGCGCTCGCCGGTGTCGGGGAGCATGGCGAGGATGACGCTGCCCTCCTCGGCGCTTTCGGCGTATTTCAGGGCGGCGGCAAGCGTCGCACCGGCGGAGATACCGACAAAGAGACCTTCCTCGCTGGCGAGTCGGCGGGCCGTATCGCGGGCGAGCACCTCGTCCACCGGGATATCGACGTCGAAGATCTGGCGGTTGAGTACCTCGGGCACGAAGTCCGGCGTCCAGCCCTGGATCTTGTGCGGTGCCCAGGGCTGGTCGGCGAGCAACTGGGCCGCGGCCGGCTCAGTGGTGACGATCTTCACCTCGGGGCGCGCGACCTTGAGCACCTCGCCCACACCGGTCAGTGTGCCGCCGGTGCCCCAGCCGGTCACGAAGGCATCGAGGCGGCGGCCGGCGAAGTCCTGGAGGATCTCGGCGGCGGTGGTGCTCCGGTGATAGGCCGGGTTAGCCGGATTCTGGAATTGCCTGGGCAGGAACCAGCCGTGCTTCGCCGCGAGCTCCTCGGCGCGTCGGACCATGCCGCTGCCACGCTCGGCGGCGGGGGTCAGGATCACGCGGGCACCGTAGGCGCGCATCAGCTTGCGGCGCTCGACGGAGAAGCTGTCCGCCATGGTCGCCACGAACTTGTAACCCTTGGCCGCGCAGACCATGGCCAGCGCGACGCCCGTATTGCCCGAAGTGGCCTCGACCACGGTGTCGCCGGGTTTCAGCAGACCCTTGGCTTCGGCATCGAGAATGACCGCGATGGCCAGGCGGTCCTTGACCGAGCCGCCGGGGTTGAAGAATTCGACCTTCGCGTACAGGGAAATGCCAGCCGGGGCGACGCGATGCAGGCGAACGATGGGCGTGCGGCCGATCGTGTCGAGAATGCTCTCGTGAATCATGGGGTAATCCTTGACGGGAAGTACGAGAACCCAGAAGGTACTCCCCGGACCACGGGGCGACAAACCCCACCGGATCACGCAGACTCCCGGCCCATGAATCGACGTCCATACGCCTTCGCCGCCACCCTGCTGCTGACCGCCGCCGCCCAGGCACAGGACTTTCCGCGGACGCCGGCCGAATACCTCCGACGCATGGACGCCAATGGCGACGGCAAGGTCGACGAGGCCGAGTACGTCCGCTACATGAGCCAGGGCTTCCTGCGCATGGACGTCAATGGCGACGGCGTGCTCGATGCCAACGACGGCCCGATGCGGCCCGGCGCCAGGCCCGTGAGGCTGGAAGAGTTCCAGCGCAACCTGATCCTCCAGTTCCACAAGCTGGACAAGAACAGGGACGGTTTCCTCAACGCGAAGGAACTGTCCCAGCCGCCGATGTGACATCGCGCCCGCAAGAGCCTGCGGTGCGCTACCCTCTGCCCCACTTTGGAGAGGACGGATGAATACGACGGAACTGTTCCTGATCGCGATGACGATCATTCTTGGCGTGCCTTATCTGATCTGGCGCGTCTTTCGGACCGATTACTGGGCACCGCTGGTGGTGGTGCAGATCCTTACCGGGATCCTGCTGGGGCCGGGCGTGCTGGGGAAGGTCTTCCCCGACTACTACACGACGGTATTCGCGCCGCCCGTCATCGGTGCCCTCAACGGCATCGCCTGGTGGGCTGTGATGGTCTTCGTCTGGATCGCCGGCATCGAGCTCGACCTGCGCGACGCCTGGAAGCAACGCCGTGAATGCGGGACCACGGCCGCCCTCGCCCTCGGCGTGCCTCTTGCGACCGGCTGCCTTGCCGCGCTGGCGATGCTGGCCTGGCGCGGGGGATGGATGGGTGAAGCGGCGACGACGTGGCAATTCGTGCTGGGCATCGGCATGGCCTGCGCCGTGACCGCGCTACCGATCCTCATCCTGCTGATGGAGAAGATGGGTATTCTGCGGGCACCGCTGGGACAGCGTGTGCTGCGTTATGCGAGCCTGGACGATCTCGCGATCTGGGCGGTGCTGGCGATCATCCTGCTCGACTGGAAACGTGTCGGCCATCAGGTGGCCTTCCTGGCCGTGTTCGCTGTCGCCTCCGCCGCATTCCGGCGGCTGATGGCACGTGTGCCGGAGCCGGACCGCTATTTCATCGGTCTGATCTGGCTGGCCGCGTGTGGTTACGGTGCCGACTGGTGCGGTTTGCACTTCATGGTCGGAGCCTTCCTTGCGGGCGCCGTGATGGAACGTGACTGGTTCACGCTCGAGAAGCTCGACGGCCTGCGTCACAACGTCCTGCTCGTCATCATGCCGGTGTTCTTCCTGTCCACCGGTCTGCGAACGAACTGGCAGGTCGGAGGCACGGCGGTGTTCGCCGCCGCGGCTCTGCTGCTGGTCGCCTCCGTCGTGGGCAAGCTGGCCGGCGTCGGCATCGCCGGTAAGCTGCTCGGCTGGGCACGTGGCGATGCCTGGACCATCGGCTGGCTGCTGCAGACCAAGGCGCTGATCATGATCATCTTCGTCAACGTGCTGCTCGACCGTCACATCATCACCAGCGAGACATTCACCGCGCTGCTGCTGATGGCGGTGGCCAGCACCATGCTGACCACCCCGATCGTCAAACCGCGGCTGAAGCACTTCACCCCATGAGTACGACGGAACCGAAGAGCACGACGCACACACCGGTGCGCCGCGCCGCCGTGATCTTCATCTTCGTCACGGTGCTGATCGACATTCTGGCGTTCGGCATCATCATTCCGGTGTTGCCGCACCTCATCGAACAGATGACCGGCAATACCGTATCGAACGCGGCGTGGTGGGTCGGTGTGTTCGGTACGGTCTTCGCCGCGGTGCAGTTCATTTCGTCGCCGATCCAGGGGGCGTTGTCGGACCGCTTCGGGCGTCGCCCTGTCGTGTTGCTTTCGAATCTCGGGCTTGGGCTCGACTTCGTATTGATGGCCGTGGCGCCTTCGTTGTGGCTGCTGTTCGTCGGGCGCGTCATCTCCGGCATGACCGCCGCCAGCTTCACCACGGCCAATGCCTACATCGCCGACGTCACGCCGCCGGAAAAACGCGCGGCGGCCTTCGGCATGCTTGGCGGCGCGTTCGGTATCGGCTTCATCATCGGACCGGCGCTCGGGGGATTTCTTGGCGGGTTCGATCTGCGTCTGCCGTTCTGGGTCGCCGCGGGTCTGGCGTTGGCGAACTTCCTTTACGGGTATTTCATCCTGCCGGAGTCGCTACCGGTGGAGAAGCGCAGCGCACGCTTCGAACCGCACAGCGCAAGTCCACTGGGCTCGCTGAAGATGCTTCGCCGGCATCGCGAGATTTTCGGTCTGTCGGTCGTGATGTTCCTGTTCTACCTCGGGCACTACGTTTTACAGACGGTGTTCGTCCTCTATGCCGACTACCGTTATCACTGGGGTCCCCAGGCGGTGGGGTATGTGCTCGCGCTCGTCGGCGCCTGCGATGGATCGGTGCAGGCATTCCTCACCGGTCGACTGACTGCGCGCTTCGGGGAGCGACGGGTCATGGTCGCGGGGCTGTCGTTCGGTGTGGTGGCATTCGCCGTCATGGGTTTCGCCACGACCGGATGGGTATTCCTGATCGGTATTCCGCTGCTGTCACTGTGGGGGCTGTCCGGACCGCCGATCCAGTCGATCATGACGCGCCATGTGGCGCCCGATGAGCAGGGTCGTCTGCAAGGCGCCGTGACCAGCCTGGGCAGCTTCGCCGGGATCTTCGGGCCATATCTGTTTGCGCAGATCTTCGCCTTCGCGATCGCGCCGGAGCGGCGCGTGCATATGCCGGGCGTCCCGTTCCTGCTGGCCGCTGCGCTGGTCGGGGTTGGAGCGGTTATCGCCGCGCGGGCTACCCGGCAGGAGAGCCCCAGCGTAACGAGCCCCTGACACGCTCAGGCGGTCCATGACCGCCTCGGCGTGCCCTTCGCCAGGGTCAGGTGATGGACGAGCCGCCCCTACGGCGCTACCCGCGAAAACGTGAGCTAATTCGCAATCGCCGTCGTATCATGGGCAGAATTTCGACCTATCACGCGACGGCTGGGGCGTGCGTTTGGACAACCAGTTGTGGGAAAGCAAATATCACGAGGCGGTCGACCGGCTGACCCGTGAGGAAACCCAGTGGAAGACCGCCGAGTCCCTGCTGCGCCAGCTGGTCGGCTGCCTTGGCCGCGCGGCGCACGGCTCGAACGACCAGCTCGATCCGCATATCGAGCAACTGTCTTCGGCCTTGCACGGCCCCGTCGACGCCATGGTACTCGAGCCACTGGTCAACGACCTGAGCCAGGCGCTGGACAGGCTGGGCGAGCGCCCGCAGAACGCCATCGAAGAACGCTCCATCCCGATCACCCGCCCCCAGCGCACCGAGCACGGATCCTCCGTGCAGTCGGCGCTGAGCCGGCTGGTCGATCGTATCGTCGTCCTGCCGAAGCTGGCTGACCGCGCCAACGACCTCCGTCACGATGTGGCGGACGCCGGCGACCTGGTCGCCCTGGCGGCGTGCGGTGATCGCCTCGCGGATCTGGTCAACGAGCAGCGGATCGGCCTTCAGCGGGAAATCGACGCGCTTCAGGCGGTGCTTCGCCATGTCACCAGCCGTCTCGACGAGATGAGCCAGTACATGTCGCGCGAGCTCGCCGACCAGTCCACCGGAGAGGCCAATGGCCAGGCGCTGGACGCCTCGGTAAGTCACGAGATGCGCCTGCTGGACGAAGCCGCCCTGGAACTGGACGACATTCACGACCTGCGCGAGCGCGTCGGCGAAAGCATCGAAAAGATTGCCGCCTGTTTCCGCGAGTTCCGCGATCGCGAAGGCAGCCGTCTTACGGCGTACCGTGACCGTGCCGAAAAGATGCGCCTGCGCATCGAACAGCTCGAAACCGAACGCAACGCCCTGCAGCGTTCGCTCGAACGCGAGCACGAGCTGGCCCAGACCGACACGATGATCGGCATGCCCAACCGCCTTGCTTACGAAAAGCGGATCGAGGTGGCGTTCGAGGCATGGAAGACGGCATCCCGCCCGCTGTGCGTCGCGGCGATCGACATCGACCACTTCAAGAGCATCAACGACACCTACGGCCACACCGCCGGCGACGCCGTGCTGCGCATCATCGGCCAGGCCCTGGTGAAGCACGTGCGCCCGTGCGACTTCGTCGCCCGCTACGGTGGCGAGGAGTTCATCGTGGTGTTCGATGGCGCCGACGAGCATGAAGCGCTGCAGGTCTGCGAGCGCCTGCGCGGGAAGATCCAGCACCTGGCCTTCCACGCCAGCCGGCAGCCGGTGCGGGTCACCGCCTCCATCGGTCTGACGCAGTTCCAGTCGGGCGATACACCCCAGACGGTGTTCGATCGCGCCGACCTTGCGCTCTATACCGCCAAGAACGGCGGACGGAACCGCTGCGTCATCGGCTAGCCCGCTACGTCGCCACGCCGAAGATACGCCCGACCGTCGAGGACAGCACCATCGCGGCGGTGCCCCAGAACACGATGCGCACCATGCCGCGAAGCATGCCGGCGCCTGCCAGCCGTGCCGACATCGCCCCGAGCGCCGCGAGAGCGATCAACGAGACGACGATGATCGCGGGTGTCATTGCCACGCGAGGCACCAGCGCGGCAGCCGCGATGGGCAGAATCGCGCCGACGGCAAAGCTGGCCGCCGACGCCGCGGCAGCCTGCAATGGCCGCGCAGCCGTCGCATCCGACATGCCGAGCTCGTCGCGCAGATGCGCACCCAACGCGTCGTGCGCCATCAGCTGATCGGCGACCTCACTGGCAAGCTTGCGGTCCAGACCGCGATGCACGTAGATCTCGGTCAGCTCGCGATGCTCGCCCACCGGATCTTCGGCCAGTTCGATCGATTCGAGCTGACGCTCGGCGTGCTCACTGTCGGCCTGCGAACGCACGGAGACATACTCACCCGCCGCCATCGACATCGCGCCGGCGACCAGCCCAGCGACACCGGCCAGCAGGACCTGGCTGCCACCGGCCTTGGCGGATGCCACGCCGACCAGCAGGCTCGCCGTGGAAAGGATCCCGTCGTTGGCCCCGAGCACGGCGGCGCGGAGCCAGCCGATACGGTCCAGGCGATGATGCTCATGGTGTCGTATGCGATGCATCGTCTTCTTCCTTCTTCTTGTTCTCGTCAGCGCGCTCTTCCGCGAACGCCACGAGCCAGCCGATGCCCAGGGCGCAGGCCGTACCCAGCAAGACTTCACCCAGTCGATAGAGCGCGGTTTCCCAAACGGGGCCATCGCTGGGCACGAGGAGCAGGATGGCGGCCGTGATGCCACCCACGCGTGCCGCGGCACCCGCATTGGCGGTCCAGCAGGCAATAGTGACGACGCCCAGCCCGACGGCGAAGGAAAGCAGGTCGCCACCGCCGCCGACCCAGAGGCCGAGCAGCCCGGCCACGCCACCGAAGGCGGTCCCGAGGATACGATCGCGACCGGCGCCACGCGTATCGCCGAAATGGGGCTGAATGACCGCGATGGCGCTGATCGCGGCCCAGAAGGCCTGACCCGTGTGCAGCGCATGGCCGATGCCGTAAGCCACGCTGGCGGCGAGAACCGTCTTCAGCGCCATGAACACGCCGGTGCGCACCCGGCCGCCCAGCGGCATGGTGCGGAACATGCGGTCCAGCATCGACTGCGCGCGATGCAGGCGGGTCGTCCGGCGCTCGGTCTCGGTTCGGGAGTCGGTCTCGCTCATGCCACCATCGTAACCGCATGGTGTGTGGAGAAATCGCGCGCGGGGCGCGCTCCTACACGAGCAGGGGACTTCAGGACTTCAGTTTCCAGCCGGTACGGAAGATCCACCAGACCACGGCGAGGCAGACGACCAGGAACCCCACCGTCGCTCCCACGCTCACCAGCACGTTGACGTCGGCCTGGCCGTAGAAGCTCCAGCGAAAACCGTTGACCAGATAGACCACCGGATTGAACAAGGTGATCTTCTGCCACATCGGCGGCAACATCGAGATGGAATAGAAGCTGCCGCCGAGGAAGGTCAGCGGCGTGATCACCATCAACGGCACCACCTGCAGTTTCTGAAAATCATCCGCCCACAGACCGATGATGAAACCGAACAGGCTGAAGGTCACCGCGGTCAGCAGCAGAAAGCCGATCATCCACACGGGGTGCTGGATCTCGTAAGGCACGAACAAGCGTGCGGTCACAAGGATCAGCAGCCCGAGAATCACCGACTTGGTGGCCGCCGCACCGACGTAGCCGATGACGACTTCGACATAGGACACCGGCGCCGAAAGCAGTTCGTAGATCGTGCCCGCCCATTTCGGCATATAGATACCGAACGATGCATTGGAGACGCTCTCGTTGAGCAACGACAGCATGATCAGGCCGGGGATGATGAAAGCACCGTAGCTGACGCCTCCAATGGCGCCCATGCGCGAGCCGATCGCCGCGCCGAAGACGACGAAGTACAGCGACGTGGACAGCACCGGTGAGGCGATGCTCTGGGTGAGCGTGCGGAACGTGCGGGCCATTTCGAAGCGGTAGATGGCACGGATCGCGTGGATATTCATACGCCACCCCTCACCAGGCTTACGAAAATGTCTTCGAGGGAACTCTCGCTCGAATGGAGATCCTTGAAATCGATGCCCAGCTCGTTGAGCTTGCGCAGCAGCACGGCGATACCGGTATCGTCGCCCTGCGTATCGAACGTGTACGTCAGGGACTGGCCATCCGCGCTCAGCTCCAGCGGCCACTCGTTCAGGCCTTCGGGCACGGCGGTCAGCGGGCTCTGCAGGGACAGCGTCAGCTGCTTCTTGCCCAGCTTGCGCATGAGAGTGTGCTTCTCTTCCACGATGACGATTTCGCCGCGATTGATGACGCCGATGCGGTCGGCCATCTCCTGCGCTTCTTCGATGTAATGCGTGGTGAGGATGATGGTGACACCCGACTCGCGCAGGCGACGGACCATCTGCCACATGTCGTGGCGCAGTTCGACGTCGACACCGGCCGTGGGCTCGTCGAGGAACAACACGCGAGGCTCGTGCGCCAGCGCCTTCGCGATCAGCACGCGGCGCTTCATGCCGCCGGACAGCGCCATGATTTTCGAGTCGCGTTTTTCCCATAACGACAGATCGCGCAGGACGCGTTCCAGGTGCACGGCGTTGGGCGCCTTGCCGAACAGGCCGCGGCTGAATTTCACCGTGGCCCAGACGGTTTCGAAGGCATCCGTGGACAGCTCCTGCGGCACCAGCCCGATCAGGCCGCGCGCGGCGCGGAAGTCCTTGCGGATGTCATGACCGTCGACGGTCACGCTGCCGCCGGTGCCGTTGACGATGCCGCAGACGATGCTGATCAGGGTGGTCTTGCCGGCGCCGTTCGGGCCGAGCAACGCGAAGATCTCGCCCCGCTTGATGTCGAGGTCCACGCCGTTCAGTGCGCGCAGCCCGCTTTTGTATTCTTTGGTCAATCCGCGGATCGCGACGATGGCGTCGGGCGCGGCGGTGGTGGCATCCATGGGAACCCGCGATGTCGATGGGTAAGACGGCCGATGGTAGACCCATGCGGAGCATGGGGCGAGACCTTGTGGATCGGCGCGGCGGCCCCAGATCGAACGCGATTGCCCACCCAAAGGCCCTGCCATGTCCATCTCGCTCTACGACGCCACGGTTCCCGTCTTCGTCCGCGGCTTCCGCGTCCTGTCCGACCTGCTCACCAAGGCGGAGGCCCAGGCCGACGCTTCCGTCCTGATCGATGCCCGTCTAGCGCCGGACATGCTCAGCCTCGCGGGCCAGATCCAGCGCGCCAGCGATACCGCCAAGTTCGCCGTGGCCCGCGTGGGTGAGGTGCAGCCGCCGTCGTTCGAGGACAACGAAACCACCTTCGCCGACCTGCGCAAGCGCATCGATGCGACCGTCGCCTGGATCGAATCCGTGGACCGCGCCGCCATCGACGCGGGCGAATCGCGCACGATCACGCGCAAGTTCAAGGATAAGGAATACAACTTCTCGGCGCAGGAGTACCTGCTGACCTTTGGCATCCCCAACTTCTTCTTCCACGTGACCACCGCGTACGACATCCTGCGCCATAACGGCGTCGCCATCGGCAAGCTGGATTACCTCGGCTTTGCCGGATGAGTGACGGCCGATGCCGTTGCGCCTGGGGTGAGACCGACGACCTGCTGCGCGGGTACCACGACCGCGAATGGGGCGTGCCCGAGCGCGACGGCCGGCGGCTATGGGAGAAGCTGGTTCTGGACGGTTTCCAGGCGGGGCTGTCGTGGCGAACCATCCTGGCGCGTCGCGACGGCTTCCGGCAGGCGTTCGAAGGATTCAATCCGGACGTCGTCGCGGCCTACGGTCCACGCGAGATCGAGCGGCTGTTGGCCGATCCGGGAATCATCCGCTCGCGGTCCAAGATAGGCGCCACCATCGGCAACGCGAAGGCCTACGTGGCCATGCGGGAGGCTGGCGAGGATTTCGCCGGTTTCTGCTGGAACTTCGTAGGGGGTGACCCCATGCTTTGGGAAGGGCCGGTGCCACCGAACAGTCCACTGTCGGAGCAGGCATCCAAAGCCCTGAAGAAACGCGGTTTCACCTTCGTCGGACCGACCATCGTGTTCGCCTGGATGGAAGCCACCGGGATGATCAACAGCCACGCCCCGGCCTGCTTCAGGCGCACCGAGCTATCGCGTAAGCCCTTACCGGACAAGGGTTAACGCCTTTTTTAGCCGGGAAGGCGTAGGTTCGACTCAACGCCGCCACGCGGCGTTTTCCGTCTGGTCCACCCAACCATCTGTGAGGGTCCCATGGCTTCGAGTTCCGCCCAGCTGTTCATTCCGCACTGCGAATCGACACAGGGACCGTGGATCGTCCGCCGTGCCTCGTCACCGCTTGGCCGCTACGCCAGTCAGGCCATGGCCATCGCCGCCGCGGAGGCGCTCGCGCCGGGCCTCTCCGACAGCCTCGGCCTCCCCGTGGAGATCCACGTTCAGCAAGCCGATGGCACGTGGGAAGAACACACCTACGTGGTCGCCGGGCTGGTGGCAGGCCTCCCTGCGTCGCCCGCCGGGATCAACCGTCACGCCTGAGCGTCATGGGGTGAGACGTCGATGAGGTAACCTTGACCGGTTGCCTCTTCCTCTTTTGCGCCCATCGATGCTCACCGACGACACCAAAGCCGCCATCCGCGCTGCCTACACGCGGCTGAAGGACGGGCTTGCGGGTTTCCGCGGCCGTTCGGCGCAGCTGAAGATGATCGCGGAGGTCGCCAAGGCGCTGGCCGAACCGGCGGGCGCCGCGGTGATCGAGGCGCCGACCGGCACGGGTAAGTCGATGGCTTACCTCATCGCTGGCCTGGAAGTCGCCCGGGCCCAGAAGAAGAAGCTGGTCATCGCGACGGCAACCGTGGCGCTGCAGGAGCAGCTGGTCCAGCGCGACATTCCCCAATACCTCAGCTTGTGCGGCGTCGAGGCCAAGATTGCGCTGGCCAAGGGCCGTGGCCGTTACCTGTGCCCGCGCAATCTGCGCATGGCCGGTGCCGAACCCGCCGCCCAGACCGGTTTCGATTTCGACGCCGATCTCGCCTTGTGGTCACGGCCACCGGCGGAGCGCGACACCAAGGCGGTCGAGAAGCTCGGCAAGGCCTTCGAGTCGCGCGAGTGGAGCGGCGACATCGACACCAGCCCGGAGCCTCTGTCCGATCTGGTCCGCGGCATGATCACGACCAGCGCCGGCGGTTGCACGGGACGCAAATGCGGCGCCTTCGCGGTGTGCCCGTTCTTCGTCGCCCGCCGCGCCATCGGCGAGGCCGACATCGTGGTCGCCAACCAGGATCTGGTGCTGGCCGACCTGACCATGCCGCGCGACGAAGACACCTTCGGCGGCGTCATCCTGCCGAAGCCGGAAGACACCCTCTACATCTTCGACGAGGCGCACCACGTGCCTGCCAAGGCCATCGACCGTGGCGCGGCCGATGTGCACCTCGCCACGGCCGTGCGTCGCATCGGTCGTCTGCAGAACCAGATTCACGGCGCCTATTCGCTCACCGACAAGGAGAGCATCGGCAACCTCACGCTGGAAGCCGGCGACGAGAAGATGGTGGCCATGTCCAACGCGCTCGAAGAAATCGAGCGCGAGATCCGCATGACGTGGACGCCGTCGTCCAACGAAACCGAGCCCGTCTTCCGCGCGTCGCTGGGCCAGCTTCCGGAAAACTGGAAGATGCACGCCGAGCATCTGCACCTGATCACGCGGGACATCCAGCGCTGGCTGCGCACCGTGCGCCGCACCGTCGTCGAGATGGAAGCGGGCGGCCCCACGCAGGAAGCGCTGTCGCGCGAGCTGGGCATCGCGCTCGAACGCCTCGAGCGCCAGGTGAAGACCTGGTATGCCTGGTCGACCGAGGATCGCGAGAACGGTCCGCCGCTGGCGCGCTGGGTCACGATGACGCCGGAGCAGCAGCTAGTCTGTCATGCATCCGCGGTATCCGCGGGTGGCCTGTTGCGTAACGTACTGTGGGACAACGCATCGGCGGTGGTCATGACCTCGGCCACGTTGAGCGCGGGCGGAAATTTCCGGGGGTTTGCGGACTCCGTCGGACTGCCCAACGAGGCCGTCACGCTGAGCCTTCCATCGCCATTCGATCTCGAGAATCAGGCGACATTGAGCGTGCCGAGCATGCGCACGTTGCCGGACGATCGGGAAGGCCACGCTCGGGAAATCTCCGAGTGGCTGGCGAAGAATCTGGACTGGAACGCGGGCAACCTGGTGCTGTTCACCTCGCGCGCCAAGCTCGACCGTGTGTTGCAGACCCTGCCGATCGAGTTCGTGCGCAAGGTGCGCGCGCAGGGTTCGTTGTCCAAGCAGCAGCTCATTACCGAGCATCGCGAAGACATCGAAGCCGGCAAGGGCAGCACGCTGTTCGGTCTGGCCTCGTTCGGCGAGGGCCTCGATCTGCCCGGCAAGCTGTGCGAGACCGTGGTCGTGACGCAGCTTCCGTTTGCCGTGCCGACCGATCCGGTAGGCGCGACCTATGCGGAGTGGCTGGAGTCGCGCGGACGCAATCCGTTTATCGAGGTGAGCGTGCCGGACGCGACGCGTATTCTCACGCAGTACTGCGGCCGGCTGATTCGTACCGAGACGGATACGGGGCGCATCGTGCTGCTCGACCGTCGCGTGATCACCAAGCGCTACGGCACCGGCATGTTGCGCGCGCTGCCGCCATTCGCACGCGATATCGAGCGCGTGGCATGAGCATCGTCCGCTTCGACGCATTGAAAGCCGTGCCGTGGAAGAACGGCCTCGGCATCACGCGTGAGATCGTGGTCGAGCCGCCGGGCGCGACGATGGATGATTTTCTGTGGCGTGTGAGCATCGCCGACGTGGATACGGCCTCGCCGTTCTCGGTGTTCGCAGGCATCGATCGCACGATCGTTCTCATCGAAGGCGATGGATTCACGATGACCCTCGACGGTGAGCGTCAGCATGCGTTGACGACCCCCTGCGAGCCGTTTGCGTTTGTGGGTGAGGCACGTGTGGACGTGCGGCTTGCCGGCGGCGCGACGCGTGACTTCAATCTCATGGTGCGGCGCGGCCATGCCTCGGGACGGATCGATGTCGTGCGCGGGCCCGTTACGATGGACGGCTCGAACATCGCGTTGCTGCATGTCGCGCGCGGCGAGGCAACCATCGATGGCGAGGCCTGCGCTCAGGGCGACACGGCTATCGCTCCTCAGTCAGTGACGCTGTGCGATAACGCGACCGCCCTTCTGATCCGGATCGCCTGACCCGACCGATTCGATCAGGCGACGTGGTCGACCGCCGGATCTTCCGGCGCCTGGGGCTCTTCCCGCTTCCACAGGTCGACGGACGTGAGCTGAAAGGCCACCGGAGGCACGGCGGCCTGCCAGTCCCCGATGCCGGGGAACGCCTTTCCGAGGTCGCGGACCAGTTCGGTGAATCCCCGGTCGTTCTCGGACACGGCCAGTGGCGAAACGCCTTCCGCGTGGAAATACAGGAAAACCGTTTCGAACGAGCCATCGTCGCGGTTGCCCGCCTCGACGCGCGTCACCTGCTCCAGCGCCAGTTCCGTGGCGTGGAAACGCGCCGGGCAATGCACGATGACCTGCGCCTCGCGGTCCAGGTGCACCGTGCCGCGCGCGCCGAACCGGTCGCGCAAGCGCCGGAGCAGGGGCCTTCGGGCAGGGGGTGATCGGTGATCCATGGCGCGACGTTACCCAGCGTCGATCGCAAATTCAAACGGGGTTCACCCCCGATACGCATCGTAGGGGGTCGCCCCAACGGAATCTCCGCCATGCGCTCTGCCCTCACGGCCCTTCTCCTGTCCATGGCCTCGACCGGTGCCCTTGCGAGCACGCCGGTCACGGCCGTCTCCGATCTCGACCTGCAGCGCTATGCCGGAACGTGGCACGAGATCGCCCGCCTGCCCATGTGGTTCCAGCGGAAGTGCGAGAAGGACGTTACCGCGCATTACACCCCGAATCCCGACGGCACGGTGGCCGTGCGCAACGCATGCGTCACGGCGGAGGGGAAGACCATCGCCAGCGACGGCGTGGCTCGTCGGCCTGAGCCGTATTCACGGGGCAAGCTGCAGGTGCGCTTCGCGCCAGCCTGGCTGTCGTGGGTGCCCCTGGTCTGGGCGGATTACTGGGTCATCGCGCTGGACGACGACTATCGCTGGGCGATGGTGGGGCAGCCGGGGCGCAAGTACCTGTGGATTCTGTCCCGGGAGCCTACGCTGGACCGGAAAACGTTCGAGGCCCTGAAGGCGCAGGCGGTGGCGATGGGCTACGATCTCGCGCCTCTGATCACGTCCGGAAAAGTCGAGTAACGCGAATGAGCAGCGCAAGCCCCGCTACCTGCCCCTGCGGGCTCGATACGCCCTACGTCGCATGCTGCGGCCGATGGCATGGCGGTGTGCCCGCGCCTACGGCCGAAGCGCTGATGCGCTCGCGCTACACCGCTTACGTCCTCGGACTCGAGGACTACCTGCTTGCCACCTGGCATGTATCGACGCGTCCTGCGGCACTTGGACTCGCGAGTCAGTCTCCCAAGCCCACGTGGCTGGGTCTGACTGTGAAGCGGCACGAGAGTCCCTCGCCCGATACGGCGATCGTCGCCTTCGTCGCACGCCTGCGCATGGGCGGTGGCAGTGCTGAGCGGATGCACGAGACGAGCCGTTTCGTACGCGAAGACGGGCGCTGGTTTTACGTGGACGGCGATCTGGGCGCATGACGCCCGATTCCGGCGCGATTGTTTGTCGTGCCATTCGTGAGCGGCGCTTGCTCGTGGTCGGATACGGCGGTGCGCAGCGTGTCGTGCAGCCCCATGTGTATGGCGACGACCATTCCGGTGACCGGTTGCTCAGCGCTTATCAGGTCAGCGGCGGCAGCGCTTCCGGTGCACCGCAGGGGTGGAAGACGTTCCGGATGGATCGGGTGGAGTCGATCGCTTTATCCGACGAGCGGTTTCACGGTGCACGGTCGGATTTTCAGCGCGATGATGGGGCGTTTCTGAGGATCGTCTGTCAGCTGACCGACTGAGGCGGCGTGTTCTCACCAGTGGGCTGGCTCCGACCAGGTGCCGGTTTCGGTGGGAGCCAACCCTGTCGGCGATGGGCTGCGGCAGCAGCCCACCCGATCAGATGATGGACCGCGTCACGCCACCATCGACACGAATGGCCGCACCTGTCGTGCCCGACGCCTGCTCGGACGCGAGGTAAACCGACGCGTTGGCGACTTCCTCAACGCTCAGCAGGCGCTTGATCAGCGACGTCGGACGATGCGTCTGGATGAAGTCCTTTTCGACCGCCTCCATCGTCGTCCCCTGATCCTTCGCGATCTTACCGAAGAACTCGCTCACACCTTCGGACAAGGTCGGACCCGGGAGGATGGCGTTGACCGTGACACCGGTGCCCGAGAGCACCTCAGCGAGACCACGCGACACGCCGAGCTGCGCCGTCTTGGTCACGCCGTAATGGACCATCTCAGCCGGTACCTGGACGCCCGACTCACTGGAGATGAACTGCACGCGACCCCAGCCACGCTCGGCCATCCCCCTGGCGTAGTGACGCGACAGACGCACGCCGGAGTTCACGTTCACTTCGAAGAAGCGGCTCCACTCGGCGTCGTCGATGGCGAAGAAATCCTTCGGCTCGAAGATGCCGAGGTTGTTTACCAGGATGTCGGTATCGGGGACGGCCTTGATCAGGGCCGCGGCACCCTCGGCCGTGCCGAGATCGGCGGCGACGCCCGTGACGGTCGCATTCGGCGCGGCCTTCTTTACGGCGGCGATCGCTTCGTCGACGCGACCCTGGGTGCGGCCGGTGATGACAACGCTGGCGCCGGCGACGGCGAGGCCGGTCGCGATGGCCAGGCCGATGCCCGCGGTGGAACCGGTGACGATGGCGCTGCGCTTGCTGAGGTCGATGTTCATGGAGTGGCTCCGGATGGATGAGGGGTAGACCTCCATCATCGTCGGGGCGGTGTGGGACGGGATCAATCGCTGACCGGAGGAAAGACTTTCGCGCTGGGGCCAAGAAAGGGGCGTGATGGGGTGCCCGCTGGCGCGGGAATCGCCAGCAGGGCTGGCTCCTACAGGGGCATCGCAAGACTCGGCGTTTGGACCGGCGTCCGGGTTAAACGGCCGGATCGGCGGTGAGGCGGGTTTCGCCCTGGGGGACGCCGTTGGGACCGAAGCGACGTTCGGCGATGGTGGTGCGGCCCTCGTGGTCGACGAGGATGACCGTGCTGGCGCGGGTGCCGTAGGCCTCACCTACGATGAAGGCGCTGGAGAGAAAGCGCTCCCGCTCGATACCGATGCCGGTGTCGGGGAGCACGTCATCGGGCCAGCGGCCCTGATCGGAGAGCATGGCGAAGAGCGGTTCCAATGCGCCGTCCGCACTCGCACTGGCGCCGACGGCGTTGGCTGCGCGGCTGGTGTTGCCTTCAGCGCTTGCGTTGGGCGCGAGGTCGTAGCCCGCGCCATGCTTCAGCCAATCGGATAGGCGACCTACAAGTGCACGTGTCTTCGGCCAGGGCGCATTGAAGTCCGCGTTACTCAGGCCGTGCACGCCGCCTTCGACCGGCTGCGCGCGGGCAACGGGATGATTGCCGAAGTAATACGCGTCGTCGCGATCGAAGGTCAGCAGATTGAAGGGCCGGTAGTCCCGCGCGCTCGCCATGAGTTCGATCGCGTGCGTCCGCGCCGGCAACGTGGAGCCGAGGTAGTCCGCGACCAGCAGGCCACGGGAGAGGCCGCTATGGTCGGCGGTCATGTCACGGACGTTGGTGATGACGCTGACCCTGCCATCGGGAGCGACGCCGGCCCAGGTCCCCCCGGCTTCGAGATCACGGCCGGCGAGGATCTGCGGTGCCTCGTCCCAGGGGCCGAGTGGCGCGGTGGGACGGGCGTGGAATTCATCGCGGTTGGCGACGAGCACGAGGCGCCAGCGCGGATGGGCGCGCCAGGCGAAGGCGATCAGGCACATGAGGGGGTCGGAGCCTGGGGAAGCATTGCGGCTATTGTGCGCCCTCGAGCCGTCCTGTGGACACCGGCCTGGCAGGAGCCGACGGCCCGCTGGGAGCACCGGGCTGGCTCCCACCAGAACACGGTGGCAACGGTTCGCCGGTGCCACCGGCACGCTCACGCCGCGACGGTGATCTCGGCTTTCTTCGCGGCGAGCATGCGTGCGATGGAGGCGGCGGCTTCGCGACCGTCGTAGACGGCACGCACCACCAGATCCGCACCGCGCACGTTGTCGCCGCCGGCGAAGACGCGCGGATTGCTGGTCTGCAGCGGCAGGCGGCCTTCGCCACCGGCCACGATGCGACCGCTGCGATCGCGCTCGATGCCGAACGTGTCGCACCAGTCGGGCGGACTCGCCTGAAAGCCGAAGGCCTGGATGACGACGTCGGCGCGCAGATCGGTTTCGCTGCCCGGTACGTTCTGCGGACGCGGACGGCCGTCGTCGCCTTCGACCAGCTGGGTCTCGACGACGCGAACGGCTTTCACACGGCCATCTTCACCGACCAGGGCCGTCGGCTGACGCTGAAACAGGAAGCGGACGCCCTCTTCGCGGGAGTAACCGACTTCGCGACGCGAGCCCGGCATGCTGGGCTCGTCGCGACGATAGACGCAGGTGACCGACGCCGCACCGAGACGGATCGCCGTGCGGTTGCAGTCCATGCCGGTATCGCCACCGCCGAGCACGACGACGTGCTTGCCGGCGAGATCGTATTCGGCGGCCGGCTCTTCTTCGCGCAACAGACGGTCGGTGTTGGCGATGAGGAACGGCAGCGCGTCGTGCACACCCACCAGATCGCGACCGTCGAGCTGGCCGTCGACATAGGTGTATGCGCCGGTACCGACGAACACGGCGTCGTAATCGGCCAGCAACTCGTCGAACGCGATGTCGCGACCGATCTCGATGCCGAGGCGGAAGGTCACGCCCATACCTTCGAGCACCATGCGGCGCGTGCGCACGACCGACTTGTCGAGCTTGAAGGGCGGAATGCCGAAGGTCAGCAGACCACCGATCTCGTGATACTTGTCGAACACATCGGCGGCGATACCGGCGCGACGCAGGCGATCCGCGCAGGCCAGACCAGCGGGACCCGCACCGACGATGGCGACGCGCGCACCGGTTTCCTTCACACGCGACAGATCGGGGCGCCAGCCCTGACGAATCGCTTCGTCCGTCGCCCAGCGTTCGACGCTGCCGATGGTGACGGCACCGAAGTCACCCTGTTCGAGCGTGCATGCACCCTCGCAGAGACGATCCTGCGGACAGACGCGACCGCAGATCTCCGGCAAGGGATTGGTCTCGTGCATCAGCGTCGCCGCCTCGAACAGACGGCCGTCCTGCACCAGCTTCAGCCAGTTCGGGATGTAGTTGTGCACCGGGCAGGCGTGCTCGCAATACGGGTTACCGCAGTCGATACAACGCTCCGACTGCGATGCGGCTTCCGACGACGCGAAGTCGCCGGAGATCTCGCCGTAGCCGAGCACGCGCACCGCGACCGGCACCGTACGCGGCGTCTGGCGGGGGATTTCGAGAAAGCGGAAGTCCTTCGAACTCATGCCGCACTCCGCAGTTCTTCGGCCAGCGCGTCGAGACTCGCGGCCTTGGGTTTCACCATCCAGAAGCGCTGCAGCAGGCCACGGAAATCGCCGAGTACCTTGCGACCCCAGGCGGAGTCGGTGAGTTCGGCGTGGCGGGCGATCAGCTGGCGCAGATGCTGCATGTAATGTTCCATGCCTTCGTGAGAGATGCGCACGATGTCGACGAGTTCGTGGTTGTAGCAATCGACGAAATTGCGCTCCATGTCCAGCACGTACGCGAAACCGCCGGTCATGCCGGCGCCGAAGTTCAGTCCGGTGCGACCCAGCACGGCGACGACGCCACCGGTCATGTACTCGCAGCAATGGTCGCCCGCGCCTTCGACGACGGCCAATGCGCCGGAATTGCGCACGGCGAAGCGTTCGCCGGCCTGACCCGCGGCGAACAGTTCGCCACCGGTTGCGCCGTACAGACAGGTATTGCCGATGATCGAGGCGTCCTGGCTGGCGAACGGCGAATCGGCCGGCGGACGAATGACCAGACGGCCACCTGCCATACCCTTACCGACGCCGTCGTTGGCCTCGCCGATCAGATCGATGTTGACGCCGGCGGCGTTCCACGCACCGAGACTCTGCCCCGCCGCGCCGAGCAGATGCAGGTTCACCGGTTTGCCCGCCATGCCCATATCGCCCCAGCGACGGGCGACGTCACCGGACAGCCGCGCACCGATGGCGCGATCCGTGTTGGCAATCGGGTAGGTAAACGTGCCGCCCAGGCCATCCTTCACCGCTTCGCGCGTTTCCGCCGCGATGCGACTGGCGAGCGCCGCGGGGTCGCGCATCGGGTTACGCGCGAAGGTGCAGGCGAAGTCGACCTTCTCACCCATGCCGTCTTCGCTGATGAGCGGCGACAGATCGAGGCGTTCCTGCACCGGCGTCACGCCGTCACGCTGCTCGAGGCGACCGCTCTGGCCGATGAGTTCGGCGATGGAGCGGACACCCAGTTGCGCGAGATGCTGGCGCACGTCCTCCGCGATGAAGCGGAAGTAGTTCATCACCATGTCGGGCAGCCCGAGGAAGTGCTTCTGCCGCAGGATCGGGTGCTGCGTGGCGACGCCCGTCGCGCAATTGTTCAGATGGCAGATACGCAGGTACTTGCAGCCGAGCGCGACCATCGGACCGGTGCCGAAGCCGAAGCTTTCGGCGCCGAGCATCGCCGCCTTGATGACATCGAGACCGGTCTTCAGACCACCGTCGGTCTGCAGGCGCACGCGACCGCGCAGGTCGTTGAGGCGAAGCGTCTGTTGCGTCTCCGCCAGACCCAGCTCCCACGGGGTACCCGCGTACTTGATCGAGGTGAGCGGACTGGCACCGGTACCGCCGTCGTGGCCGGAAACCGTGATCAGATCCGCGCCCGCCTTGACCACACCGGCGGCCACAGTGCCGACGCCCGCGTGCGAGACGAGCTTCACCGAGATCAGCGCCTGCGGATTCACTTCCTTGAGGTCGTGGATCAGCTGGGCGAGGTCTTCGATGGAATAGATGTCGTGATGGGGCGGCGGCGAGATCAGACCGATACCCGGCTTCGCGTAACGAAGACGAGCGATGGTCGCGTCGACCTTGTGACCCGGCAGCTGACCGCCCTCACCCGGCTTGGCGCCCTGGGCGATCTTGATCTGCAGCACTTCGGCATTGACCAGATACGTCGGTGTGACGCCGAAACGCCCCGAGGCCACCTGCTTGATCTTGGACGCGCGGTCGGTGCCGTAGCGCGCGGGATCTTCACCGCCCTCACCCGAGTTGCTGCGGGCGCCGAGGCGGTTCATCGCGATAGCGAGCGCCTCGTGCGCTTCGGGCGACAGCGCACCGAGCGACATGCCGGCGGAGTCGAAACGCTTGAGGATGTCCTCGACCGGTTCGACGTCGTCCAGCGGAATGGGCGTGGTCGCGCGTGGCACGAGCAGATCGCGCAGTGCGGACGGCGGACGCGTGTCGACGTAACGCGCGTATTTGGCGTAGTCGGCGTAGTCGCCCGTACGTACCGCCACCTGGAGGCTGGCGATGACGTCCGGGTTGTACATGTGGAACTCGCCGCCGTGCACGTACTTGAACAGGCCACCGGCACGCAGCGCGTGCGCTTCGTCCCAGGCTTCGGCAGCGAGCAGACGCTGCTCCTGCTCGAGGTCGGCGAAGGTGGACCCGCCGATACGCGACGGCGTGCCCGGGAAACAGGCTGCGACGACTTCCGGCGCCAGACCGACGATCTCGAACAGCTGCGCACCGCGATAGCCCGCCACCGTGGAGATACCCATCTTCGACAGGATCTTCAGCAGGCCCTTGCGGATGCCGCGACGGTAGTTGCGGCCGATCTCGCGCGGAGCGCCTTCGCCGTTGCGGATGTGCCCGCTGCGGCCCATGTCGAACAGACTCTGGTAGGCCAGCCACGGGTAGATCGCGGTGGCGCCGAAACCGAGCAGACACGCGAAGTGATGCGGATCGCGCGGCGTCGCCGTCTCGACCATGATGTTGCACTGACAGCGCAGGCCCTTGTCGACCAGACGCGCATGCACGGCACCGGTGGCCAGCAGCGAATGAATCGGCAACAGATCGCGGCGCGGATAGCGGTCGCTGAGGAACACGATACGCACGCCCGCGCGCACGGCTTTCTCGACGTCGTCGCAGATACGCAGGAGCGCCTGCTCGAGCGTTTCGTCCGCGCCGTACATGAGGTCGAAACGTGGCGTGTCCGCATAGTCCTCATTCGCCAGGATCTGACGCAGCTTGCGCTGCGAAAGGATCGGCGAGTTGAGCAGGATCTGCTTCGCGTTCTCCGGGCCGAGATCGAAGATGTTGCGTTCCTGGCCTATCTGGGTAACCAGCGACATCACCAGGCGCTCGCGCAGCGGATCGATCGGCGGATTCGTCACCTGGGCGAAGCCCTGGCGGAAGCGATCGAACAGCGGACGGATCTGTCGCGACAGCACGGCCATCGGCGTGTCGTCACCCATCGAGCCCGTGGCTTCCGCCTCGGTTTCGGCCAGCACCTTCAGCACCGACTCGCACTCTTCGCGCGACAGGCCGTAGAGCTTCTGGTAGCGGCGCAGTTCGTCGGCGGGCAGCGGTTCCGCCGCCAGGCTCGGATCGATCAGGTCGGACTCGAGATAGGTCACGCCGTCGCGCAGCCAGTCACGGAACGGTGCCCGCTGGCGGTTGATCGCGTCGATGTCGGCGTCACGCAGCAGACGGTGCTCGCGGAAGTCCACGGCGATCATCTCGCCGGGCGCAAGACGACCCTTGGCGACGATACGCGACGACGGGACGTCCCACAGACCGGCCTCGGACGCCACGATCAGATGATTGTCGTCGGACAACGCCCAGCGCGCGGGACGCAGGCCGTTGCGGTCCAGGGTGCAGGCGGCGTAACGGCCGTCGCACATCACCAGACCGGCGGGGCCGTCCCACGGCTCGCTATGCAGCGCGTAATACTCGTAGAACGCGGCGAGATCTTCGTCGATGTCTTCGCGCGCGGCGTAAGCCGGCGGCACGAGCACGCGCATGGCGGTGAGCAGATCCATGCCGCCCATGAGCAGCACTTCGAGCGCGTTGTCGAGACTTTCCGAATCCGAGCCGCTCTGGCGCACCAGCGGACCGATGTCGGACAGATCGACGAGCTCGGAACGCATGACGGCCGTGCGGGCCTGCATCCAGCGACGGTTGGCACGAATGGTGTTGATCTCGCCGTTGTGCGCGAGCAGGCGGAACGGCTGGGCGAGGCGCCACTGCGGCGACGTGTTGGTCGAGAAACGCTGGTGGAAGACCACCGCGTCGGCGACCAGCGCCGGGTGCGCGAGGTCCGGATAGACCTGACGAAGACGACCGGGGGCCGCCATCGCCTTGTAGCCCACGACCTCGCCCGAGAGCGAGACCACATAGAACTGCTTGTCGTCGGCCAGCTGCAGCTCGGTGCGGCGACGCGCACGGAACAGTGCGGCTTCGAATTTCGCCGGCGAAAGGTCGCCCGGCGCGTCGACGAAGATCTGTCGCACGCGTGGCATCGAAGACGACGCCAGCGGACCGCAGGCATCCGTGTCGACAGCGACGTCGCGCCAGCCGGCGACGGAAAGATTCACGGCGGCCAGCTCGGCCTCGAGCACACGAGCGCCGGTGTCGTCGCCGTTCGGGTCGAGGAAGACCACGCCCGCGGCGAAATGGGTGGCGAGCGTCACGCCCGCTTCGCCGGCGAGCGCGCGCAGCCATTCGACAGGACGGCGAATGAGCACACCGCAGCCGTCGCCGCTTATACCGTCGGCGTTGACGCCACCACGGTGGGAAAGTTTCGCGAGTGCGTCGAATGCGGTGTCGACCAGCTTCGCGCTGGCGTGACCGTCGATCTGCGCGACGATACCGAAGCCGCAGCTGTCGTGTTCGAACGCCTCGTCATAGAGGCGCGGAATGCCTTGCTTCACCATCCGCCTCCTGGTGGCCGTTGGTTTTGCTGGGGTGACGCAGACGTGGCCCCGCGACCTGGAACGGCCGACTCTTCACGTATACGCAGGAAACTAGCGGCCCACTTTAGTCACATTTGTCGCGGCGCGTCAAAGCGTTCGGACGTCCAAACGGAAAGCCAACGGAAATCTTACGGAAGGGAACGAAAGACCAGTCGGGGAAAATGAGGCATGGGGCGGGTTGCAGGGCATACCAGGCCGTACGGCGAGGCGACCCCGAATCGCCAGCAGGGCTGACTCCTACCGGGCCCGGATAGGTAATAATCGACCCTATGCGCCCAACTTTCCGTCTGCCACTCGCCCTGACCCTCGCCATCGCCACGCTTACGCCGCTCCTGCCCGCCCACGCGGCGCAGGATGGCAAGACGCGGTCCCAGCAGGACGAGGCACGGCAAAAGCTCGAAGGTGTCCGCAAGGACATCGACAACCTGACGAAAGAGCAGCGCGAGACCGCCAACGCCCGTGACAGCGCCAACGCCGCGCTGGCGAAACAGGCCGAGCAGGTATCCGCCGCCGCCAGGGCGGTGCGCGAGACGGATGGCGACCTCCAGCAGCGCCAGCACGACCTGGAGCAGCTGAACGCGCAGCGGGCACAGATGGAAGCGGGCCTCTCGAAGCAGAAGGACGCCCTCGGCGACCTGCTCCGCGCGACCTATACGCTCGGACGCGGCTCGGATCTGCAGCTCCTGCTCGGCGACGAAGACGTCAACCGGATCTCGCGCGCCCTGGCCTACTCGAAATATTTTCAGGACAACCGGGTCGAGAAGATCCGCGGCCTGCTTGCGGATCTTTCCCGCCTGCAGGAGGTCGAAGCCGCCATCACCGCCGAACAGCAGAAGCTCGAGGCGACGCGGGCGGAGCGCGAGTCGCGCGCCGCGGAACTGGAAAAGCAGCGCGCCAGCCAGGCGAAACTGGTGGCCGAGGCGGACTCGAAATACAAGGACCAGGCCCAGCGTATGGCCGCGCTGAAACAGAACGAGCAGGACATGAACTCACTGGTCGGCCGCCTGCAGAAGGTGATCGACGACGCGGCGAAGGCCGAGGCGGCCCGGGCGGCCGTCGAGGCAGCTCCTGCGCCCAAGGGCACGCCCGCAGCGGCACCGGTGGGCAACATGCGCGGCAACCTGCCCTGGCCGGCCAACGGTCCGGTGCACGCGTTCGGCAGCGGCGTCATCATCGTCGCGCCGCGCGGCAGCGAGGTGAAAGCGGTCGCGCGCGGCCGCGTGGTCTTCGCCAACTTCCTGCGTGGCTACGGCATGATGATCATCGTGAACCACGGCAACGGATTCATGAGCATGTACGGCAATAATGAGACGCTGCTGCACGGCGTGGGCGACACGGTGGAGGCCGGCCAGGCGGTCGGCACCGCCGCCGCACCCGCCGGCGACAACGGCGCGTACTTCGAGCTGCGCCAGGGTGGCAAACCCATCGACGCGCGTGGCTGGTTGAGCAAGAAGCATTGACCCCGGAGACAGGCATGCGTCAGCACCCCCTTCGCCTCGCCCTCGCACTGGCTCTCGCCGGTGCGATCGCGGTTCCCACCGTCCAGGCGCAGCAGGCGAAGCCCGCGCTGAAGCAGCCCGACGCCCCCGCCGCGTCGTCGACCACGGCGGCGAAGGTCGCCACGCAGGCCGACGACGCCGTCGATCTGGACGACATTCGCAATTTCACGCGGGTGTACCAGATCGTTCGACAGGCCTACGTCGAGAAGCTCGACAACAAGACGATCATGAAAGCCGCCATCAGCGGCATGCTCCAGAACCTCGATCCGCACAGCGAATACCTCGACAAGGAAGGCCTCGACGAACTCGATGAGGACACCACGGGCCAGTACGGCGGTCTGGGCATCGAAGTCCTGCAGGTCGAAGGCGCGCTGAAGATCGTTTCGCCCATCGACGACACCCCCGCGTCGCGTGCTGGCATCAAGCCGGGCGACACCATCCTCAAGGTCGACGGCATGGTCGTCGACAGCCAGAACATCGACGACGCGTTCAAGAAACTGCGAGGCGATCCCGGCAGCAAGGTCACGCTCACCATCCTGCACGAGAAATCCGACAAGCCGATCGACATGCCGCTGGTGCGCGAGCGCATCGCAGTCACCAGCGTCAAGCTGCGTCAGCTCGACCCCGGCTACGTCTACATCCGTCTCAGCCAGTTCCAGGAAGACACGTCGACCGACCTCGACAAGAAGCTTTCGGACTGGATCGCGAAGAACGGCGCGCCCCGGGGCGCCGTGCTCGACCTGCGCTCCAATCCGGGCGGTCTGCTGACCACGGCCGTCGGCGTCGCCGACACCTTCCTGGACTCGGGCACCATCGTCACGACCAAGGGCCGGTTGCCGGACGCCAACCTGCACTTCGATGCCCACCCGGGCGATCTGCTCAAGGGCGCACCGATGGTCATCCTCACGGACAACGGCACGGCTTCCGCCGCCGAGATCGTGTCCGGTGCACTGAAGGACAACCACCGCGCACTCATCATGGGTCGTCGCACCTTCGGCAAGGGCGTGGTGCAGACCGTGTTGCCGCTGGATCAGGACCACGCGGTGAAGATCACCACCGCACGCTACTACACCCCCAACGGCACCTCGATCCAGGCCGAAGGCATCAAGCCGGACATCGCGCTGGCCGATCTCTCCGTGAACAAGAGCGACACGCCGCCCGCGCTGATCGGCTCGGAAGCGGACCTGCCCAATCATCTGGTGAACGAGAAAGCGTCGTCGGACGACAAGAACGCCAACGACGACGACGGCAAGCTAGCGATCGAAGACTATCCGCTGTCGCAGGCGCTCAACGTGCTGAAGGGTTTGTCGCTGGGCCGTAACGTATCGAAGTAAGCGCCCCGGCGCTTACCAGAACTTCCACCACGGACGCGCGGCGCGGGCCTTGACCATCTCACGCCGCAGCTTCCGTGGGAGCTGCGGAGTGGCGCCCGGCGCCAGGGTTTCTTTCGCCGTCCAGCCGGTGAACACCAGCTTGCCGTAAGCGCTGGCGGGAAGGTCCACGTCGAAGGTGGTCACGCTCTGCGCCAGCTCGGGCGGCAGCGAATAAAAATGGTCGACATCGTCGCCTTCGGCATCGGAGGCATCCTGCAATGCTTCGATACGGGCGTGGATGGCATCGAAGGCCGGCGGTGGTTCGCCATGCGAGACGATGTGACGGACGTCGTCGCCCTCCCCGTCGTGCTCGACATGCCAGGTGCGCAGGCCATCGACGTAGCACGTGGCGGCGCTGACCATCACGTGCTCCTCCTGTTCGCAGGTGATCACCGTGCAGCCACGCGAAAGCGGGCGCAGCGATTCCTCCGCGATCAGGGGCGAGGCGAACCGTGTGACGACGACAAACCAGCCGGACGGCAGTTCGATGGCGTAGCCTCGACGCGGATCGGTCGTGGTCTGCTCATTGCGGACCAGGTCGAGAGCGGCGAGGACGGCATCGCCATCCTTGCCTTTGACCGCCAGCCAACCGACCGAAACGCCCATCGGCTCACGCCTGCTCGGGCGGTGGTTTCAGAAGAAACTTCACGGCCAGCAAACCGAGCTCGTACAGGATGCACATCGGCACGGCCAGCATCACCATCGAGAGCAGATCCGGCGGCGTGATGAAGGCGGCGATAGCGAACGCGCCCACGACGGCGTAACCGCGCCCCTTGCTGAGCTTTTCGGCGTCGACGATGCCGATGGCGGCAAGGATCACGACCGCGACCGGGACTTCGAAGCACAGACCGAAGGCGAAGAACATCAGCATGACGAAGTCGAGGTAATGCGTGATGTCCGTCATCATCGCCACGCCGTCGGGCGTCACGGCATTGAGAAACTTGAACGCCGCCGGCAGCACGATGAAATAGGCGAAGGCGCAGCCCGAATAGAACAGCACCAGCGATGCCACCAGCAACGGGCGCGCCAGGCGCTTCTCGTGCTTGTAGAGGCCCGGGCTGACGAAGGCCCAGAGCTGGTACAGGATCATCGGCATGCTGATGAACAGCGCGCAGAAGAAAGCCAGCTTCAAGGGAGTGACGAACGGGCTGGCGACTTCCGTGGCGATCAGATGCGCGCCCTGCGGCATGCGCTCGACCAGCGGTTTGGCCAGTTCCGCATACAGGTGGTTGGCGACGGGCATCAGCGCCAGCAACACCACGAGCAACACCACGATGGCGCGGAGCAGGCGGGAACGGAGTTCGATCAGGTGGGAAAACAGACCCTCTTCGACCACGTCGTCGCCGGACGGATCGGAGTCAGCTGCGCTCATGCGGTTCGTTCCTGGGCGGCGGGGTGTCGCCGTGGGCCAGCGGCAGCATGTCGCGCGCCGGGTCGGGCTCACGACCCTCGACGCGAGCTACCGGGGTATCGGAAAAGGTGTCGCGCACACGGTCACCGGTCTGGCGGGCATCGTCGGCGGCGGCACGGAAGTCTTCACGGACGCTGCTGCCAGCAGCGCGGATGTCGTCACGCACGCTGTCATGCGTGGCACGCGCGTTTTCGGCGGTCTCGCGCAGCGTGCGCTTGATCTCTTCGGCCTGGATCTCGCGCTCCACCTCGGATTTGACGCTGTCCCAGCCGTTGCGCATGCGCCGCAACAGGGCACCTGCCGTACGCGCGGCGTGCGGAAGGCGCTCGGGGCCGAGCACGATGAGCGCCACCACCGCGAGCAGCAGCAATTTACCGAAGCTGATCTCGATCATGGCGCCGCCGGGATCACGGAGCGCGGTCGCGCGGCTCGGTGGTTTCGCTGTGGACCGGCGGGACCTGGGTGCTCACGGGCGGATCGGCACGCAGCTTCTCCTCCCGTTCGCGCGCTGCACGGGCCTCTTCGTCGCCGTCCAGACCCTTCTTGAAGTCGCGCATGGCGCCGCCCAGGTCCGAGCCGATGTTGCGCAGCTTCTTCGTGCCGAAGATCAGCACGACGACGAGCAGCAGGAGGACGATATGGGTAATGCTCATGAAAAACCTCGCAGGCCCGTTCGGTCCGGGCCGTGGGACGGTCCGGCGCCCCTTGGGGCACCGGGTGGGACGACACTCAGCGGTTAGTGTACTCCTCAAGTTTATCCCTGAATTCCACTACCTCGCTTGGAACATTCGTCACACCGCCTTCAAAAATGCGGCGGGCCGTGATTCCAGGGCCGTAAATCTGCTCGTTGGAATCGTCGTCGATGCTGAAATGGGTGCCATCGAGCGCGATGCCGGCAAACAGGCCCTTGGCGCGCGAGTAGGTGTAGATCTCGGCTTTCATCTGGCCATCGGTGGCGGCCGTGGCGGAGCGGCCGACCGGGCCGGCCGCCGCGGAGGCGTTGGCGCCCATGGTGAACTTGCCGTCGATGATGCTCTGTACGCCACGGTCGGTGCGGAACACGAGGATCACGTCGGCGGACTGGATGCCGACCTGAAAACCGACGCCCGCACCGGCCATCGAGATGAAGTTGGGGTTCGACCACGTGCCGTCACGCGTCTTGATCGAGATCAGGCCTTCGCCCTTGGAGCCGGAGAAGACGAAGCCGCCCTTGACCATGGCCGGCAGCACCGCGATGGCCTTGGCGTTCTTGAGCAGATCGGCCGGCAGCGACTTGTCGGGAGCGTCGTCGATCATCTCGGACAGCACACGGACCGCGTTCCGGGCCTGTTCTCTCGGCGGGTCGGCGGCCTGGACGGCCAGCGAGGGCAGCAGGGCGAGAAGGCCGAGGGCGAGCAGGCGAAGCGGGCGTGGGGACATCGGGTGGCTCCTATCGATACGCGGGGTGGCAGCGGCTGCGGCATTGAGAGCGAGCCTCGTCGCGCCGCCCTATGGCAGACTGCAACGATTCCCGCGAGCGCCGGACTCCGATGCCAGGTACGCCAAACTATACCGGCCTTGCCGGTCATTCCCACGACACCCTGCCCCAGGCGGGTGTGCTGCTGGTTAATCTCGGTACACCTGAGGCGCCCACCGCGGCGGCCGTACGGCCTTACCTCGCCGAATTTCTGGGTGACCCGCGCGTCATCGAGTACCCGCGCCTGCTGTGGAAAGCCATTCTCCACGGCGTCATTCTCCGCGTCCGTCCCAAGCGCTCCGCCCACGCGTATGCCCGTATCTGGACCGCGGAAGGCTCGCCCCTGCGAACAGGCAGCGAGGCGCTGGCCGCGTCCCTGCAGGCCGAGCTCGGGCGCCGTCGAAACGGACCGATCCGCGTCGCCCTGGCCATGCGCTACGGGCGGCCCAGCGTAGCGGCGACAGTTGCCCAGTTACAGCGTGAAGGGGTGCGGCGGTTGCTCGTTCTGCCGCTCTACCCCCAATACTCGGCCACCTCGACCGGCAGCGTGTTCGACGCGATGGCCGACACGGTGAAGGGTCTGCGCTGGCCACCGGAACTGCGCCAGATCAACGACTACCACGACGATCCCGCCTATATCGCCGCGCTCGCCGCCAGCGTGCGCGACCACTGGGACCGCAACGGCCGGGGCGAAAAGCTGCTGATGAGTTTTCACGGCATTCCCGAGCGCTACGTGCGCAACGGCGATCCGTACTTCTGCCAGTGCCACGCCACCGCTCGCCTGCTCCGCGAAGCGCTGGGCGTCACCGCGGACGAGGCGCCGATGAGCTTTCAGTCACGCGTGGGCCGTGAACGCTGGTTGCACCCGTACACCGACGAGATGGTCAGGCAGTTCGGCGCACAGGGCGTCAAGCGCATCGACACGATCAGTCCGGGCTTTGCCGTCGATTGCCTCGAAACCCTCGAAGAGATCGCCATGCAGAACGCGGAATTCTTCCGCGAGGCCGGCGGCGAGACGCTCAGCTACATCCCCTGTCTCAACGCCCGTCCGGACCACGTGGGCGCCATCGCGGACCTGGTGCTGCGCCACACGCAGGGATGGCCCGAGTTCGCGGCAGATCACGACCCGGCCGCGGCGGCCATGCGCCTCGCCGCCGCGCGCGAACGTGCGCGTAAGGCACGCGCCGATGCGTGAGTTGCGCATCGCCATACCAGGCATGGAGCTCGCCGGACTGAGCTGGGGCGAACCCGACGCCGCGCCGCTGGTGCTGATCCATGGCTGGCTCGACAACGCCGCGAGCTTCGCTCTGCTCGCACCCCGGCTTGCCGACCGGTTCCACGTGATCGCGCTGGACCTTCCTGGCCACGGTCACTCGGACCATCTGCCCGAGAGCACGATCTACACGCATCAGGATTACGCGCGGGCTGTGCTCGCCGCCGTCGATTCGCTCGCCCTGCCGCGTTTTCATCTGCTGGGTCATTCTCTGGGTGCCGGTGTGGCGACGATGGTGGCCATCGCGGCGCCGGAGCGCATTCGCGCACTGTCTCTGATCGAAGGCCTGGGGCCGCTCGGAGACGACGGATCGCGCACGCTGGACCGGTTTCGCGAAGCGATGGTGTCGACGGCTGGCGGCGCCCGGCCCCTGCGCGTCTTTCCGTCGATCGACGATGCGGCTCGTGCCCGCGCTCTGGCCAGCGGCCTCGATGCGACGCTGGCACGACACATCGTGGAACGCGGCCTGCGCGAAGTCGACGGTGGATACAGCTGGCGCAGCGATGCGCGCCTGTCGCGGCCCACGGCCCTCCGTCTCGCGGAAACGCAGATCATGTCGTTGCTGCTGGGGCTCGCTGCGCCGACGTCGTTGTTGCTCGCCAACCCCTCGCCGCCTTATCTCGAGCCCGAGGCATTGCAGGTACGGATCGATTGCGTCGACGACATCCGGGTGAAGCACATGGATGGAGGGCATCATCTGCACCTCGAGCACCCGGAGGCCGTGGCTGACTGGGTGCATGGCGCGCTGTAAGCAGACAGGGAAAGACACATGCTCGCCAGAGTCACTCGCCTGTTTCCTCTCTGGGCTCTCGCCGTTTCGGTCGCTGCGTACTTCCAGCCCGCCCTCTTCCTCCCCGTCGGCCCCTGGATCGCCTGGCTGCTCATGCTCGTGATGTTCGGCATGGGCGTGACCCTCAGCCTGGACGACTTCAGACGCGTCCTCGTACGCCCCATGCCCGTCTTCGCCGGCACGTTCCTGCACTATCTGGTGATGCCACTTGCGGCGTGGGGGCTGACAAAGATATTCACGATGCCGCCCGATCTCGCCGCCGGCATGATCCTGGTCGGCAGTGTCGCCAGCGGTACGGCGTCCAACGTCATCATCTATCTGGCGAAAGGTGACGTGGCGCTGTCGGTCACGCTGTCATCGGTATCCGCCCTGGTCGGCGTGGTGGCGACACCGCTGCTCACGCGCCTCTACGTCGACACCCGCGTGGCGCCGGACACATGGGCGATGCTGCTGAGTATCGTGCAGATCGTCGCGCTGCCGATCGGCCTGGGCCTGTTGATCCATCACACGGCTCGCGGCGTGGTCAAACGCATCGAGCCCGGCTTACCCTTGTTCTCGATGGTCTGCGTACTGATCCTGATCGGTGCCGTGGTCGCGGCCAGTCAGCCGTCGATCGCCGCCGTGGGCGCGATCACCATCGTCGCGGTCATCCTGCACAACGGCATCGGGCTGATCAGCGGCTACTGGGGCGGCAGGCTGTTCCGCTTCGACGAATCCACCTGCCGCACCCTGGCGATCGAGGTGGGCATGCAGAATTCGGGGCTCGCGGCGACGCTGGGCAAGCTCTATTTCTCACCGCTGGCCGCGCTACCCGGGGCGCTGTTCTCGGTCTGGCACAACCTGTCGGGCTCGATGCTGGCCGGCTACTGGTCGGGCAAGCCGACCGGCGAAGCAACGCATGACGGCCCGGCGGCCCCACGCGGGCCGGTTTAAACCACCGGTTCCATCCGGAAGCCCGGCTGCACGACCGGGTCGACCAGCCAGTGATCCGCGAGCAGGAAGGCGAACAACACCATCAGGTACACGATGGAGTAGTTGAACATCTTCATCGCGAACATCTCGTCCGGCGGATTGAACATGCGTGCGGCGTACCAGAGGAAACCGAGGCCGAGGATCACCGCGCCGAACAGGTAGATCAGTCCGCTCATCCCCGTGAAGAACGGCAGCATGGTCACGACGAACAGCAGGATCGTGTAGAACAGGATGTGCCAGCGCGTGAACACCACGCCGTGCGTCACCGGCAACATGGGTACCTGGGCCCGCGAGTAATCGTCGACGCGGAAGATCGCCAGCGCCCAGAAATGCGGCGGTGTCCACACGAAGATGATCAGCAACAGCTGCAGCGCGAACGGATGCAGCTCGCCGGTCACCGCGGTCCAGCCGAGCATCGGCGGCGCGGCGCCGGCAAGGCCGCCGATGACGATATTCTGCGGCGTCGCACGCTTCAGGTAGGCGGTATAGATCACCGCATAACCGATCAGCGAGAAGAACGTCAGCACCGCGGTCAGCCTGTTGACCAGGAAGACCAGCACCAGCATCGAAACGATGCCCAGCGTCATCGCGAAGACGAACACCTGCATCGGCGTCAGCTGGCCGGTCGCCAGCGGACGATGCGAGGTACGCGCCATGATCTTGTCGATGCGCTGGTCGATCAGGTGATTGAACGCCGCGGCGGAAGCCGACGCCAGCCAGATGCCGAGCGTGCCGAAGATCGCCGCATGCCACGTCGGCAGTACACGCTGACCGTCGGCGTCGACGGCGAGGAACATGCCGATGACCGCGCAGAACACCAGCATCGCAACGACACGTGGCTTGGTCAGCTCGAAATATTGACCGATGATGCTCACGGGGACTCCGTCGTGGCGGGCAGCCGCTGCGTGCTCGCCAGGGCGGCAAGCAGCGTGAACAGGAGCAGCGCGGCGACGCCATTGTGCGCCGTGGCGACGGGCAAAGGCAGGCCGAGGTGCACATTGCCGATGCCGAGCAGCACCTGCGCGATCAGCACCACCGCCACGGCGATACCGATCCTGCGCAGGCCGGCGCGCGCCAGCTTGTGCGACAACCAGCCCAGGTAGACGAAGGTCACCAGCGCACCGATGCGGTGGGCGATCTGGATCGCGCTACGTGCGGCCATGTCCAGCACGCCGCCCTCGTAGTTGACGCCGATGCCGCGCCAGAGCACGAAGGCCTGCGGGAAGTCCGTCTGCGGCCACCACTGCCCGAGGCACTGCGGAAAATCCGTGCCACAAGCGAGCGCCGCGTAATTGGAACTGGTCCAGCCGCCGAGCGCGATCTGGCAGACGAGCACGACGATGCCGATGGCGACCGGCGCGCGAAGTGCCGCGAACCGGTCGTCCGGTGTGCCGACACGCCACCAGCGCAGGGCTGCCCATGCGAGAAGGGCGAAGGTCGCCAGTCCGCCGAGCAGATGCCCCATCACGACGATGGGCTTGAGCAGCAATGTCACCGTCCACATGCCGAGCATGGCCTGGAAGATGATCACGGCAAGCGCGGCCACGCCGACGCGCCAGGCGCCGGGTCGGTCGAGCATCGCCGCGGCGATCAGCGGCAGCGCGATGGCCAGTGCGGACAGGAACGACGACACCACGTATTCGCCGCGCATGTACATCACGACACCCACCGTCGCGAACACCGCCGCCACGAGCACCGCGGCCATCGCCATGCGTCGGCGCCAGGCCGACATCAGGGCGATGACGAGGACCATCACACCGAGGCTGCCGGCGAGGAAGCGGTGTACCTGCTCACGCCACGCCTTGTGCGTTTCGTACGGACGATCGGGGAAGGCTTCGTTCGCGCGGGCGATGTCCTGAGCGTGGCCCGGCCACGTGGCCTTGCCGTAGCAGGTCGGCCAGTCGGGACACGACAGCCCCGCGTTGGACAGACGCACGAAGGCGCCGAACATCACGATGCAAAAGGCGAACAGCGCAGCCAGCAAGGCCAGCGTGCGCAGGGTTTTAAGAGCTCGGGGCGACATCAGCGGATCACCTTCTGCAGGTCCTTACGCAGGCCGCTCGGATCGAAACCGGCGGGATACCAGGACAACGCGGTGGCATTGGATTCAACCAGCACGGCGGCGACCGTGTCGGGCTGCGTGGGACGGAATTCTTCGAAGGCCTTCGCCGCGTCGGTACCGGTCTTCCAGTCGGGCATGACGGCGGCCGCGCCCTGCGCGGTCGGCGGCGTGCCGATATAAAGAAGGCGCAGGCGATCGGCGTTGCGGTTGAGCACGATGCGCGCGTTACGCATGAGCGCCAGCGTCTCGAGGCAGTGTGCGGCGCAATCCGGCCCCGGCAACGCGACCAGGGTCAGTCGCGGCTCGCTGTCACGCCATGCCCAGGCCGTGCCGGCGACGTCCACGCGGACCTCGGCCATGCTGCGCTGCGGCACGATGGGACGACCGTTGCCTTTGCCTTCCGGCTGCCAGCCACTCAGCGTCAGCAGGCCCGCCGCGATAATGGGCGCCAGGAACACCAGCATGATCAAGACGAGCTTGAGCCGGCCACTGCCGGGTTTGCGTGGGGGGACGTTCGGATCGGTCATGAATGCTCGGGCCGTTTCGGGCGTCGCTTGCGATGCAGGAGGACGAAGATCACCACAGCCGCCAGGGCGAAGGTGAACCATTGGAAGGCGTAGGCGCGATGGCGCGCCGGCGGCATGAAGCCGGGCGTCCATTCACGGATGTAGATGCTGGCCGGGTCGGGATCCAGAAGGAGTACGCGAGGATACAGGGAGCGCCCGATGTCGTTACCGATCTCCCTGAGATCGACGTAGACCATGGTCTTCTCCGCGCCGTGCTGCTCCGGGAGACGGTCGCCACCCAGGCGCACACCGACACCCGGCGCCGGTACGTAGAGCCCCCGCACGGTGGTGACGCCCACGGGAAGCGGCGGCAGCCGGGGGTTGGCGCCCGCTTCCTTCGGCAGGAAACCGAGGTCGACGAGGAGGTACGGATCGCGCCCATGCGGCGAAAACGGCGCATAGACGTGCACGCCGACCTGACCGGAGTGGGTCTGGTCGTCGAGCAGGTAGTAGTGGTCGGGCAGGTAAACGCCACGTACCGAAAGCCTCGGGTATCGATCGAGGGGAGGATTATCGGCGATGGAACCGAACTCCTCGACGCTTGCTGCGGCCGATGCGGCGTACCGCCGCAGCAATTCATCCTTCTCGTCCGCGCGATCCAGCTGCCATATGCCCAGGCGTACGAACGCCAGCACGCCCACCAGCGTGAGTGCGACAGCGAACCACGTCGGACGGCGCAGGAAAGTCATGCAAGACGCCCCGTGCCCAACGCTATACTCGGATTGTCGATATGGCGCGGAGCCGTCACGTGGAAACCATCTACAAATATGCGCTGGTGATTTTGCTGCTCGTGGTGTTGTTCAACCTCGGGCAGGCGCTGTTCTTCATGATGACCGACAAGGGCCAGAGCAAGCGCACCGTCTGGGCACTCACCCGCCGTATCGGACTCTCACTGCTGCTCATCGCCATGGTGGCGCTGGGCATCTTCATGGGCTGGCTGCACCCCCACGGGGTCGGTCAATTCTAACGCTTGGGGCCGGGGGGCCAAGGCGCGGTGCGGCAATCGGTGCCGTGAAGGGTCAGGCCAGTGCCGCGAGGACATGGCGGGGATCCTTGCGAATGGCCCGAAGGAGAGCCCGGGCGGGACCGGTAGGGGCACGCCGTCCTTGCTCCCAATTGCGCAACGTACCCACGTCGACATCGAGAAGCAGCGCGAACTTTGACTGCGATAAGCCCGTCGTTTCGCGCAGCTCTTTAATCGCGCCGGGATCGACTTCAAACACGCGAGAAGCCTGCTTCTCGCCGCGAAGAATGCCATCCATTTCCTGGACGCTTTCCAGGAGGTCTTCAAAGAACTTGGTCATATCTCCGCTTCCAGTTATCCATAATGGTGGCAAGGACCTTTCGCTGATCGGAGGTCAGGTCTTGCTGCTCGTTCTTCGAAAATATCAACAACATCGCGATCTGTGATCGCGCTACGAAGTGATAATAAATAACTCGGGCGCCGGCACTCTTTCCCCGGCAGCCCATGGCGACGCGTATCTTTCTGAGACCACCGGTGCCTTCGATCACATCGCCTGCTTCGGGGTAAGCAGCGAGATGCACCTGTAGACGCCCGTAGTTCGCGTCGTCGAGCAATTCCGTAACACGCCTCGTGAAGGCCCGCGTCTCCACGAAGATCACTTCGTGATAGTGCGCCATTGACGCACATACGTCAATGGCGCACCCCTCGATATTTGCTTTCTCATCAGAACACCTCCCTGACGCGGTGAATTCGCCGCATCTGAGAGGGTCGCGTGATGCACAAGCCATGTTCAGTGGCCCTCGCCCAAACGATGCGGAGAGCCAGTGCCGCCCGACGTGCCGTCTCCGGCTGGCATGCGCTGGTTGACACCCCGCTCGTTCAGTAAGAGGATCGGACCATGAACCGCCTCGCCGCCCTCATTACGCTGATTAGCATCGCCATCTCATCGATGGTGGGTTGAATCACGCGCGACAGGTGACCGACAACCCGCCCTCCGAGGCGGGTTTTTCGTATCCGCCTCCGGGAAAACGAACGCACCGGAGACACACGCCATGTCCCTCCCCGCTTCACGTCACGCCACTCGGGACGAACCCGTACGCGATGCCGCCGACTACCTGAGGCGCATCCTCAACGCCCGCGTGTACGACGTGGCCCAGCGGACGGAACTGCAGCATGCGACGGTGCTGTCCGAGCAACTGGGGCACCACGTCCTGCTGAAGCGGGAAGACACTCAACCCGTCTCGTCGTTCAAGCTCCGCGGCGCCTACAACCGGATCCGCAACCTGTCCGCCGACGTACTGGCACGCGGCATCATCACGGCGTCAGCGGGAAACCACGCGCAAGGCGTCGCCTGGTCCGCCGCGAAGCTCGGCATCCCTGCGGTCATCGTCGTGCCTGAAACGGCACCCCTCGTTAAGGTCAATGCGACGCGGCGATTCGGTGGGCCCACGGTGGAAGTCATCAAGGCGGGCGATTCGTATAACGATGCGTTCGCCCACGCGATGGCGCTGCAGCGAGAACGCGGCATGACGTTCATCCCAGCCTTCGACGATCCCGACGTTATCGCAGGACAAGGCACCGTAGCGATGGAGATACTGAGCCAGCACCACGGGCATCTCGACGCCATATTCGTGCCCATCGGAGGGGGCAGTCTCGCCGCGGGAATCGCGACCTATGTGAAAGCACTCCGCCCGGATATCCGCGTGATCGGCGTGCAGACGCGTGACTCGTGCGCCATGGCGCAATCGATCCGGGCCGGGCGACGGGTCGAACTCACCGAGGTCGGGCTTTTTTCCGACGGCACGGCGGTGAAGCTGGTGGGGCAGGAAACGTTCCGACTGTGCAGCCAGTACCTCGACGAGGTGATGCTGGTCGACACCGACGAGGTATGCCTTGCGATCAAGGATATCTATCAGGACACGCGGCGTTTCGTTGAGCCGGCGGGAGCGCTCGCCGTCGCGGCTGCGCGTCGCTACGCGGCCCAGGCCACCGCCTCGGGAGCGGTCGACCACCCGCTCACCCTTTGTGCCATCGTCTCCGGCGCCAATCTCAATATCGACCGCATCCGCTTCATCGCCGAGCGCGCCGCGGTGGGCGAATCGCGCGAAGCCTTGTTCGCGGTGAGCATCCCCGAGGAGCGCGGCAGCTTCCTGCACTTCTGCGAGCTCGTAGGCGAGCGCAACGTGACGGAATTCAACTACCGTCTCGGCACCGATGAAAACGCACGGATCTTCGTCGGCCTTCAGGTGGACGACCCGGTAGACGAAGCGTCGCTTGCAACCGTCTTCGAGGCAGCGGGATTCGCCGTCGTCAATCTTGGCAACGATGAGCTATCGACGCAGCACATCAGGCATATGGTGGGCGGACGCTCGACAGCCGCACAGGGCGAGCGATTGTTTCGCTTCGAGTTCCCCGAACGACCGGGTGCGTTGATGCGCTTCCTTCGTTCGATGTCGCCAAGCTGGAATATCAGCCTGTTCCATTACCGCAACCAGGGCGCCGATTACAGCTCGACGCTGGTCGGCATCCAGGCGGAAGCGGCGGACGAAGACGCGCTCACGCGGTTCCTCAACCGGCTGGGATATCCGTACCGCGAAGAGACCAGCAATCCCGCCTACCGACTGTTTCTGAGATGAACGAGGGAAGCAGGAGCGCGCGAGCGCTCCTGTGAAACAACGGCCCGTGCGGATCAATGAGCCTTTGACACGACCAGGTCGATCGATCCCACCGGCGAGAGGTTCCCCGCTTCGTCCGAGCCTTTCGCACACACGCGTAACGGGCCTTTGGCCTTGGGCAGACTGATGAACGACGAAGACAGCGTGCGGTACTTCGCGTCGTCGGCGCAATCGGTGGAGTCGAGGCGCCCCACCTTCACGATCGGCGGCGCGACGTAAGGGCTACGGATCTCCACAATCCATGCAGCATCCGTTTCATCGCGAACGGCCGGTACCGGTACCGCGGTAGGCGCCGTATCGTCGATCACCCGAAGCATGACGCTCGCATGCTCCGGCGCCTGCCAGTCGTTATCGATGCCCAGCTGTCCGATGACGCACATGGCGTACACGCCTTCGGACGGTCCGACCGGCAGACGGTCCAGCGGCTGCTCGCGGGCATACATCGGAGCGCTGTAACCCTCGGGGCTGGCGCAATCGACCGTCGCGGCGTCACCGTGCTTGTAGCGGACCCAACGGGTATCGTCATTCACCAGCACGCCCCACCGCGCGGGTACGAGATCCCCCTCTTCGTCGATCTGGCTGCGCGTGTACTCACCGACGGTGCGATCGAGCTTCACACCGTTACCCGCGTCGAGGGCACTGGCGTCCCAGCCGCCATCGGCACGAAGTGCCGAGAGCAGCGGCGCCGCAATACTCTGGTAGCTCGCGCCGACGCGCGACACCGGCTGCCGCCCGGTGAGTTCGCACGGGCGGTCGAAACCGCATCCGTCAAAGCGCGGATCGACCTTCGTACCGAGCACGCCGACAATATCCGACGTGCCGTGGCGCAGCACCGGGGAGCCCGACGAACCACCCGATACACCGGCGCAATCGGTCGCCGATTCACGCAGGAAGAAGCGTTCGCCCTCGAACAGCCGAACGGGCTCACTGGCCTGACAGGTTGCCAGACGAAGGAATCGGTCTTCTTCCGACACGCCAGTCACAGGTACCTGAACCAGGTCCACAGGGAGCGACCCGACAATCGCCGGCGCACTCGGGACAAGCGGAGCGACACCGAGTGCCGCCAGATCGGCGTATGAAACGTCCAGCCGGAGCACGGCGATGTCCATGTTCTTGGTGGTCGCGTACAGAATTCGCTCGATGCCGACGGGCCGATGCACCGGCTGGGCATCCTGAAAATAAGCGGGCGTAAAGCGGTAACCCGCAGGCGCCGCCTCGTCGATCATGACCTGATTAGGGATGAGTTCAGGGCCGAAAACGCAATGCCCGGACGTCAGCAACAACGCGGGCCGATGACCATCCGGACTGGCGGAACCCGCGACGATCGAGCCGGTACAGGTTCTTCCCTTGAGCAGATCGAGCTGACCGACAGCGCGGAAGCGCGGGTCGCTGGACGAAGGAAGCAGGTTTGCGTCGCTTGCTAATGCACCGACGGCGTAGCCCATCGACAGGAGCAAGAGCGATGCACGCGACAAGCGAGCGGATACTCTCCGATTCATAAGCACTCTCCATGTGTTTGCGTTTTTCGAAAACCTTCACTGCGAAGGCCGATGCCGACTTTAGCAACGCGGTTGGAGAGGAAACATGTCAGAAAGCCCGGTAGATCTGTAGGCGTAAGCCGAAGTCAGCCCCGTTCCGACAACGGCGACTTCTTCCAGCGTCCATGCAGCCATTCGTACTCTTGCAGAGCAGTCGGCGAGAACCGTTCGCGCAGTTTATTGACGAGCGGCCTCGCACGCTCCCAGGACGTGACAACAACCGAGTACCAGGTCTTCTTGAGCATCGCTTCGTCGTAGATACCAGCCTGGATGCCAATGCTTACCGCCTCGAAGTGATTAAGGAAATACCGGATACATACGGCTTCTTCCGACTCGATGTTCTCCGGCAATGCGAGGCTGGCCACATTTCTGTCGTTCGCGTCGACGAAATACTTTAGCTTCCTGGCCCCGTTCTGGAGGATGACATCATTCCTGGTCGCGAGCAGAAGATCCGCGCTTTGCTTTTTCCGCGCGATGCTGCGTGCGGTGAGCACAGACGCAACGGCAACACCGACACCGATCGCAACCAGGACATTCCTGAAGAGGCCAGAATTGAGGGTATCGAGAATCCAATGAAACACGATGCTTTCCTTTGCAATTCCTTCCCCTGAAAAACAAACTACCCGCCATAGGCGGGTAGTTCAGTTTGGCTTACAGGCCGTCGACGGTGTCATTCATGACTGTCTCCTTTGATGGCAAGACCAGTCTAGCTTGTGCTCAGATCATACGTCCGTAGGAAAAATCTGAATTTCAAACAGAAAAAACTCAAAGCACGTAAACAAACAAGAACAGCGCCAGCCAGACCACGTCGACGAAATGCCAGTACCAGGCCACCGCTTCAAACCCGAAGTGATCGTCCTTCGTGAAGTGTCCCTTCGCGCAGCGCAGCCAGATGATGGCCAGCATGATCGTGCCCAGCGTCACGTGCATGCCGTGGAATCCGGTGAGCATGAAGAACGTCGCGCCGTACACGCCGCTGCCCAGCGTCAGGTTGAAGTGCTCGTACGCCTCGGCGTACTCGTGCGCCTGGAACCACAGGAACAGGCAACCCAGCAGCACGGTGGCGCCGAGGCCGATCAGCAGCGCCGTGCGATGACCCGCCTTGAGCGCGTGGTGCGCAATGGTGATGGTCACGCCGGATGACAGCAGGATCAGCGTATTGAGCAGCGGCAGGCCCCACGCGGCGATGGTCTGGAACGAGCCCCCGATCTTTTGCGGACCGCCGCCGCCGTTGGCGCCCCACGAGGCTTCATAGCCCTGCCAGACGAACTGGTGGGTGAGCACACCGTGGCCTTCGCCGCCCAGCCAGGGCACCGAGAAGATACGGGCGTAGAACAACGCACCGAAGAAGGCGCCGAAGAACATGACTTCGGAGAAGATGAACCACATCATCCCCATGCGGAACGAGCGATCCACCTGGCCGTTGTAGCTGCCTGCCATGGACTCGCGGATGACCGAGCGGAACCAGCCGAAGAACATGCCCAGGATCATCACGATCCCGATCCAGAACAGCGGCTTGCCAAACGTGCTGCCCTCACCCGGTTGCGAGTTCAGCCAGTGCGCGGCACCGAACACCGTGACGAACATCGAGACCGCGGCCACGATCGGCCAGTAGCTCTTGCTCGGTACATAGTAGACGTCGTGTTGCTGGTGACCCATGGTGGTTTCCCGTGGATATCGCGTGTTTGGCCGGTCAGACCCGGAGCATCTGGACGATCGAGAGCAGGAACACCGCGACCGCGAAACCGCCCGCGATCATGGCCGTCCTGCGGGCGCGCTTGCGACGCGCCTCCGTCCCGGTGTCCGTCATGCCCGGCATCGATCAGTGATCCGTGTTGCCGTGGGCGAGCTCGTCGTCATGGATGACCGGCGGCACGTCGAACGTATGGAACGGCGCGGGTGAAGGCACCGTCCACTCCAGACCCTTGGCGCCTTCCCAGGAACGGTCGGCGGCTTTCTTCTTCGAGAAGAACACGCAATGCACGACCACACCGAGGAAGATCAGCTGCGAGGCGCCGAACCAGAAGCCGCCGATCGAGCTGATCATGTTGAAGTTCGCGAAGGCCACGTTGTAGTCGGGGATACGGCGCGGCATGCCGGCCAGCCCGAGGAAGTGCTGCGGGAAGAACAGCACGTTGACCGAGATGACGCTGGACCAGAAATGGATCTTGCCCCAGGTCTCGCTGTACATGTTGCCCGACCACTTGGGCATCCAATAATACGCGGCGGCCATGATCGAGAACGCGGCGCCGGTCACCAGCACGTAGTGGAAATGGGCGACCACGAAGTACGTGTCGTGGTACTGGAAGTCGGCCGGGGCCAGCGCGAGCATCAGGCCCGAAAAACCGCCGATGGTGAACAGGATGACGAAGGCGATCGAGAACAGCATCGGCGTCTCGAAGGTCATCGAGCCGCCCCACATCGTCGAGACCCAGTTGAAGACCTTCACGCCCGTGGGCACCGCGATCAGCATGGTCGCGTACATGAAGAAGATCTCCGCGCCCATCGGCAGGCCCACGGCGAACATGTGGTGCGCCCAGACGATGAACGAGAGGAAGGCGATGGACGCGATGGCGAACACCATCGCGCGGTAGCCGAAGATCGGCTTGCGGGCGAAGGTGGGGATGATCTCCGAGATGATCCCGAACGCCGGCAGGATCATGATGTAGACCTCGGGATGCCCAAAGAACCAGAAGATGTGCTGGAAGAGCACCGGGTCGCCGCCGCCGGCGGCATTGAAGAAGTTGGTATGGAAGTACTTGTCGGTCAGCAGCATGGTGACCGCGCCGGCCAGTACCGGCATCACCGCGATCAGCAGGAACGCCGTGATCAGCCAGCTCCACACGAACACCGGCATTTTCAGCAGGTCCATGCCGGGCGCGCGCATGTTGAGGATGGTGGCGATGATGTTGATCGCGCCCATGATCGAACTGATGCCCATCAGGTGGACCGCGAAGATGGTATACGCGATGGACTCGCCCTGCAGCGACAGCGGCGGGTACATGGTCCAGCCGCCGGCCGGGCCACCGCCCGGCATGAACAGCGTCGACAGCAGCAGGATGAAGGCGAACGGCATGATCCAGAACGACAGGTTGTTCATGCGCGGCAAGGCCATGTCCGGCGCGCCGACCATGAGCGGAATCATCCAGTTGGCCAGGCCGACGAACGACGGCATGATGGCGCCGAAGATCATCACCAGCGCGTGCATCGTCGTCATTTCATTGAAGAAATACGGCTGCACCAGCTGCATGCCCGGCTTGAACAACTCCGCGCGGATGACCATCGCGAAGGCGCCGCCGATGAAGAACATCGTCAGCGAGAAGATCAGGTACAGCGTGCCGATGTCCTTGTGGTTCGTGGACATCACCCAGCGCTGGAAGAACCCCTTCGGGGCCCCGTGGTGATCGTGGTGGTCGTGGGTGGCTGCGTGGGCCATAACCTTGAACCTCTGCCGGATACTTGAGCGGGTTAACCCTGGGGGACCGGGGCGGGGGCGTTCTGGGCGGTCGCGGCGGCCTTCTGCAGCCTGGAACCGTCTTCCTGCGTCGCCAGCCACTGTTCGAATTCGGCCTTGGGCACGGCCTTGACCACGATCGGCATGAAGCCGTGATCCTGGCCGCAGAGCTCGGCGCACTGGCCGCGGTAGACGCCCGGCTCCTTGATCTTGGTCCAGGCCGCGTTGGCGATGCCCGGGATGGCGTCCATCTTCCAGCCGAGCGCCGGCACCCACCAGGAGTGGATGACGTCGCCGCCGACGATGATGAAACGGATCTTGGTACCGACAGGGACGACCAGGGGCTTGTCCACGTCGAGCAGATAGGTCTGGTAGCCGTCGACCTGGATCTTGCCCGGGTCGAGGTTGGAATGAAGCTGGCGGGTACGGTCGGAGGACTCTTCGAGCTTGGAGATGAAGCCGACCTTGTCGACCCCCTTGCCCTTGTAGTCGACGTAGTCGTAGCGCCACTTCCACTGGTAACCGGTGATCTTGATGGTCATCTCGGCATTCGTGGTGTCGGCGAACGAGGTCAGACCGCCGGTGGCCAGATGGGCCAGGAAGATCAGGATGATGACGGGGATGACCGTCCAGACGATCTCGAGTCTGGTGCTGTGCGACCACTTCTCGGCGACCGCACCCCGCGACTTACGGAAGCGGAACATCGCCACGAACATGGCACCGAAGACGATGACGCCGATGACCACGCAGACCCACAGGGCCACCATGTGCATCGCGTAGGGCGACCACTCGCTGACACCCCGGGTCATGTTCAGCTGGTTGGGTTCCGGGTTGGCCCATGCCGCCCCGCCGAACAGGGCGAGGGCAACCGCCACCCACGCCGCTTTCCATCGTCCGATGCCGCCAGATGTCATGTCTTGCACCTTTAGTGAACCTACCTGCGCGTCTGGCCTGAGACTTCGGACAGCAGCACCATGAGTTTCCTGGACGCCTCGACCCTTTCCTCTTCCCCAAGGAACGCGCCGATTTCGAGCTGATTGCCGTGTGACCTGAGCAACAGACGCTGACGCCCGTCCCCCGATGCCAACCCTACCCGTACCCAGTACGTCTGGAAACGGACGATCCGACGACCCGGCACGGCACGCACCTCCAGCGTGTCGGGCCCCACCACGATCCGCTCGCCCCGGCCGCCGGCCCGCCAGGCCGCGCCAAGGGCGAACCCCACGACGAAAGCCTCCGCCAGGGCGAACACGGGAGCGAAAACATTCCCCTGCCACGCACCGAGCGACGCCGTCGCCAGGGCCATCGCCGCGAGACCCACGATCAGTCGACGGAGACCGCGCCTGTCCAGCGCACGGTTGGGCCGGAGCCACAACACGCGCGGCTGACCCGCGGCGGTCGGTCGAAGCACGATCATGCGAATCCCGCGTGCCTTGAACGGACCGATGATAGGGCGGCGGTCAGAATGCGGCAAGGTTGGGAAGCGGCGTGATGCCGCAGGGCGCCCCATCCCGCAAAGCAACACACATGCAGGCCCTGCGTCCCATACAATGCGCGGTCTCCCCCGTCCCGACCCACCCCAAGTGAACCCACAGATCCTCCGTCCCGAACTCCCGACCGGCGCCGAGCCGGCACGCGCGCGTATCACGTCCGCCTGGTTGCGCGACGAAACCGAGGCCGTGAACGACCTGCTTGCCCAGGCCACATTGCCCCCGACCGAGCGAGAGCACGTCATCGACGTGGCCGCCGGCCTGGTGACCCGGGTTCGCGCCCGCGCCAAGGACCAGAGCGCCGTCGAATCCTTCATGCGCCAGTACGACCTGTCCTCGGAAGAGGGGGTCCTGCTGATGTGCGTGGCCGAAGCGCTGCTGCGCATCCCCGACAAGGCCACGGCGGACAAGCTCATCCGCGACAAGCTGGGCGATGCGGACTGGAAGAAACACCTGGGCCAGAGCGAGTCGGTGTTCGTCAACGCCTCGACCTGGGGCCTGATGCTCACTGGCCATCTGGTCAACCTGGCGGAAGAAACCCGCCACGACTTCACCTCCGCGCTGCGCCGCCTGGTCGGCCGCGCCGGTGAACCGGTAGTGCGCCTCGCCGTGCGTCAGGCCATGCGGATCATGGGCCACCAGTTCGTGATGGGTCGCACCATCAAGGAAGCGCTGGACCGTTCCGCCGAAAAAGAGCACGCGGTCTACCGCTATTCGTACGACATGCTCGGCGAGTCGGCGCTGACCCAGGCCACGGCTGAGCGTTACCAGCAGGATTACCGTGACGCGATCAACGCGCTCGGTGGCCGTGGTCCGTTCACCAGCAACCTCGAAGCGCCGTCGATCTCGGTCAAGCTGTCGGCGCTGCATCCGCGCTACGAAGTGGCCAACCGCGCCCGCGCCCGTGCCGAACTCGGCGCCAAGCTGCTCGAACTCTCGCAGCTGGCCTTCAGGAACGGCATCGCGCTGTCCGTCGACGCCGAAGAAACCGATCGCCTCGAGCTCTCGCTCGACATCATCGGCGACGTCTTCGAGCATCCGTCACTGCAGGGCTGGAACGGCCTGGGCATCGTCATCCAGGCGTACCAGAAGCGCGCGCCGTTCGTGATCGACTGGGTGACCGAGAAGGCTCGTACCACCGGTCGCCGCTGGTTCGTACGACTGGTCAAGGGCGCCTACTGGGACGCCGAGATCAAGCGTTCGCAGGAAAACGGCCTGTCGGGCTATCCGGTGTACACGCGCAAGCCCAACACCGACGTCTCGTACCTGGCCTGCGCGCATCGTCTGTTCGCCGCCGGCAGCGACGCGGTGTATCCGCAGTTCGCCACGCACAACGCGCACACCATCGCCGCGATCCATCACATCGCCAGGGGCCGTCCGTACGAAAACCAGCGCCTGCACGGCATGGGCGCGGACCTCTACGCGGAAGTGATCGGCAAGGACAAGCTCAACGTGCCCTGCCGCGTGTACGCGCCGGTGGGCAGCCACGAAGACCTGCTGCCTTACCTGGTCCGCCGCCTGCTCGAGAACGGCGCCAACACCAGCTTCGTCAACCGCGTGGTCGACGAAAGCGTGCCGGTGCGCGACCTGGTCGCCGACCCGTGCGAAACGGTGCGCGCCTTCACCTCCATTCCCCACCCCCGCATTCCCCTGCCGGTCAATCTCTACGGCGAACTTCGGAAGAACTCCATGGGCATGAACTTCGCTAACGACAACGAGCTCAACGAGCTCGCCGACGCCGTCAACCGCCACAGCGGTCCGTGGACGGCCGCGCCGCTGGTCGCCGGTGGCAGCACCGCTGGTGTGAAGACCGAAGTGACGGATCCGTCCGATCGTCGCCGCATCGTCGGCACGGTCGAGAACGCCGATCCGGCGCTGGTCGACAAGGCGCTCGCCGCCGGTGTGAAGGCGCAGCCGGGCTGGGACCGGCTGCCGGCCGCGAGCCGCGCCGCGATCCTCGAGCACGCCGCCGAGCAGCTCGAGCACAACCGCGCGGAGTTCATCGCGCTGTGCGTGCGCGAAGCCGGCAAGAGCCTGCCCGACGCCATCGCCGAAATCCGCGAAGCCGCCGACTTCCTGCGCTACTACGCCACGATGGCGCGTCGCCTGTTCGGCCAGCCCGAGCAGCTGCCGGGCCCCACCGGTGAGAGCAACCAGCTGTTCCTCAATGGCCGCGGCGTCTTCGTCTGCATCAGCCCCTGGAACTTCCCGCTGGCGATCTTCCTCGGTCAGGTGGCCGCCGCGCTCGCCGCCGGTAACGCGGTCGTCGCCAAGCCCGCCGAGCAGACCTCGCTGATCGGCTACGCCGCCGTGAAGCTGCTGCACGCCGCGGGCGTGCCGGCCGACGTGCTGCAATACCTGCCGGGCGACGGTGCCACGGTCGGTGCCGCCCTCACCCGCGACCCGCGCGTCGCCGGCGTCGCCTTCACCGGCTCGACCGACACCGCCTGGGCGATCAACCGTGCGCTGGCCGCGCGGAATGCGCCGATCGCCGCGCTGATCGCCGAGACCGGCGGCCAGAACGCGATGATCGCCGACTCGTCCGCGCTGCCCGAGCAGATCGTCAAGGACGTGATCAACTCGGCGTTCCAGTCGGCCGGCCAGCGCTGCTCCGCCGCTCGCGTACTGTTCGTGCAGGAAGACATCGCCGACAAGGTGATCGACATGCTCGCCGGTGCCATGGCCGAGCTGAAAGTCGGCAACCCCGGACTGCTCTCGACCGACGTCGGCCCGGTCATCGACGAAGACGCGCGCCAGATCCTCGTCGACCACGCCGCGCGCATGGATCGCGAAGCGAAGAAGATCGGCGAAGTCGCCCTGCCGGAAGCCACGACGCACGGCACGTTCTTCGCGCCGCGCGCCTACGAGATCCCGTCGCTGGACGTGCTCACGCGCGAAGTGTTCGGCCCGGTGCTGCACGTCATCCGCTGGAAGGGCGCCGACCTGGAGAAGGTCGTCGACCAGATCAACGCGACGGGCTTCGGCCTGACGCTGGGTATCCACAGCCGCATCGACGACACCATCGATTACATCTCCAGCCACGCGCGCGTCGGCAACTGCTACGTCAACCGTAACCAGATCGGTGCGGTGGTCGGCGTGCAGCCGTTTGGCGGCGAAGGCCTGTCCGGCACCGGCCCCAAGGCGGGTGGCCCGCACTACCTGCTGCGCTTTGCCGGCGAACGGACGCTCACGGTCAACACCACCGCCGCCGGTGGCAATGCGTCGTTGCTGACGATCGGCGAGTAATCGCCGGCCTGCGTCAGCGCTGGCCATTCGAAGCCGCGCCCCTGCGAGGGCGCGGCTTTTTTTCTGCGCGCAATTCCGGCAACTCGCCGGCAACTCTTTTGCGCAACGGTAGAAGATCAAATGCCCGGCCCGTTGCAGCCCGGACACGCCAGTCCTAGGCTGAAGCATGTCAGGACACGACGTCGCTGACCCATCGTGCCGCGAGGGAACCACCGATGAACCACAGGATGTGGGCGCGTATCGTCGCTGTGCTGATGCTGGCGTGCTCCGTTGCAAGCCACGCGGCACCCGGGCGCGCAAAGAGCGAGCTTTGTCCGGCGCCTTTCATTTCGGATGGGCAGTGGAGCGTGGGGCCTTATGGACCCATCCTGACACTGCACACGACACTCTGCGGACGTCTGGCGGATGGCTACGATCTGGCCTCCGTGTATGTCGAGGTGGTCAAGCGCTTCAGCGGCAATCCGCTCTGGTACAACCCGCAAGGACTGCGCGACCAGGTTCGCTGCCACTTCGCGCTCTTTCGTCAGGATGTCACGTTCGAGATCGAGCCCAGCCTGCCTTACGTCGGCGAAGCCCGGACCATAACGTCGCGGTGTAAACCGAAAGTAGCCGACCCCGATCCGCCGGCAAAGAGCTGAACCGACATGAAGACGAGAACGTGCCATCTCACCGCCTTCATCACGCTCGCCTGCGGTGTGGTGACCGCCTGCGCTTCCACACCGGACCCACGGGAGATAACGTCATCGCGCGCCGTCAAGGCTCCGCCCTCCGACTGCCCGCCCCCTTTTGTCGAGAAGGGCGAGTGGACCATCGACGAATACGGCCCGATCCTGCATATCACGCCGACGGCATGTGGGCGCCAGGCGCGAGACCGGGATCCGACGTATGTCGACGTTTTCGACGACGAGGTCCTCAGCAAGTTTTCGGGAAACCCTCTCTGGGATATGGGGCATAACACCAGGGGCTTGCTCGACCAGCTGGAGTGCCACGTCCGGCTCTATCCCGACAAGCCGACCTACAACATCGAACCGACGCGACCCTATGTAGGGCGCAGGAAGACCGAGCAGGAGCAATGCAACCCGTCGGTGTACGATCCCGATCCCGCACCCAAAACCTGATCCGCCGCGCTACGCCTCACGGCCTATTGCGCAGTGCCACGGCGTGATGCAAGAGTTGCCATACTTCGCGTCGGCCGGTACCCGACGTCCATCCCCCAGAGGAGGACAGCGACATGACGTCGCCCGGTACCGATTGCCTGATCCAGCAAGACCGCGGCCATGCCCGCACGATCACCATGCGGGCGCCCTCACCAAAGGGACACCTGACGCCGCTGCAACACATACGCTCGCACAAGGAACTCATGCATCTGAGCTTGCCGCAGGGCAATGAACAAGCCAGTGAGCGTCAGGTGCTGTCGTTTGCCCATCTCGATGAAGGACAGTTGCCGGCCGATGTGCCATTTCGCATCCCCGGAGCGTGGATACTTCCTGTCGAAAAGGACGCCTTGATCGGCGTTCTCGAAGACGACGAAGAAAGTCGCGTCGTGTTGACGGCACGACGAGGGTCGAAGAACGAGTGCCTCGTATTGTTCGATGCCAGTTACCGGAAGGTATGCGTCAGCGTCCTGCAGCCGCCGTCGACCCATGAAGCGACCATCACGTTTCTGCGTCATACGACGTTCGCGCGTCTGTACGCGGCGCACTATGAAAAGAGCGGCAATGGGTGCATCGAACGGATGGATAAGCTGGCTGCCCAGAATCTGCACGAGATCCAGGGCATCGTCTGGCGCGGCATGGCCATGGGCATCGAGCGAATCGAACTGATCCCGTAAGGCACTCAAACGAAGACGGCCTCCTTGCGGAGGCCGTCGATCAGGCATTTAAAAATGCTTATTTGAGACCGCGATCCTTCAGCATCGGCTCGATGCTCGGCTCCTTGCCGCGGAAGTCACGGTAGAGCTTGCCGAGTTCTTCCGTGTTGCCCTTCGACAGGATCTTGTCGCGGAAGATCTGGCCGTTTTCGCGGGTCAGGCCGCCGTGCTCCTTGAACCACTCGAAGGCATCCGAGTCGAGCATCTGCGTCCACAGGTACGCGTAGTAACCGGCGGCATAACCGTTACCCCAGATATGCTGGAAGTAGCTGGAGCGGTAACGCGGCGGCACCTGCGCCAGCGTGAAGCCGGCCTTTTTCAGCGCATCGGCTTCGAACTGGTCGACGTCCTGCTTCTTGTCGCTGGCCGGCAGCATGTGCCACTGCATATCGAGCAGCGCCGCCGAGATCAGCTCGCTCATCGCGTAGCCCTGATTGAAGCTCGAGGCCTTCTTGATCTTTTCGACCAGCTCGGCAGGCATGGGCGCGCCGGTCTGGTAGTGCTTGGCGTAGTTGGCGAAAACCTTCGGGTCGGACGCCCACTGTTCGTTGAACTGCGACGGGAACTCGACGAAGTCGCGTGCGGTATTCGCGCCCGAAAGCGACGGGTACTGCGAGTCGGCGAACATGCCGTGCAGCGCGTGACCGAACTCGTGGAACATGGTGGTGACGTCGTCGAACGAGATCAGCGCCGGCTGGCCCGGGGCGGGCTTGCTGAAGTTGGCGACGTTATAGACCACCGGCTTGTTGCCGAACAGCTTGGACTGGTCGACGAGATTGCTCATCCACGCGCCGCCGTTCTTGTTGTCGCGCTTGAAGTAATCGACGTAGAACAGCGCCATCGAGGTGCCGTCCTTGTCGAACACCTCGAACACGCGCATGTCCGGCTGCCAGGTCGGGATGTCCTTGCGCTCTTTGAACGTGATCCCGTAGAGCTGGTTAGCGGCGTAGAACACGCCGTTCTGCAGCACGTTGTCGAGTTCGAAATACGGCTTGACCTGCGCTTCGTCGAGATCGTACTTGGCCTTGCGGACCTTCTCGGCGTAATGGTCCCAGTCCCATGCCTGGACCTGGAAGCCACCCTTTTCCTTGTCGATCACATCCTGGATGTCCTTCGACTCGCTCTTCGCGCGGGCGACCGCCGCAGGCACCAGGCGCTCCATGAACTTCTCGGCGGCCTCGGGCGTCTTCGCCATCTGGTCGTCGAGTTTCCATGCGGCGTAATTGGGGAAACCGAGCAGTTTGGCGCGTTCGGCGCGCAACTGAGCGATGCGCGTGATGGTCTCGCGCGTGTCGTTGGCGTCGCCGTGCTCAGCGCGCTCCCACGAGGCCTTGAACAGCTTCTCACGAGTGGCGCGATCGTTCAGGCCCTGCAGGGCGGGCTGCTGCGTGGTGTTCTGCAGCGCGACCACGTACTTGCCGTCGAGCTTGCGATCTTTGGCGGCATCGGCGGCGGCGGCGATGTCGCCGTCGGACATGCCATCGAGTGCTTTCTTGTCATCGACCACCAGCGCGCCAGCCTTGGTATCGGCGAGCAGCATGTTGGTGAACTTCGTGCTGAGGGTCGACTCTTCCTTGTTGAGCTCTTTCAGCCTGGTTTTGTCGGCTTCGGAAAGCTTCGCGCCTTCATGCACGAAGTCCTTGTAAGTGACCTCGAGCAGACGTGCCGATTCCGGATCGAGTTTGAGCGAATCGCGCTTCTCGTAGAGCGCCTCGACGCGCTTGAACAGCTTGTCGTTGAGGTAGATGGCATCGCTGTGCGCGGCGAGTTTGGGCGACTCTTCTTCGTCGACCTTCTGCAGCGTGTCGTTCGTGTTCGCGCCGGTGAGCGCGCTGAAGACGCTCTGCGCGCGCTTGAGCAGCACGCCGGACTTTTCCATTGCGACGATGGTGTTGTCGAAGGTCGGCTCGTCGGCCGAATTGGCGATCGCCTCGATCTCGGCGATCTGCTGCTTCATGCCTTCTTCAATAGCCGGCTGGAAGTCGCCGTCGGCGATCTTGTCGAAGGGCGGCGCCTGGAACGGCAGCGTGCTGGCGACCAGCAGCGGGTTCTCGTGCGCGGCCGGGGCGGCGGCGGTCGTAGCCGCATGGGCGGGAGCCGTGCCGGCGGGTGCCGGGGCGGTGGCCTTATCGGCGTCGTTCGACGACGAGCAGGCGGCGGTGAGAGCGATCGAAGTGGCGATCACGAGGCTACGGACCTTCAGCATGGGTAGGTTGTCCCCTGGCGGTGAGCAAAGCGCCGACTCTAGCGGCGTAAGCCCGGCGGGGACAACCGCCATCAGTCAGGGCAAGGGTTTTCACCGGGTGTCGCGCAGCTCCCAGCTGGAGCCGATGAGAAGATTCAGACGATGCTTGACGATCCGCATGGGCAGCGATGTCGTCAGCTGAATGTCGGTGCGGTCGTTGGACAGCTCACCTTTTGCCGAAGCGGTGCCGTCGGTCACGCCCAGGCTGGGATCGACCTCATCCGGCTCGGGCTGCCTGGCGCGCCAGCGCTGGAACAAGCCATCGCCGCGCATGGCGTCGGCGATGTCCGTGGCGAGCTTGTCCGGGCCGATGCCCTCGAACGAAAGCTCCGGGTCCGGACCTTTCGCCCGGCTCATGTCTTTGATCGAAAGAAAGTACGTGGTCATGACGTCCTAGTTACGGCCGCGCGCGTGAAGCCGCCGTCAGCCCAGCGGGGAGAGATCGAGAAACATGGCCGCATCGGGTGGGGCCACGCGGTAAGGCAGCACGCCCAGACAGGGGGCGGCCAGGCTCGCCCGGAGCGTTGCGATGTTTTCTTCCAGCAGCGGCATCGTCGGCTCGATGATGTTGGCGATCCAGCCGGCGAAGCGACAGCCGTCGGCCTCGATCGCCCGTGCGGTGAGACGGGCATGACTGATGCAGCCAAGGCGGACACCGACCACCATCACGACCGGCAGGTCCCAGCGACGGGGAATGTCCTCGGCCGAGATGCGGTCCCCCAGTGGCACCAGCCAGCCGCCGACGCCTTCGACCACCACACGCTCGTAGTCGGCGGCCAGGGACTGAAAGGCCGCGTCCAGCGGCGGCCAGGTGACGGGTCGTCCGCTGCGCAGGGCAGCCAGATGAGGGGCCACGGCCTCCTCGTAGGCGAGCGGGTTGACCAGCGCATACGGGGGCGGGGGCGCGCTGGCGCCGATCAGATCGAGCGCGTCCTGATTACGCAGGCCCTCCCGGCTTCGCGCCGAGCCGCTGGCCACCGGCTTCATGCCGGCGACGCGCTCGCCCGCCTGACGAAAGGCATGAACCAGAGTCTGGGCTCCGTGCGTCTTGCCGATGCCGGTGTCGGTACCGGCGACGAAGAGGTGTCGCGACATGCTGTGACGGCCTTGCGGGGACAGGGTCGTGGCACCATACACGTCTTCTTCCGATCACGAATCCCCTGGATATATCGCCATGTTTGAAGCCAAGGCGCTCGCCACCGACGACAAGGCCACCCTCTACGCCGAGCTGCTGCAGCAGGCGAAGGGGCTGATGCACGGCGAGACGAATACGATCGCCAATGCCGCCAACTTCGCCGCACTGATCTACGACGCCGTACCCGATCTCAACTGGGCCGGGTTCTATCTGTTCGATGGCACCGAGCTGGTCGTCGGCCCGTTCCAGGGCAAGCCCGCCTGCATCCGCATCGCGCTGGGTCGCGGCGTGTGCGGGACGGCCGCGCAGACGCGGCAAACCCAGGTCATCCGTGACGTGCACGACTTCGACGGCCACATCGCCTGCGATGCCGCATCGAATTCGGAGATCGTGGTGCCGCTGGTCAAGGCCGACGGCAGCCTGTTCGGCGTGTGGGACGTGGATAGCCCGTCGGTGGCGCGCTTCGATGACGAGGATCGTCGCGGGATGGAGGCGCTGTGCGAGGCTTTTATGGCCACCGTCGCCTGATACCTTGATCGCGCGCAGGGCGCGCTCCTACCTGTGGGAGCGCGCCCTGCGCGCGATGTCTTTTACAATTCGTGCGGTCGCGGCGTAGCCAGCAACTCCATCACCCGCGCCCGCGCTTCCTCGATACCGGTCTTGGCCAGCGACGAGAACATCTGCACGGTTCCCGGCACGTTGTTCTTGCGGAAATCCTTGCGCAGCGTTTCCAGAGCGGCTGACGCCTGGCCGCGCGACAGCTTGTCGGCCTTGGTCATCAGCACGTGGCACGGCAGGTCGGTGGCCGCGCAGAACTCGATCATGGTGCGGTCGAAGTCCTTCAGCTCATGGCGAATGTCCACGATCAGCACGATGCCGCGCAGGCTCCGGCGCATCTTCAGGTAGGCGTCGATCTCGCCACGCCAGTGCTTGCGCATGGCTTCGGGCACCTTGGCGTAGCCGTATCCGGGAAGGTCGACCAGGCGCGCGTCCACCGGCGACTCGCCCTCGATCTTCAGTGGCGCCAGGTCGAACACCACCATCAGCTGCGTGCGCCCCGGCGTCTTCGACGTGCGGGCCAGGCCGTTGTGCCCGGTCAGCGCGTTGAGGGCGCTCGATTTGCCGGCGTTGGAGCGACCGGCGAACGCCACTTCGGCGCCCTGGTCATAGGGCAGCTGGGTGATTTCATTCGCGGCCAGGACGAAGCGGGCGCTGTTGAGGGGGTTCGAAGACATGTTCGGCGGGCCGGGGAGCGTATACGACAGTCCGGCAGTGTATGCGATACCGCGCGGAGCCGCGCGCCGCACCGGTTTGACCGGGCTCTCTCCCGCCCCCCATAATCTTTTGATCGCGGCGCGCTGGGGAGTTCGCCCGACTCGGAAGCATCCCTCCTGGAGATAGCTATGAAGTTTCGGCACGCCGCCGCTGCCATTACCGCGATGCTCGTCATGAATCTCGCCACGGCTCAGACCGCGGCACCCGCCAGGGCAGGCACCGCCCCGGCAGCGGCAGGCACCGCCGCGACACCGGGCGCGAATCCGGCGACCGACCCGGCGACACCGGGGATGCCGAAGACCGAAACCAGCGTCGCGCCCGTCGGCGGCACCACCGCCGCGATCAAGCCCGGTGACGCCACCGCCGGTCAGGGCAAGGCCGCCGCCTGCGGCGCCTGCCACGGCCTCGACGGCAACTCCACCGATCCGCAGTACCCGCGTCTGGCCGGACAAAGCGAGCAGTACATCGCCGCGCAACTGGCCGACTTCAAGTCGGGCAAGCGCTCCAATCCGATCATGGCTGGCTTTGCCGCGCCACTGAGCGAACAGGACATGCACGACATCGGCGCCTACTTCGCCACCAAGGCGTCGCTGCCGGGCGTGGCCGATCAGGCCTATGTCGATCAGGGCCAGAAGCTCTATCGCCAGGGCGATGTCGATCGCGGCATTCCCGCCTGCATGGCCTGCCATGGGCCGGACGGCGGCGGCAACCCGGGCGCGCGCTACCCGCAGCTGACCAGTCAGCACGCGAAGTACGTTGAGTCGCGGCTCAAGGCCTGGCACGAGGGCGGCACGCCTAACGACGACCCGCACACGAAGATCATGGTGACCATCGCGCAGAAGCTCGACGACAAGGATATCGCCGCCGTCGCCAGCTATATCGAGGGTCTGCACACGAACGAGGCGACGCAGGCCGCACCCGCGACGCCCTGATGGCGTTAAAGTTGGAAGATCGAATGGGCCCCTTCGGGCCCGTTCTCGTTTAAGAAGGTAAGAAAAGGAACCCTGATGCGTATGCGCCTTCCCCTCCTCTGCGCCGCCCTGATCGGCCTCGCGGCCTGCAGCTCCGGCAACAACGATGCGGCCACCACGCCGCCACCCGCCGCCGCTTCCACCGCCGCGCCGGCTCCGGCCGCCGCGCCGGCCGCACCGTCCACCGCCAGCGCGCCAGCCGCCACGGATGCCGCCGCTTCGGCCGCCCCGGTCGCCGCGCCCAGCGACGCCGACGACAAGCGCCCGCCGGCCAAGCCCTTCATCGACGACGGCAAGTGGGTCGAAGGTAAGCACTACTTCCGCATCGATCCGTCGCAGCCCACCAGCACCCCGGGCAAGATCGAAGTGACCGAGGTGTTCTCGTACGGCTGCCCGGCCTGCTTCCAGTTCCATGGCATCGTCGACCAGCTGGTCAAGGACCTGCCGCGCGGTACGGTCATGACCTTCACGCCCGCCTCGTTCCGCCCGGATGAGAACTGGCCGCTGCTGCAGCGCGCCTACCTCACCGCGCAGGCCTTCGGCGTCGACAAGCAGAGCCACGACGCCATGTTCGACGCCGTCTTCAAGAGCGGCGAGCTGGGCATCATGGATCAGCAGACAAACAAGCCGAAGCCGCAGTCGGCATGGCCGACCATCGACGACGTCGCAAAGTTTTACGCGAAGTACGGCGTCAAGCCGGAAGAGTTCGTGGCCACGGCCAACTCCTTCACGATCAACACCAAGATGAAGCGGGCGGATGAACTGATCCGTGCCTACGAGGTCGATAGCACGCCGACCATCGTAGTGAACGGCAAGTACCGCTTCACGGCGATCACGGCCGGTGGCTATCCCCAGGCGATAGAGCTCGCACAATGGCTCATCAGCAAGGAAGCCGCGGGTAAGTAACCGCGTTCTCGACCCCTCACGGAGATATCCATGTTCAAGCGTCTCTCGCTCCTTTTCGTCGGCCTCGCGCTCACCGCCGCGTGCAGCGCCAAGCCGGCCGAAGGTGCGCCCCCCTATACCGAAGGTCAGCAGTACGTGGCCACCACCACCCCGCAGCGCCTCGATCCGAAGGACGGCAAGGTGGAAGTGGTCGAGGTGTTCTCGTACGGCTGCATCCATTGCGCCCATTACGAGCCGTACGCGGAGACCCTGCAGAAGAAGTTGCCCAAGGGCGTGACGTTCCGCGTCATTCCGGCGGCATTCAACGATGCATGGCTGCCGTACGCTCAGGCTTACTACGCGGCCAAACAGCTTGGCGTGGCCGAGAAGGCCCATGCCGCACTGTTCAAGGCGATCCACACCGACCACTACCCGATCGCCACGATCGACGAGCTGGCCGACTGGTACGCGAAGAACTACGGTGTCGACAAAGCCAGGTTCCTGCAGCTGGCGACCAAGGACGATGCCATCCGTCAGCGGATCCTCGCCGACGGCAAGCTGATTCAGAACTGGGGCATCGACGGCACGCCCACGGTCGTGGTCGACGGCAAGTACCGCAGCGCGCAGATCAAGGACTTCGACGAGCTCAACGGCGTCGTCAGTTACCTGGTCGACAAGGAACTGAAGGGCGGCAAGTAAGCCCTGACGATCGCCTGCCCTCCGTTCACACGACGGAGGGCATTCTCTGGCGTTATCGCCAGACGAGACCCGACAAAGCCCCTCACATGACCCGCTTCACGCCGCCATCCATCCTCGCTCCGGAGCGCACCCTGCGCCTTCTGAGCTGCAACATCCTCGCCGGCGCGAGCGTCCAGCGGTACACGGACTACGTCACGCGCAGCGTGAACGCGGTCCTTCCGGGCCGCTCGAAGCTGGCAAACCTGGACTCGCTCGCCGAGCTCCTTCACGAATTCGATGTGGTCGGTTTGCAGGAAGCCGATGCCGGCAGCCTGCGCTCCGGCTTCCTCAACCAGACCCGTTACATCGCGGAAGCCGCCGGCATGCCCTTCTGGAGCCATCAGCCGAACCGGCCGATGGCACGCGTCGCGCATTCCGCCAACGGCCTGCTCAGCCGCATCGAGCCCACCGAAGTCATCGACTATCCGCTGCCCGGCCGCATCAAAGGCCGGGGCGCGCTGTTCGTGCGTTTCGGCACGGGGGCCGATGCTCTGGTGGTGGTCATTGCCCACCTGTCTCTGGGCGCCGCGGCACGCATGGGACAGCTGGGTTTCATCGCGGAATTGCTCGCGCCCTATCCGCATGCGGTACTGATGGGCGACCTCAACACCGAGCCCACCTCACCCGAGATGCAGCGCCTGTTCGAGAAGACCGCCCTGCAGATGCCGACGATCAGCACACCGACGTTTCCCAGCTGGAAACCGCGCCGTGCGCTCGACCACATCCTCACGTCGGCCGACATCAAGCTCGAGCGCACGTGGACATTGCCGCGGGCGTTCTCCGATCATCTGCCGCTCGCCGCCGAAATTCGCCTGCCGCTCGCGCTAGCCGAAGCCGCTGGCGCCGCCACCCCCTGAGGTAAGTCGTCCATGAAATCGAGCCTGCGCGCCGCCCTGCCCTGGGCCGTCATCGTTATCGTCGCGTTCGCCGCCACGGTGCTGCGTTACGGCTTCATCGAGCCGGCCGATGCGGCGCATGCCTGCGACGGCGCGGGCGGTCCGTGGTGGTGCGGCACGCGCAACCTCATCGTGCAGGGCTTCCTGACCTACGCCTACGGATACGCGGCGGTGTTGATGGCGCTGGTGGCGCTGTTCTGGCGTAGCACCGTGTCGGCGGTGCTGGCGGCGTCGCTGGGCGTGATCGCGCTGCAGCTGTATTGCTACGAGGGCGGCGCGGTGGCGCTGCTGATCGGCTCGCTGCGACTGATACGTGCGCAGTTCGGTGGAGCGGAACCCGCGGCGGCCTGACTAAAGCCGCCGTGCCCGCCGCCAGGCCGTCAGCACCGGCCACGCCAGCGCCAGATTGAGCAGCAGCCAACCCCAGGAGACCGCGTTGACACCGGTTTCCTCGACGACGACCGCGATACCCAGCAGCGGAATCCACACCGCCATCAAGCGCTCCTCGACCAGCGGCATCAGGCTGTCCTCGCGCGTGCGCAGCAGCCCCAGCAGGAAGAACCCGATGCAAGGCAGCGCGAACAGGCCGATCGGGAAATCGCGATAGCGACCGTTGAAGACCTGCAGAATCCCGTACAGCGTCAGCACGAACATCCAGAAGAAACGCTGCGGCGTAAACGCGTCCGACCACGCGATACTCAGGCGACGGCGCTCGACCGGACGCGGTGCGACCGCCGCCAGATCGATCGGCGATGCCAGACGCGCGGCGATCGCACGCGCCAGCGAGAGCGCCGTCGCCAGTGCGACGACTCCGATGATGATGCCGGTAGCCCATTCGACGTTGTCACGCGCGGCGAAGGACAGGAGCCGCGCGTGCGCCGCCAACGCCGTGCCCGAGGCAAAACCGGCGAGCGCCAGCGACACCCAGCCCGACGCGCCGTGCCAGCGACGGCGAATGGCGCCCGCAAGCAGGAACAGCAGTGCACCGACGACGCCGATACCGAGTGCCCAGGTCCAGCGCGGCTCTTCGACGATCGGGCCCTGCATGGCGAACTTCGGCTTCGCATCCACGTCGAAGATGCCCCAGTAGCCGCCGACCGTGCCTTCCAGGTCGCGCTTCCACGGCTGATCGAAGGCCTCGATCACGTTGTAGGGCATGTCGACCGTGGCGGCGTAGTTGAGGAACTCGCGCATGTAGCGCGCCTCGTTGACCAGGCTCGCACTCGCGTGTCGGCGCGTACGGCCCTGGCTGGGCCAGCCCGTCTCGCCGATCATGATCTGCTTGCCCGGGAACTCGCCCTTCATCTTCTGGTAGACGTCGGCCACATGGCGCACGGCGTCTTCCGGAGCGACGGGCTCGTCTTCCCAGTAGGGGAGAATGTGAATCGTGAGGTAGTCCGTGACCTTGGCCAGTGCCGGGTGCTTCTGCCAGAACTCCCACACGTCAGCGTAGGTGACTGGTACGTCGGTCGCTTCGTTGACGCGGGCGATGTAGGCCGCGAGCGCCTTTTCCGACAACTCGCCCCGGAGAAGCACCTCGTTACCGACGACGACGCCCCGCAGACTGTCGTGATCCCGACGCGCGGCCTCGATGCCCAGCTTGATCTCGCGCTCGTTGGCGACGGGGTCGCGCCCCAGCCAGATGCCCATCAACACCTTCATGTGGTATCGGCCGGCGATGTCAGGCACGGCGCCCAGTCCCTGCCCCATGGAATACGTGCGCACGCAGTCGAAACGCGTGGACAGCGCCTTGAGGTCGGCATCGATCCGCTCGGGCGGGATAAACGCGTTGAGGTCGAACGGCGTCTCGCCCTTGAGCCGGAAGGGCGCGTAGGACACGCAGGCGATCTTCGCCGTCGGCGAATCCGGCAGGGCGATCGGGCGGCCCAGCACAAACCAGTAGCCAGCGCCGAAGACGGCGGCGGCAACGAGCACGAGCCATGCGAGCGGTCGCGCGAATCGCGCGTAAGGAAGATGGGGCGGCATGCCGTTCCAGTTCGAGAGCGTAAAGGGGGAAGCCGGACAAGCTTAACGGGCCGGGCCCGCGAGGGCGATTGCCGCTGCATTGGCTGCGTTCATCAAGCCTGCGCACACGCTTCCCTTACAATGATGCGGTACGTACACGTGAAGGAATCCCGATGGTCTCCGCCCCGGCAACGCGACGCGCCGCCCGTTCCATTCGCCTCCTGGCCGGCCTCGCCCTTGCCGCCTGCGGACTCGCCGGTAGCCTCCGGGCCTCGGCGGAAGGTTCCGACGCGGAGCGCACGCGCTTCCGCCAGGCCTACGCGACGGCCCAGCAGGGCGGCGATGCATGGCGCGCCCAGGCCACCGGACTCGAACACTACGTGCTTTTCCCGTACCTGGAAGCCGCGTCGCTGGAGCATGATCTGCGGACGCTCGATCGCGCCCGGGTCGATGCCTACCTCGCCGCCAACCCCGGCCTCATCCCTGCCGCCGACCTGCGCCGCGACTTCCTCAACGAGCTGGCGCGCCGCAAGGACTGGGTGACTTTCACCGCGATGTACCAGCCCGGTCTCGGGGACGGACTGAGTTGTTTCGCCCTGCAGGCCAAGCTGTCGCGCGGCCAGCCGCTCGTCTTCGAGACCGACCTGGCCGACCTGTGGAAGAAGGCCAGCCTGCCGAACGCATGCGATCCGGTGCTGAGCGCCGCGCATGACCAGGGCTTGCTGACGCCCGATCGCCTGTGGACGCGGATCCAGACCGCCGCCGATGCGGGCAAGGGCGGCACGGTGGCAGGACTCGCCGCCTGGCTTCCGCCCGAAGATGCCGCTGCGGGCCAGCGCATCGCGCAGGCCCTCAACGACCCGACCAGTGCGCTGCGTGACGCGGCCACCTGGCCGGATACGCCGCGCCATCGTCAGGCCGTGACGCTCGCCCTGCAGCGCATGGCCCGCAAGCAGTCGACCGTGGCCGACAGCGCATGGACCTCGCTGGCGCCGCGCTTCTCACTGAGCGAGCAGCAGAAGGGCGCCGTTCTCAACGCCCTCGCTCTCTTCCACGCGACCGATTTCGACGAGTCGGCGCTCGATCGCCTGGTCGCGCTGCCGCCGGGTGCGCAGACCGACGCGACGCGCGAGTGGCGCGTGCGCGTCGCCTTGGCCCGACAGGACTGGCCGGCGGCACTCGCCGCCATCGACGCGCTCGCGCCTGCGCAGAAAGACGACGGCGAATGGCGTTATTTCCGTGCGCTGGTGCTCGCAAAGCTCGGACGCCAGGGCGAGGCGAAGGCCATCTACCAGAACGTCGCACAGGAGGCGACGTACTTCGGATTCCTGGCCGCCGACCGGATCGATGCCTCGTATGCCATCTGCCCCGCGACGATGGCCACCGATGAGCGTCGTGAGGCCGCGTTGTTGACGGAGCCCGGCGTCGACCGCGCTTTCGAGCTCTACTCGGTCGGCCTGCAGAAGTACGCACGTCGTGAATGGACGGCCGCGCTGGCAGGGCGGGACGCCGACACCCAACGGCTCGCCGCCGACCTCGCCTTCCGCAAAGGCTGGTATGACCGTGGCGTCTTCGGCCTGTCGTCGGGCGAGGCCCTGCGCTTGTACGAACAGCGCTTCCCGCTGGCACGCCAGGATGGTGTGGTCGAACAGGCCAGCCAGGCTGGCATCGAAGCACCCTGGGCCTACGCCATCATCCGCGCCGAGAGCGCATGGATGACGGACGCCCGTTCCGGCGCCGACGCGCGAGGGCTGATGCAGCTGTTGCCCGGCACCGCGTCTCTCGTCGCCAGGCGTAACGGGCTTGCGTGGAGCGGCGGCGACAGCCTCTACGAACCGACGACCAACATCATTCTCGGCACGCGTTATCTCTCGCAGATGGCCGCCCGGTACAACGGGGCGCCCTGGCTGGCGAGCGCCGCCTACAACGCCGGCCCGAACAAGGTCGACCAGTGGGTGAGCGCCCGTGGCTCGCTGGACCCCGACCTCTTCGTCGCGAGCATCCCCTACAAGGAGACGCGCGAATATGTCGCACGCGTGATGGCCTTCGCCGTGATCTACGATTGGCGGCTGACGGGTAATGCGCTGCCGATCGGGTCGCGCATGACACGGATCGGCAGCATGTATGCCCTGCCTAGCCCTGGCGCCGTACGTAAACCGGTCTCCTGTCCGGCGCCTTCGGTCGCCAGACCCGCACCCCCCACGGCGCCGGCTGTCACCCAGCCGGCGCCCGCCGAGGCGACCTCCGCTCCGGCCCCACAGGAACCCCAGAGCTGACTCGCTTGGCGTCGGGCGCCAAGCGGCCTAGGCTGAACTCATGAACGCTCAACGCATTGTCATCCTCGGCGGCACCGGCTTTGTCGGCGGCACGCTCGTACCCCGGCTTGCCGCCGACGGACACTCGCTTCTGTTGCTGTCACGCAACCGGGAAAACCGCCGGCATAGCGCGGTGGGTCGGCAGGTCACCACGGTCAGCGCCGACGTCTACGACCCCGCCGTCCTGCGCAGGCACATCGCGGGAGCGGATGCCGTCATCAACCTGGTGGGCATCCTCAGCGAGAGCGGTCGTCAGACCTTCCAGCGAGCGCACGTCGAACTGACCCGCCTGATCATCGAGGCCTGTCAGGCCACGGGCGTCCATCGTCTGCATCAGATGAGTTCACTCAAGGCCGGCCAGGGGCTGTCCAGATACCTGCGTTCGCGCGGTGAGGCGGAGGCCCTGGTCAAGGCGTCGACGCTCGACTGGACCATCTACCAGCCCAGCACGATTTTCGGCCCGGGCGACGGACTCGTCACACGCTTCGACAAGCTGCTGCGCGTCGCGCCCGTGATGCCGTTGCCGCGCCCGCAGGCCAAGATGGCGCCCGTCTACGTAGGCGATGTGGCGGAAGCCATCGCCCGCTCGGTCGCCAACCCGGCGATCGGCGCCTTGCGCACGTTCGAACTGTACGGGCCCGAGACCTTGACGCTGATCGACATCGTGCGTGCCATTCGTGATGCGCGTGGCCGCCGCCGTGTCGTCATCCCCATGCCTGACAGCCTCGGCCGCCTGCAGGCGGAGTTCGCGCAGTTCGTGCCGGGCAAGCCGTTCACGCCGGATAATTTCCTCTCGCTGCGTACGGATTCCGTCGGCAAGGTCGACGGCCTCGCGCAGCTGGGCATCGCGCCTCAGTCCTTTTCCGCCTGGTTGCCGCGTCTGCTCGGCCAGCCCGTTCGTCAGCGCCGCCTGGATGAAGCGCGCACCAAACGTCGGCCCTGAACGATCTTATGGATATCTACCTCGTCGGCGGCGCCGTCCGCGATCAGCTGCTGGGCCGTCCGGTCGTGGATCGCGACTGGGTGGTCGTCGGTGCCACGCCCGAAGCCATGCTCGCCGCCGGCTATAAGGCCGTCGGCAAGGACTTCCCCGTTTTCCTGCACGGAGAAACGAAAGAGGAATACGCCCTCGCTCGTACCGAGCGAAAGACGGGTCGCGGATATCACGGGTTCGCGTTTCACGCCGATCCGTCCGTCACGGTGGAGCAGGACCTCGAGCGCCGCGACCTGACCATCAACGCCATCGCCCAGCACGAGGACGGCACGCTGGTGGACCCGTTCGGTGGCGTAGGCGACATCGAGACACGCACGTTGCGTCATGTGTCGGATGCCTTCGCCGAAGATCCGGTCCGCCTGCTGCGCGTTGCGCGCTTCGCCGCACGTTACGCTCCGCTGGGCTTCACCGTAGCGGAGGACACCATGGCGCTGATGCGACGCATGGTCGACGACGGTGAAATCGACCATCTCGTTCCCGAGCGCGTATGGGCCGAGACCCGCAAGGCACTCGCCGAACCGGCGCCGTCGGTCTTCGTGCGTGTGCTTCGGGATAGCGGCGCGTTGCGCGTGCTGTTCCCGGAAGTGGACGCGCTGTACGGCGTACCGCAACGTCCCGAATACCACCCGGAAGTCGACACGGGCATCCACATCGAAATGGTGCTGGATGCCGCGGCCGCGCTCGCGCCCGGCGACGCTCTGGTCGGCTTCTGCGCCCTTACCCACGACCTCGGCAAGGCGCTGACACCGGCGGACGTCCTGCCTCGCCACATCATGCATGAGCAGCGCGGCATCGAGCCCGTGCGCGAGATCTCCGCGCGACTCAAAGTGCCGGCGGAATACGCCTTCATGGCGGAGATGGTCTGCAAACACCACCTCAACGCACACATGGCGCTCGAGCTGAAGCCGACCACGATTCTGCGCCTGCTCGAAGCACTCGGCGCGCTACGCCGACCGGAACGTCTCGAGACCTTCCTCCTTGCCTGCATGGCCGACAAGCGCGGCCGCGGCGGCAACACTGACGCCCCCTACCCGCAAGCCGATTTCCTGCGCGCCTGTCGCCAGGCCGCCGCGGCCGTTACCTCACAACCCTTCGTCGAAAAAGGCCTGCAAGGCCCGGCGATCGGCGAGGCCATGAAAAAAGCCCAGGCGTCAGCCATCGCGTCGGTGCTTAAGCCTTAAAGCCGAGCCCCCTGATCCGCCGCCAACACCGCAACCGGCAACGCCGCCGGATCCACGCCCTTGGCGAACATCATCACCTGAAACCGCTCCCCCATCTGATCGGGCAGCGTCAGCTTCTTCACTTCCTGCGACAGACGAAAGCGCGCCGCCTCATCGCTGAGCCGCAGGTAATCGTCCTCGAAGAACTCCTGCATCCCCGCCGCGATCAGAAACTGCGCCTGAGGGAGATACGCGGCGACACCGAACCCGGCGTTATTTCCCGCCTCCGCAAGCGCCGTGAAGTCGACCGATGCCGTCAGATCCTGCAGTCCCGGAAGAAAGAACGCGTCGCCATGCGCACGATGCCGATAAAACGCACGCAGCGTCCCGTCGGTGCGCTCAGGCAGGTAGTACTCACTGCGGGTGTAGCCGTAGTCGGCGAACACCATCGCGCCACGGCGCAACGTGCCCGCCACCGCCTGCATCCAGTACGGCAGCTGCGGAAGAATTTCCGTCCGGTAACCCGCGTCGAATTCGCGCCCGAGGTCACGCTCCACGTGACGGACGGCGCCGCCGACAAGCGCATCCGCCGGACGATCGCTACGCATGAAGCGGCCATCGCCGTCGAGGATCACGTACTCCTCGTAGATTTCTCCGTCGCGCGCGGTAAACCGCGTCGTCGGCAGCGCGTCGATCACTTCGTTAGCGAAGATCACGCCGTCCCACTCCTCCTCGAGTGGACCGTCGAGCCATACGGTACGTGCCGCAAGCCCGGCAGGAAGGTTCGCATGCAGTCGTTCGCGCTGACGCTCGCGCAGGTCGGCGCTGGGTTCCAGGATCATGAATCGGCGTGGCACGACACCCGCTGCCTCGAGCGCCAGCAGGGCCGCCTCGGCGAACGCGCCGCTGCCGCCGCCGATCTCGAGAAAATCCGCGTCGGGGCCGAGCGACGCCAGCACCGGCTCGAACGCGCGCACGACGCAACGCGCGAACAAGGTCCCCAGTTCCGGTGCGGTGACGAAGTCGCCGTCCGCGCCGAACTTGGTCTTGCCGGCGCTGTAATAACCGAGGCCAGGAGCGTAAAGGCAGCGTTCCATGAAACGAGAGAACGGCATCGGCCCGTGGGCCGCGATCTCCTCGCGCAGGAGGCTGGTCAGGTGCTCGGAATGAGCGCGCTCGTCGGCGCTGGGTTCGGGAAGCCGGGTATTCATGCCTTCAGGATAAACGAAGGCATGGCCCCGTTGCAGCGGAGCGCTCCCCGGGGATGCGAAGCCCCCGGGAAGCGCCCGGACTCAGAAGTCCTGCTGTAGCGACAGGAACACGCCGCGGCGCGGACCGAACTGCGGCGCACCGACGCCGATGCCGGAACCGTCACGGAGTTCGTACGTGCGATCCAGCGCATTGACCAGAGCCAGCTGCGTGTGGGTAGCACCGAGGCTGGTGAGGTTGAAGTCGTGCGCCACGCTCAGGTTGAGCTGAAAGTACGACGGCATCGTGTCGCCGTTGGGCACGAGGCCGTCGCGGCGCAGGCCGGAACCGAACAGGTAGTCGGCACCGATGCGCGTGCTGTCGGCGAACGCGTAGCTGACGCCGCCCGACGAGGTGTACTTCTGGTCGTGATCCAGGTGGATGAAGTGGTCCTGGATGTAGGCGAGATCGTCCGGATCGAAGTTGTACTGACCCGTGATGATGCGCTTGCCGACGGAACGGTTGTACGCGAAGTTGAAGTACGCGGTCAGTGCGCCGCCATTGTAGTTCAGGGTGAACTCGTCGCCCTTGACCTTGCCCTGGTCGTAGTTGAAGGTCGAGTAGACCACGGCGGCACCGAACTGGCCTTCGTCCTGGATGCGCGCGACGTGACGCAGATAGCTGTCGATGCCGACGGTCCACTGGTCACCCAGCTTCTGCGAGATGCCCACGTCGTAATAGCTGCTGCGCTCGGCCAGGGGCGTGTCGTTACCGTTGTCCGGCAGCGCGTTGGTCGTGCCGTTGAACTTGGCGATGGAGGTCGGGCTGATCGACTCGCTGGCCGGCGGCGTGAAGTAACGCGAGTAACCGGCGTGGATCGTCGTGCTGTCGGTCGGCTGATAGACGACACCGAGGCGCGGGCTCAGCTGGCTTTCCGGCTTGAACGCATCGTAGCGATCCGCGCGCGCACCGTAGTTGACCGTCCACTTGTCGCCGATGCTCCACTCGTCCTGCAGGTACAGGGCATAGGTGCGGGCCAGGATGCGGCTGCTGTCGAGGATGTTCATCGGCGTGGTCGACGTCTGATTGCCGTCGGCATCGGCCGGGAACACCAGCGCATTATTGCTCGACGTCGCGCGCTCGAACTCACCGTAAACGCCGTAACGCAGCGTGTGGTTGTCGCCCAGCGGCGTGGAGAAGTCCGCCTGCAGGGTGGTCGCGCGGTTGGCGCGGTGGACGTCCGATGCGACGCCGTTGAACATCAGGTCGCCGATGTCGTCCGGCGTGAAGTTCAGACCGCTGTAACGTTCGCCGGCCGAGACCTGGTAGGCGGTGCTGCCCATCTTGCCCTGCAGGCTGAGGATGCCGAAGCGCGTCTTCTCCGACTGACGCTCGTTGAGCTGTGCCGAGTCGAAGTCGGTCACGTCGAGGTAACCGAACTGCGGCGACTGGCCGGGATTGTTCGGGATCTCGAAGCGGTTGTTGGTCGCGCCGAACATGAAGCTGAGGCGCGTGTCGTTATTGATCAGGTACGAGATGTCGCCGAATGCCTTCACCTGGTTGGTGTGGTCGTGGATGGCCTTGCGGCTCGAGGTCGGGTTTTCGATACCGACATCGTTCTCGAGGTAGTTGGCGGTCAGGAAGAAGCTCCAGTCGTCCTTCTTGCCGAACAGCGTGGCATTCGGGTTGAGCGTGCCGAACTGGCCGCCGGTGATACCGACACTGCCGCCGATGCCGTCCTTCGCCGTGCGGGTGGTGATGTCGACGATGGCCGCGGTGCGCTCGCCGTACTGCGCGGGCAGCGCGCCGGTGAGCAGCTTCACGCTGTCGATCATGCGGGCATCCAGCGTCTGGCCAAAGCCGCCGATGCTCTCGGGGATCAGCACGCCGTTGATGCGGTACTGCAGGTTGGCGTGGTCGCCACGCACATGCAGCTGGCCGTAGGAATCCTGCACCACGCCCGGCGCCTGAAGGACGACCTGGTTCAGCGGCGTCGAATCACCCAGCGGCAACGCCTGGATCGTCTGGCGATCCATGACGTACTGGCTGCTGCCGGTGTCGGGCGAAAGGCTGTTACGCGCCGCGTCGAGCTGCGCGCTGACATCCACTTCGCCCAGATTCGTGGTTTTTTGCGGCGGAGCCGGGTCATCGGTCGCGAAGGCCGGAGCGGCGGACAAGGCAAGGGCGATGCAGAGTGCAAGGCGAACGGGTGTCATCAGGGACTCTTCTTGGCAATGTTATAACGTAACTACCTGCGGCCGCAGGAAGGGGGAATTGGGCGAGGCGACTATGAGGTCTGGACCTTTCGAGCCGCTTTCATCCTTGAGATTTACCTCAAAGCATACACCCGCCCGTTGCGCCGCAACATGCGACCCGCCGCCCCGCCCCGATCAAACCCGGCTCCTTGTAGGAGCCAGCCCTGCTGGCGACCCACCCCGCCTCAAGGCTTCATGACCGACTCACGCTCCCACCCCCACCATTACCTCCATCGAATCCCAGGGAGCACACATGGCGAAGAACGACGCCACCTCCACCTCGAAAGAAATCATCGCCGTCGTCGCCGACCGCGCCGAAAGCCCCGTCGCCAAAGCCATCCTCGAGTTCGTCAGCCGCATCCCCGACAGCGACGTCCCCCGTGCCGCAAAGGGCACCGTCGAGGACGAATGCCGCCGCCTCTCCAGCGCGGCAGCGAACAAGGCGGGTCTCACCGCTGGTTCCCTCGCCCTGCCGCCGGGCCCGCTCGGCTGGCTGACCGTTCTCCCCGAACTCGTCGCCATTTGGCGCATCCAGGGCCAGCTGGTCAGCGACATCGCCGCCGCTTATGGCAAAACGGCGAAGCTCGGCCAGGAACAGATGCTCTGGTGCCTGTTCCGCCACACTGCCGCGCAGGCCTTCCGTGACATCGCCATCCGTATCGGCGACCGCCTCGTCTTCCGTACGGCCGCCACCAGCGTCCTCCAGCGTCTCGCCGGTCGCATCGGCGTCAGCGTTTCGAAGCGCGCCGTAGGCAAAGGCATCTCACGCTGGCTGCCCATCGTCGGTGCACTAGGCGTCGGCGCCTACGCCTACTACGACACCGGCCAGGTCGCCAAAACCGCCATGGAACTCTTCAGCGGCGAAATCCACATCGAAGGCGACGACACCCCGGACGGCAGCGGCAGCAAGAAGTCCTCGCGCAACGAGCCGAAAGGCGAGCCAGCGCCACACACCTCGGGCGCCGCCGACCCAGTGGCAGCCAGCTCCGCTGGCGAAACCCCGCCTGGCCCCACCGCCAGGCGAGCCGCAGCCTCTGCAGGAGCCAGCCTTGCTGGCGATGCGCCCAAAGGGCGCTCCCGCAAGGCAGCAACAAAAAAACCGGCCACCCCCAAACGCGCCACCGCCAAAAAGTCCGCCTCCCGCAAAGCCACCCCCACCATGGTCGCCAAGGCATCCACCAGGAAAGCGACAAAGAAAACCGCCGCCCGCCGCACGCCCGCAAAGAAACCAGCTGCCCGCAAAATCAAACCCGCGACGTGACGACAGCGCCCGTTTACGGCAAGCTCCCCACCGATAGAACAGGGAGTCGCACGTGAACAAGCAACCGGTCGTCCTCGTCACCGGAGGCGCACGCCGCGTCGGCGCCGCCATCGTGCGTCACCTGCACGCGTCAGGCTGCGACGTCGCTATTCACTATCGTCAATCGGCAGACGAAGCCAAAGCTCTGTCGCGGGAGCTCAACGCTGCGCGCCCTGAAAGCGCCGCCATCTTCGCCGGCGCTTTGGAAGACGACGCCACACCCGACATACTCATCGCCAGCGTCACCGACCACTTCGGCCGCCTCGACGGACTGGTCAACAACGCATCGGCGTTCTACCCGACGCCGATCGGCGACACCACGGCAGCCCACTGGAACGACCTGTTTGCCGCCAACGCGCGCGCACCGTTTTTCCTCGCACAGGCAGCGACTCCCGCCCTTCGTAAAGCGCGCGGATCGATCGTCAACATCGTCGACATTTACGCCGAACGTCCGCTTGCCGGACACGCGGTGTACTCGATGGCGAAGGCCGCTCTGAACATGCTCACGCAGGCGCTGGCCAAAGACCTCGCACCCGACGTCCGCGTCAACGCCGTCGCACCCGGCGCCATTCTCTGGCCCGAGTCCGGCAAGCCCGAAGAAGCCGCCGATGCGCTCATCGCCAAAACACCGCTCGGCCGCAAAGGCGAGCCCACCGACGTCGCCGAAGCCGTGCGCTGGCTGCTGATGGACGCGCACTACACCACCGGCCAAGTCATCCGCGTCGACGGCGGCCGCGCACTCAACATCTAATTCGCGGTAACGCAAGGGCTACGTGATAGCACCGGCAGGGTTCGCTCCCACCGGCATCGGTTGGCTTCCAGCATCTACAAATGAAGAAGGCCCCGAACGTGGTCGGGGCCTTCCTCGTCATCACAGCGGTGCCTTAGTTCTTCTGACGAAACGCCGATTCCAGCAGAGCGCGGTCGAAGCCCTGACCCGGGTCGCCTTCCGTCGCGAAGCGATACAACGCAGCGGAGTAGACGCCGTGCATCGCCGCCTGAAACAGGCTGAGCACGACGAGACTGACAACCGCCGCGACGCCGACCGTGATCATCAACGCCACCGAATGCGTCGCGACGGCACCGAAGAACAACACGGCGCTGGCGAAGATCAGGCAGAAGGTGAGGATGCCACCGGCGAGGCCGATGCCGGCGTTGCCGATCAGGTTTTCGCCCCAGGTTTCCTTCAGCAACGAGGTGCTGCGCTTCACCGCGTCCACCGGGCCGATGTCCTGCGCGGCGAGCACCGGCACGACGAGGAAGGTGGCGACCGTCCAGCCGAAGCCGAGGATGCCGGCGACGATGCGGCCGACGAAGCCGAGACGTTCCTGCAGCGCACGCAGGATCATGCCGACCGTGGCGGCGATCAGGGCATATCCGATGATGTTCGGCAGCTTGCCCATCGCGGCGCGGAGGCCGTCACCGAGCGTCGGGTTGCCACCGTTGAGACGGATCATGGCGGCGGAGGCGAGCGCGACGTTGAAGAAGATCACCACGCCATACTGCACGAAGTAAAACGCGAAGCTGACCAGCATAAAGAGCGGCGAAACGTGATGGCGCTGGCCTTCGAGATCGACCTGATTCGATCCGACCATGGCGATCACCGGCCAGGCGAAGGTCGCGATGACCAGAAGCGAGGCGAGACCGGCCAGGAGTGGAAAGAGCATCAGCTCCTTGTCCTGGCGGAGGATCGTGGCGCTGGACTTCATCAGTGCCCAGCTGCGTGCGAACTTACCCATAACCTTTCCTTAGAACCCCTTGGTGGAACGCGTTGTATCACCTTGGCTGGCCAGCCGCCACCGGAGGCTGTCACGGGACAGGACGTCCAGACCGACGGCTTTCTCAGGCAACGGCGACCGTGCAGGCCTCGTCGACCACCAGCGGCTCACTCTCCGCCGGAAAGGCAGCCCAGAGTTCGCCCAGCGTCCGTCCATCCACAGGGTGGCGCACGTCCGGCGCGATATCCGCCAGCGGTTTAAGCACAAACGCATGCCGAAGCTCGCCCCGTGGCAGCTCCAGGTGCCCCTTCCCGCTAAGGACCAGATCGTCATAAAGGACGATATCGACATCCAGCGTCCGGTCGGCGTAACGCTCGCCACCCCGAACCCGTCCATGCCGATCTTCAAGCGCATGCAGCCAGTCATTGAGCGCTTCCGGCCCCAGGTCGCTGTCCAGGGCCACCGCGAGGTTGAGGAAGTCCGGCCCATCGAAACCGACAGCCGCACTGCGATACACCTGCGACACATTCAGCGCGCCGAAGCGCGCCCGCAACTCGGCGACCGCCGCACCCAGCCAGCGCGCAGCGTCGATGTTGGAACCGAGACTCAGATACGCGCGGCCCATGTCAGTCCTCCGCCGCGACCGGCGTCACCACGGCGGCCGAGCGCATGGACGCGAAGCCCTCGCGCAGATCCCCACCCGACGGCTGCTGGAACGGCCGCAGCCCGAACTCGGGAAGGATCGCAATCAGATGATCGAAGATATCCGCCTGGATGCGCTCGTAGTCGAGCCACACCACCGTATTGGTGAACGCGTAAATCTCCAGCGGAATGCCCAGGGCACCCGGATCGCGCATACGCACCATGCGGGTCATCTTGTCGTGCACATCGGGATGTGCCTTGAGGTACGCATCCGCGTAAGCACGGAACGCACCGATGTTGGTCTGGCGACGGCGATTGACCGGCAGCTTGCCGGCGTCACCCAGCGCTTCGTTCCAGCGACGGATGTCTTCGCGCTTTCGCTCGAGATAGGCGGTCAGCAGATGCATCCTGCCGAAACGCTCGAGCTCCTCGTCCTCGAGAAACCGCACGCCCGCCGCATCGATGAACAGCTCGCGCTTGATCCGCCGGCCACCGGAATCCTGCATGCCGCGCCAGTTCTGAAACGACTCGGCGATCAGCCGCCAGGTCGGCACCGTCACGATGGTGCGATCGAAATTGCGCACCTTGACCGTATGCAGCGTGATGTCGATAACATCGCCGTCGACACCGGCGGACGTCATCGTGATCCAGTCGCCGACGCGCAGCATGTCGTTGGTGCTTAGCTGGATTCCGGCGACGAAGCCGAGAATCGTATCCTTGAATACCAGCAGCAACACCGCCGACATCGCGCCTATGCCGGACAACAGCAGGCCGATGCTCTGATGGGTGAGTTTGGTGATCACCAGGACGAGGGCGACGATCCACAACGCCAGCTGCAGCAACTGCACCACGCCCTTGATCGAACGCTTGCCCGCCGGCGTGGCGCTGTACAGCGATTCGAATGCGATCAGTGCGCGACCCAGCGACGCGATGACGCAGACGATCATCCAGCAGACCGCGAGGTTGCGGATGAAGGCACCCATATCGTCGTCGGCGATCGAGAGGAACATCCCGATGCCGTAATAGACGACGATGGCCGGCAGCATGCGCGCCAGCCAGCGGAACGCGCCGTACTCATAGAGCGCGTCGTCCCAGCGCCAGGCGGTATGACGGGTGGCGACACGTACGACGCGATGCAGGAACACGCGGCCAAGCAGACCAACCAGCCAGGCCACGACGAACAGGCCTGCGACGAAAGCCACCCGCTTCAGCTCGGGGGACGCGACAAAGTCTTCCATGACGGTCAGTGTTTTCTCGAAGTGGATCATTCCGGTCGGGTGCCACGCTCGATGCGGACACCCACGGCCTTCGCCCCGCGTACGGCACCGGGCTTGGACAGCTTCAGGCGAACCCACGACACGCCGAACTCCTCACGGACGATCTCGGCGCAGCGCTCGGCCAGTGTCTCGACCAGGCCGAAGCTGGACGACTCCACATACGTCTGCAGGCGTTTGGAAATCGACTTGTAGTTCAGCGTCTCGTTGATGTCGTCACTGGCGGCCGGCTTGCGGTTGTCGAAAGCCATTTCGAGGTCGAACGACAGCGTCTGCCGGATCCGGCGCTCCCAGTCGTAGATGCCGATGACCGCGTCGATGCGCAGGTCTTCGATGAAGACGATATCCATGAGGGGTTCTGGTGGTGCGAAGGGGCGTACAGGGTCGGCGACCGGGGCGTTTTGTGCAACATACGCCCCGGTTGATCGCGCGCGGGGCACGCTCCTACAGGGACGTCAGGCGGCCGGAAGGGTTTCGAGACTCCACCGCGGGTGCACCTGAATCGTGCGGTCCTGCTGCTGACCCGCCGCGAGGCGAATCGCTCCTGCCAGCGCGATCATCGCGCCGTTGTCGGTGCAGAACGCCAGCCGTGGGAAATACACCCGGAAACCGTCTTTCGCACCCGCTTCGGCCAGCTGCTCCCGCAGACGCTTGTTGGCACCGACGCCACCCGCGATTACCAGCCGTCTGGCACCGCTGGCCTCGAGCGCCCGGCGGCACTTGATCGCAAGGGTGTCGACGATGGCTTCTTCAAAGGCCCGCGCGATATCGGCACGGGTCTGATCCGTCTTGTCCGAGGCCTGCCAGGCCAGCAGGACCTGGGTCTTCAGGCCGGAGAAACTGAAATCGAGCCCCGGGCGGTCGGTCATCGGCCGGGAGAAGCGGAAACTCCCCGGCGTGCCCTGCTCCGCCAGCCTGGCCAGCGCGGGACCGCCGGGGTACGGCAGACCCATCATCTTGGCGGTCTTGTCGAAGGCCTCACCCGCCGCGTCATCCAGCGTGTCGCCAAGAATCCGGTACTCGCCGATGGCCTTCACCTCGACCAGCATCGAGTGGCCGCCGGAGACCAGGAGCGCCACAAAGGGCGGTTCCGGCGGGTCATCCTCCAGCAAAGGCGCCAGCAGGTGACCTTCCATATGGTGAACACCGATGGCCGGCACGCCGAGCGCCCAGGCCATGGCGCGGGCCGCCGACGCCCCCACCAGCAGGGCACCCACAAGGCCGGGGCCCGCCGTGTAGGCCACGCCACCGAGATCCGATGGTGTCAGACCCGCGTCCTTAAGTGCTTCTCGCACAAGGGGAAGTAGCTTACGGACATGGTCGCGACTGGCCAGCTCGGGCACCACGCCGCCGTACTCGGCGTGCAGGGCGATCTGGCTGAACAAGGCATGGGAAAGCAGGCCACGGCCCGGCTTCTCCGGGTCCCAGCGCAGAAGGGCGACGCCCGTTTCGTCACAGGACGTTTCCACACCTAACACGGGCTTTGAATTTTTCGAATCGATCACGTTATAATCCACGGCTCACCCGGGTAGACGGGTCAGTTTAAACAAGTGGAGTTTCCATGCCGAGCGTTAAAGTCCGCGAGAACGAGCCGTTTGAGCTTGCCCTTCGCCGCTTCAAGCGTACGTGCGAGAAGGCTGGCGTCCTGGCCGAAACGCGCAAGCGCGAATTTTACGAAAAGCCCACCCAGGAGCGTAAGCGTAAGCGCGCTGCTGCCGTGAAGCGTCACCTCCGCCGTCTGTCTCGCGACACGACGCGCCGGACCCGCATGTACTGATTGCCTCCCCGGCCTCACGGTCGGGTGTTGGATCCGCGGCTGGCGCGTTCGCCCGCTGCCGCCGCAATCAGGCGGAAAACCGAGCCGGCTTCGCCGAAAGGCGGAGCCGGCTTTTCGTCGTCCCGGAGAAATGCCATGAGTCTGAAAGCCAAGATCACCGAAGACATGAAGGCCGCCATGAAGGGCGGCGAGAAAGACCGTCTGGCAGTTATCCGCCTGATGCAGTCCGAGATCAAGCGACGCGAAGTCGATGAGCGGATCGAGCTGGACGATAACCAGGTCCTGGCCGTCCTCGAAAAGATGCAGAAGCAGCGCCGCGACTCGATCGAGCAGTTCGACAAGGCGGGTCGTACGGACCTGTCGACCATCGAGCGCTATGAGATGAGCGTCATCGAGACCTACCTCCCTGCCAAGCTCAGCGACGCCGAGCTGGACGACGTGATCACCGCGGCGATCGCCGAGACGGGTGCGACGACCGCCCGGGATATGGGCAAGGTCGTGGCGCTGGTGAAGGAAAAGGCCGCCGGGCGTGCCGATATGGGCGCGGTGGCCGGTAAGGTTAAGGCCAGACTCGCCTGACCCAGTACTTGTAGGAGCGCGCCCCGCGCGCGACCCGAGCCCGACGCAAAGTTGGCTTCGCGCGCAGGGCGCGCTCCTACAGGCCTCGCCGTTTCACGGCGAGCCTACACATTTGTGAGCATGCTCCGCACCGCGGCTGGCAGGACGTTCCTCCGGCGCTCGACGGAGAGATCCCATGCTCAAGTACGCCATTATTTTCGGCCTCATCGCCCTGGTCACCGGCGCCCTCGGCTTCAGCCGGATTTCGGGCATCGCCGGCACGATCGCCAAGGTCTGCTTCGCCATCTTCCTTATCCTGTTCGTGATCGCGATCCTGGCGGTCATCGGCGTCTTCCACCTGGCGTTCTGATCGCCCGATAAGGGAATGCGGACTCCATACGGAAGCGGATGCGTGGCATCCTAGGCGACTGATGCGTGGCCGTATTCCCGACAGCTTTATCGATGAACTGCTGACCCGCGTCGACATCGTCGACGTGATCGAGCGGCGCGTCCCGCTGAAGAAGGCAGGGCGCGAATGGACGGCGTGCTGCCCGTTTCACAACGAGCGCTCGCCGTCGTTCTACGTCAGCCCGCAGAAGCAGTTTTTCCATTGCTTCGGCTGCGGCGCCCACGGCAGCGCGATCAAGTTCATCATGGACTACGACCGGCTCGAGTTTCCCGACGCGATCGAGGAACTCGCCCAGTCCGCCGGCCTGAAAGTGCCCTACGAGGGCGGCCGTGACGATAAGCCACGGGAAGACCGCAGCGACCTCTACACCCTCCTCGACGAAGCGGCCAGCTTCTACCAGCGCGAGCTGGGCAGCAGCCCCGAGGCGAAGGCCTACGTCGACGGCCGTGGGCTGGACGAGGAGATCGTCAAACGCTTTCGCATCGGCTGGGCGCCCGCTGGCTTCGACGGCGTGATGAAGGCGCTGGGCACCAATGACCGTCGGCGCCAGCTGCTCAACGAAGCGGGCATGGTCGCCAGCAACGAGCGCGGCAACAGATACGACCGGTTCCGCGAACGGGTCATGTTCCCCATTCTGGATCGCCGCGGCCGGGTCATCGCCTTCGGCGGCCGCGTGCTGTCGTCCGAGCAGAGCCCCAAGTACCTCAATTCGCCGGAGACCGCCCTGTTTCACAAGGGCAAGGAACTGTTCGCGCTGTGGCAGGTGAAGCAGGCGCACCAGCAGGTCACCCGGATCATGGTGGTCGAGGGCTACATGGACGTCATCGCCCTGCATCAGGCCGGACTGCCCATCGCCGTGGCCACACTGGGCACCGCGACCACGCCGGACCACGCGGAAGTCCTCTTCCGTGCCGCCCCCGACGTCTATTTCTGCTTCGACGGTGACCGTGCCGGTAAGGCCGCCGCGTGGCGAGCGCTCGAATCGGTGCTGCCGCGCATGCGCGACGGCCGCCAGGCCCACTTCCTGTTCCTGCCCGACGGGGAGGACCCGGACACTCTGGTCCGCAAGGAAGGCAAGGAAGGCTTCGAGAAGCGCATGAAGGACTCCATGCCGATGTCGGAGTACTTCTTCGAGGAACTGGCCCGGGACGTGGACGTGACCCGCCTCGACGGCCGCGCCCGCCTGGCCGAGCGGGCCCGCCCGCTGATCGCCAAGCTGCCCGATGGTGCCTTCCGCGATCTCATGGGCCAGGAGCTGGAGCGCCGCACCGGCGCCCGTGCCGTACTGGAGCCTGAGCCGCCGGCCCCGCGCCAGGACGCCAACCGCCCCACCAACGTCCAGCGCAGCCTGGTCCGCAGCGCGATCACCCTGCTGCTCGCCCAGCCCGATCTGGCCGCCGAAGTGGAGCCACCCTACCCCTTTCTCCGCCTCGACCGGCCTGGCGTCGCGCTGCTGGCCGAGCTGCTCGATGTGGCCCGCGCGCGTCCCGGCATCCGCCCGGCCGTGCTGGTCGAGTACTTCATGGAGCGTCCGGAGTACGCCTCGCTGCAGAAGCTGATGTCGGCCGAGGTCATCGGCGAGCCGGAGATGCAGCGCGTGGAGTTCCACGACGCGCTGATTCAGATGGAGCGCCAGGCGACGACACAACGCCGCGAGTACCTGATCTCCCGGGTTCGCGAAGGCGTGCTGGACGACACCGAGAAGGCGGAACTGCGCGTTCTCCTGGCGGCCCGCGCCGCGCCGGCCCGCACGGCGGGCGAATGATGCGGCGCACCGCTCTCATAACACGATCCATGGGATCATCCCCGCCTCGTTCCTCGAAGGGACCGGCCCCAGCCGGCTTTACGCGCCACTGATGGATCTACTCAACGACCTCGTCGATTTTTTCGGAAGGAACGGCTACGCCGCCGTTTTCTTCGCGCTGATGCTTTGTGGCGCGGGCATCCCGCTGCCCGAGGACATCACTCTCGTGGCCGGCGGCATCATCACCGGGCTCGGCTATGGCGACGTCCACACCATGGTGGGTGTCGGCATGGCGGGCGTGCTGTTCGGCGACTCCACGATGTTCCTGCTCGGCCGGCATTTCGGGGGACGGATCATGAGCTGGCGTGTCGTTGCCCGCCTGCTCACCCCCGAGCGCTATGCGAAAGTGCAGGAGAAGTTCGAGAAGTACGGCAACCGCATGATGTTCGTGGCCCGCTTCCTGCCGGGTATGCGTACCGCGGTGTTCATCACCGCCGGTGCCACTCATCGCGTGGGCTTCTTCCGCTTCCTGCTGCTCGATGGACTTGCCGCCGCCATCAGCGTGCCGATCTGGGTGTATCTGGGTTACTTCGGCGCGCATAACCACGAATGGCTGTCAATGTGGATCCATCGCGGGCAGACGGGGATTTATCTGGCCATCGCCGCGGCAGTGATCGGGCTGGGCGTCATCTGGTGGCGAAAGCACAAATCTGCGGACGAGCGCTAAGCCTCCGTAGTGAATCGCGGCGGGTCACCTACAACGAACGGTCTATATCACTGCCTGAATCCAACTGCTAGCGTCCTGATACGCGACGTTCCGTCGCCTTAACCAAGGGAAGGATCCCTGATGAGCAGCGACAGCGACGTCACGAATGCTCCATCCGCCGCCACCATCGACGCGGCTACGTACAGCGCACTCTTCGCCGAGGATGCGAATCTGCTGACGGTGGCAGGAGCCGTCGACGACGAGACGGGCCCGGTGGCTTATCTCAGCGACTTGTTTACGTTGAGCAGCCGGCTCGAAGAGGGCGCCGCCCCCGAAAAAGCCTGCCTGCTCGCGATGCGACGACCAGACCTTCCCGACCTCGCTCTCGATAGCGCGGCGCTCCGTCGGGAATATTGCACGCTCGATCTCGTTAACGAGCTGCTGGAGAAGCGCATTGTCCTGTGCACCGGCAGCTCCACTAGCGTCCAGGAGCGCATGGTCAGTGCCACGACACCCATCGGGCTCCCCTATGACGCGCCATGGAATCGCGTACTCAGCATCCTCCACCTGCGCGGCATCCCGCTATGGCGGGCAGTACGCCATTCGGACCCGGAATTCCCGGCATTCGTCGCCACGGAGAAACCCAGTAAAGGCTTGCGCGACGCAGTGACGATGGGCTGCGGCTTCTCTCCCGCCGTGCGCAAGATGTTGATCGGGCCAGCCGTGACGACGGATGCGTCCGCGGCAGCGTTGTTCAGCAAAAAAGCTGGCGCCACCCTTGGCGAACTGAGCGCGGTGAAGACGCTCATGGAAGCCACGGGACTGAAACGTCGTGATGTACGCCATCTTCTGGCCGTCGACGGCGTTGCCAAGGAAGCCGATGCAGCCACCGCTGTGTCCCTCGCCCGATACGCTCCCGACGGCACGAGCAAGCCGTCCAGCAAAGCGTATGGCGCTGCGTTTATCAATGCAGGCGCCGGCCCGCTATGGATAAAACAGCGTGCCGGATCCGCCGACGCCATGGATACGGAAATCGCCGGACTAACAGCCACGCACATGGATCGCATGCAGCGCCTGCTGCAAGTCCGCACGCGCCTCGACGTTTCGTACGCCGAAGCCGACCTGCTGCTTCGCAGCGCGCTCGCTGCAGAGAAGGCAGCGGCGGATACCTTACCGACCGAGCAGACGCTACGCGCACTAGGCCTCTACGGCCATCTGAAAGCCAGCACAGAGATCACTCCGGACGGCTTCGCCGCGCTTATCGGGAACCTCCCCGTCTATGCGATCGGTCGTACGCCTGCGCTACTCGACAGCCTGATCAAGGTAACCAACAAGCCGTTCACGGCAGACGACACCGCAGCGCTCGCCACCGCACTGCGCATCGACACCACGTTGCTGGAACAACTGTTGCAACGTGTCGAAGCGGTGCAGAAAACAAGGGCGTGCACGCTGCCAGTGATCTCCGCCTGCTACCGCCTGACGTCGCTACCGCGTCTGCTCGGCCTTAGCATCGAAGAAGGACTCGCCATGTTGGACCTGCTCGAGCAGCAGACCAACGGTTACAACGCCCAGATCGCGGGTAACCCGTCTATAACCAGCTCGCTGGATGCTTTCGACATCCTCGATGTCATACCGGCCATCTGGAACGCGGCCGACTGGGCCCGGCAGCACCATCTTTCGTTTATTAAGCTCAAGCCGCTCTGTGACGACACGGCGCCGACCACCGCCACCAACGCCTGGTTGGCGGCTCTTGCCGATGCTGCCCAATCGCTGTCGACCAGTCGGCTGGATACGCTGACGATCAAGAAGCTCATGCGAGACACCGAGGTCGACTACGACCTCGGTGGAAAAGCGTGGAGCGAGGTCCTGAACGAGTTCGTGGACAACAACGGACTGATCCTTCCCGCCGCACAGGCCATGCAGAGTCCAGCCCTGCGTATCAAGCTGTCCGGGCTTCTGACGAAGCTGAAAAAGCCTGACACCGTATCGCCCGTCGAGGACTACGTGTCAAAACTCGGCAATGCGATCGCCGATACCGCCGCGTCTCAGAACGAGGTCGCGAGTCAATTGCTGCGCACGGCATTCGCACTTGACGTCGCCCAGGCCCCGGCCGTCCTGACCTGGGCCGGCGTCAGCGGTTACCAGTTGCTCGGCGACGCCATGATGGCTCTGAACAACCGCGTCGATGGTGACGCGGACGCAAGCACATTCTCCAGCGACATGACGCAGCGCTGGCATCGGGTTCACCGTATCGCTTCGGTGGTCCGCATGTTCGGCCTCAGCGGCACTTGTATCGATGGCCTCGTCGCTCATCCGGAATGGTTCAACCTGCGGAGCCCTGACGGCAAGCCGACACATTCGATCAGGCTTGACATGCTCTATCGTTTAAGCCGCTACCGCGACTGGGTGGGAACGCTTGCAACTGGCTTCGACGAGCCAGATGCATTGGCGTACCTGAAGCGCACCCATGAAAAGGAGTCGCCTGCCATTGACGAAGCGGCAGCGAACCTGGCCAGACTGCTTGGCGCCACCCCCACGGAGATCCGCGAGCTCTCCAGGAGCATCGGAAAAAAAGCCGTTGCCGGCATCGCGGGAGACGTGGCGGACATCGACTATGTCATGCGTTTGCTGGCCTTGCAGCGGGAGCTGGGAATTTCAGTCGCCACGCTGAAGGATCTCAATGACATGAAGGAGACGCCGGACGCGCCGCAGGTCGAGCGCGTGGCTGCGGGCCTGAGTACCACCCTGGACGCCTCCCAGCGTACCGCCCTGGATGGCACGCTCGCGGAAGCCTGGCGCGACGCACTGTGCACGTGGCTTTTGCATTTCGGAAGCTCGCAGCCCGTACCACTGCCGGAGATGGTGCGCCGTGTCGACCTGTCCGCCTACTTGCTCACCGACGTCGAAGTGGGAAGCGAGCCTCGTACGACGCGTGTCGCCGCCGCCATCGCCAGCCTGCAGCAGTACATCCATCGCGTGTATGCGCGCCTGGAGGATGGCTATGCATGGCAGGAACACTTCGTCAGCGAACGCAAGGCGTGGCGAGCCTGGCGCAGCCAGTTCGGCTCGTGGCAGACCTACAACACGATGAAGCGCCAGCCATCGGGCTTTCTCGATCCATCCCGCCGGAGCAGCAAATCAAGCCTGTTCGAGGCTTTTGAGAAACTCGTGGGGCAGGGTAAGTTCGCTGCCGACGAGATTCAGACCGCTATGCTGACTTACCTGGCCGGCTTCGAGCGCGTCAGCAATATCCAGCCGCTATCCGCGTATCACGACGGGGTGGATCCTCAGAACGACACGTTTCACTTCATCGGCCGATCAAACGTGGAGCCGGCGGAGTATTACTGGCGCACACTGGACATGTCGATCCGGGACACCCGAGGCGCACCCAGTATGCTGGCCTGGGGAGAATGGCAGAAGATCACGCTGCCCGCCACGGGCGTCATCGTGCAGACACCTCTCAACAAGGAAACGAGCGCCAACTTCGGCAACGACCCGCGAACCTCGATCGATGCGGTTCGCCCGGTCGTCATTGCAGGGCGCCGATACATCGTGTGGCTGGAGCGTGACGGCACCGCCGCGAACTTCGACAACAAGACAAGCGACGTCTATGTCTTCCGGCTGTGTTACGCCTACCTGCAGACCGATGGTCAATGGAGCACGGCCAACGAGCTTATTCGGCTCGACGGCACCGATCCGGCGGGTCGGCCTGAACGGTGCGGTGGCCAACCTGACAAGACCCTGATGAAAACGCTGAGTTACCAACCCCGCATTGTCGTGATGGTGGACGAAAGCGGCCCACGTACGGACGATCCCTGGCTGGTCGCTCTACTGGTCACACGCGATACCGACGTGTCCTGGAAGAAGAAAAAGGCCACCTACGCGCGCAACAGCGATTACTACATCGCCGCAAAGGATCTTCTTCTCGTCGAAACGCGGGAGATCGATACAGACGACCCTGTCGGACGCCCACGCGAGGCAAAGCTCGTCGACCGGTGGAGCAGGATGTTCGACGACCCCAGGGTCATTCAGCATCGATATGTGGGAGCTGCCACCATCATACGCGACGAGTTAGCTGGCGAAAGCCAGAACGTCATTGCGGATGAAAAGTTGAATCGGACGTTGACCAAACTTAAAGATGAATGGAAGGCAGAAGCCGAAGCGATTGCGAGCGCGGATGAAAAGGATAAAGAGGCTCTGCGTGACAGATATTTCAAAGCTCCTTTCTCAGAACCTCTTCACATTCCTTTTATCAAATTAGATTCCGCGGCGAACGGGGATCGGATACGTGTCTTGTACGGGATAGAAGGGAACATGGCGTTACCGTCTTTACCTAGCGATATGCCGTCTACCGACAGCTACGATACGAACCTCTGGCTCTCACCGTCGAAGCCTGGCTACCTCCAGCTGAGAAGATATAGCAGAGCACCCGGAAAAATGGCCGAGTTGACTTTCTCGGACGGATCGAGCCGCTCACTTTCCTTCGCAAAGTGGTCCGGTAACTTTGGTTACTATTCTTACCAGGAAGCAAAAAGCTTGCTGGGCTCGGTAAGTGTCTATAACCGGGACTTCCGGTATTCGATGGGGCGGTGGGAGTGGAACTTTCCAACCTCCGGGATTGCTTTGGCTGACACGCTCGTTCGCGTTACCGATAGTAAGGGTGCGGAACTTGCACAATTCGTATGTAAGGCTGGTGACAGTCTCGCCGCGTTGACGAGTGAATTCTTCGTGGAGCGAAGCAAGCTCAACGATCCATTCGAAATCACGGTGACGCTCAGCCGCCTGAAGCCCAAGTCGGAACCATATGCCACGCGAATTGCGCGCCTGGCGATTGTCGACCTGCTGGCGGACGAGCTTCAACCCGACGATGGTGTGCCGTCGGTCGTCATGCGCTGCAATGCGTCGCGCATACATAGCCTGGACTTCACTGAGGCGAATCGTAAGGCGCAAGGAGGGAGCACGCTGCCACCGACAGCGATTCCCCTCAGCACCCTTTTCGGCAAGCGCCTCGTTGCCTTGGCCACACACTCCGTTCAGCGCGTGCTCGCCTGGCGCACGCAAACAATGGAAGAGCCTGGCGCGACCAGCGATGCCTCGCCGTCGCCCATCGACTTCGGTGGTTGCAACGGCGTGTATTTCTGGGAGCTCTTCTTCCACGTCCCATGGCTGGTCGCATGGCGTCTTCGCGAAACAAGGCAATTCCGCCTTGCTGAGGAATGGTGTACGAGGCACCTGTTCGATCCGCAGCGCGGTTTGCCTGATGGCGGTAATGGTATGTCGAGGTACTGGAATGCCGTGCCGCTCACCCTCAAGGGCGGTGCGCTCGCCAGCCAGACCTATGTGCAGGATCCGGATGCATTGGCCGACTTTAACTTCGACCACTATCGCCGCGCGACGTTCCTTTTCCTCGTCGAGCTATGGCTCGCCGAAGGCGACAGTTTCTACCGGCAAATGACGCGCGACGCACTGGTGGAGGCGTGGCTGTGTTACGAGAAGGCATTGCGTCTTATCGGTCGGCTACCGGAACCGTTAGCCCCGGAGCGGTGGCAGGTAACCGAACTGAAGTCGCTGTCGATGGAAGCCCTGCATGCCTCGCCAGACCGGCGGATCACGCAGGCTCACCGGAATCTCGTACGTCGCATGGACAACCTACGCCATGGCTTGACCCTCGACGGCAAACCCGGGTTACTTCCCCTGTACGCGGGCGAGACCTCACTCAATTACCTGCTCAATCCGCGCACGGGCTCATCGAGCCAGGGCAGGCCATCCCGGACGCTGACCGCGCCGGGCTACCGATATGGCGAGATCATGCCCAAGGCCCGGGAGGCGGCGGCTTGGTTGACGGAGATGGGCCAGCAACTGTTCCACGTGTATGAGGCGGAGTTCGACGCCGAACTGGCGGTCATGCAGCAGAAGAACCTTATCGATCTTCACCGCTTCACCATCAATCTTCAGAGCAACGGGCTCACGTCCGCACGAGCCGAGCGACTAAAGCTTGAGCGCGGTCGTGACCTTCTCCTCGAGCGCAAGAAGCATTTCGAACGGTTGGTGGACAATGGCCTTTACCACGCCGAGGCCGCTGGCTTCGTGCTCGGCACGACGGCCGGTTTCTTGCGCACCCAGGCCGGGGTGTTCGGCAGCGTCGAGAAAGGGAGCGAAGTCTATCCGACCATCTTCGGGGTGGCCTCAGGGGGTGCTAAGCCAGGAGCCATCGCCGGCGCAGTGAGCCAGGCCGTGAAATACGCGGCCGACATGATGGACGTGGCGGCTCAGGCGGCTTTCAAAGAGGCCGAATTCGCTCGCCGCACGGCGGAATGGAAATTTGAGATTGCGACCGCCAAGGCCGAGTTGTCGGTCTGCGACAGCGAGATAGCGGTGCAGGACCTTGCGGTGGCGGCGGCGGGTCTTGCGCTGGAGGAAGCCCAGACCAAGCTGCGCCTCATGGATGACGAATACGTATTCATGACGACTGGCTTCGCCATCGGGCCGACCTATCACTGGATGATTTCCCAACTGACATCGATTTATTCGATGGCATATGACGCGGTCTTCGCACTGTGCCTGGATGCGGAGGCTGCTTACCAACGCGACACGGGCGATTTCACCAGCGAGTTTGTCAGTTCCGCAGCGTGGTCCGACAAGTGGAAAGGCATGCTGGCCGGCGAATCGTTTCAACGCGACCTGCTGATGATCGACTCCGCTTACCTTCGCAAAAACGAGCGGCGGATACTGGTGGAGCGAGACATATCGCTGGCGGGGCTGAAGGGTGGCGATGACGTCACGGCGCTGCGCCATGGGCTGTCCGGCAGGGGCTTCGCGTTCTCGCTGCCGTCGCTGTTGTTCGATCAGGATTATCCGGGACATTACCTGCGCCAGATCCAGCATGTTTCGGTCACGCTCGTCCTGAATGGCGTGGAGGCCGTCGATCCCACGTGCCACGTACCCGCTTTACTCACACAGATCAGCAGCACCATCCTTACTGAGGCGGACACGAAAGCACTCGAACGCCTCTACAAACCCGAGACCGGCACACACGAGGCGCTACGCACCTCTGTGCGGGCCAATCAGCAGACCGCGGTGTCGACACGGACCGCCGACGCGCTGACGGCGGAAGGTGAGAGCGTGCTGGCCTCGCTGCTTTTTGACGATTGCCGGCTACTGCCCTTCGAAGGCACGGGCGCCATCTCAACATGGCGACTGGAGCTGCCCGGCATCAGGACCGGGTGGGAGACGGTGCTGGGCAAAGGCGCCTCGCGACTCACCGACGTCATTTTCCGCGTCAAGTACACGGCTCGTGATGGGGGAGCCGCATTCGCGGCCGCAGCCAGCGCCCTTGCGAACACAGTCGGCAGCAAGGTTCTGGGCCGATCTCCGCTGGCCAGCCCGGTGGCGACATATCAGGAGAATCCAGCCGAGATCGACCCCGCGATAGCAGTGGCTTTCTTTAAGAACTTCTACGAGATCATCGTTGGCACCACGAAGTTCGGTCCCCAGGCCAAGGCTGCCAGTGTTGCCGCTTACTACCGAAAATCCATGCCGGATGCCATTGCGAACGATACGACGCTGGCCATCCTCGGCTCGTTAACGTCGCGCGTTACAGGGCAATACGCCATCTTCGATATCGTCCTGGCCATGGTAAGCGAGGACGGGACGTTGCTGGACGAAGCTTCGACCGATACCAGGGGAGGGGTATACGACCGCGTTGTGGTGGACATCTCGGATGCGGCGTGGAAAATCACCGAGCACGCTCGTTCGAATCATCCCTTTGACGAATGACCCGAAGCCGATCGTGAACACTGGCGGTACCACGTCAGGGCGTGGATACCGCTCACGCCCCGACCGACACTTCGGCGAACAACCAGTCGCGAAACACCATCGTCTCCTCGCGCGACGCCGCATCACGCGACACCGCCAGATAATACGTGTGCTGCAACGGCAATTCGAGCCGGAACGGCTCGACCAGTCGCCCGGCGGCGAGGTCATATGCGACCAGCAGTTCCTGCGCCAGCGCCACGCCCTGCCCCTCGATCGCCGCCTGCAGCATCATCGTGCCGTCACCAAAGCCCATGTCGCGCGCGATGGCTCCGGGCTCGATCCCCGCGCGCTCGAACCACTGATCCCAGCTCGCCGCGGCCGCCGAGCGGCGATTGGACCGCTCATGCAACAGCATCTGGTCGAGCAGCGAGGCAGGCTCCCCGACACGAGCCGCCACAGCGGGCGAACACACCGGCGTGTAGCCGCTGCTCGCCAGGATGACCTGCTCGAGACCCTCGCCCAGCCGATCGTCGATCGCGAGGTCCCAGCCACCCTCCTCCGCACCGTCCGTCACGACCTCGACAGCGATCCCGGGATGCCTTCCGAAAAAGCGGAACAACCTCGGCACCAGCCATTTCGTACCGAACGTGGGCGGCACCGACACCCTCAAAGAGGCCGGGCGCTCGCCCATCACCTGGCCCGTAGCATGTTGCAGCGCACGAAACGCGTCGCGAACGCGGGGAAAATAATTCTCACCGGCCGCCGTCAGCGACAGTCGATTGTTGCTCCGCACAAATAACGGCGTACCGAGATAGGACTCCAGCAATTTGACCTGAGCGCTCACCGCGGCCGCCGTCAGAGAGAGTTCTTCACCAGCCTTCGTAAAGCTCAAATGCTGCGCTGCAAGTTCGAAGACGCGCACGGCATTCAGGGGTAGGGAGCGCTTCATTGCGAAGTCATCAAATTTTTTTTGGGGAAGACCCCGACAAATTCTAGTTTGCCTGCCTGATTCGCGAACGCCAAGAATCCGTAGCGCTCTTCCCACGGACACTCGATGAACATCCTCACCATCGACACAGGCACGACCAACACGCGAGTCACCGTCTGGCAGGACGGCAAGGTCGTTGGACACGGTGCCCGACAGGTCGGCGTACGCGACACCGCCATTACCGGCAATACACGCAAGCTGGAGGAAGGCGTCCGCGAGACCATCGCCGAAGCTCTCGCCAACGCCAGGCTGGAAGCCGGCGACATCGGCCGCGTACTCGCCTCGGGCATGATCACCTCCAATGTGGGGCTCTGCGAGATTCCGCACGTACCGGCACCGGCAAGCATCGACGACCTGGCAAAGGCCATGCGCGAGTCGCTGGTCGAAAACGTATGGCACGCGCCGATCTGGTTCGTGCCGGGTGTGCGTAACGCCGTCGACCACATCGGCCTGCACAACTGCGAGGCGATGGACATGATGCGCGGCGAGGAGACCGAATCCTTCGCGCTGGTCGAACGCCTGGGCCTCGACGAACCCACCGTCGTCGTGCTACCAGGCTCGCACTCGAAGTTCGTCAGCATCGACAAGAGCGGGCGCATCGACGGCTGCGTCACGACGCTGGCCGGTGAGCTGCTGCACGTGATCTCGCACGACACCATCCTGGCTGGCTCGCTGAAGGAAGGCTTCGCCAAACGCATCGATCCGGAAATGCTGCTGGCGGGTGCCGCTTCGGCGAACAAGATAGGCCTGGGCCGTGCGTGCTTCAGCGTGCGTATCCTCGATCAGTTCGCGGTGTACGACGCCAATGCGCGCGCCAACTTCCTGCTCGGCGCGGTGCTGGGTTCCGACCTGCTCACCCTCAAGAATTCCAGCGCGATCCGGATGAGTCCGGGCACGCGCTTTGTCGTCAGCGGCAAGCCGATCCTGCGCGAAGCGATCGCGCGGCTGGTCGAAGGCGACGACTTTTTCTCCGGCACCGTGACGGTGCTGGGCGACGACGACCAACGCGATCTAGCGGGAGCCGGCGCGATCGCCGTGGCCCGTCGCCGTGGGCTGGTCGACCATGAGTAATCCGAGGAGGGAACGCATGAAAACGAAAATCGCACTGGGCCTACGTGTCCTGGCTGTCGCACTCGCTATCGGCTCGGCACCGGCTTTCGCCGCCGACGAGCCGGTCAAGATCGGTTTCGTGGTGAAACAGCCCGAGGAGCCCTGGTTCCAGGACGAGTGGAAGTACGCCGAACAGGCCGCCAAGGAAAAAGGCTTCACCCTGGTCAAGATTGCCGCTCCCGATGGCGGGCAGGTGCTCACCGCCATCGACAACCTGAAGTCCCAGCATGCGCAGGGCTTCGTCATCTGCACGCCGGACGTCAAACTCGGTCCGTCGATCGTCGCCAAGGCCAGGATCGACAAGCTTAAGCTGATGACCGTGGACGATCGCCTCGTCGACGGTTCGGGCAAGCCGATCGAATCCGTGCCGCACATGGGCATCTCGGCGACCAAGATCGGTGAGCAGGTCGGTCAGGCGATCTCCGACGAGATGAAGAAGCGTGGCTGGAAGCCGGAAGAAACCGGCGCGCTGCGTATTTCGTACGACCAGCTGCCGACCGCCAAGGACCGTACGGATGGCGCGATCGCCGCGCTCACCGCCGCGGGTTTCCCGAACGCCAACGTGATCAACGCGCCGCAAGCCAAGACCGATACGGAGAACGCGTTCAACGCGGCCAACATCGCCATCACGCAGAACCCGAAGTTCAAGCACTGGGTCGCGTTCGGCCTGAACGATGAAGCCGTGCTCGGTGCCGTGCGCGCTGCGGAAGGTCGTAACTTCCGCGCCGACAACATGATCGGCGTGGGTATCGGCGGCAGCAAGTCGGCACTCAACGAGTTCGCCAAAGCCCAGCCGACCGGCTTCTTCGGCAGCGTACTGATCAGCCCGAAGCGTCATGGCTATGAGACCTCGGTGAACATGTACGAATGGATCAAGAACGACAAGGCCCCGCCGCCGCTCACGCTGACCACCGGCAAGCTGGTGACACGCGCCAACGTGACGGAAGTCCGCAAGGAAATGGGTCTCTGATGATGAGTGACACGCCACGCCTGGAATTTCGCCACATCGGGAAGACGTTCCCGGGCGTGCGCGCGCTCGGCGACGTGGGTTTCGCCGTGCGTGCCGGCACCGTTCACGGCCTGCTCGGCGAGAACGGTGCCGGCAAGTCGACGATGATGAAAATTCTCGGCGGCGAATACATCCCCGACGAGGGTGAGGTGGCGATCGACGGTCAGGTCATGCATTTCCGCAAGGCCGCCGACGCCATCGACGCCGGTGTCGCCGTGATCCACCAGGAGCTCCAGTACGTACCGGAGCTCTCGGTCATGGAGAACCTCCTGCTCGGTCGCCTGCCAACGCGTTTCGGCCTGGTCGACCGGCGCAAGGCGCTGGCCTGGACGCGTGAGCGCCTCGACGCCCTCGGTGTCGACCTCGACCCGCGTGCGAAGCTCAGGCAGCTGTCGATCGGTCAGCGGCAGATGGTCGAGATCGTCAAGGCGATCCTTCGCGACGCGAAGATCCTCGCCCTCGACGAGCCGACCAGCTCGCTGTCGCACCGTGAGACCGAGGTGCTGTTCCGCCTGGTCAACGACCTGCGTGCGCAGGGCAAGGCCATGATCTACATCTCGCATCGCCTCGATGAGATTTTCGAGCTTTGCGATGCCGCCACGATCTTCCGCGACGGACGTAAGGTGGCCGACTTCGACACGCTCGAAGGCGTCACCCGCGACCAGCTCGTGCAGCGCATGGTCGGTCGCGAGATCAGCGATATCTTCGGTTATCGCCACCGTGCGCACGGCAAGGTGCGTCTCGACGTCAAGGCCGTCACCGGCCGCGCCGTGCAGCTGCCCGTGAGCTTCGAGGTGAAGGCGGGCGAGATCGTCGGTTTCTTCGGTCTGGTCGGCGCGGGTCGCAGTGAGGTGATGCGAGTGATTTACGGTGCGGATCGCCGCACCGCCGGGGAAGTCACGGTGGACGGGCGTGCGGTGAAGCCATCGCACGTGCGCGACGCCATTCGTCACGGTCTGGTGTTCTGCCCCGAGGACCGCAAGGAAGACGGCATCATCGGCGTACGCTCGGTGTCGGAAAACATCAACATCAGCGCGCGACGCAACCATCTCACGGCGGGCCTGTTCGTCAACGACCGCAATGAGGCGCGCACCGCCGACACCTTCATCGATCGCCTGCGCATCCGTACGCCGCATCGTCGGCAGGAGATTCGTCTGCTCTCGGGCGGCAATCAGCAGAAAGCCGTACTGTCGCGCTGGCTGGCCGAGAAAGATCTCCGCGTGCTCATCGTCGACGAGCCCACCCGCGGCATCGACGTCGGCGCCAAGAACGAAATCTACAACGTGCTTTACGAACTGGCCGACCGTGGCGTCGCCGTGGTGATGATCTCGAGCGAACTTCCCGAAGTGCTCGGCGTCTCCGACCGCGTCGTCACCATGTGCCGCGGTCGCATCACCGCACAGTTCGACCGCGCGCAGGCGAATGAGGAGAACGTCCTCGCCGCCGCTCTCAATGAAGGCGCCAGCGCCATCCCGACGAGGAACGTTTCACCATGACCGAACCCAATGCCGCCGCCATAGGCGCGACGCGCGAAACACGCGACGACCGCCGCCGTGCCCTGCTCTGGCAGGCTATCGACGACTACAGTCTGATCGGCATCTTCATCGTGCTGTTCGGGGTGCTGAGCGTCACCGTGCAGTACTTCTTCTCGTGGGACAACATCGTCGGCCTGGCCTTGTCCGTCTCACAGATCGGCATGGTCGCCTGCACCATGATGTTCTGTCTGGCTTCGCGGGACTTCGATCTTTCGGTCGGTTCCACCGTGGCTTTTGCCGGCGTGTTCTGCGCCATCGTCTCCAACGCCACCGGCAGCGTCACGCTGGGTATCGGCGCGAGCCTGCTGGCCGGTGCGTTCATCGGCTTCATCAACGGCGCGGTCATCGCCAAGCTGAAGATCAACGCGCTGATCACGACGCTGGCGACGATGGAGATCGTCCGCGGTCTGGCCTTCATCGCGTCTTCGGGCCAGGCGGTCGGCGTCACCAGCGAGGCGTTCTTCACCCTGGGCAGCGCGGAGCTGTTCGGTCTGCCGGTGCCGGTGTGGGTCACGCTGGGCTGCTTCGTCCTCTTCGGTGTACTGCTCAACAAGACGATCTACGGCCGCAATACGCTGGCCATCGGTGGCAATCCCGATGCCGCGCGTCTTGCCGGTGTGCCGGTGGACCGCGTGCGGATCCTGATCTTCCTGATTCAGGGCCTGGTCGCCGCACTGGCCGGCATCATCCTCGCTTCGCGCATGACCAGTGGTCAGCCCAATGCGGGTGAGGGCTTCGAGCTCAACGTGATTTCGGCCTGCGTCCTGGGCGGCGTCTCGCTGATGGGCGGCCGGGCGAGCATCAGCGGCGTGCTCGTTGGCGTTCTCATCATGGGAACTGTGCAGAATGCGATGAGTCTGATGAACATCGACGCCTTCTACCAGTATCTGGTCCGCGGCACGATCCTCCTGATCGCCGTCCTCGTGGACCAGCTCAAGAACCGCAGGCAAGCCCGCTGATGACCGATTCGTTCAAACCCTTGTCCCCGCAGCGCCAGGCCCATGGCGAGGGCGTGATCTGGGACGACCTGATGGGACTGGTCCGCTGGACCGACATCTCCGCGTCAACGATCTACGACTACGACCCCGGCACGGGCGTGGTGCGCGAACACGCGCTGCCCGCCCGCGTCTGTTGCTTCGCCCTGACCCATGAGCCCGGCGTACTGCTGCTGGCACTGGAGAAGCAGCTGGCCCGTTTCGATACACGCGACGGCAAGCTGCACGTGCTCGGGGACATCGAGGCGGATGTCGCCGGCACCCGCGCCAACGACGGTCGCTGCGACCGGGGTGGCAACTTCATCTTCGGCACCCTCAACGAGCGCGGCCCGGAGCAGATCGCTTCGTTCTGGCGTTACACGCCGGCAGGCGGGCTCAGCCGCCTGTCATTGCCCAAGGCCGCCATCACCAACAGCATCTGTTTCAGCCCTGACGGGAAAACGATGTATTTCACCGATTCGCCGACGGCACGGATCATGGCCTGCGACTACGACGACAGCACGGGTGAGGTCGACCGCATCCGCGGTTTCGCCGAGCTGAGCGCCGGTCATGAGCCCGACGGCTCGACGATCGATGCGGAAGGCTACCTGTGGAATGCGCAGTGGGCGGCGTCCCGCGTGGTGCGCTACGCACCCGACGGTCGCGTCGATGCCACCATCGAGCTGCCCGCGCGCCAGCCCAGCTGCGTGAGCTTTGCCGGCGCCGAGCTGGACCGGATGGTGATCACTTCCGCGTACAAGGGTCTCGACGAGGCCGTGCTGAAGGACGAGCCGCTCAACGGTGCGATCTTCATCGGCACGCCGCCGCGCGGTCGCGGTCTTCCCGAAGCCCGCTACGGGCACAAGGTCGTCACGTGAGCGCTGTCATGACCGCGGACCCGCGCACGACACCGCTTCCCCGCCTGGCTGGGAAGGTCGCCATCGTGACGGGTGCGACGCAGGGCATCGGTGCGGCGACGGCGAGGTTGTTCGCGGCGCATGGGGCGAAGGTCGTGCTCAATGTGCTAGAGGACAACGCGCAGGCACGTGAGACGCTGGCATCGCTGAACACCGACGATGCGATGCTGTTTCAGGCCGATATCACCGACGGGGAGGCCATCACGCGCATGGTGGCCGCCGCGACGGAGCGCTTCGGCGCGCCGGACGTACTGATCAACAACGCGGGTATCAACGTCTTCAACGAGCCGCTGTCGCTCACCGATGACGAGTGGGCGCGTTGCTTCGAGGTGGACCTGAAAGGCGCGTGGAACTGCGCCAGGGCCGTCCTGCCGGGCATGCTCTCGCTCGGTCGCGGCAGCATCGTCAATATCGCTTCGGTGCATGGGCACAAGATCATTCCGCACTGCTTCCCCTACCCCGTCGCCAAGCACGGCCTTATCGGCCTGACCAAGGCACTCGGTATCGAGTACGCGCCGCACAACATCCGGGTGAACTCGATCTCGCCGGGACTGGTCCTCACCGCGATCGCGGAAGCCGGCTTTGCCGCCGCCGCGGATCCGGTGGCCGAGCGCCGCAAGCAGACCGATATCCTGCCCAACAAGCGCATCGGCGAACCGCTGGAGATCGCCTATACGGCGCTGTTCCTCGCTTCCGATGAGGCCCGCTACATCAATGCCGCCGACATCCGCATCGACGGCGGTCGTTCGCAGCTTTACCACGAGTAATCGTCATGGCCTGGCCTACCGCTCTTCCCCTTATCGCGATCCTGCGCGGCATCACTCCCGACGAGGTCGTCGACCACGTCGAGGCACTGATCGAAGCCGGTTTCGATGCGATCGAGATTCCGCTCAATTCCCCGGACTGGCGACGCAGCATCCCGCTGGCCGTCCAGGCGGCCGGCAAGCGTGCACTGGTGGGCGCGGGAACCGTGCTGTCGCCCGAGCTGGCATCCGAAGTGGCCGATCTGGGCGGCCATCTGATGGTCACGCCCAACACGGATCCGGCAACCATCCGCAAGGCGCGCGAGCGCAATCTCTACACGGCGATCGGTTTCATGACGCCGAGCGAGGCATTCGCCGCCCTCGCCTCCGGCGCGCAGTCGCTGAAGCTGTTCCCGGCGACCAACCTCGGACCGGCGTACATCAAGGCGATTCGTGCCGTGTTGCCACCCGATGTGCCGCTGCTGGCGGTGGGTGGGGTCACACCCGATAATCTCGGACAGTTCCTCGACGCCGGTTGCATCGGCGCGGGTCTGGGCGGCGACCTGTATAAACCAGGACAGCCCGTCTCCCGCACGCGCGACCAGGCCGCCGCCTTCGTCAAAGCCTATCGTTCGGTCTGAGCATGAAAGTCACCAAGATCACCACCTATCGCGTTCCGCCTCGCTGGATGTTCCTCAAGATGGAGACCGACGAAGGCGTCGTCGGCTGGGGCGAGCCCGTGGTGGAAGGCCGCGCGCGCACCGTCGAGGCCGCCGTGCAGGAGCTGTCCGAATTCGTCATCGGACAGGATCCCGCGCGCATCAACGACATCTGGCAGGCGATGTATCGCGGCGGCTTCTACCGCGGCGGCGCCGTCTTCATGAGCGCCATCGCCGGCATCGACCAGGCGCTCTGGGACATCAAGGGCAAGGTGCTCGATGCCCCGGTATACGAACTGCTCGGTGGGCGCGTGCGCGACCGCATGAAGACCTATTGCTGGGTCGGTGGCGATCGTCCGGCGGACGTCATCGCGCAGATTCGTGAACGCCTGACCCATGGCTTCGACACGTTCAAGATGAACGGTTGCGAAGAAATGGCGATCATCGACTCGAGCAAGGCGGTCGATGCCGCGGTCGCCCGTGTCGCCGAGATCCGCGAGGCCTTCGGTAACACCATCGAGTTCGGTCTCGATTTCCACGGTCGCGTCTCCGCGCCGATGGCCAAGGTGCTGGTGAAGGAACTGGAGCCGTTCCGCCCCCTCTTCATCGAAGAGCCGGTGCTGGCCGAACTTGCCGAGTACTACCCGCGCATCGCCGAACAGACGTCCATTCCGCTCGCGGCGGGAGAGCGCATGTACTCGCGTTACGAGTTCAAGCATGTGCTCGAGCGCGGCGGCATTTCAATCCTGCAGCCCGATCTGTCGCACGCGGGCGGGATCACCGAGTGCGTGAAGATCGCCGCCATGGCCGAGGCCTATGACGTGGCGCTCGCCCCGCACTGCCCACTGGGCCCGATCGCCCTGGCCGCGTGCCTGCACGTGGACTTCGTCAGCTGGAACGCCACGCTGCAGGAACAGAGCATGGGCATCCACTACAACAAGGGTGGCGAGGTGCTCGACTACGTCCGCAACAAGGACGCGCTGAAGCTCGATGACGGCGGTTATGCGCAGCCGTTCACCGGTCCGGGTCTGGGTATCGACGTGGACGAGGAGCGGATCATCGAACGCAGCCGCGAGGCCGCGGAGTGGCGGAATCCGCTGTGGCGGCATAAGGATGGGTCGGTCGCCGAATGGTAAGCCATTGCGCGAATTGACGTTTCTGAGATTATCCATAATTATTCAAGTTTGAATAATTATGGATAACTGGTATGGGCCTGTCGTTCGAACTGCCGTACTTCCCCCGGAAAGGACTCGTTGAGGACGTCCTTCAGATCCTGACCAGCGGACTGAAGCAAGGGGTGACGCTGTTTGCCCCTCGACGGCAGGGTAAGACTTCCTTCGTCCGGCACGAGCTCATCCCGGCTGCTCATGAGCTCGGCTGGAAGACGCTGTATATCGATCTCTGGAGGCGAAGAGGCGAGCCGGAACTTGCGCTCGTCGAGGGCTTGGAGGCTTTCCTCGAGGCAAGACGCAGCGGCTGGAAGCGACGTCTACGTTTCAGGCAGCTTCGCGCCAAGGCGAGCGCCGGCGCCGCCGAAGTCGAATCGACTCTCGAGCCCGTGAGTTTCACGCCCGATGCCGTTCTGGAGAACAGGCTCGACTTCGCCCTGTCCGCGCTTGCGGAGAAAGACGTCACCCTCCTTGTGCTCGACGAGGTCCAGGCGCTGGCCGGAGCAAAGCGCGAAGACTTCGTCGCGGCGCTACGGACGGTCATCCAGAAACTGCAAGGGCGACTACTGGTGTTTTACACGGGATCCTCCCGCGAGGGTTTGAACCATATGTTCCGCCAGCAAAGAGCGCCACTGTTCGCGTCTGCGATGCCCGTACAGCTCCCCGACCTTGGCGACGACTTCATCGAAGACCGAATGGTTTTTCTCGCGGAACGTACCCGTGCCCGGATCGACGAGGCGTCGCTCAGAAACGCGTTCGAACGCCTCGGCCGGACGCCCGAGTTCCTCAACGAAGTGATCCTGCACCTGTTGATCGCGGGCAACGGCAATATCGATGCCGCGATGGCGAAGTGGATGCAGTCGCACACGGAGACGGGTGCGGGCGCGCTGCTCGAAGAATTGCGACCACTCGAACTCGCCTTGATGAACATGCTGGCGCAACCCGGTCACCCGTCGGTATACAGCACCGAATCCGTCGCCTGGCTAAGCCGCTGGCCTGACATCGACGCGAGCCTGACGACTGCGAAGATCCAGGCTGCGCTGAAGCGACTGACCAGAATGGAACTCGTCGCACCCACGGGCAGGCAAGGTGACTATGAAATCGAAGATCGTGCCGTGCTGTTACAACTCCGCGTAAGCAAGTGAACGTGAGGCAGAAGATGTCGCGCGCGAGGCGCGCTCCTACCGAGCGAGGCGCGGCTCGATAACCCGAACCTCGCCCAGGCCCAGCCCATCGAGGCGGTAATCGCCGATGGCTTCGCGGATCAACCTCAGTGTCGGAAGGCCAACAGCCGCCGTCATTCTGCGCACCTGGCGATTCCGTCCTTCACGTAAAACGATCCGCAGCCACCCATCCGGCACGGTCTTGCGAAAACGCACCGGCGGATCGCGCGGCCATAGCCACTCCGGCTCATCGATCGCCTCGACACCCGCCGGCAGCGTCGGCCCGTCATTGAGCGTCACGCCGCGACGCAGGCGCTCAAGGGCCTCCTCGGAAGGCACGCCCTCGACCTGCACGACATATGTCTTCGGCTGCTTGTGCTTCGGATCGGCGAGCCGGTGCTGCAGCTTGCCGTCATCGGTCAGCAGCAGCAGGCCTTCGCTGTCGTGGTCCAGTCGCCCCGCCGCGTAGACCCCCTTCTGCGGCACGAAGTCGGCCAGCGTGCGCCGGCCGGCTTCGTCGGTGAACTGGCAGAGCACGCCGTAGGGCTTGTTGAGCGCGACCAGCACCTTACTTCGCGGAAGCGGGCTTCACGAAGCGCAGCGTCATGCGATCGGACTCGCCGATCGCCGCCCACTTCGCCTTGTCCGTCTCGCCCATGTCGTAGGTCGGCGGCAGCGTCCACACGCCCTTGGGATGGTTGTGGTCATCCTTCGGATTGGCGTTGATCTCGCTCTGCGCGTCCAGCTTGAAGCCGGCATCGGTGGCGAGCTTGATCACGTAGTCGGTCGGCAGGTAGCCGGAGTTGACCACGTCGTCGAGCTTCTTGCCCGCGTCGGCGCGATGGTCTTCGACGCCGAGCACGCCGCCGGGCTTGAGCACCGTGAAGAACGACTTGAACATCGCTTCGGCACTGCCATCGGCGGCCCAGTTATGCACGTTGCGGAAGGTCAGCACCATGTCGGCCGATCCCGGCGCGCCCAGCACAGGGGCCTTGTGGTTGAACTCCACGATCTTTGCCGTGCTGTACTGTGCCGGGGCGAACGAGAACTTCTTCTGCATCGAGGCCACGCCCTTGGAGCCGGTCTCGATCGCGCCGATGTAGTGGCCGTTGTCGTGCAGGTAAGGCGCCAGTATCTCGGTGAACCAGCCGCCCGACGGCCAGATCTCGATCACGGTCATATCCGGGCGAATACCGAAGAAGGTCAGCATCTGCTTGGGGTGACGGTAGACGTCGCGCGCCTTGTTCTCCGGCGAACGCCAGCTGCCGGCGATCGCCTTGTCGAGCTGGGCCGAGCTGAGCTGACCGGCGCTGGCGGGTGGCGTGGTCTGCGCGGGCTGGTCGACGTCGGCCGCCAGCGCGGTGTGCGAGAGGGCCAGACCGAGCAGTCCAGCGCAGGCGAATGCGAGCTTCTTCATGGCGACACCGGGTGTTTGCGGGAATGTGGCCGGGAAGGCTAGCACGGCGATCCGGCCCTGCCACCTGCCTTTCCGTTCGTCTGCGGCGGACCGGTGAAAGCGCGAAAACATCCGTGCCGTTACACTGGGCGCCTTCTGCATTGCAGCATTTGTTCCGCAGGGATCCTCACACATGCGCTCTTTCCCCCTTCGCCCGCTCGCCGCTGGCGTACTCCTCGCGCTGGCCGGCAACGCCGCCGCACAGGAAGCCACGCTGGCACCGGTCGTGGTCACGGCCACCCGTACCGCCCAGTCTCCCTACGATATTCCGGCGGCGATCGACGTGGTGACGACGCCTCCCGATGGCTCGCTGGACGTGAATCTCTCGGAGCGCGTGCAATCCATTCCCGGCATTATCGCCCGTGACCGCCAGAACTATGCGCAGGACGCCCAGGTGTCGATTCGCGGCTTCGGCGCGCGTTCCACCTTCGGCATCCGCGGCATCCGCCTGTACACCGACGGCATTCCGGCGACCATGCCGGACGGTCAGGGCCAGGTATCGCACTTCAACCTCGATTCCTCCGACCGTATCGAAGTGCTGCGCGGGCCGTTCTCGGCCCTCTACGGCAATGCGTCAGGCGGCGTCGTGCAGATCTTCACCGCCGACGGTACCGAGACCCCGGAGCTGCGCTTCGGTGTGGCCGGCGGCAGCAACGGCAACTTCCGCAGCTCGGTCAACGCGCGCGGCACCGAAGGCCCGGTGGACTACAACATCGACTTCAGCCATTTCCGCACCAGCGGCTATCGCGATCACAGCGCCGCGCGCCGCGAGTCCGGCAACGCGAAGATCGGCTGGAAGATCGACGACGACAGCAAGCTGACGCTGGTCGTGAACACTGTCGACGTGCCGGATGCGCAGGATCCGCTCGGTCTGACCCGGGCCCAGGTGAAAGCCGACCCGCAACAGGTCGCCTCGGTCGCGGAGACGTATAACACGCGCAAGTCGACCGATCAGCAGCAGGCCGGTCTGATCTGGGACCAGCGCATCGACAGCGCGAACAGCCTGCGCGTCATGGGCTATTACGGCCAGCGCAGCGTCACCCAGTACCTGTCGATTCCCAAGGCGACGCAGGCGGCTCAGCCGGGCAACTCCGGCGGCGTCGTCGACCTGGATAACGAATACGGCGGCGGCGACGCGCGCTGGACCTGGAGCGACACGCTGGCCGGCCGGCCCTTCGAGGTCGCCGGTGGCATCAGCTACGACAACCAGGAACAGCATCGCCAGGGTTACAACAACTACATCGGCAATACCCTCGGCGTACAGGGCGCGAAACGTCGCGACGAGATCGACCGCGTGTTCGACTTCGACCAGTACGCACAGGCCACGTGGCGTGTCGCCGAAGACTGGAGTCTGATGGGCGGCCTGCGTCACAGCGAGGTGCGCTTCCGCTCGACGGATCGATACATCGCCGCAGGCAACCCGGACGACAGCGGCACCACGAAGTACAGCGCGACCACGCCGGCCTTCGGTGTGATGTGGCGTGCGGCCCCATGGGCACATGTGTACGCGAACTGGGGTCGCGGCTTCGAGACGCCGACCTTCTCCGAGCTCGGATATCGCGCCGATGGCGGTGCGGGTCTCGCCTTCGACCTGAAACCCTCGCGCTCGCACAACGGCGAAGTCGGCATCAAGCTTCAGCCGTCCGACCACACCGAAGCCGGCCTCGCCGTGTTCCGTGCGGACAGCGACGACGAGCTGGCCGTGGCGACCAACCTGGGGGGTCGCACGACCTACCAGAACATCGCGCGCTCGCGCCGTCAGGGGCTGGAAGCATCGTTCCGCACCGAGCTCGCCCCGAACCTCGACTTCGTCGCGTCGTACACGCGCCTGCAGGCGACCTTCCGTACGCCGTTTCTCACCTGCGTGTCGACCGGCTGCTCCACGCCGGATACGCCGGTGGCCGCGGGGACGCGCATTCCCGGCGTGCCACGCTCGAACGGTTATGCCGCGCTGAAGTATGGTGCCGATCGTGGCTGGCAGGTCGGGCTGGATATGAATGCCATGGGCTCGACCTCGGTGAACGACCTGGGGACCGAGTCGGCCGCGGGATACGCGCTGTTCGGTCTGTCCGGCGGGTACATCGTCGATGACGGCCCGTGGCGGATCAACGCGTTCGCGAGGGTGGACAACCTCGCCGACCGGCATGTGGTCGGCTCGGTGATCGTCAATGACGGCAACGGGCGATATTACGAGCCGGCGCCGGGACGGACGTTCCTGGTGGGTGTGGATTTGCGCTGGCGGTAAGGCAGGAGCGAGTCAGCCCGAAATCGCCAGCCGCTCCGACCGGTACAACATCGCCGCGGCCCACACGGCCACGAGCGCCGCGGCAAACCCACCGGCAAGGCAGGTACCGATCTGCCACGCCGGCATGCCGTCGCCACGCAGCAACTGCACGATCCCCAGGTTCTGCCCCAGCAAAGGCACCGCATACATCCACGGTTCCGCGCGCACCGGAATCACCGACAAAAGCACGCTGGGCAGAATCGGGATCATCATCAGGATCGACAGGTACGTCTGCGCTTCGCGGTAGCTTTTGGCCATCGCCGACACGAGCGACTGCAGCGCGGCCATCAGCACGATCAGCGGCAGCATGATCAGCGCCACCTGCGCACCGAAGCGAGGCCCCAGATCGAGCGCGATGCCCAGCTTCTCCGTCGGAATGAAGAAGGGCGCGGTCATGAACGCGGCGATCGTCAGGAACAGGCTGACCAGCGAGAACGTGCTGATCGCGGCCAGCTTGCCGGCGAGGATCTTCCAGCGCGCGACGGGGTTCACGAACAACGGTTCCAGCGACTGCCGCTCACGCTCGCCGGCCGTCAGGTCGATGGCGAGGTACATGCCACCGAGAAACACCGTGAGCGTGAAGAAGTAAGGCAGGAACGAAAACATCAGCGCCGAACGCGACTGTGAAGTCGCCTGGTCACGCTCCGCGACCTGCACCGGCCACGCCGTGGTCGGTGAAAGCCCGCGCGCGATCAGACGCATCGCGCCCTCACGACGTCCGTAGCTCTCGACCACGCTGCGCACACGCATCACGGGCGTCGATGCATCGCGTCGCGAGGAGTCGTAGATCAGCTCGACCTGGACGCTCTGGCCTTTGTTCCATGCCCTGGCGTAATCCGGCCCGATACGGATGACGACATCGGCACGCTGTTCACGGACGGCGTTCTCCGGATCGCTCATGCCGGGATCGGCGTTGATGCCCGCACCTTTCAATGCCGCCATGAGGTTGGGTGCCAGCTCGGCGCCGATCACCGGCACTTCGATGTTGCGGTCCGCTTTGGCGAGTTCCCGGTTCACCATGACGTTCATCAGCATGATGAAGATCACCGGCCCCAGCAGCGGGCCGGTGATCAGCGCACTGACCAGCGTCCGGCGATCGCGGAGGTTCTCGCGAACTTCCTTCCAGTAAACGGCGGAGAAGGCGCTCATGCGGCAAGCCCCTCGTCGGTACCGATGATTTTCACGAAGGCATCCTCGAGGCTGGTCTCGCCCGTCTGCTCCAGCAGCGCGGCCGGTGTTTCGTCGGCGACCACGCGACCGTGCGCGATCACCACGATGCGATCGCACAGCGCGGCCACCTCCTGCATGATGTGGCTGGAAAAAAGTACGCAGCGGCCCTCATCGCGCAACTGCCGCATGAAACGCCGCATGGCTCGGGTCGCCATGACGTCGAGGCCGTTGGTGGGCTCGTCGAGCAGTACGTTACGCGGATCGTGAACCAGTGCCCGGGCGATGGCGGTCTTCACGCGCTGGCCCTGCGAAAAACCTTCGGTGCGACGATGGGCGATGTCACGCATCTCCAGCGCATCGATCAGCGCTTCGCGGCGGCGTGCCAGAAGCTCCGGCGCCATGCCTTGCAGACGACCGAAGTAATCGATGTTCTCCGAAGCGGTCAGTCGCTTGTAGAGACCCCGGGCGTCCGGCAGCACACCGAGCCGGCGACGCACCGCCAGCGCGTCGTCGTAGGCATTCACGCCATCGACCAGCACCTCGCCGGCGTCGGGTTTCATCAGGGTGTACAGCATGCGCAGCGTGGTCGTCTTGCCCGCCCCGTTCGGACCGAGCAGGCCCGTGATCTCGCCGTCGCGCGCGGTGAAGCTCACACCGTTGACGGCATGCACCTCGCCAAACGACTTCAGCAGGTTCTTCACCTCGATCATGGCGTCGCTCCGTTGAATCCGACAAAGACCGGCAGCGGCTGCAGCCGATCGAGGCAACCGACGTCGAGCGTCTTCGCGTTGGCGTCGTCGACGAAGTGGTCGAGCACGCGTGGCATGCAACCGCGCGCGATCACGTTATGGCCCTGCCCTTTCAGCACGACGTGCCGACCGTTGGGAAGTCCCTTGAGCACCTCGTCACCGTAGCGCGGCGGCGTCACGGGATCGAACTCGCCCGACATCAACAGCGTGGGAACGTTGCTCCTGAGCGGTGCGTGGAAGTCGGCCGGGCGCTGCCCATGTGGCCACACCGAACACGCCGCACGGAATGCCTCGATCATCGTGTCACCGAGAATCGTGTCCTTGTCCTGCGGGCGTGACGTCAGCAGATCGCCGTCCTCGCTGCAGATCACGGAGTACTGCATGCCACCGTCCATCGTGTCACCGAGATCGCCGGTCAGCAGCTTGGCCTGACCGAGCAGCGGTCCGACATCGCCGCGCGCGGCGGCGTCAATGGATAGCGGCAGCAACGCCGCCGTCTCCGGCGAGTAGGCGAACATACGAACCACCGTAGCCAGGTCGTGCTCGCTGAGTACGCGTTTTACCGACGCGTAGTTCTGCGGGTCGCGAAAGCTCACGGTATGCGGGTTGGCGCGCAGCGCATCGCGCAGCTGGAACAGCGTCTGATAAGGGTCGCTGAAGCGCGCACGGCAGGCATCGTCCGCTTCGCAGCGGGCGAACTGCGCCTTCAGCGCCGCGTCGAGATTCACCGCGAAGTCTTCGCCGAGCACCAGCGCGTTAGGGGCCACGCCATCGAGTACCAGGGTGCGCAGACCGTCGGGGTGCCGCATGGCGTACTGCTGGGCCACACGCGTGCCATACGACACGCCGATCAGGTCGAACTTCGGCGTCCCCAGCGCATGCCTCACGTCCTCGAGATCGGCGACGGCGTCGGTCGTCGTGTAGAAACGTACGTCCGCATCCTGCGACAGCTGGTCGAGGCAGTGCTGGGTTTCCTTGCGCACCGCGGCTGCGTCGAATCCGTGAGGTTCGTCGTCACTGGAGGGCGCACCCGGTTCGTCGTCGCGACAGCTCAGCGGGTGCGAGCCGCCGGTACCGCGCTGATCGAGCAGGAGCAGGTTGCGATGCGCGAGCAGGGGCGCCATGGCCGGCGCGATCGCCGGGTAGCTCTCGGCGGCCGACTGCCCCGGGCCACCCGCGATAAAGGCGAGCATGTCGTCAGCGGGCACCTGGGCGCTGCTGCGAACGACGGCCAGGCGCAGCGTGATCTTGCGCCCCTGAGGCCGCGAGCGGTCCTCGGGAACCTGATAAGGCGCGCACCAGGCGGCGGTCGAGAGGCCCGAATGCGGTTGCGCCAGTTCGCAGGGCGTGAGCTCGACCGAGCCCAGATGCCAGACGCGCGGCGGCGCGGGACGGGTCGCCGCCGGCGTCGACGCGCGAGCCCCGTCCTCAACCGGGGACGCCTTCACGAAATGTCGGCCGGAGAGCACGGCGGCAAGGATCGCGACGATGATGGCGATGCGTGGCGGTCGTTTCATGCCGTCATTCCTCGGGAACGAAGATGGATTCGATGGACAGGTCGAACAGGCGGGCGATCTTGAACGCCAGCGGCAGGCTCGGGTCGTACTTGCCCGTCTCGACGGCATTCACGGTCTGACGCGAGACGTCGAGGCGGTCGCCGAGGTCGGCCTGCGACCAGCCCAGCGCGGTGCGGAGTTCACGGACGCGGTTATTCATCGTGCGCGGTGGTAGTACAGCCTGAAGACACACTTGGCCATGCCGAAGACGAACATCATCACCGGCATCACCCAGATCGCGACAGCCTCGGCGGGCGGTGCGGCCAGCACTTTGGCGTTGAGCAACATGCCGAAGGTAAAGAAGCCGAAGCTGCCGATGCCGCCCGCCACCGCGAGAGCCTCGAGGTCGATCCGGCGCTCGAACTCGTCCTGATCGCGGATCACCCGGACCATGGCCCGGATAACGAAGGCGACGGGGATGGTGGGGAGCAAGGTCACGAAGGTGCGCGCGACAGTGCCTTCCAGCGTTTTCAGCCAGCTGACCGACAGGAGGATCAGCAGCACGTAGGCGAACATCGCCGGAAAGAACTCACGCAGATAACGCTTGTGCACGGCACGCATGGCCATTCCCCGATCTCCCTGGTCGTGTCAGGTCGAAACGTGACGTGCAACGCCATCACGAATCGTTCGTCAGCAAAAAGATGTAAAGCACCCTTGACACGCATCGTGACCCTCTCCGCGCGCCATGTCAAGCAGCCTTGACATAAGGGTGAACACATTCGGCATCGCTACGTCGTTCCGGCATGGCGCGAGGTCATCCACTCCCGTGACGTCCTACCTTCCCCGATCCTTGCTTCCGACGGAGACACAGCTCAGCGACGCGCCGGGAATACGACGCATCGAACCTCACAGGAGAACATCATGTCCTTCCGCTCGATCGCCGCCACCGCCACCCTGCTCGCCGCCTCCGTCGCCGCCACCTCCACGCAGGCCGCCACCGCGACCACGACCTTCAACGTCCGTATCACCATCACCGCCGCTTGCGACATCAGCACGACGGCACCGACGGACGTCAACTTCGGCACCGCGCCGTCGACCGCCACCAACGTCGACAATCAGGGCGCGCTCAACGTGAACTGCACGCCCAGCGCGCCGTACACCATCGCGCTCGACAACGGGCAGAACGGTACCGACGCCAACACGCGCAAGATGAGCAGCGGCACCGCACAGGTGCCGTATCAGCTCTATCGCGCCGCGACCCGCACCGCCGCCGACGTCTGGGGAAGCACCACCGGCACCGGCGGCAACGTATATGCGGCCACCGGCAGCGGTACCGTGCAGACCGTCCCGGTCTACGGCCGTGTGCCTAACACCAATTTCCCGGCGGGCAGCTACGCCGACGTCATCACCGCCACGATCACGTATTGACGGTGTGCCCGTGGCCGCTCCGCTGGGCGCTGGCCGTCGCGCTGGCCGCCGCGGCCCTCGCCACGCACGCGAGCGGCCTGCAGGTCTCGCCTATCGGCCTGCGGCTGGCCGCCTCGGCGTCGGCCGAAGCCATGTGGCTGACCAATACGGGCACCGATCCGGTCCATGCCCAGGTACGCGTCTTTCGCTGGACGCAGGTGGATGGCAAGGATGTGCTCGAGCCATCGCGCGATCTCGTGGTGAGCCCGCCGATGGTGACGATCGCACCGGGCGACCGACAGCTGGTGCGCGTCATCCGTCGGGTGGCGCCGCCCACCGATGGAACCGAGACCGCGTACCGGGTGCTCGTCGACGAATTACCGGTGGATGCGGGCGATACGCCCGGGCTGAAGTTCGTCCTGCGCTATTCGGTGCCGGTCTTCCTCGCGCCCACGGGCGATCCCTCGATGAAGGCGACATTGCAGGCCACCTGGGAGCACACACCGGGAGGTCCCCGACTGCGCGTGCGCAACACGGGAAACGGCCATGCGCAGATCGCCGACGTGACATGGCAAGGCGCCAGAGGCCAGCGAACGACACTCCTGCCGGGGCTGGTCGGATACGCCCTCCCCGGCGCGACGATGAGCTGGAAACTGCCGGACAACGCACGGCACGCGGATGGTGCCGTGCGCGCAAGGATCAACGGTGAGCCGGCCGAATCGACCTTGGTGGTGGACGCGGACGGCCGCTAGCATGCTGGCCCTCGACGCCGCTGCCGCGCATGCCGTGGAGCGCGAAACGGAGCCCGCACCGCCACCGGCGACGGTCACGCCGCGCGTACGCGTCGCGGGCGAAGACCTCTATCTCGAAGTGGTGCTCAACGGCACGCGAACCGAAAAGCTGGTGCACTTCACCCGTCACGGCGAAGCGCTCTGCGCACTGGCACCGGATCTTCGGGGCCTCGGCTTCGTTCTGTCGCCGGGCGAAGACGAGCGCTGCCTGCCCGACCTTCCCGGCGTGCGCTACACCTACGACGTCGCACAGCAACGCGTGAACATCGACGTGCCGACCGGTCAGCTCAATTTGCCGACGCAGATCCTCAACGCCCCGGAGCACACCGGCACCCGGGCATCGAGCGGCACGGGCATCCTGATCAACTACGACATCTACGCGGCTCACGGCGGTGGTCTCAGCAATGTCAGCGGCCTGGCGGAACTCCGTGCTTTCAGCGACGGGCTGGGCGTACTCAGCAACACGTCGCTGACGCGTCGCTATCAGACCCCTGCCGACGGCTGGCAAGGCGACACGGTGCGACTCGACACGCAATGGCGACTGTCATTCCCCGACCGCGCACAGACGTTGACTGTCGGCGACACCTTCACCGGGTATCTTTCGTGGTCACGCGCCACGCGCATCGGAGGCATCGCCTATGGCACCGACTTCGCGCTGCAGCCTTACCGCGTCACCACGCCGCTGCCGCAGTTCTTCGGGCAGGCCGCCGCGCCCTCGTCCGTTGAGCTCTATATCGACGGCATCCGCCAGTACTCGGGCAAAGTCCCCGCCGGTCCTTTCCAGCTCACGGCCGTGCCCGGTGTGGACCAGGCGGGTCAGGCCCAGGTCGTTCTGACCGACGCGCTCGGTCGCAGCAGTACGGTGACCTTCCCGTTTTATTCCGCGCGCCAGCTGCTTCGTGCCGGCCTCGACGACTGGTCGGTCGAACTCGGCACCGTCCGCGAGGCATACGGTATCGACTCCTTCTCGTACGGCGAAGCGCCCGTGGGTAGTGCGACGTGGCGGCGAGGCATCACCGACCGGCTCACACTCGAAGCGCATACCGAGGGCGGCGATGGACGAGGTACCGCAGGCGCAGGCATGGTGTGGAACCCCGTCGGGGCCTTCGTCGTTAACGGGTCGTACGCGAGATCGCGCGACGCCGGCGCCCAGTACGGCGGGGGCTTTTCGTGGAACGGGCGCTACATCAACGCATCCGTGGACACCCTGCGCAGCAACTCGCGCTATAACGACATCGCCAGCGGCTACGGCTCGCCGTCGCCCCGTACCAGCGACCGCGCGCTGATCGGTTTCAACGTGCGCGAGTCGAGCTTCGGCGCCAACTACGTGCGCCTGCGCTATGGCGGACAGCCGGCAACGCGCTATGCGGGGCTGTTCGCGCTGCGTAACTTCGGTCGTGGGATCTCGGTCAACGTCAGTTACAACCAGAACCTGGATCTGGCATCGGACCGTAGCTTCTTTCTCGGCATGACGATGTCGCTCGACGCGCGCACGACATGGAGCGCGTCCGCGCAGCGCGACCGCGAACAGACGTTCGGCATCGTCGATGCGAGCCGTCCGATCGACGGCGACGGTGGCTTCGGCTGGCATGTCCAGGGACGGACCGGCGATACCGGCGGCGGACTGGGCGAGGTCGGCTGGCTCGGCAACAGCGGACAACTCACGGTCGGTGCGAGCGACTTCGGCAGCTCGTCGTATGCGTATGCCGACGCGAACGGAGCGGTCGTGCTCATGGGTGGCCATGCCTTCGCCGCGCGACGTATCGACGACGCGTTCGCACTGGTCACCACGGAAGGAACGCCGGACATTCCCGTACTCCTCGAAAACCGGCGCACCGGCGTCACCGACAGCAGCGGACTGTTGCTCGTGTCACGACTGAACGCATACCAGGACAACCGGCTGGCGATCGACCCGATCGACCTGCCTGCGGATGAGCGTGTACAGCGGGTCGAGACCATCATCGCACCGTCCGATCGCGCCGGCGTCGTGGTGCGTTTTCCCGTGAAGCGCGTACGTGCGGCGTCGGCGATCCTCGTCGATGCCGGCGGCCAGCCGCTGCCCGTCGGCGCTACCGTCGCGACGGGTGATGCGGCTCCCGCCATGGTCGGCTATGACGGCCTGGTGTACCTCGACAACCTGCAGGGTGGCGATACGCCTCTGAATGTGACGCTGCCCGGAGGGACACACTGCAAGACGACGCTGACGTACCCGGCACATGCGCGCGACCTGCCGGAACTCGGCCCGCTGATCTGCCGCACGGTGACGCCATGAAGTGGTTCGTCCTCATACTCCTGGCCATCGCGGCGATGGCAGCCACGCCGCGCGTCGAGGCCGCGACCACCTGCAGCATCACTAGCATTACCAACCTGGCCTTCGGCACGGTGGATCCGACCGGTACCGTCGTCAACACGCAGGCGACCGTGAACTACAGTTGCAGCTACTCGGGCGTGCTCGGTGGCCTGTACGGCAGCTACATCTCGGCATGTGTCAGCCTCGCGCCGGACGACCTGGGAAATTTCGCTCCACGAACCCTGCTCAACACCGCGAATACCGACCGCATGCAGTACCAGGCGTTCAAGGACGGGAGTTACAGCACGATCTGGGGGCGTGTGAACAATGCGACGTACACGCCGCAAACGTTCACCCGAAACTTCGGTTTGCTATCCAATAACGTGACCATCACCGGCAGCCTCACGATCTACGGTCAGGTACCGGCGCTGCAGAGCGGCCTTTCGCCTGGCAACTACAGCGGCACGCTTGCCGGGTCGCTCACAGGCACGTCGATTACCTGGAGCTACAACGAAGTTCTTCTGACGCTCGGCACCTTCCCTGCGTCGTGCACCAGCGGCGGAACCGTAGCGGCGCAGACGGTGGCCGGTCCCGCACTGACCGCCACCGCCAACGTCGCCGCAAAATGCACCGTCGGCACGGCGACCGAACTCAACTTCGGCAGCGTCTCCGGCCTGCTTCGTGTCAATACCGACCAGACCTCACTGGTGCGCGCGACCTGCACCCAACGGGCGGCGTACCAGATCGGTCTGGACAACGGAAAGAATGCGTCGGGAACGACGAGACGCATGACCGATGGGACGCATTTCGTTACGTACCAGCTGTTCACCGACCCCGGACGGACGACGCGGTGGGGCAACACGCTCAACACCGATACCGCCGCGGGAACCGGTTCCGGGTCCGAGCAGACGCTCACTGTCTACGGTCGCGTACCCATACAGCCCGCACAACCGGCAGGTTCGTACAGCGACATCGTGACGGTGACCGTGACGTATTGAGATCGCGTGGCATCAGAACGCTATCGCGGCACCCAGGCGTACACCGAAGGAGGAGTCGCCCCGGCCGCCGATCCTGACTTGCCGGTTGATGTCGCCGGAAAGCGTGATGGCCCGGCGAAATGCCAACGTGGTACCCGCTGCCACCTGCAGCGCCCGGCCGCCATGTCCCGTTGCGAAGCGGACGCCCGACAAGGCCAGCGCCGCACCGGTATCCCGTGTCGCTTCGATACGACCGTCAAGAAACGCGGACCACGCACTCACCCGCTGCCCCTGCAACGGAAAGAGACGCGTAGCTCGCGCTCCGACACGCGCCGTCATGCGTTCCGGACGCCCAGGCTGCAGGATGATGCCGTCGCGGTCGGTGGCCTTGCCGAAGCGAAGACGCTGCCAGAGCAACGATATTCCCGGCTCGATGACGACGTTCCGCGGGGCCGTCCAGCGGAAACCCGCGGACAACGACGCATCGCTGCTGTTCACCCGCAACCGGGCGAGCGTCTCACCGCGTCGCGGCGTTCGCACGGCGACCCGGTAGTGCGTAAAAGCATAGGCCGCGCCGATACGCCATCCGTCATCGCCGCTGAACGTGTGGGTGATCGCCAGGCCGCGACCCTGCGCCCGGGCGTCGCTCGCGCCGTCTACGGCACGAGGGGTGACCTGCGTGCTTCCGAGACTCGCGGACATACCCGAACGCATATGCCACGTCCCGGCATCGAAAGACGCGAGATCGCCACCTACCTGCAGGCCGCGGTCGCGACGGATGCTGTCGAAGCCAAAGCGCGTGAAACCGAGCGAATTGCGATAGCTGGCGTTCCCGCCGAAGCTGCGTGCGCGGAAAGTCGACCCGCCGTCGTTGGCGGAGGCGTCGGGTCCCGCGGCATCGATGGCAGTCCGGCCGTAGCCGAACAAGGCCCCGGCGAGCACCAGATAGGAAGGCACCTGCGGCGCCAGCGCATCGCGGGCAGGCATGGCCGGCGAGGTCGGATCCGCCGTGCGGCCGAGCGCGTCACGCCAACGCCCCTGCGAATCGATCTTCGTGCTCTGCAGGCGGTAGTCCCAGAAGCCGGATCCGTTTTCCGCGACGAGTCGTTGCGATGCGTCCGACTCGCCGGGACCGTATGCGTTCAGACCGTAACGCCATGGTCCCGCCACCACGTAGTCGCCGGCGAGACGGAACGATGTGTCGCTGGCCGAACCGTTGACCTGCACGAGACTGATACCGCCAGAGCTACCGGGTGCGGTGCCGGCACCGCCGCCCTCCACCGCCGCGACCTCGAGTCGTGTCGTTCCGTCGACGTCGCCGTCGACCAGTAGCCGGTCCGTACCCTGCCGCGAGAGGATGCCGCCGGCATCCAGGCGCGTACGCAGACGGATGGCGGCGACGCCGCCCTGGCTAGCGAGGTGGCTCACGCGTAGCGTCGAAAAGGCGCCCGTGCCCTCCGGGAAAGACACGCGGGCGGCACCTGCGAGCGTCAGCCGTCCGAGGACGCTGCCCCCTGTCAGGGACCAATGGCCGTCATGGATGGTCAGAGCGCTGACACCCTGTGCACGTCCCAGCCACCGGGATCGCGCAAGAGTGACATCCAGCGATCCCGTGCCTGCCCGATGCAGATCGCCGCGCAGTTCGCTGTCCTCGGCGTTGAGCACGAGCGAAGCGTCGCCGCTGACGATGTCGCCCACCGAGCGTGAGCCCCCCAGCAGATCGACCTGCAACGTGCCTGCGCCGGGAACACGCGTGGTGATCGCACCTCCGTTGCCATTCAACTCCGCCGCGGTGAGGATCGCGCGCCCCGAGGTACCGGAAAGCGCCCAGGCGTGTTCACCCTCGGCAACGATATGGCTGCGCGATGTGCTGAATCCCGAGGCCTCACCATCGATTACGACGGCACCGACATTCGCATGTCGGGCAATGACCGAGCTGTCGCTCAGGCCGATCCGCGCGCCGTCGCGAACGGCGATGGCTTGCGCGCGACCCGGCGCGGATGCGGCACCCCGGTGTTCTATGTCGGCAAGCCCGACGACGGCGGCGTCCGTGCCCTGTGCGACCAGCGCCGTGCTATCCGGTCCGTCGATACTCAGGTGCGCGCGGTTCATCAGGATCGCCGCACCTGACCGCGCGGTGATGCCGATGCTGTTCGCGCCGAGCGTAGTGAGCTGCACCCCGGCGAACACGGCACGCGAGGCGCCCTGCACCTGCACGCCCACCGACCGGTCACCGCGGGTGATGAGCGATCCGGCGGACATCGACGCCTGGCTGCCGTCGAACGCCAGCACGCCGTAGGCATAGCCTGCCGGATTGCCGCTCGTGCGGTTCTCGATCGAAACGTCCGTGGCGTCGAACGAGCCGCGCGACTCCACGGTGATGACACGCCCGGTCGCCAGGCCGCTTACCGAGATGCGGTCCCCGGGCTCGAGCGTGAGTGCCGTGCCTTTCTCGACGAGGATGCCGTAAGGAAACTCGGTAGCCGACGCGGACGCGGCAAAAACACCGCACAAGGCAGCCGCTACTGCGCGGCGCCGGTAACAATGGACGACCATGAAGACTTCCTCGCTCTCGTAGGGAGGAAGTCAACTTATTCAGCAGGTGGATGCCTGTATGTCGGGAGCGCGCGCGACGAAAGTAAGTGTTAGTCGTCTCCGCGTCGCCACTCGCCGCGTTTCGGTTTACCGGCGGGGCGCGGACCCGCCTTGCGCTTCAGGCGTGCTTCGAGGGTCGCCGCCTGCTCTTCGCGCTCGTCGTGCAGCTTGAGAAAATTGCGCCAGCGTTGCGGCGACAGCTCGCCGGAAGCGAGCGCGGCCTGGATCGCGCAACCCGGTTCGTTGCTGTGTCCGCAGTCGGCAAAGCGGCACTGCGCGGAAAGCGCTTCGATGTCGGCGAACAGGTCGAGGTTTTCCTCGCCGGTCAGCTTCAGTTCGCGCATGCCGGGCGTATCGATCAGGCAACCGCCGCTGGGCAGGCTGAGCAGCGCACGGTGCGTCGTGGTGTGCCGGCCGCGGCTGTCGTGCGAGCGTACCGCGCCTGTGGCCATACGTTCTTCGCCCAGCAAGGTGTTGGTGAGCGTCGACTTGCCCGCTCCCGACGAGCCGACGAGGACCGCGCTGGAGCCCGGCCCGAGGTAGGACGCAAGCAAGGCCACCGTCGCGGGATCCTTCGCGTTGATCGCATGCACCGCCGCTTCGGCGGGCAGGCGCGCGGCGAGAGCGGCGACCGCTCCCTCGACGTCCACGTCGGTATCCGCCTTGCTGAGCAGGACGACCGGACGCGCCCCGGAACCCTCGACCAGGGTCAGGTAGCGCTCGATGCGCGACGGGTTGAAGTCGCCGTCGAGGCCGGTGATGACGAGAACGTAGTCGATGTTGGTCGCGATGATCTGCCGCTCGTATCGCTCGCCCGCGGCGGCACGGGTCAGGACGGAACGGCGCGGCAGCACCTCCTCGATCACCGGGTGGCTGGCGTGGTCGAGGAAGACGAAGTCGCCGACCGCCGGGCGAAGCGACGGGTCCAGCCCCCTTTTCAGAAACTGGCCGGCAGGCTGCGCGTTGAAGGCCGAGGAGCCGTCATGCAGCTCGTAACCGGCGCGATGCTGGGCCACGACGCGGGCAAGGCGGCGGGAATCGTCGGGCAAGGCGGGGTCGCGCCAGCCGATATGGCGCAGGCGCGCCAGGTCCGGGGTGTCGGTCATGGGCGGGATTATGCCCGCTTATCGCCCGAAATCCGCCTCGCGACGCCGCCGCGACGCTGTTAGGATCGGGTGACGACGGCGGGAAACGGCCCGCCGTACTTACCGGAAGTCGTCAGAAGTGTCCTCGATCAAGCCCAGCGCGCACCTGGCGGAAGTGCGCTACGAAATCCGCGGCGCCCTCACCCGGCGCGCCCGCGACATGGAAGCGGCCGGCCAGCCGATCATCAAACTGAACATCGGTAACCCGGGCCGCTATGGTTTTTCCACGCCCCCGCATCTGCGCGAAGCCATCGGCGCCCATCTGACCGACAGCGAGGCCTACGGGCACGAGCAGGGTCTGGAGGAAGCCCGCGAGGCCATCGTGGCCCAGCAGAAAGCGCGTGGTTCGTTCGGCGTGGACGTGGAGCGCGTGTTCATCGGCAACGGCGTCAGCGAACTCATCGACATCTCCCTGCGCGCACTCCTGCAGCCGGGCGACGAGGTGCTCCTGCCCAGCCCGGATTACCCGCTGTGGAGCGCCGCCACGATCCTCAACGACGGCAGCCCCCGCTACTACCGCTGCCTGGCCGAGAACGCGCACCTGCCCGATCCGGAAGAGATCGAGGCCCTGATCGGACCGCGCACGCGCGCCCTGGTCCTGATCAATCCGAACAATCCCACCGGCGCCGTGTATCCCGGGGCCTTGCTCGAGCGCATCGTCGACGTCGCCCGCCGCCATGGCCTGCTGTTGCTGTGCGACGAGATCTACGACGAAATCCTCTACGACGACACGCCCTTCCAGCCACTGGCGGCCGTGGCCGGCGATCACCCCTGCGTCAGCTTCGGCGGTCTGTCGAAAGTGCACCGTGCCTGCGGCTACCGGGTCGGCTGGATGAGCCTGTCAGGCGACCCGAAGCGCACCGCGGAATACCGCGACGCATTGCAGCTGCTAGCCGCGCTACGCCTTTGTGCGAACGTCACCGCGCAGTGGGCCGTGCGTCCCGCGCTGCTCGACAAGCCGACCATCGGTGAACTCACCGCGCCGGGCGGCCGCCTGCACCGCGCGCGTCAGGTGGTGCTCGACAGCGTCGCCGCCAGCCCGTTCCTGGATGTCGTGGCACCGGGCGGAGCGATCTACGCGTTTCCGCAGATCCGCGCCGACGCCATCGCGCATTTCGACGACACGGCGTTCGCGCTGCGCCTTCTCGAACAGGAAAGCGTGCTGGTCGTGCCCGGCACCAGCTTCAATCTTTCCGCCAGCCGGCACCTGCGTCTCACGCTGCTGCCCGAGCCGACGCAGTTGCAGGAGGTGTTCGTGCGGATGAACCGCGTGCTGGAGCGGATGGCCGAGGAAGCCGCACCGGTCGCGACCGCGGTCGCCTGAGCCGTGGCGGAAGCGAGCTTCCTCGCCCTCGGCGATTCGTACACGATCGGCGAGGGCGTGCCCGAAGACGGTCGCTGGCCGGTGCAGCTGGTTGCCCGGCTGCGCGAGCATGGTGTGGCCGTGGCTGCGCCAAAAATCGTCGCCACTACCGGCTGGACGACGGACGAGCTGTCGTCGGCGATGGATGTCGCCGGACTGCACGGCAAGTACGGGCTGGTGACCCTGCTGATCGGGGTCAACAACCAGTACCGCGGGCGCTCATCGGTCGAATATCGCGAGCAGTTTCTTGCTCTGCTCGAACGCGCGGGCAAGCTCGCCGGCGACTCGCGCCGCGTGGTGGTCGTGTCGATTCCCGACTGGGGCGTGACGGCGTTTGCCGAGGGGCGGGATCGCGCGGCGATCGGGCGTGAGATCGATGCGTTCAATGCCATTGCGCGTGACGAAACGCATCGTGCGCATGCGCGCTGGGTGGATGTGACGGCCGCTTCGCGCGAGGCCGGCGCGAAGCCGGACATGCTCGTGGATGATGGCCTTCATCCTTCCGCCAGGCAGTACGGGATGTGGGTGGAGCGGATTTTTCCGCAGGCGCTCGCGGCCGTCCGCGAACTGCCAGGCTGATCGTCGGCAGGCCGCCTCCCGCCAGGCCACTCCCAACCGGCCACCGCAACCCGGAGGGAACCTGCCCGCCGCGATGCATGCCCCGGATGCCCACCCGCAACACTCCTGCAACACCCACGCCATGCCCCGGTTACCTCCCGGCCCGAGACTGATCTCCCGGGACAACCCCGGAAATCGCCGCCATGGCCAAGTTCACGTGTCGCGCCGCCTTCATTTCCGACGTGCATCTGGGTACGCCGGACTGCAAGGCCGCTTATCTCCTCGATTTCCTGAAGAGCCTCGACTGCGAGCGCCTCTACCTCGTCGGCGACATCGTCGACCTGGAAGCGCTGGCCAAACGCCACTGGTGGCACCCGGATCACAGCGCGGTGATCGCCGAGCTGATCGCGATGGCGGCACGAGGCATCCAGGTGACCTACCTTCCTGGCAACCACGACTACCAGATGCGCGGCCTCGCCGGCTCGACCATCGCCGGGATCCGGGTCGAGCTGGACGCCGTCCATGACGGTGCGGATGGCCGCCGCTACCGCGTCAGCCACGGCGACGAATACGATCCCGAACACATCGGCCGCAAGTGGATCAACTGGCTGGGCGACACCCTGCACCGCTTCATCTGCTGGGCCAACCGCCGCGTGCATGCGGTGCGCAAGCGTCTCGAACTGCCGTACATGCCGCTGTCGATCATCCTCAAGTCACACGTCGGTGCCGCACTGGCCTATATCCGCGACTACGAACAACGCGTCGCCACCGATGCCCGCGAGCGCGGATTCGACGGGCATATCTGCGGGCACATCCACTTCGGCCACATCCGTCCGCTGGAAGGCGTGCTCTACATGAACGACGGCGACTGGGTCGAGCACTGCACCGCCCTGGTTGAGGACTTCAGCGGCGCGATGGAGCTGATTCACTGGACCGAGCGCCGCACGCCGCTGGGTCGCGCCAGCCGTGAGACGGTACTGCCCTCGCCCGAGGCCGTTCTGGGGTTCGCTCCGCTCGCCGATTGCCGGGCCAATCTGGCGGAGTTGCGGGCGGAAACGTCACTAGCAGGTTGAAAGTCACGAGAACGGGCCCATGTGCGAGGGATGCCGGTAAAATGGCCCCTTTCCTATCCGCGGTGACCCCATGGCCCTCGATACACCCACTCGCGAGCGCATCGAATCCCTCCTTTCCGAGCACGAGGTCGTGCTGTTCATGAAGGGAACGCGCCAGCAGCCGATGTGCGGTTTCTCCGCCGCGGCGACCAACACGCTCAACGACATCATCCCGACCTACCACACCGTCAACGTGCTGGAAGACCCGGAAATCCGCGAGGGCATCAAGGAGTACGGCCAGTGGCCGACGATCCCGCAGCTCTACGTCAAGGGTGAGCTGGTCGGCGGTTCGGACATCATCCGTCAGATGTACACCAGCGGCGAGCTGTACACGCTGTTCGGCGCCAGCGCGCCGGACCGTACCCCGCCGGAAATCACCATTACCGACAAGGCCGCCGAAGCCATTCGTGGCGGCATGGCCAATGCCCAGGGCCAGGCCCTGCATCTGGAAATCGGCCCGGACCACAGCGCCGGCTTCCAGCTGGCTCCGGCTGGCGACCACGACATCGTCGTCGTCGCCAGCGGTATCGAAGTGCACTTCGATCCGGGCAGCGCCCAGCGGGCCAAGGGCATCGTGATCGACTGGGTCAGCACCGTCCAGGGCGAAGGCCTCAGCCTCAAGTTCCCGGGTGCGGTCGAGATCACGTCGATCACCGTGCATCAGCTGAAGGACAAGCTCGCCGCGGGCGAGGTCATCCTCGTCGACGTGCGCCCGGCGCACGGTCGCGCCATGGCGGCCCCGCTGGCCGGCGCGCGCATTCTGGAAGACGAGGGCTACGAAGCCTTCGCCGCTCTGCCCAAGGACACGGCCATCGCCTTCATCTGCCACCACGGCATTTCCAGCCAGGCGGCGGCCGAGCGTCTGGCGGCGCACGGCTTCACCCACCTGTTCAATGTGGAAGGCGGCATGGATGCATGGGCTCGCGAGATCGACCCGACGGTTCCGCGTTACTGATCGCGTTCGACAGCGAAGAAAAAGGCGCCCCTCTCGCGAGGGGCGCCTTTTTCTTTAGGTACCCGCCGCAGCGAGCTTTTTACACGCGCTGCGAGCGGGCTTTTTCCCCGGATGCGTCGCCTCAGAAGGCGACGCGCACACCGGCAGTCACACCGTATGCCGTCCGGCCCGAACCCTGTTCGGCGGTGAGGCCGCCGTAGAGGTAGGTGTTGCGGGCAAGGCGCATCGTACCGTTCGCGTTGAACTGCACGAAACCGCGGCCCGCATCCGGCGCCTTGGTTTCGAACTGTTCGCCGGCGAGCTGGGCACGTACCGTCGGATCGAGCAGCTTGCCCGAATCCACGCCGCCGGCGACACCGACGCGCCAGGTCAGCTCGGAGGCGAGCGGATCGTTCGCGTTCGAGCCGGCGGTCACGCCCACGAGGGCACGGGTGCCGGTCACGGACAGCTTGTCCAGCGACAGCGCCGCCGGCGACGTGCCCGTCTCGTTCACCGCATCACGTTCCACCTTCTGCCAGATCACACCGGCATACGGCTCGATGCGCAGGCCACCGGCATTCATCGGAAGGCGCGCCGTGAGGCTGGCCATCGTGTCATGACCATCCGTGCGCGTCTCGAGCGAACCATTGCCGAACGGATCCATGCGACGGCTCGACCAGTCGTCCGAACCGTAGGACACGACACCGTCGACGATGACGGCACCGGCCTTCTGCTGGGCGTAGATCAGGCCGGCGTTGCCGCGGATGGTGCCCTGGCCGCCGGTGGCGATGATGTTGCTCTCGCCATGCGACGCACCCACACCGATGACCGTGGTGTCGTTCGTGAATACGTCTACGCCCGCGGTGACGTGGCTGGTGCTGGCGTTGTAGCCGGAGCCCTGGTTGTCGGCGACAAAGCGCTGGCCGTCCTGGGTCACGTTTGCCCAGACCTTGTTGGCCGGATTGGTCGTGTCGGTGCCCAGGTGATCGAAGGCATCGCGGTTGAGCGCCAGACCCATGCCGCGTGCGGCGGCCGCCTGGTCGGCGTGCACTTCACCGGCCATCGCCTTGACGGTGTCGGCGATGCGACCGGTATCGAGCGCACCGATGGCGTTGACGACAGCGGTATAGGCCGCGCCGTTGCCGGCGATCTGCGCATCCACCGCGCGGTCCAGCGCACCGGCCAGCGCCAGCGTATTGCGCGTGGTACCCGTGCCGAGGAACTCGCTGTACGCCTTCGGCACGACGCGCAGGTCGATGCTGTTGCTGTTGGCGAGGTTGTAGAAGGCCAGGAAGCGCGTGTTCGCGGGCAGGCCGACGCTCGGCTGGTCGAGGCTGCTGAAGCGGCCGACGATGCCGCCTTCGGCGGTGACGATACGGTAGGTATCGCCCAGCGTCGGCGTGAAGGTATTGCTCGCGTCACCGGTGATGCCGCGGAGCAGCGGTGCCAGCGTGCCATTGGCGATGAACTGATGACCCGCGCCTACCACGAGCAAACGGGAGTAGTTGCCTGCGCCCGTGCCGGTTCCCTTGCCATCGATGTCAGCTTCGAAGGTGCTGCCCGCATTCATCGTCACCGTACCGTTGACGGTCAGCGTACCCGGCGAGTTACCCGGTGCCAGGCGGCCTGTCACGTTGACGGGACCGTTGATGACACCGACGCCACGCAGCGTGCCGATCGCGTCGACATTGACGAAGCTGCTGTTGAGCGTGCCGTTCGCGCGGAGGGTACCGTTCTGCACGCAGGTACCCTGGTCGAGCGACGCCTTGCCGGTGAGGCTCAGTGCACCGGCGCCGCTCTTGATGAAGCAACCCGAGGCGCCACTGGTATTGATGTCGCCCGACAGCACGGTGGTGGTGCCGGCGGAGACATTCACGCCTGAGTTGCCGCTGACCAGGACCGTCTGACCCGTACCGAGGGTCGCATAGGTCTGCAGCGTGCCACCTTGCAGGATGATGTCGCCGGTGCCGAGCGACGAACCGCTGTCGATGCGGATGGTGCCGCCGTTGACCAGTGTGCCGCCCGTGAAGCTGTTGTTGCCGCTGACGATCAGCGTGCCGCCACCGAGCTTGGTCAGCGTGCCGTTGCCCGAGATGCTGCCCGTCTGGCTGAGCGTGGCCCCGGTGTCCGTGGTGATCGAGCCGCCGCCGTTGTCGATGACGATGTTGCGCGCGGTGGTGATGCTCGAGGTCACCGTCAGGTTGCCGCCGTTGAGCGTGACGGCATTGGCGGCATTACCCAGGTTGGCATCGCTGGCGATGCTCAGCGTGCCGCCGTTGATCACGGTCCCGCCGGTGTAGGTGTTGTTGCCCGAGAGCACCAGCGTGCCTTCGTTGACGGTCGTGCCGCCGGTATGCGAGGCGACGCCGGTGATCGAGAGCGTACCTTCGCCGTTCTTGACCAGTCCGCCATTGCCGACAACTGCGCCCGCGGCGGTGAACGAGGTGCCGGCGTCGCTGACGACGGTGGCATTGCCGGCGAGGTTGAGCGTGCGCTGGGTGACGATGTTACCGGTGGTGTGCAGCGAGCCGCCGTTGAAGGTCAGGCCGGATGTCGATGCGCCGAGGTTGGTGTCGGACGCGATCTGCAGCGTGCCGGCGTCGATCGTGGTCGCACCCGTGTACGTGTTGTCGCCGCTGAGAATCAGGGTGCCGTCGCCCTTCTTCGTGACGCCACCGTTGCCGGAAACCGTACCCGATGTCGCGAAGCTCGCACCGGCATCCGTCGCGATGACCGCGTCGGCGTTCACCGTGACGGCGCGCGCACCGCTTACGTCGCCGGTGGCGTGCAGCGTGCCGCCGTTGAAGACCAGGGCGTCCGACGTATTGCCGAGGTTCGCGTCGCTACCGACCTGCAGCGTGCCGCCGTTGAGCGTGGTGCCGCCGGTGTAGCTGTTGTTGCCCGTCAGAACCAGCGTACCGTCGTTGATCGTGGTACCGCCGGTGTGCGACGCCGTGCCATCGATCTCGAGCGTGCCGCTGCCGTTCTTCACCAGACCGCCGTTGCCGCCGACGTTGCCCGTCGTGGCAAACGTGGCGCCCTGATCGATGGCGAACGCACCGCCGTTCACCGTGACGTTGCGGGCCGAAGCGACATCGCCCGTCGCCTGCAGCGTGCCACCGGCGAGCGTGATGGCGCCGGTTGCGGCACCGAGCGCCGCGTCGTTACCGATCCGCACCGTACCGCCGTTCACGGAGGTACCGCCGGCGTACGTGTTGGCGCCCCCGAGGACCAGGGTACCCGTGCCGGATGCCACCAGACCGCCCTGGCCCTGCACCGTGCCGTTGAGCGCTACCGTCTTCCCGCCGTCGACGACGAGGTCGGCATCGGAACCGGCGGTCGTATCGACCGTGCGCGCCGTCGCGGTATCGCCGGTCACGTGCAACTGGCCGCCCTGGAAGACGACATGGTTGGCGGCGTCACCGAGGTTGGCGTCGCTGGCGATCTGAAGCGTGCCGTCGTTGAGGGTGTTGGCACCCTCGTAGGTGTTGTTGCCCGACAGGATCAGCGTGCCGTCGTTGACCGTCACGCCACCGACCTGGCTGAGCGTGCCGGACATCGCGAGCGTGCCTTCGCCATTCTTGATCAAGGCTCCGGCACCGTTGACGGTACCCGAGGTGCTGAAGGTGGTTCCTGCGTCGACATCGACGCCGCCCGCACCGCCCGTTGTGACGTCGCGCGTGCTGGTGATGTCGGCGGTCGAGTGCAGGGTGCCGCCGAACAGGCCGATGGCGCCGCCCGCTGCGCCGAGATTGGCGTCGGAAGAGATCTGCAGGACGCCACCGTTGATCGCGGTGCCGCCGGTGTAGGTATTCGTTCCGGCAAGCACGATCGTGCCCGCGCCCTGCGTGTTCAATGTACCGCTGCCGGACACGACGCCCGTCGATGTGAGCGTGGTGCCCGTGCTGGCACCGAGGCTGCTACCCGCGCTGCCGACCGTCACGTCGCGCGCCGTGGCGAAGCTTCCGGTCGCGATCAGCGCGCCGCCGTCGAGATCGACCTGGTTCGCGGACGCGCCGAGGTTGTTATCGCGAGACACGAGGACGGTCGCACCGGTGTTGATGGTCGTGTCGCCGGTATAGGTATTGGTGCCGCCCAGGGAAAGCACGCCACCGTTCGCGGTCACGCCACCGGCCTGCGAGGCGACGCCGTCGACGATCAGGGTGCCGCCGCCGTTCTTGATCAGGCCACCGGTACCGCTGACGCTGCCGGTCGAGGTCAGCTGCTGACCGCCGTCCACCGCGATGGCGCCACCGGCCACGTGGATGTCGCGTGCCGTGCTACCCGTGCCGGTCGCTTCGAGCGTACCGCCGTTGAGGGTCAGGCTGCCCGCCGCGTCGCCGAGGTTGGCGTCGCTGGCAAAAGCGAGCGTGCCGTCGTTGACCGTGGTACCACCGCTGTAGGTGTTGCTGCCAGTCAGGACCTGCGTGTTGCTGCCATTCTTGATCAGGCCGCCGGTACCGGAAAGCACGCCGCCGTACGTGGTGGACGCGCCGTTGCCGCTGAGGGTCAGGGTCGTGCCTTCGAGATCGATACCGCCGTCGCCAGCAAGGCCTGCGACCGTCTGCGTGGCGTTGTTCATCGTCACGGCGGAGCCGGTGTCGACGTTCAGTATGCCGGTGCCGAGGTTCCCGCTGCTGGCGACGATCAGGTCGCCCCCGGCGACATGGGTGCCGCCGGTGTAGGTATTCGTGCCGGACAGCGTGAGCGTGCCCGTGCCCGTCTTGGTCAGCGAACCGGTGCCCGAGATGCTGTTCGAGACATCGGTATCGTAGGTCTGCAGGTCGAACGTGCCGCCGTTGGCGCCAAGCGTGACGTTGCGCCCGCTGTTCAGGTCGAAGTCCGCACCCCACTGCAGGCTGCCGCCATTGAACTTGAGGTCGTTGCTCGTATCGCCCAGGGCCGCATCGGACAGCACGTTGATCGCGCCACCGTTGAGGTCGATCTCGCCGACGGACGTGTTGTCGCCGCGCAGGTTGAGCGTGCCTTCGCCCTGCTTGATGAGCGCGCCGCGGCCATCCATCTCGCCGGTGAGCGTGAGGTTGTGACCGTTGGTGTCGAACGTGCCGTTATTGTTCGTGATGCTGACCATCTGGGTCATGGTGCCGTCGGCGGTGTTCTTCACCATGCCGCCGTCCATGATCAACGGATCGATCGCATACGTCTGGTCGACGACCTGGCCGGCCACCACGTGCGGTGCCGTGCTGAGGTCGGCATTGATGATCGTGATCGTGCTCGACAGGATCACGTTGTCGATCGGTGCCCAGACCTGGGTCGGGTTGGCGATGGGGATATAGGTGAAGGTGTAGGTACCGTGCACCAGGTTATTGAAGGTCACGCCCTGCCAGTTCGCGATCACCCGATTTGGCGTGCCGATGAGCTTGGTGCCGTCCGAGAAGAAGTTCGTGTCGCCGTCGACCAGGCCGGCGGGCTTGGTGCCGGTCAGGATGTTGAACGAGACGGTCTGGTCGAAGCCGGCCGTGGAGGTGAGGTGGAGCGAACCTTCCGTGTACGTCGCTTCGTCGGACTGATGGTACGTGCCGTAATAGAACGACAGCGAGTTGTTGCCCGAATTCGCGTAGCCGATGGACGTCGTGTGCGCGAAGGCGCCAGTCGTCCCGGCCAGGGCGAGAAGCACACCAGCCGCCAGACGGCCCCTGGTGGTGGCGATCGCGGAGCCGCCGCCGGTGGAGCGTGCGCCCTTGGCGCGCGAACGGCAAAGTTCAGAGGCGACCACGAACTGATTAAGTGCGCGATTCCATACGATGCGAAAAACTCTGTTCAAAACGGCGATCTCCTGAATTTTGGGTGCGACAGGCCGTCACGGTTCCGTGGAACTGCGCTAGGTAAAGACGGCTGGATGCCAATGCGGCGGCTTCCCCTGTACGGAGAAGGATCAGAGCAAAGTGTGTGCCAACACCAATGAGATGCAATTTCGGCAAGACGTGAAGAAAATGTGGCGACACATAACAGAAATGAGAACCTGTGCACAGATTCCATGTGTGACGACGTGTAGTGCCTCATCGCGGCACGATCTGTCGCGCTGCGTCACCCATCCGGCCAGCCACGCGGCATGCGCAGGCTCGCCCCGCCAGACCGGGCGGACCCGATCGATGCAGACTCGATGATTACCGGAGCGATCTACCTTTAGTGGACGCCGGGTGTCGTCGACAGTGGCGTCAGCGCGTCGCCACGAGCGCGAGTACGGTCGCCACTTCCACCATCTCCACCATCGCCCCGGCGGTATCGCCGGTGAAGCCGCCAAGGCGAATCACGCACGCGCGCCGCCAGCAGGCGCCGACGACGAGGCCGACGCCGATTGCGATGGCGCCCCGCGCGCCGAAGCAGGCGGCGACGGCCACCGCGATGAAGAATGACGCCCGGCAGCCGGTGGCCGAAGCGCCGCGCAAGGCATCGCCCATCCCGCCCTTGCGGACATACGGCGTGGTGAGAAACAGGCCGACCAGCGCCGCGCGCCCCAGCAGGGGCGGCAGCACCAGTAACAAGGGATCGGCCAGCGAGGCCAGCGCCGAGAATTTGAGCAACAGGACGAGCACCAGAGCGACGATGGCCGCCGGCCCGCTGCGCGGATCCTTCATGATCGTCAGGGTGCGTTCGCGATCGCCCATTCCGCCGATCCACGCGTCGGCGCTGTCGGCAAGGCCGTCCAGATGCAGGGCACCGGTGAGCGCGACCCAGAGCAGAAGCACGAGGGCGGCTCCCGGTAGCGTCGCCCATCGCTGCGCCACGAGGGCCAGCGCACTGAGCGCCAGACCGATCACCAGTCCCACAAAGGGGTACCACTTCAGCGAAGCGGCCTGCTCGCGCTCGTCCATCGACACGCGGGGCATCGGGATGCGCGTGAGGAAGGCGAACGCGGTCACGAGTCCGCGCACTACGGTGTCCAGGCGATGCGGTGCAGCGACGCGTGTGGAACGTCGATGCCCGCCATGTCACCGAAGCAGCGATGTTCAGCCACGCAACGCAGCAGGCGAATCGCACCGCCGTGGGTCACGACGAGCACGCGCGCATCGCTCGCCTCTACCGCGATGTCGTCGAGCGCCGCCGACAGTCGCTCGCGAAAGGCGTCGAATGTTTCCGCGCCCGGGGGCGGATGCATCACGGGGTCGGCCCAGAAGCGGCCGAGCGCATCGCCGTCCGTCTCCGCGATCGTCTCGACAGGCACGCCCTGCCAGTCGCCGAAGTGATATTCCACAAGCCGCGTATCGATGCGCAGCGGCAGACCGCGCCTTTCGGCCAGTTCGGTCGCGAAACGCGAGCAGCGCGCCATCGACGAGCAGACGATGCGGTCCCACTGATGGCCCAGCACCGCGTCGCGGAGTTGTTGCCAGCCCAGTTCGGTCAGGGGATCGTCAAGCTGCCCGCGATAGCTTCGCTGACCGGTGTCGCCATGGCGCAGCAGATCGATGCTCATGCCTCGGACACTCCGGCCTCGGCGAAGGTCGCCATCGAACCGTGCAGGGTGCAGGCCAGACGCAGCAGCGGGACGGCCAACGCGGCGCCACTGGCTTCGCCCAGCCGCAACTGCAGGTCGAGCAACGGCTCGCCACCCAGCGCGGCGAGCACGCGCGCGTGGCCGCGCTCCTGTGAGCGATGCGCAAACATCAGCCATGGGCGCACATCCGGGCGCAACGCGACGGCCGCGAGCGCGGCCACGGAGGTGATGAAGCCATCGACGAGCACCGGCATGCCATGCTGAGCCGCGGCGATGAAGGCGCCGGTCAAGGCGGCGATTTCGAAACCGCCCAGACAACGCAGGCATTCGAGCGGCGTGATGGCGGCGGCGTTGGCACGCAGCGCGCGCTCGATCGTCGCGGCCTTGCGTGCGATGCCCGCCTGGTCGAGTCCGGTGCCAGCGCCCACGAGCACATCGGGCGATTCACCCAGCAAGGCGCAGGCAAGCGCGCTGGCGACGGCCGTATTGCCGATACCCATGTCACCGCCGATGAAGACCTGCGCGTCGGCGGCGACCGCGCGCTCGACACTACGTACGCCGGTGATCAGCGCCGCGTCGAGCTGGTCATCCGTCATGGCCGGCCCCTCGGCGATATTCGCGGTCGACGGCGCGATGATTTCACGGCGTACGCCGGCGACGTCGCCCGGATCGTTGACCGTGCCGAGGCTGACGACATCGAGGGTGGCGTTGAGCGCCCTCGCCAGCACGGATATCGCGGCGCCGCCGAGCGCGAAGTTACGCAGCATCTCGCCGGTGACCACCTGCGGGAACGCGGAGACACCTTCGACCGCCACGCCATGGTCACCGGCGAACACCGCGATCCAGACCACGTCGACGCGAGGACGCTCACGCCCCTGCAGCGCGGCGAGTTGTACGGCGAGCGATTCCAGTCTACCCAACGAGCCAGGCGGCTTGGTCAGCGTCGCCTGGCGCAAGGTCGCCGCCTCGGCGGCGGCGGCATCGGGGACCCGTGCGGGTGTGGCGAGCCAGTGCTTCATGGCAGGGTTCCTTTCAAAGCGAGGGGCAGGCCGGCGGCGGTAAACAACACGCGATCGCAGCGCTGGGCCAGTGACTGGTGAAGCCGACCGGCTTCGTCGACAAACCGGCGGCTCAGCGCGCCCATGGGAGTGAGACCCAGACCGACTTCATTGCTCACGAACAGAATGTCGCCCGGCAACGTCGCCACCGTGGCCAGCAGCGCCTCGTGCTCACTGCCGAAATGACGACCGTCGTCGATGCCCAGCAGATTGGACAGCCACAAGGTGAGGCAATCGACGAGTACGCAGCGATGCTCCGCCGCGTGCTCCCGAAGGACGCGGGCGAGCATCAGCGGCTCTTCCACGGAGGTCCACGACGCGGGCCGCCGTGCGCGGTGATGCGCGATGCGTTCGGCCATCTCCAGGTCGAGCGCCTGCGCGGTGGCCACGTACACCACATCGCGGCCGGACGCGCTGGCCAATCTCTCCGCCAGCGCACTCTTGCCGGAGCGGGCTCCGCCCAGAATCAGGGTCTGCATGCATCGAGTCCAAAAAGTCGGGTGAGTACCGCCGTATTCATATGCGCGTCTATCGTGTCGGCCAGGCGGTCGATCGTCGCCTCGCGTAACGCGCCGAGGTCGAAGGGCGCCGACCCATCGAGACCCGCGTGTCCCAGCCATGCGCGCAACGCATCCGGGTGATCGAACAGCCCGTGCAGGTAGGTGCCGATGACGCGTCCATCGTCGGAGCGCGCTCCGTCGTCGCGCCCGTCGTCCAGCACGACGGCGGGACGCTTCATCCCCGCGCCGGTGCTTACACCGCAGTGAATCTCGTAACCGATGACGGTGGCATCGCTGCCACTCACCTGGCCGCTGACGATGCGCAACTGTTTGGCGGGCGCCAGTGTCGTTTCGAGGTCGAGCAGGCCGAGCCCGCTGCTGGAACCCGCGGCCCCTTCGACGCCAAGCGGGTCGTGCACCGCGTGGCCGAGCATCTGCATACCGCCGCAGATGCCGATGACGTGGCCGCCGTAACGGACGTGCCGGAGGATGGCCCGGTCCCAGCCCTGAGACCGCAGCCATGCCAGATCCGCGCGGGTGGACTTCGATCCGGGCAGGACGATCAGGTCGCATGCCGGAAAGCTCTCGCCCGGACCGACGAAGACACATGCCACATCGGGATGCAGGCGCAGCGCGTCCAGATCGGTGTGATTGCTGATCCGTGGAAGCGCGGGCACGGCCACACGCAGGCGCGCGTGCTCGCGACGCACCCGGTCCCGCGGCAAGGCGTCTTCGGCTTCCAGCACCATGCCGTGAAGATAGGGCAGGACGCCCAGTACCGGCTTGCCTGTTTCACGCTCCAGCCAGTCGAGACCGGGCTGGAGCAGCGCGATATCGCCGCGAAAGCGATTGATGACGAAGCCCGCCACGCGGTTACGCTCGCTCTCCGACAGCAAAGCCAGCGTGCCGACGAGATGGGCGAAGACGCCACCACGATCGATGTCGGCCACCAGAATGACAGGACAGTCGACCGCCTCGGCGTACCCCATATTGGCGATATCGCGATCGCGCAGGTTGATCTCGGCCGGGCTCCCGGCACCTTCGACAACGATCGCCGCATAGGCGTCGGCGAGTCGCGCATGCGATGCGAGCACCGCGTCCATCGCGACACGCTTGTACGCGTGATAACCGACGGCGTCCATGTTGCCGACGGGGTGTCCGTGGACGATCACCTGCGCACCGGTGTCGCTGTTCGGCTTGAGCAGGACGGGGTTGAAATCGGTATGCGGCATGACGCCCGCCGCCTGCGCCTGCACCGCCTGTGCGCGACCGATCTCGCCGCCATCGACCGTGACGGCGGAATTCAATGCCATGTTCTGCGGCTTGAACGGCGCGACCGCGACACCGCGACGGCGCAGCCAGCGGCACAGCGCGGCGACGACGGTGCTCTTGCCCGCGTCGGACGTGCAACCCTGCACCATGAGTACGCGCGCGCTCAAGCCAGCACCTCGGCCAGTGCCACATCGAGGCGCTCGAAACCGGCCTCATCGCCTGGCAGGCCGAAACGCAGCGCCGGCGGATCGTCGAAGCGGCGGGTAAGGATGGCACGCGCCGCGAGGGTGTCGTGGAGACGAGCGGCGTCGGGATGGCGACAATACTGAAAGAGATCGCAGCCACCATCGGGACGCAGTCCGTGCTCCGTCAGCAACGCAACCAGCCGCGCACTGTCTTCGCGCAGCCGCGCGCGCATCGTGATCTGCCAGTCGACGTCGGTCAGCGCCGCCTTCACGACGTGGCGCGTCGGCCCGCTCAGCGTCCACGGCCCCAGACATTCACGCAGTGCCTCCAGCAGGCCCGGCGACGACGCGACAAACCCCGCGCGCACGCCGGCGAGGCCGAAGAACTTACCCACCGAGCGCAAGACGATCAGACCGTCGCATGCCGCTGCGCACAGCGTGCCGTCCGGTCGCGTGTCGACGAACGCCTCGTCGACGATCAACCAGCCACCGCGCGACGCGAGCGATGCGTGCAGTGCGAGCAGCGCCTCGCGACGGAACCGGTCGCCGCCAGGGTTATTGGGATGAATGAGCACGATCACGTCGAAGTCGGCGGCGCGTTCGAACAATGCATCCGCCGGACACTCGCGGACGTCGTGACCGTGTTGCCGCCACGCATGCGCATGCTCGTTGTAGCCCGGCGAGATCACGCCCACACGCGAGCGTGACCGCATGCGCGGCAACGCCATGATCGCCGCCTGCGAGCCGGGAACGGCCAGAAGATGCGGCGCCGCGTAGTAGGCGCGGGCCGCGCGCATGAGCCCGTCGTCGTCCTCGGGCAACCGGTGCCACGCCTCGGCCGGTACGGCAGGCACGGGATAGGCATACGGGCTGATACCCGTCGACAGATCGAGCCAGTGCTCGCGCGGGATGCCGTGCTGTGTCACCGCACGAGCCAGACGTCCGCCGTGCTCAAGCATGAGCGGCTACTCCAGCCACGAGTGCGAGACCGATCCAGATCGCTACGCCCCGATCGACGAGACGCAGGGCGCGTCGTATCGAGGTGGCGTCGGGCGCATCCCCGGTACCGAGGACAGGACGGTCTTCCCACTGACCGTGGTACGGCGCGGGCCCACCCAGTCGCACGTTCAGCGCGCCCGCACCGGCGGCCATCACCGGGCCGGCATTGGGGCTGTCCCACAACGGTGCCTGCGTCGCCCAGCAACGACGTGCCGTCGTGAATTCGCCCGCCAGTGCATATGTCAGCGCGGTGAGCCTTGCGGGGATGAACCCGAGCACGTCGTCGATACGCGCCGCCGCCCAGCCGAAGCGCAGGTAGCGCGGCGTCCGGTAGCCCCACATCGCATCCAGCGTATTCGCCAGACGGAACAACAGCACGCCCGGCGCGCCCAGCAACAGAAACCAGAACAGCGCACCGAAGACGGCATCGTGTCCGTTCTCGAGGACGGATTCCGTCGCGGCGGCGGCCACACGCGAGGCATCCAGGGCCTCCGTATCGCGGCTGACCATGCGACCGACCGCCTGCCGCGCCGCACCGATATCGGCCGCGCTCAGCGCATCGGCGACGGGCAACGCGTGCTCCGCGAGGCTGCGCCGACCCACGGCGAGATACAGCACCACCGTATCGATGACAAACCCGGGCGCGGCGGGCATCCCGTATCGGATCAGCGCGAGCAGTCCGACCAGCGGAAGCACCGCCAGGCACCAGGCCAGGACGCCCCGGGGGCGGCGATCGGCATAAAGCTGTCGCTCGATCCATTGAGCGCGATGGCCGAAGCCGACCAGCGGATGCGCGCGTCGTGGCTCACCCCACCATGCATCGAGCAGCAGCGCCGCGAGCATCGCGAAGGCGGTGGTCACAGCAGGAAAAGACGCAGCGCGGCGTCGATATTCGATGGGAAATAAAAGTGCACGAAGCTGGCGGTCATGCGCCCACGGCGGTAGACCGCCTCGGCGGTGGGCCCGCCATTCGGGTTGCTCGCCACCGCCAGAGCCGTGGCGGCGATCGTCGCCTTCGCATAGTGAAACGAATGACCGCGCAGGATCCCTTCGGGCAGGTCCACCGACTGCATGCCGAGCGCCGCCATGCGCGGCTGCATCGTCGCGTCTCCGGCGATCAGCCCCGCCATGCCGGCTGCATGGCCATGCGTGTCGGTAAGCCGGTCGAGGGCATAGAGCAGACCGCCGCACTCCGCCAGCAGGGGGCGTCCGGCATCGACATGCGCGTGCAGATCGCGGCGCAGATCGTCACGGCTCGTCAGCGTGTCGAGGTGCAATTCGGGGTAGCCCCCCGGAAGCCAGATCGCATCGCATGGGGGCAAGGCGTCACCCGCCAGCGGACTGAAGAAGATCAGCTCCGCGCCGGCGTCACGCAGCACGTCGAGATTGGCCGGGTACACGAAAGCGAATGCTTCGTCGCAGGCGATGGCGATGCGGCGGCCGTCCAGCCGCCGCGTGGAATGTCGGTCGACCGGTGGCTGGAAAACGACCGGGGGTGGCAGCTGGCCCACCGCCTCGGCGGGCAACGCGTCGGCCAGCGCATCCAGCCGCGCGTCGAGATCCGCCAGCTCCGCGGCGGACACGAGGCCGAGATGCCGCTCCGGCAGACCCATGGCCGCATCGCGCGGGAGCGCGCCGTACCAGGTAAGCGCAGGCGGCAAACTCTCGCGCAGCAAGGTGGCGTGATACGCGCTGCCAACACGGTTGGCGATCACGCCGTGCACGATGAGCCCGTCGCGATAACTGGCCAGTCCATGCGCCAGCGCACCGAAGGTCTGCGCCATGGCACTGCCATCGATCACGGCAAGGACGGGCAAACCGAACCGCTGGGCCAGATCCGCGCTCGACGGGCGCCCGTCGAACAGCCCCATCACGCCCTCGATGAGGATCAGGTCCGCCTCCTCCGCCGCGGCATGGAGTCGCGCGCGAACGTCGTCTTCGCCACCCATCCAGGTGTCGAGCTGGTAAACCGGAGCGCCGGATGCGCGCTGGAGGATCATCGGGTCGAGAAAATCGGGTCCGGTCTTGAAGACGCGGACCCGGCGGCCGGCACGCGCATGCGCACGCGCCAGCGCCGCCGTCACACTGGTCTTGCCCTGCCCCGACGCAGGTGCCGAGACCAGCAGCGCGGGACACGAACGGCTCACAGTTCCACGCCCTTCTGCGCGCGGATACCCGCCTGATAGGCGTGTTTCACCACGCGCATCTCGGTCACGGTATCCGCCAGTTCGACGAGCGCATCCGGCGCGCCACGGCCCGTGATCACCACATGCTGTCGTTCGGGCCGCGCCCGGCAGGCGTCGAGCACGCGATCGAGCGGGATGTATTGCTTCACCAGCGCGATGTTCAGCTCGTCTAGCAGGATGAAATCGTATGCCGGGTCGGCGAGCATGCGCTCGGCGACATCCCACGCGGCCATGGCCGCCGCGATGTCGCGCGCCTTGTCCTGTGTCTCCCACGTATAGCCTTCGCCCATCACGTGGTAATCGAGCGGACCGTCTTCGTACATGCGGAAGAATGCCTCCTCGCCGGTGGAAAAACTGCCCTTGATGAACTGGACGACGCCACAACGAAAGCCATGGCCGAGCGACCGCGCCAGCATACCGAATCCGGACGAGCTCTTTCCCTTGCCGTTGCCGGTGTTGACCACGAGCACGCCGCGATCGATGGTCGCTTTCGCGATACGTCGGTCGATCAGCTCCTTCTTCCGGCGCATGCGGTCGCGATGACGAGCCTCCTCGTCCATTTCACTCCATGGCGTGGTGTCGCCGCTCATGCGTGAGTGGTACGGGCGTCCCGTGCCCGCGGTGCGAAGCGCCAGACCGCCGCCTGGACCACCTGAGCCACCAGCACATACGCCGCGGCGGCATGCACGAAGAGCGGCGCCCATTGCATGAAGCGCTGGACGTACTGGGTCATGTTGGTATCGGTGTAACGGCCACCCAGCCAGTAGAACGCACCATTGGATATGGCGTACGAGACCGTGGCGCAGACCAGCAATGCCGCGAAAACCATCGCATGCGATGCCAGTGAACCGTCGAAACGCGGTGCCACCAGGCGGCCGCCGTACCAGAGCACGGCGTACGCCAGCGGCATGAACGAATAGGCCACCGTGATGCAGAAGTCGCTCACGCCCGCGTAGCTGATCGAAACCCAGTCGATCAGCACGGCCAGGACGACGAAGGCGACGAAGGCCAGGTGCTTTCGCAGGTAGATACCCCCGAGGAAGAACAACGCCATCGACGCGTCGGGAAGATGCAGTACATCGCCGAAGTGATGAAAACGCGTGGCGATCATGATCAGCGCGAACCATGCCGACATGGCGACAAACAACGGACGTGACAGGGGTTTCATCGGGTCGTACCTCGTACGGGGGGACGGATTACGAGCGGGGCTGGTAACGGAACGTGAGCATGTAGTTGCGACCCAGCTGATTGAAGTAACGCGCGGTCTCGTAGTGGCGATCGAAGACATTCTTGCCGGCCAGCTCCACCGACCACGCCGGCGCGAAGGCGTACGCGATGCGCAGATCGGTCAGCGCGTAGCCACCCAGCCGGTGCAGGTTGGTCGAGTCGTCATAGCGATAGCCCGAGGCGAACACACTGGCACCGACGCTCAGCGCGCCGAACGAGCGGTCGACGTCGATATTCGCGGTACGGCGGGCACGTCGTGGCAACAGGTTGCCCTTGCTGTCGTCGTCGCTATCGTCTTCCGGCTGCAGCCACGTCGCGTTACCCGAGAGGTGCCAGTCGGCGACGGTGGTGTCGGCTGCCAGCTCCACGCCACGGATCCGTGCGCGGTCGATATTGTTCGCGCCACCAAACGGGAACAGCGGACCGGTCAGGCTCGAGTCGAAGACGATCAGGTTGTCGATGTGATTCTGGAAGGCATTGATCGACCAGTTACCCCACGTGGGCGTACCGCGCAGCCCCAGCTCCCAGTTGCGGGAAGTTTCCGGGCGGAGGTCCGGATTGCCGTAGTCGGGGTAGTACAGGTCGTTGAACGTCGGTGCCTTGAACGCGGTGCCGTAGCTGCCGGTGACACGCAGGTCCTTCGTCAGCATGTAGCCGTACTGCAGGCTGCCGGTGGTCTTGCCGCCGAACTGGCTGTTCTCGTCACGGCGCAGACTGGCCTGGATCGAGCTGTCGCCGAATGCCTGCAGCCACTGGCCGAAAATCGCGTGATTGCGACGCGCATCGACGAAGTAGTCGGTGCTGCCGACGACGCGATCGCGCTGCCAGTCGTAACCGAGCGTGGTCTGGCCTGCGTCCCCACCGACGTGACCGAGGTCCGCCTGCACCGAGGCGACGTCGCGATGCGTGTTGAACGTATCGGCGTAGACGCCGTTCTCGTAGTCGGTCGAGAAGTCACCGCTGCGACCGAGGTTGAGGGTGAATTTCACGTCCTTCGACGGCGTATAGCGCAGACGGCCGCCAACGACCTGCGTCGACGAGTCGGCGAAGTTGCTGCTGGTGCCGTCGTAATGGTTGGCGCCTTCGGTGCGCATGGCATTGACGTCGGCGTCCCACTGCTCGTCGAAGCGCCATCCGCCCTTCAGCGACAGCGCATTGTTGCGGTAACCGTCCTTGTCCGGCTCGTAGGTGTAGCAACCGCCGCCGCCCGGGCTGGGGCGGCCGCGGCATGCGTTGATGCCGTCGGTCTGGTCGTGGTTCGCTTCCACCGCGTACCAGCCGTTGGCGCCGCGTCCGCTGAAGCCGGCCGAGCCGCGCAAGGTGTCGTAGCTGCCGCCGCCGACGGAGAAGTTCGGCACGAAGCTGCCTTCCGGACGACGGGTGAAGATCTGGATGACGCCGCCCAGCGCGTCCGAGCCATAGAGACTGGAGAACGGGCCACGGACGATTTCGATGCGCTCGATCTGGTCGACCGGAATATCCTGGAAGGCCGCCGTACCGGAGGTCGCTGAACCCACCTTCACGCCATCGATCAGCACCAGCACGTGGTCGGACTCGGTGCCGCGCATGAAGACGGAGGTCGACTTGCCCGGGCCGCCGTTATTGGCGATGGACACACCGGGCGTCGCACGCAGCAGGTCGGCCAGCGAGCGCGGCTGCAGCCGCTCGATCCCGGCACGGTCGATCACCGTGGAGGCGGACAGCACCTGCGCCTGGGTCTGCTCGGTCCGGCTCGCGGTGACCACGACCTTGTCGAGGTCAGTGGAGGTGTCATCGGCGAAGGCCGCGGCGGGAACGAGGCATGCCATCGCGATGGCGACCGCGAGGGTGGAAATACGAAGCGACACGTGGTGACTCCTGCACTACCGCGCCCATCCGCGCGGCATGAATGGCGAGAGACAGGGAGACGGTAGCGGGGATCGCCGATGGCGGAAGGCCGGCCGGCCACCCTCGACATGGCCCTCCGCCTGTCCGGTGTTACCTCGAAGGCCGGTCTCCGGGCTTGCGAGCGCAGGGAGAATCCCTGCCGGTCGGCGCCTTCCCATGCCTTTCGGGGCACAGTGGCTTCATGCAGACCTTTGGCTCGCCTACCGTTGCGGGGGCAGCTCCGGAATGACGCGGACCTCGTGGATCGCGCGGGTCACCGGATTCCCGTTTCAATCCCCGGCTGCGACGCCGGGAATCACCTTGGGCGGCGGTAGTGTATCCGAAGCATGAACGCGGCGGTCGCGCCAGCGCAGGAACGGGCGCTCGACACCATAGTGAAGCAGCGCACCGCCAGCCAGGGTCGCGGACGCATAGATGGCGAAACGGACGAAGCGATGACCGGCCAGACCGTCACCGAGCAGCCCCTCCGTCAGATGAAAAACGCCTTTGTGGCAGAGATAGAGGCTGTACGAAGCGGCGGCCAGCCATCCGGCACCGGGCACCCGCAGCCTTGCGAAGACGGTCGGGCCGCTGAAGGCGGCGACGAAGCCACCCATCGCCAGCGACAGCAGGGGGTAGCCGATGACGCAGGGCCAGAACAGGGGGCGTGCACCGTCGAAAAGGACCAGACAGACGCCAAGGAGAACGGTGGCGGCGCCGAGCACCCAGCCCGCGCGCGCATGGATCCATGCCATCCACTGCGGGCGATACACCCCGCACGCCGCCAGGGCGACACCGGCGACGAGCCCATCAAGGCGCGACCACGTGGGGTAATAGAGGTAACGGAGGTAGACCAGTCCCGCACCGATGTCCGTATCGCGAGCCGGTCCCAGCAAATCGGACCACAGCCATGCCCGCAACAGGAGGCCGCCGGCGACCACCGCGACGCATACGGTGATGAACTTCCACAGAGCGGGTTTGCGCGTCAGCGCGAAGGCCAGCAAGGGAAAGACGAGATAGAAGTGTTCTTCCACGCATAGCGACCACACGTGGGAGAACGCATAGTTGTCGCCGTTGTCGAACAACAGGTTGAAGGTGAACGTCGGAAATTGCCACAACGGCTGCATACCCGGCGTTTCTCGCCATGCCGGCCATAACGCATACATCGCCAGCACGACGATGAACGCAGGAAATATCCGTACGAAACGGCGCCGGTAGAAGCCAGGGAAATCGAGTCTTCCGGTGGTCTTCAGGGACTTCAGCACCTGCGTGCCGATGAGGTAGCCGCTCAGCACGAAGAACAGGTCGACGCCCATCCACCCCGACCATTCCAGCTTGCTGAAGCCATCGCCGAGGCCGCCGACCAGATAGCTGTGAAACAACATCACCCAGGCGATGGCAATCGCGCGCAGCGTGTCGAGGCCGGGTGTGCGGTTCATGCGTGGGATCCCCTGGGTGTCACGTCAATGTGCGTGCGCGTCCGGGCGGATGCGCGGCGCGTTTATGGCGATTCGCGGGCGCGCTCATTGCCCGCGATGCAACGCGGCGAGCAGGGCATCGATATAGGTACGACTTGCGCGCCAGCAGGGCTGCCCCCTGCAACGACAAGAAGCCGCCGGCGCCGCTTCCGCGGAGCCGGCGGCCCGGGTCGTACCAAGCCTTCCCGGTATAGCCCGATGGGATCAGAGGCAGCCGACGAGGCTGTCGTAAACGGAATTGCGGGACCCGGGGAGCTTGGCGTTGAGGGCGTCGTCCGCCTTCATGGCCTCGTAGAACTGTTCCACCAGCATGTCCTTCGGCAGACGGATCTTGCACTTGTACAGCTTGCCGGCGGCCTGCACGGCACCGGACTTGGTGACCACCGAAGCGGTGGTCCCGGCAAAGGTCCACACGCACTGCTTCATGCTGCTTTTGGTCGCGTCGACCGAACAGGTCAGCTGCATAGGGCGGAGGTTGTGAAACTCGCCTTCGCAGAAGGTGTCGCCGCAGATCTTGTCGAAGCCACCGTTGAGCGTGGCTTCGACACCGGCGAAACGGTCGAGGCCGGCTTCCGCGGTCGGCCAGTTGACGATGTCGACGTACCGATCGGCGGCGGGCGGCGTCTGGGCGAAAGCCGCCAGCGGCAGGACGAGAAGAGCGGCAGCGAGGGTGTTTCGAAGCATCGTTGTGACTCCGTGGTTGAGGAGCACACATGACACCGTGTTCGGCGCGGCGGGTCTGTCCCGCCGCGCCCAGGGCACATCGTAGCGTTCGGGCGACGCGTCCTGTGGGACGCGATCCCTACAGCCAGTGGCCGTAGCGCTTGATGTAGATCGTCTTCATCACCTGGGTCAGCACACAGTAGGACGCCAGGGTGAGCGCCAGCCAGGCGAAGTAGATGCCCGGCAGCGGCTGCATGCCGATGCGCGCACCGATCGCCGTGTACGGAATGAACATGCCGATGATCATGATCGCGACGGTCAGCGCCAGTACCGGCGCCGATGCGACGCTCTGCAGGAACGGGATGCGTCGCGTGCGGATCATGTGCACGACCAGCGTCTGCGAAAGCAGACCCTCGATGAACCAGCCGGACTGGAACAGCGACTGGTGAGCGACATCGTTCGCCCCGAAGTAATGCCACATCAGCCAGAACGTCGTGATGTCGAACACCGAGCTGACCGGACCGATCCACACCATGAAACGACCGATATCGCCCGCGTCCCACTTACGCGGCACACGCAGGTATTCCTCGTCCATGCGGTCGAACGGGATGGACAGCTGCGACAGGTCGTACAGCAGGTTCTGCACCAGGATCTGCAGCGGCAGCATCGGCAGGAACGGCAGGAACGCGCTCGCCACCAGCACGCTGAACACGTTGCCGAAGTTGGAGCTGGCGGTCATCTTGATGTATTTCATGATGTTGCCGAAGGTGATACGCCCTTCGATCACACCCTCTTCCAGCACCATCAGGTTCTTTTCGAGCAGGATGATGTCCGCCGACTCCTTGGCGATATCGGTCGCCGTATCGACCGAGATGCCCACGTCAGCGTCGCGCAGTGCCGGCGCGTCGTTGATGCCGTCGCCGAGGAAGCCCACCGTGTGACCACGGCGCTGCAGCGCCTTGACCACGCGCGCCTTCTGCACGGGCGACATCTTGGCGAAGACCGTGGTGCGCTCGACCATCGCGTCGAGAGCATCGTCGTCGAGCTGCTCGATATCGCGGCCCAGGACGGACTCCTGCACATCGAGACCGACCTCGGTGCAGATCTTGCGCGTCACCGCCTCGTTGTCGCCGGTGATGACCTTCACCGCCACGCCGTGGTGGTTCAGCGCGCGAATGGCGGTCGCCGCGGAGTCCTTCGGCGGATCGAGGAACGCGAGGCAGCCGACAGCCGTGAGGCCCGCTTCGTCCGCCACGCCATAAGCGCGGTCGCCGGTGGGATCGCGACGCACGGCGACGATCAGCACGCGGAGCCCGTCCTCGTTGAGGCGATTTGTCATGGCGCGGATCTCGGCGCGCTTCTCCGAGGTCATCGGCTCCGTGACGTCACCGATGCGGGCCTCGCTGCAGATCGCCAGCATCTCTTCCACGGCGCCCTTGCAGACCAGCAACTGCTCGCCCTGCCCGTCCGCCACCACCACCGACATGCGGCGGCGCTGGAAGTCGAACGGAATCTCGTCGACAACGTGGAAGCGACGTGCCACCGGCTCGAGGTCGCGGTGGGCCAGCACGGCCTTGTCCATCAGGTTGCGCAGGCCGGTCTGGAAGCGGCTGTTGAGGTAGCCGTATTCCAGCGCGTCGTCGGAGTCGTCGCCGTTGAGGTCGACGTGACGCTCGAGCACGATCTTGTCGAGCGTCAGGGTGCCGGTCTTGTCCGTGCACAGCACGTCCATGGCACCGAAGTTCTGGATCGCGTTGAGGCGCTTCACCACCACCTTGCGCTTCGACATGGCGATGGCGCCCTTGCCGAGGTTGGCGGTGACGATCAGCGGCAGCATTTCAGGGGTCAGGCCCACGGCGACCGACAGGCCGAACATGAAGGCGCCCAGCCAGTCGTGCTTGTCGAAGCCGTTGATCAGGAAAACGACCGGCACCATGACCGCCATGAAGCGAATCAGCAGCCAGCTCACCGAGGAGATACCGCGGTCGAAGCTGGTCTGCACGCGCTCGCCCGAGAGCGTGTGCGCCAGCGAGCCCAGGTAGGTGCGCGCCCCCGTGGCCATCACCACGGCGGTCGCGGTGCCGGACACCACGTTGGTGCCCATGTAGCAGACGGTGGGCAGGTCGAGCGGACCGTTGGCGTCGCTGGCGAGAGTGGCGCCGGCCGCGGGCGCGACTTTCTCGACGGGGATGGACTCACCGGTCAGGATCGCCTGGCTGATGAACAGGTCCTTGGCCGCCAACAGGCGGAGATCGGCGGGCACCATGTCGCCCGCCCCGAGATGAACGATGTCACCGACGACGAGTTCCTCGACCGGCACCTCGATACGCTCGGCGTGGCCGTCCTCGGCGCGGCGGGTCACCGTGGAGGTATTGCGGACCATAGCCTTGAGCCGCTCGGCGGCCTGCGACGAGCGAAACTCCTGGGTGAACGACAGCAGCACGCTGATGCCGACCATCACGCCGATGATGATCGGCCCGGTGTAGTCGTCCTCGGTGAACAGCTGCACGACCGCGAGCACGAGCAGCACGATGATGAACGGGTTGCGAAAGGCATGCAGCAGCTGGATCGACCAGTGCGGCGGCTTCTCGTGGCCCACCTCGTTGATCCCGTCGCGGTCGAGCCGCTCGGCGATGGCCTCTTCATCCAGGCCGTCCGGCCGGGAATGCAGCGCGCGCAGCAACTCGTCCGCCGGACGGTAGGCGTCCGCGGCGACGGTGGTGAAGGTCTTGGCGGCGACGGCCGCCTGCGAGGTGTGCTTCTTCATGACTCGCTGCCTTTCCGGACGCGGTGTCCGGCAGGGCGCGGGCGGCTCTCAGCGCTTAGCTGAAGGCGTGCGCGCCGGCGCGGAGCCGACGTTCGGTGTTCCGGGTAAACGTGAGGAACGGCGTAAGCCGCGCCGTAGTGTCTATGTCGCTGTTCATCGTTACGGGAGTTTGACGTCAGCCGGTTTCGCCTGGCTTTCCGCAAGTTCCAGCGGACGCGGCACGGTGATCGTGCGCTTGGCCGGGGCGGAGGCAGCGCCACGACGGCGGGCGAGAGCAAAAGCGAGACGGCGACCGAACATGCGCGGGCCGGTCTTTTCGATCTGGAGATTCATGGCTCAATCCTCGGATAGCGGAAGCTCACGGCTTCCGACCGGGGAGAGCCGGACTTTCCCTAGCGGAGGAAAGCGCCGGCCGACCGGGTACGGTCGCCGTAGGCGTTGTTGTTTGCCAGCGCCGGGACCCGATGCGTGCGGGAGCCGGCGCGTCGACTAGGGTAGACGTCCATATGCCTGGGTAAGCTAAGAAGGGTGCCAGCCGAACCTGAGACGGCTCGGTAGCCGGGCAATTGTCGCGCCGCAGCGAAGATCGGTCAAGGGGTGGCGACGTTCCTACGCCGGTAGCGGGGCGGCGTCGGTGATTCGGGCCTCATACTCACGCGCCTCGCCCAACAACCATTCGCGGAAGCGCCCTACGCCACTGTGTGACTCGGACCGCTTCGGATACACGAGGTAATACGCTTCCGCCACGCGCAGCCGCTCCTTGCACAACACGGTCAGCGCGCCGCACTCGATCAGCGACCGCGCCATGACCAGACGTCCAAGCGCGACGCCCATGCCTTCGAGCACCGCGCGCTGCAGGTGCTCGGTATTGTCGAAGCGGGCGACATATCGGGAAGGCAGTGGCATGCCGAACGCCTCGGCCCAGTCGTTCCATCGACCCGACGGATCGCCCAGCAGCGGCCAGCCTGCCAGCGACACGTCCGGCAGGCCGCCCATCTTGCGCACCAGCGAAGGACTGGCGATCGGAACGATGTACTCGCCGAACAGACGATCCGACTTCGTACGCGGCCATGACCCGAGCCCGTAGCGGAACGCCACGTCGATCGCCGGCTCGCGATCGAAATCGACCACCGAGACGGATGACGAGAGGCTGAGCTCCAGTTCGGGATGCGCGCCCACCAGTTTCGGCAGACGCGGTACGAGCCAGCTCGAGGCCACGGAAGGCATCACGCTGAGCGTCACGGCGTCCTCGTGGCGACTCTCATAACGATTGAGCGCGTGCTCGATTCCCTCGAAATGATGGCCGATCGCATCGAGCAGATGGGCGCCATCCGCCGTGAGGGTCACGCCGCGCGGACCCCGGTCGAACAGCGACCGCCCGAGACGCTCCTCCAGATTGCGGATCTGATGGCTCAACGCACTGACCGTGAGGTTCAGCTGTTCCGCGGCGCGCGACAGCTTGCCCGTGCGGGCGACCAGGACGAACCCCTGAAGCAGACCGAGCGGGAGGCGGGACATGTGAATTTTCCTCAAGGCCGGGTTGCAAACATATCGCTTTTTGGCGTCTTGCGGAACGGGCACCCTTTAGCTCACTGATAGTCGCAAGGGGTTGCGACTCCACCGCACGGGAGCACTCTCATGGCATCGATCTTCACCGGCCTCGCCTTCATGCACGGTCACATCGTGGACCGCGATCTGGTCATGCGCCTGGGTCGCGATGAGCCGACGCCGCAGGCAGGTGCAGGGGCCCCGGCGCCGGTCGCCCGTCCGCGAAAGGAATGGCCCCGAACCGTCGACGCAACCGCGGTGCACGCCGCGTGCCCCACCTGCTGCTGACCGACACATCACGTGAACCTTGCGTGCTTCACCATGGGGGTTTCCGCCCACATCGGAGAGACGCATGAAGCATCGTCAACTGGGACGCTCGTCCCTGCAGGTCGCGCCACTGGCGTTCGGTGGCAACGTGTTCGGCTGGAGTGCGGACGAAGCGCGCTCGTTCGAACTGCTGGACGCGTTCGTCGATCACGGGCTCAACCTGATCGACACGGCGGACGTCTATTCGCGCTGGGTCGAGGGTAACGAAGGGGGCGAGTCGGAAGCCATCATCGGCCGCTGGCTGAAACAGTCGGGCAAGCGTGACAAGGTGCTGATAGCGACCAAGGTGGCCAAATGGGACCGCTATCCCGGCCTGTCGCCGATCAACATCAGGGAGGCGGTGGAGGATTCGCTGCGTCGGCTTCAGACCGATCACATCGATCTGTATCAGGCGCATGAAGACGATCCGAAGGTGCCGCTGGAGGAAACCCTACGCGCGTTCGACGACCTCGTGCAGGCGGGCAAGGTACGCGTCATCGGCGCATCCAATTTCGAAGCGGCGCGCCTGGACGATGCATTGAAGACGAGCGAGGAAAAAGGCCTTTCACGCTACGAATCGCTGCAGCCCGAATACAACCTGATGGATCGCGCGGGGTTCGAAAGCGCTCTGCAACCGCTCTGCGTCAGGGAGCGCGTTGGAGTGATCAGCTACTACTCGCTGGCCAGCGGGTTCCTCAGCGGCAAGTACCGCAGCGAAGCGGATCTGGGCAAGAGCAAGGCACGCGGCGGCAAGGTCAAGGCTTACCTCAACGACCGGGGCTATCGCGTCCTTGCCGCGCTGGATCAGGTTGCCGAAGCCCACAGCGCAAAGCCCGCGCAGGTGGCGCTCGCCTGGGTGATGGCGCAGCCTTCCATTGCTGCCGCCATTGCCAGCGCAACGACGGTGGAGCAGTTGGCGGAACTGGCGAAGGCCGCGGAGCTCACGCTGTCCAGCGAGCAGCTGGACGCACTGAAGCAGGCGTCGGATAGCTGAGGTCTGGCGATCAGTGACTGCCGCGTCGTCAGACGTCGGCCGTGTATAAAAAAACGGGCCCCGGTCGTGATGACGACCGGGGCCCGTGCGTTTCGCGGCCAGAGGCCGCTCCTACATGATCAGCGTGCGGCGTTCAGCGCATCCAGTGCCGCGTTGAGCGTAGCGCTCGGGCGCATCGCCGCGCTGACCTTCGCCATGTCCGGATGATAATAACCACCGATTTCGACGGCCTTGCCCTGCGCACCGTTGAGCTCCCCGATGATCTTGTCCTCGTTTTCAGCCAGCGTCTTCGCCACCGCCGTGAACTTCGCCTTGAGGTCGGCATCGTCGCTCTGTGCCGCCAGCGCCTCGGCCCAGTACATCGCCAGGTAGAAGTGGCTGCCGCGATTGTCGATCTCGCCGACCTTGCGAGCGGGCGACTTGTTGCTGTCGAGGAAACGGCCGTTGGCGATATCGAGCGTCTTCGCCAGCACGCGGGCATGCTTGTTGTCGTAGCGCTCGCCGAGGTGCTCGAGCGACGCTGCCAGGGCGAGGAATTCACCGAGCGAATCCCAGCGCAGGTAACCCTCTTCGACAAACTGCTGGACGTGCTTCGGCGCCGAACCACCCGCGCCGGTCTCGAACAGGCCGCCACCCGCCATCAGCGGCACGATGGAAAGCATCTTCGCCGATGTACCCAGCTCCATGATCGGGAACAGGTCGGTGAGGTAGTCGCGCAGCACGTTGCCGGTGACCGAGATCGTATCTTTCCCCTGGCGGATGCGCTCCAGCGAGAACGTCGTCGCGGCGACGGGGTCGAGCACGCGGAGATCGAGGCCACTGGTGTCGTGATCTTTCAGGTAACGCTCGACCTTGGCGATCACCTGCGCGTCGTGCGCGCGGTTCCTGTCCAGCCAGAAGACCGCCGGGGTTTCGGAAAGACGGGCGCGCTGCACGGCGAGCTTCACCCAGTCCTGGATCGGCGCATCCTTGGTCTGACACATGCGCCAGATGTCGCCCTGCTCCACGGCATGTTCGAACACGACCGTGCCGTCGTCGGCGACGACGCGTACAGAGCCATCGGCGGGCACCTGGAACGTCTTGTCGTGCGAACCGTATTCCTCAGCCTTCTGCGCCATCAGGCCGACGTTGGGCACACTGCCCATCGTGGCCGGATCGAACGCCCCGTGGGCGATGCAATCCTCGATCACCGCCTGGTAGACGCCAGCGTACGAACGATCGGGAATCACCGCCTTCGTATCCTGCAACTTGCCTTCGGCATTCCACATGCCGCCGGAGTCGCGGATCATCGCCGGCATCGACGCGTCGACGATCACGTCGCTGGGCACGTGCAGATTGGTGATGCCCTTATCCGAGTTGACCATGGCCAGCGACGGACGGTTGGCGTATTCGGCCGTCAGGTCGGCTTCGATCGCGGCGCGGGTGGCTTCATCGAGTTTGCCGAGCCGGGCGTAGAGGTCACCGATGCCGTTGTTGGCGTCGAAGCCGACCTGCTTCAGCGCGTCGGCGTGCTTTGCCAGCACGTCCTTGTAGAACTCGCGCACCACAATACCGAACATGATCGGGTCGGAGACCTTCATCATCGTGGCTTTCAGGTGCAACGAGAACAGCACGCCCTTAGCCTTCGCGTCGGCAATCTGCGCATCGATGAACGACGCCAGCGCCTTCCGGCTCATGACCGCGGCGTCGACGATTTCGCCGGCTTTCACCGCGACCTTTTCTCTCAGAACCTTGCTGCTGCCATCCTTGCCGGCAAATTCGATGCGCAGGCTGCCGGCCTTATCGATGGTCGCCGACTTTTCGCTGCCATAGAAATCGCCGCCTTCCATGTGCGAGACATGCGACTTCGACTCGGGCGACCACTTACCCATGCGATGCGGATGCTTGCGCGCGTAGTTCTTGACCGAAAGCGGTGCGCGGCGATCGGAGTTGCCTTCGCGCAGCACGGGATTGACAGCGCTGCCCATGGCCTTGCCATAGCGCGCGTTGATCTCTTTCTCTTCGTCGGTCGACGGCGCGTCGACGTAATCGGGCAGCTTGTAGCCCTGCGACTGAAGCTCCCGGATGGCGGCCTTCATCTGCGGCACGGAGGCGCTGATGTTGGGGAGCTTGATGATGTTGGCTTCGGGCATCGTCGCCAGCTCGCCGAGTTCGGCAAGGTGGTCGCCGATCTTCTGCTCAGCCGTGAGGCGGTCGGGGAACTGCGCGAGGATACGAGCGGCGAGCGAGATGTCGCGCGTTTCGACGGCCACACCCGCCGTGCCGGCGAAGGCTTCAACGATGGGCAGGAAGGAGGCGGTGGCCAGGAACGGCGCTTCGTCGGTGAGCGTGTAGACGATCTTGGGCGAGCTGGACATGATTCGGCGAGCCTTATGCTTGAGTGGGCCAGGTCATGGGGGCTGGCCGGCGCAAGCCTCAAGGGGCGCACCGGCGAGCGGGAAACCGGACCATTGTGGCCCGATTGGGCGACTATCGCCAACAGGCCCGGGCGCCACCGCAAGCTGTCCGACTGAGACCGGCCCCTGTCGCCAGCAGGCCTGCCTGCCACCCGTCTGCGTCGAGCCGGTGGAGACGCGTCCGTGCTCCCGTGGGAGCGAACCCGCTGGCGATGCCTTAGGCGCCGGTATCGAGCGCGAGCCGCCGGGCCTTCCTACGTGCTTTACGCGCTTTCCAACGTTCCGACAGGCAGGCGAAGATCACGTACAACGCCGGCGTCGACAACAGGGTCAGGCTCTGCGAAATCAGCAAGCCGCCGATCATGGCGATACCCAACGGGCGACGCAGTTCCGAACCCTCGCCCAGGCCGATCGCCAAGGGCAGTGCCGCCAGAATGGCGACCATCGTCGTCATCATGATCGGACGGAAGCGCACCAGACAGGCCTCACGGATCGCCTCCTTCGAGGTGAGGTGATGCTCGCGCTCGGCGACCAGGGCGAAGTCGATCATCATGATCGCGTTTTTCTTCACGATACCGATCAGCAGCACCAGGGCGATCATCGCCACCACGGACAGTTCGGTATCGGTGATCACGAGCGCGGCCAGTGCACCCACACCCGCGGCCGGCAACGTGGAGATGATCGTCACCGGATGGATCAGGCTCTCGTAAAGCATGCCCATCAGCAGATACACCACGACGATCGCGGCAAGAATCAGCAGCGGCATATCGCTCTGCGACTGCTGAAAGCGCCGGAAGTCGCTGCCGGTATCCAGACGGATGTCGCCCGGCATGCGCATGCCGTCGATCGTCTTCTGGATGATCTCCATCGCCTCACCCATGCTGACGTTGGGCGCGAGATTGAAGCTGACGCCCATGCTCGTGTACTGATCCTCGTGCACGATCTGGCTGGGAGCGAGGCCCGCCTCCTGCTTCGTCACGGCCGACATGGGCACCATCGCGCCGTTGTCGGAGCGCACGTAGATCTGGTTGAGCGCTTCCGGGGTGGCCGCGAACTGCGGCAGCGAGTTGACGATCACCCGGTATTGGTTGATATCCGAATAGATCGTGGACACCGCGCGCTGGCCGAAGGCGTTGTATAGCGCCCCGTCGATGTTGCCGATCGACACGCCGAGGCGGGACGCCGTGTCGCGGTCGATCACCATGTTCTGACGCAGGCCCTGCGCGTCGATGTCGCTGCCCACGTCGGTCAGCATCTTGTTCTTCTTCAGTGCATCGACCAGCTTCGGCAGCCAGGTCTGCAGTTCGACGATGTCGTTGCCCTTCAGCGACACCGAATACTGACCGCCCTGCGTCGAACCGCCACCGCCACCGGTCGGCAGGTCCTGGATCGGACGCAGGCGCAGGTTGAGATCGGGGTATTTGTTCGCCGCCGCGGAGAGACGGTCGAGCACGTCGAACGTCGTACCCTTGCGGCCCTCGGCCACCGTCTTCAGCTCGATATTGAACTGACCGGTGGAACCCGTGCGGCTCGTACCCAGGCGCGAGCCCACGGCCTTCACGTCCGGATCGTCGAGCAGCATGGTCGTCAGTCTGGCCTGGCGCGTCTGCATCTCACCGAACGACACGGTGGAGCTGGATGTCGCACGCGCACCGATGAGCCCGGTGTCCTGGGGCGGGAAAAAGCCGCCCTTCACCATGCCGAAGAGGACGATCGTGATGCCGATCAGCACCAACGGCGTGAGAGCCATCAGCAAGGCGTGACGCAAGGTCCAGTCGAGCGCACGGCGGTAGACGCCGACCATGCGCTCGTGCATGCGCTCGAGAGCCAGCCCGAACTTCGACTCCGGCTCGTCGTTTTTATGCGCGGTGAGAAAATGCGCGCACAACGAGGGTGTCAGCGTCAGCGAGATCACGGCGGAGACGAGAATCGCCGCCACCAGCGTGACCGTGAACTCCTTGAAGAACATGCCGATGATGCCCGGCGCGAGCAGCAGCGGAATGAACACCGCGACCAGCGAGCCGGTAATCGAAACGATGGTGAAACCGATTTCGCGCGCACCGAGCAACGCGGCCTCGAATCGGGGAATCCCTTCGTCCATATGACGGATGACGTTTTCGATCACGACGATGGCGTCATCGACGACGAAGCCGATCGCGATGACCAGCGCCAGCAACGTCAGGTTGTTCAGCGTGTATCCGAACGCATACATCACGACGAACGCGCCGGCCAGCGACAGCGGCACGGCAAGCCCGGCGATCACGGTCGGTGCCAGTCGGCGCAGGAACAGCGCCATGGTCATGATCACCATGGCGAGACTGATCAGCAGCGTCGCCTGTACTTCGTGCAGCGACGCGCGGATCGTGGGCGTGCCATCGAAGAACGAATGCAGCTGGACACCGGCGGGAAGCCAGGTCTGCATCGTGGGGATCTGCGCCTTGATGCGATCCACGGTGTCGATGACGTTCGCGTCCGACTTGCGGAACACGTACATCAGGATGCCGGGGCGTCCGTTGAACCACGCCGCCTGATACGCGTCCTGCTGGCCGTCGTATACCTTGGCCACGTCGGAAAGGCGGATCGGCACGCTGTTGTTCACGCCGATGATCAGCTTGCCGAACTCCTCCGCCGTATGCAGTGAGTCGGTGGCGGTCACCGCCATGGTCGTCTTGCCGTCCGAAAGGAAGCCCTGCGGTGAGGTGACGTTGGCCGCGGTGAGCGCATTACGCAGCTGATCCGGCGACAGGCCCATGGCGTTGAGCGCGCGAAGGTTGACGTCGACACGGATCGCGGGCGTCGCACTGCCCGCGATGTCCACCGAGGCGATGCCTTCCTGCTGGCGAAGGCGCTGGGCGAGGATCGAGTCGGCGACGTTGTAGAGAGCGGTGGGCGCGACGGTGTCCGAGGTCAGCGCCAGCACGATCACCGGATCGTCGTTGGGATTGGCCTTCTGGTACGACGGCGCATTCAGCAACCCGCTGGGCAGGTCCGGCTGGGCGGCATTGATCGCGGACTGAACGTCGCGTGCCGCGGCATCGATATTGGTGCCGTTCTGGAAAAACAGCAGCACGAAGCTGCTGCCCTCGGAGCTGTTCGACCGCATCGACTCCACACCGGGCACCTGGCCCAGGTGGCGTTCCAGCGGCGCGGCTACCGTCGATGCCATCGTGCTGGCGTCCGCACCCGACTGCTGCGCCTGGACGAAGATCGCCGGGAACTGGATGTTCGGCAGCGCGGCCACGCCGAGCAGCGAATAACAGATGACGCCGATCACGAAGATACCGATCGCCAGGAGCGATGTACCGATGGGACGACGGATGAACGGACCGGAGATATTCATGGATGGGAACGGGACATCGTGCTCGGGATGGCGCGGAGTGATCCGTTCCTAACGCGCCATCCGGAAAAAGGTTTCGCCGGGCGGCGAACCGTCCGGCGAAAAAGGGGGTTTCCAGGGGCTTCGAAGCCTGGCGTCATCGGCTAGCCGGCCGGGCCTGCGAGGCTTCCAGTGCCAGGGCGCGTTGTCGCTTGCGCTCCGCCAGCCAGTCGGAGAACCGCTCCATGTAGAGGTAGATGACCGGCGTGGTGTACAACGTGACCAGCTGCGAAAGCAGCAGGCCGCCGACGATCGACACACCCAGCGGCTTGCGCAGTTCCGAGCCGATTCCGTTGCCCAGTGCCAGCGGCAGCGCGCCGAGCAGCGCCGCCGCCGTGGTCATCATGATCGGACGGAAGCGAAGCAGGCAGGCGCGGCGGATGGCGTCGTGCGCGTTCAGGCCGGTCCGCTTCGCCTCGATGGCGAAGTCGATCATCATGATCGCGTTTTTCTTCACGATACCGATCAGCAGCACGATACCGACGATGCCGTCGACCGAGAGGCTCATGCCGCAGAGAATCAGTGCGAGCAGCGCGCCGACACCCGCGGGCGGCAGCGTCGAAATGATCGTCAGCGGGTGGATGTAGCTCTCATAGAGCACGCCCAGCACGATGTAGATCACGATGATCGACGCCAGCAGCAGCAACACTTCGTCGCCGACGGACGAGGAGAACTCCGCGGCCTTGCCGATGAACTGACCGCGCACCTGCGGCGGGAAGTTGAGCTGCTGCTCGACCTCGTGGATCGCGTCCACCGCGCTGGAAAGCGATTCGCCCGGCGCCAGGTTGAAGGAGATCGTCACCGCGGGCAGCTGCTGCAGGTGGCTGACCACCAGCGGTGCCGTGGTGACGACCGCGCTGGCAAGAGAGGCGATGGGAATGTTGCCGCCTGCACCGACCTGGAAGCCGACGTTACCCGTGTTGCCGATGCCCGACGGGGTCGCCGAGTTGCTCGACGCCAGCTGACCGAAACTGGTCGCGTTGGAACCGGTCAGGGCGCCGTTGCCGTTGCCGCGGACCGTCAGCTTGTTCAGCAGATCGTTGCTGTTGCGGAACTCCGGCGCGACTTCGAGTACGACGCGGTACTGGTTGAGCTGGGTGAAGATGGTCGAGATCTGGCGCTGGCCGTACGCGTCGTACAGCGTGTCGTCGATCGTCTGCACCGGCACGCCGAGGCGGCTGGCGCTGTCACGATCGATGGTCAGCTTGAGCGCGGTGCCCTGATCGGCCAGGTTGTTGTCGACGTCGGCCAGTTCCTTGCGTTTACGCAGCGCGGAAGTCATCTGCTGCGCGTAGCCGGCAAGTTCGGTCGAGCTCACGTCCGACAGCGAGTACTGGTACTCCGTGGCGGACACCTGCGTGTCCAGCGTCACGTCCTGCACGGGCTTCAGGTAGAGCGCGACGCCGGCGATACCCGACGCCGCCCGCTGCAGACGTGGCAGGACGGTGTCGAGCGCTTCGCGGTCGCCGCGGTCCTTCAGCACCAGCGACAGCTGACCCTGGTTGAGTGTCGGGTTGATCGAACCGGCACCGATGAAGGCGGCCACACCGGCCACGGCGGGGTCCTTGGCCAGGGCATCGGCCACGGCCTTAGTGCGGACTTCCATCTGCGGGAAAGCGACGTTCTGATCGGCCTGCACGACGGCCGTGATCATGCCGGTGTCCTGCTCGGGCAACAGGCCTTTCGGAATGACGATGTAGAGCACAACCGTGAGGGCGACGGTGAGCGCGGCGACGATCATCGTCAGCGGGCGATGATCGAGCACCCAGTCGAGGCTGCTGCCGTAACCTTCGACGATGCGCGACCACGCGTTGTGCTTGCCCGAGGCGGCCGCGTGCTCGTGCGCGTCTTCCGCGTCCGGCAGTTCGTCGGCCTTGAGCAGGTAGGCGCACATCATCGGCGTGAGCGTCAGCGAGACGAGCATCGAGATGATGACCGCGATCGTCAGCACCCAGGCGAACTCGTGGAACAGGCGACCCGTGACACCCGGCATCAGCAGGAGCGGCAGGAACACGGCCACCAGCGAGACGGTCAGCGACAGCACCGTGAAGCCGATTTCCTTCGCGCCGACTTCCGCGGCGGTCTTCGCGTCCTGACCCTGCTCGATATAGCGGACGATGTTTTCGATCATCACGATCGCATCGTCGACCACGAAGCCCGTCGCGACCGCCAGCGCCATCAGCGACAGGTTGTCCAGCGACATGCCGGCGAAGGACATCACACCGAACGTGCCCATCAGCGACAGCGGCACCGCCACGGACGGAATCACCGTGGCCCACAGACGGCGCAGGAAGACGAAGATCACCGCGACGACGAGGCAGATGGTGAGGATCAGCGTGAACTGCACATCCTCCACCGAGGCGCGGATGGTGATCGTGCGATCCGAGAAGACCTTCAGGTGGACGTCGGCCGGCAGCACCTTCTGCAGATCGGGAATGGTCTGACGGATGGACTGCACCGTCTGCACGATGTTGGCACCGGGCTGGCGACGGATGTCGAGCAGCACGGCCGGTTTGCCGTTGGCCCAGGCCGCCAGCTGATCGTTCTCGACACCATCGATGACATTGGCCACGTCCGACAGGCGCACGGGCGCACCGTTCTTGTAGCTGATGATCGTGCCCTTGTAATCGGCGGCGTCGGCCAGCTGGTCGTTCGTGCCGATGCTGTAGGACTGCGTCTTGCCGTTGAGCGTGCCCTTGGGCGCGTTGACGTTGGCTTCCGTGAGCGAGCTGCGCACGTCTTCCATGGTCAGGCCGAGGTTGGCCAGCTGTGCCGGGTTGACCTGGATGCGCACGGCGGGGCGCACGTTGCCGGCGATCGACACCAGGCCCACGCCCTGAACCTGGGCGAGCTTCTGCGCGATGATCGAGTCCGCGTAATTGTTGACGTCGCGCAGCGGCAGGCTGTCGGACGTGAGCATCAGCGTCATGATCGGCGCATCGGCCGGATTCACGCGGTTGTAGACGGGCGGATACGGCAGGTTGTTGGGCAGCGTACCGCGTGCCTGGTTGATCGCCGCCTGTACGTCCTGCGCGGCGATGTCGATATCCCGGTCCATGTTGAACTGCAGGATGATCGTCGACAGGCCCGCCGACGAATCCGAGCTCATCGAGGCCAGACCGGAGATCTGTCCGAAGTTACGTTCCAGCGGCGTGGTGATCAGCGCCGCCATCGTGGACGCGCTGGCGCCGGGATACTGCGTGGTGACGACCAGGCTCGGGGCATCGATTTCCGGCAGCGCCGAAACCGGCAGCTGGCGGTAGCCAAGGATGCCGAGCAACAGCACCGCCACCATCAGCAGCGAGGTCGCGATCGGCCGGCGAATGAAGAGTGTCGAGAAACCCACGAGTAAGTCCTGGTGTCGGGACCTTGCGGTCCGTTGGCGGCGCGTCCGTCATGGACGCGCCACGCGCGCTATCAGCCGCGGCGACCGCCGCCCTGGCGACCCTGCTGACCCGTCTTGGCCTTCTGCAGTTCTTCCGCCGTCGGCGCCGCTGGCACCTGGCCCGGCGCCAGCGGGTTCACCTTCGAACCCGGCTTCAGGCGGAACTGGCCTTCGGTGACGATCTTGTCGCCCAGCTTCACGCCCTTGGTCAGCATCACGTGGCTGTCGCCCACTTCCGTGGCGGTTTCCACCGTCTGCATCCTGACCGTGTTGTCGCCCTGCACGACGTAGACGTAGTCGCCATCCGGACCACGCTGTACGGCCTGCGAAGGCACCACGAGGCCGTTCTTGACGGTGCGCACCTTAAGCTGCACGTTGACGAACTGGCCCGGCCACAGCTGGGTCTTTTCGTTGTCGAACAGCGAACGCAGACGGAAGGTGCCGGTCGTGGTGTCGATGGTGTTGTCGAGCACGTCGAGGTGACCCGTGGCGATCGGATGCGCATCGACACGGTCGAGCGCCGACACCTCGAGCTGGGACAGACCGTCGCCACTCACCGAGCTGCGGACCAGGTCCAGGTTTTTCTCAGGGAGGTAGAACATCACGTAGATCGGATGCAGCTCGGTCAGGGTGACGATGGCATCGCCCGACGCGACGATGTTGCCGGCGTCGACCGAGCGGATGCCGGCCAGGCCGTCGATCGGCGCGATGACCTTGGTAAAGCCCAGTTGCACCTGTGCGGCGCGGATGGCCGCCTGATCGGCCGTCACGGTCGAAGCCGACTGGTCGAGGGTGTTCTTCAGGTTATCCAGGTCCTGCTTGGACACATACTGCTGGCCGCCTTTGCTGACCAGATTCTGGGAACGGTCGAGGTTGTTCTTGGCCGTCGCCACCAGAGCCTGGTCCTGCCTGAGCTTCGCGACGGCCTGGTCGTAGTTGGACTGGATGGTGCGCGGATCGATTTCCGCGATCACGTCACCCTTCTTCACTTCCTGGCCTTCCTGAAAGTTCAGCTTCATCAGCTGACCGCCGACCTGCGGGCGGACCGTGACGGTGTTGCGCGCCTGGACGGTGCCCAGCGCGGTCAGGTAGACGGGCACATCCTGGCTGGCCACGGGCACGACCGTGACCGGAACCGGCGGCTGATCCTTGCCCTGCCCCTCGCCGTTGGCCTGCGCACTGGCCGCGTGGGCGGGATCGCCCTCCTTGGCACGGTGGCTGCGAACGACAAAGAAGCCCGCGATCAGCACGACGACAATGACGGCCAGCGCGATTTTCCAGAAACGCGACATGAAACACTCCCAGGTGGATAACCGGACGAAACAGCGTTCTCGTCCGTGCGCGCCGTGCGCCAGGGGGTTTATAGCCCCTGAAGGTTAAGATTCGACGCCGACAATATAGGGTTAGGGGAACGGCATTGAACAATGCCGGTTGACAGGGGTACAGCATGACTGACGGCACGGGTTGGCGGGTGAGCAGGCCGTTTCGGCAGACCGCCGACTCCCGGGGAGGTTCCGTTATACTCGCCCGGTTCGACGCCGCATCGCGGCTTGCAGGCACGCCGAATCCCGGGGAGGGGGCCGGCACACCCAAATCCAGTGGAGTGAATGCGTGAGCGGTTCTCCAAGCAAGTCCGACCAGAACTTCATGCGTCAGTTTTCCCTGCTGACCGCCGGCCTCAGCGTCCTCGCCATCGTCCTGATGGTCGTGGCGTACCTTATATACAGTCGCATCCCCAAGGATGAGGACCCGGCCGTCGCCAAGCGGACCGAAGCCCGTATCGCGCCCGTCGGCGCGGTCTATGCCGGCGACACGGGCCGTGCGGCCATGCAGGCCGCGCAGGAGGCCGCCGCCAAGGCCGCCGCCGCGCAGGTCGCCTACGGCGGCAGCACCGACGGCAAGACGATTTACGACAACCTCTGCCACAGCTGCCATACGGCCGGCGTGGCCGGTGCGCCCAAGCTGGGTGACAAGGGCGCCTGGTCGGCGCGTCTCGCCGAGGGCATCGCGACCCTGACCAAGCACGCCATCGAGGGCTACACGGGCCCGGACGGCAACCACATGCCGGCCAAGGGCGGTAATCCGTCGCTGACGGACGAGCAGGTCACCAACACCGTCAAGTGGATGGCCGACCAGGCCAAGTGATCGCGGCCGGGGCTTCCCCGGTCCGTTCCGCTTGCCGGACGATCAGCTCCGCCCGAGCACCCAGTTCGCCGCGAAGGCCCTGAGTTCCGGGAAGAAACGCTCGAACGTCCCCTTCAGCGCGTCGTCTTCCGAGAGCAGAAGCGGCATGGCATCGGCCACCGGGTTCGCCCGCGATAGTCGCTGGGAAATCCCGCGCAGCGCCTTACCGATCGCCTCGGCGTTCCGATAGCCCGCCGGCAGGTCATTGGCGTCCATGTAGCCGAGGAACCGCTTCAGGTGGTCCGGCAGCAGGGCATCGGCCTCGTGCAGCTCCTGGCGTAGCCGGGTCGAGTAGGTCTCCAGCGGCACATCGGACCAGCGGGCGAAGTCGCGCGCCAGACAATGGTCGAACCACATGTCCAGAAGGATTCCCGCGTAGCGGCGGAACGGCGCGGGCATACGCTCGCGGGCGGCACGAACTTCCTCATGCCGGTCGGTGAAGCTGTCGATGGCCCGGTGCAGATGGATCCCGTCGCGGACGCGCGGCGGCAGGTGATCGCCGGGGGTGCCGTGCACGAAGTCCCCCATCGTTCCGCCCAGCCGCAACGCCGCGTCGTCACCCGCCAGCAGGGCGTGGGCGAGGACGTTCATGGCGTGTCACCGCCGCGTCGCGAACGGCCACCGGTTATCATGGAGGGCATGAGCGCACTTCAACCTACAGCGCCGGAGCATTTTCCGGACGAGACCGTGAGCTTCACGCTGGCGGGTCCCGCAGGCAAGCTCGAATGCGAAGCCAAGCCCAGCGACGCCGAACTCCGCCGCGATGCCATCGCCGTCATCTGCCACCCGTTGTCCACCGACGGCGGCAGCATGCATAACAAGGTGGTCACGATGGTCGAGCGCGCGCTACGCGAGTCCGGCCTGGACACCGTCATCTTCAACTTCCGCAGCGTCGGTCAGTCCGAAGGCGAGTTCGACGGCGGTGAGGGTGAGAGCGACGATCTCGCCGCGGTGGTCGACTGGGCGCGTAAGGCGCGACCGGGCGCCGCGCTCTGGCTCGCCGGCTTCTCCTTCGGCAGCTACGTGACCCTCCGCAACGCCGTGCGCCTCGACGCCCGTGCGCTGATCAGCATCGCGCCTCCCGCCGCCGGTCGCGGCTGGGATTTCTCACAGGTCGAGCTGCCCGCGTGCCCGTGGCTGGTGGTCATGGGCGACGCCGACGAAATCGTCGAGCCGCAGGCCGTCTACGACTGGATCGAGAGCATCCCCGACGCGCAGCGGCCGCATCTGGTGAAGATGGAGGAGACCAGCCACTTCTTCCACCGCCGTCTCATGGATCTGCGGGGCGCCATCAAGAACGCGGTCAAGGAATGGCCGCCGGCGCCGCACGCCGCATGAACGGCACGGCAGCGACACCCGGCGAGCGTTACCGGGACGGCATCGCCGGCCACCGGTGGGAATCCGACCCCGCCCAACTGCCGGTGATCACCGAGTTCGACCGGCTGCACGCCGGCCTCTGCGCGCCGGTATCGGCGCCGGCCGGGGGCTTGTTCGGCCGCCTGCGCAACATGCTCGGCGGCGAGCCGCGTCAGGCGGTTCCCGGGCTGTACCTGTGGGGAAGCGTCGGTCGCGGCAAGACCTTCCTGATGGATCTGTTCGTCTCGAGCCTCGCCCCTGGGCTGGCGCTGCGCCGGCACTTCCACCGTTTCATGCTGGAGGTTCACGGCATGCTGCGCGAGCTGGGCGAACGACAGAACCCGCTTGACGAAGTGGCCGGGCAGCTCGCCGCGAAGTGCCGGGTGCTCTGTCTCGACGAGTTTCTCGTGTCGGACATCGGCGACGCCATGATCCTCGCCGGGCTGCTCGACGGCCTGTTCGCCCGTGGCGTCACGCTCGTCACCACTTCGAATACACCGCCATCCGGGCTCTACAAGGACGGCTTGCAGCGTGCGCGTTTCCTGCCCGCCATCGCGGCGATCGAGAAGCACTGCGTCGTCCACGAGATGGTCTCGCCGCGCGACTGGCGACTGCGCGCACTCAGCCAGGCGTCCGTCTATCTGGTGCCGCCCGGCCTGGAAGCCGAGCATTCGCTGACGCGGATCTTCTCGGGTCAGGCGCAGGGCGACACGATCGACGGTGGCGAACTCGCCATCAACGGACGCGAGGTGCCGGTGCGCAAGCGTGCCGGGAACATCGTGTGGTTCGACTTCGCCGCGCTCTGCGAGGGGCCCCGTGCCGTCGCGGACTACATCGAACTGGCCAGGGCCTACCCCGCCGTCATCGTGTCCAACGTGCCTCAGTTCACCGTCTTCACCGAGAATGAAGCCAAGCGCTTCGTGCTGCTGGTCGACGAATTCTACGACCGCCACGTCAAGCTGGTGATATCCGCCGCGGCGCCGATCACCGAGCTCTATGACGGAACGAAGCTGCGCGCGGAGTTCGGTCGTACCGAGTCACGGCTGATCGAGATGCAGAGCGAGGACTACCTCGGGCGTGACCATAAGCCTTGATCCAGCGTGGACAGCGACGGCTGGAAGGCCGCATGCTTGGGGCTTCATGCTTTACGGGCGGGGTCACCCGCGCCACCTGACGAGGAACGCCATGGAACATTGCGAGCTGATTCCGGGTCGCGGCATTCGCCGCGGCGACACCGACATTTTCTTTGGCATGACGCGCAAGAAGCTCCGCGACGCGCTCGGCTGGAAGTCCGGTGGTGACAACATCTGGGACGATGAAGACGAATACAGCGACGCCGAAGGCAACGACTGGGTCCGGCTGCGCTTCCTCGACGACAAGCTTTGCGACATCGAGGTCATGGGCGGCCAGCTCACCCACGAAGGCATCGATCTGCTTCCCACCAGCATGCCCGCGTTGCGCGCGGCCCTGAAGAAAGGCGGCATGGCGCTGGAGAAGACGGAATGGCTGTCCGAAGGGCACGACTGTGTCGACCTGCAGATCGTCGTCGCGTCCAGAGACGATATCGGCGACGCGGGCGACGAGATCGAATGGGTCATCACCAGCAGCGACTTCCGGGTCGAATGATCGGCCATGGCGCCATGATGGCAGGGCGCCTGCGCGCCGCTTCAGGCGTCCTGCTCGCCTTGTTGCTCACGGCCTGCGCCTCCGCGCCGGCCATCGCGCCGCAGCACAGTCCGCTGGCTCATTGGACGCCGTCGCCGAACTTCAATGCGCGCAAGCCCCAGCTCATCGTGCTTCACCACACGTCCATCGGCGATGCGAGCGCCGCGCTCCGCGTCCTGCGCACGCGTAACAGCGAAGGCCCCGTCAGCGCGCATTACCTGGTGGAAATGGATGGCCGCATCGACCAGCTGGTCGACGATGGCAACCGCGCCTGGCATGCGGGTGCGGCGCGCTGGGGCGACATGACCGACCTCAATTCATCGTCGATCGGCATCGAGATCGACAACGACGGGGTGTCGCCCTTCACCGAACCGCAGATCCAGGCACTGATCAACCTGCTCGCCGATCTGACCTCACGCCTTGGCATCCCGAGACAGGCCGTGGTCGGCCATGGAGATATCGCGCCGGGCCGGAAGAACGACCCCAGCGCACGCTTCCCATGGGCCACGCTGTCACGCTACGGCTTCGGTCTGTGGCCCGATGCCACGCTGCTACCCGCACCGGCCGGCTTCGACAGCCTCGCGGCCATGCGCCTTGTCGGCTACGACGTATCCAATCCTCGCAGCGCCATCATCGCGTTCCACCGGCACTACCGCGCCACCGAAACAGATGCGCTGGACGTGACCGACGCGGCGATCCTGTATTCGCTTCAGCGCAAGCTGATGGCGCCGCGTCAGTAAGCGAACGACGCGAACGCGGCGATGGTCCGGTCCACGCCTTCATCGTCGATGTCCAGATGGGTCACGAGGCGGACCGACGGCAGATAACCGATGCTCAGTCGCACGCCGGCGTTCGCCATGTGCGTGGCCAGATCCTTCAGCCGCGGGGACGGAACGTCGACGAAAACCATGTTCGTATGGCAACCGGTGACATCGAGGCCATCGATTGCGCGCAGTCCGTCAGCGAGTCGCGCGGCACGGGCATGGTCGTCGGCGAGGCGCTCCACGTGGTGATCGAGCGCGTACATCGCGGCGGCGGCAAGCATGCCGGCCTGACGCCAGCCGCCACCGGCGACCTTGCGCCAGCGGCGGGCGCGTTCGATCAGGGCCGTGTCGCCCAGCAGCACCGAGCCCACGGGCGCGCCCAGACCCTTCGAGAGACAGACGGAGACGCTGTCGAAACCTGCGACGACATCGCGTGCCGGGCGACCGTAGGCGGTGGCCGCGTTGTAGAGGCGCGCGCCATCCAGATGCAGGCCGAGACGGCGACGGGTCGCGACTTCGCGCGCCTGCGCCAGATAGTCGAAAGGTAATGCCCGACCGTGCCAGGTGTTTTCCAGCGCCAGCAGGCGCGAGCGGGCGAAGTGCGGGTCCACCGGCTTGATCGACGCCTCGACCTTATCCAGCGGCAGCGTACCGTCGGCGGCCTGCGGAATCGGCTGCGGCTGGATCGAACCGAGCACCGCCGCGCCGCCGCCTTCAAAACGATAGGTGTGGGCATCCGCACCCACGATGTACTCATCGCCGCGCTCGCAGTGAGCCATCAGCGCCAGCAGATTGCTCTGCGTGCCGGTCGGCACGAACAGCGCGGCGGCAAAGCCGAGCTCACCGGCGAGGCGCTCCTGCAACGCGTTGACCGTGGGGTCCTCGCCATAGACATCGTCACCGACCGGCGCACGCAGCATGGCCTCGCGCATGGCGTCGGTGGGACGGGTAACGGTGTCGCTGCGCAGATCGATGAGGTTCATGAGCGTTGTCGGCAAGGAAGACGTATCGCCGATGGTACGCGAAGCCGTTCACGAATCAGTGGCCGACGCCGCGGCATGCTTGTCCGATGATCACTATCGTCATGGGCGTCTCCGGCAGTGGCAAAAGTACGATCGGCGAGGGCCTGGCCGCGCGCCTTGGCCAGCCTTTCGTGGATGCCGACCCTCTTCATCCCCAGGCCAATCGCGACAAGATGGCCCGTGGCATTCCACTCGACGATACGGACCGCCAGCCCTGGCTGGAGGCCATCGTCGCCGAGATGGATCGCCATCGCGCGCTCGGCGAATCGATGGTGCTGGCGTGTTCGTCGCTGAAGAAACGCTATCGCGATTTCCTGCGGCATGGACATGACGATGTGCGCTTCGTCTACCTGCATGCTTCGCGCGAGTTGCTGGCGGAACGGCTCGGTCATCGTAGTGGGCACTTCTTCGATCCGACCTTGCTGGACAGTCAGCTGGCGACGCTGGAGGAACCGTCAGCGGATGAGGCGCTGCGGATCAATGTGGGAATGCCTCCGGCCGAGGCGATCGAGAAAATCGTCCGGGCGGGGTGTCACGATGAGCAGGACGTGTGACGGTTCTAGCCGCGGTAGTGACTCGGTGGCTTGCCCAGCGCCCGCCGGAACATCGTCGAGAAGCTCGCCGGACTCTCGTAGCCCAGATCCAGCGCGACCGTCGTCACCGTCGCTCCCGCGCCGAGGCGCGGCAATGCCGCAAGCAGGCATGCCTGCTGCCGCCATTGCGCGAAACTCATGCCGGTTTCCCGCCGGAACAGCCGCGTAAAGCTTCGCCGGTGCGTACCCAGCTCATCCGCCCAGTCGTCGATGCCCTCGGTCATCCGCGGGTGCTCCAGAAAGCGCGCGCAGCGCGCAGCAAGCCGCGTATCGGTAGGGAGCGGTAACGCCAGCGGTATCGTCCGGGCGCTGCCCACTTCGGCCACCAGCAGCGACATCAGCATGCCGTCGCGGCCGACCAGATCGTATTCGCGAGGCACCTCGACCGCCGCGACCAGCAGCGCGCGCAGCAGGGGCGAGACGGCAAGTACACGGCAGACATCGCCCAGCGGGCTCGCGGCATCGTGTTCGATGTAGACGCTGCGCGTGCTGACCGTGCCGATCATGCGCACGGAATGGGGCGTGGTGGCCGGAATCCACACCGCGCGTTCGGACGGCGCCAGCCAGGCCCCGTCGGGCGTGGTCACGGCGACCGTGCCGGCGGACGCGTAGAGCAGCTGGCCGCGACGGTGCCGGTGTGTCGCCAGCTCGAACGACGAGGGGTATTCGTTGCCGCTCGATACGACCGCCCGCGGCGTATCGTCGAAGACGTCGCGAAACGGGATGTCTGCGGTGTCCCGATCTCCAATACTCATGACCCATATCCTAGCGCGGGACAGGGTGGCCTCGTGTTCTCATAAGCCTCCCCCGCCCCAGGACACCCGCATGCAAGCGCCCGCGAGCGCCGCGGCAGACACGCCGCGCGCCGACCCGACCGTTTACGGCGTCATCTTCGCTATCAGCTTCTGCCATCTGCTCAACGACATGATGCAGTCGCTGCTGCCCGCCATCTATCCGGGTCTGAAGGCCGGTTTTCATCTGGACTTCGGCCAGATCGGTCTGATCACGCTGACCTACCAGATCACCGCGTCGATCCTGCAGCCGCTGGTGGGCCTTTATGCGGACCGCCGGCCGACACCGCTGGCGCTGCCGGGCGGCACGCTGTTCTCGCTGGCCGGTCTGCTGGTGTTGTCGGCGGCACATACCTACCCGATGCTGCTGATCGGCGCGGCGTTGCTCGGCATGGGCTCGTCCGTGTTCCACCCCGAATCCTCGCGCGTGGCGCGGATGGCCTCGGGTGGTCGTCATGGTCTGGCCCAGTCACTGTTCCAGGTCGGCGGCAACGCCGGGCAGGCACTGGGTCCGCTTGCCGCGGCGATCGTCGTGGTCCGCTGGGGCCAGTCGAGCCTGGCCTTCTTCGCCATGCTGGCCCTTCTCTCCGGCGCGGTGCTGTGGAACGTCGGCCAGTGGTATCGCCATCACGGCCTGCCACGCCTCAAGGCGAGCGCCGGCAAGCACGCGTCCATCGCGCCGAGCAGCAAGGATGCGAAGCGCGGCATCGCCGTCCTGCTCGCGCTGATCTTCTCCAAGTACGTGTACCTCGCGAGTCTGACGAGTTACTTCACCTTCTACCTGATCCACCGTTTCAACGTGTCCGTGCAGAACGCGCAGCTGCACCTGTTCGTCTTCCTCGGCGCGGTCGCGGTCGGGACGGTGCTGGGTGGTCCGCTGGGCGACCGTTTCGGGCGCAAGCGGGTGATCTGGTTCTCGATCCTGGGCACCCTGCCGTTCACCCTGTTGCTGCCGCACGCCAGCCTGTTCTGGACGGCGCCGCTGACGGTGGCGATCGGGCTGATTCTGGCCTCGGCGTTTCCGGCGATCGTGGTGTTCGCGCAGGAGCTGGTGCCGGGTAAGGTCGGGATGATCTCGGGATTGTTCTTCGGCTTTTCGTTCGGGATGGGCGGGCTGGGTGCCGCGGGGCTGGGCGAGCTGGCCGACCACCTCGGGATCGAGGCGGTGTATCAGGTTTGTGCGTTCTTGCCGTTGATCGGGTTGCTGGCGGCGTTCTTGCCGGAGCCCAGAAAGGCCTGATCCTGCAGGAGCGCGCCTTGCGCGCGACATCGGCATGGCAGACCGGTCGCGCGCGGGGCGCGCTCCTACAGGAGCGGGCCCCGCGACGTTTTTTTACTTCGGCAACGCGTAAGCGATCACCCAGTCGCCCTGCTTCGTGCCCAGGGAACCATGTCCGCCGGCGACCACCAGCAGGTACTGCCGGCCGCTGCTGTCGGCATAGGTCATCGGCGTTGCCTGGCCGCCGGCCGGCAGACGCGATTCCCAGAGCTTTTTGCCCGTACGGACGTCGTACCCACGCACGTAATAGTCGAGCGTGCCGCTGAGGAAGGTGACACCGCCAGCCGTGGTCACCATACCGCCAAGGCTGGGCACGCCAAGCGGCATCGGGATCGGCAGCGGCGCGCTGTCGACGATGGTGCCGTTCTTGTGCCGCCACATCATCTTGCCGCTGCGCAGGTCCACGCCCGCGACATAGCCCCACGGCGGTGCCTGGCACGGAATGCCCAGCGGCGACAGGAAGGCCGACAGCTCGATGCCGTAGGGAATGCCTTCGGCTTTCTTGACGCCCTCGGTCTCGCTCTTCGCCGGGCCGACTTCCATCTTCGCCAGCTCTTCCTTTGGAATCAGCTTCGACTGGAAGGCCATGTAACTCGGATTGATCAGCATCAGCTGGCGCGTCGGATCGACCGACACGCCACCCCAGTCGAACACGCCGAAGTTACCCGGAAACACCAGCGATCCCTGCAGCGAGGGCGGAGTGAACATACCGTCGTAACGCAGCGAGCGGAAACGTACGCGGCACCAGAGCTGATCCAGCGGCGTGGTGCCCCACATGTCCCTCTCGCGTACCTGCGGCGGCGCGAAGTTCAGGTCGGACAACGGCTGCGTGGGTGCCGTATGGTCGCCCGCCACGGCACCCTGCGGGCGCGGTACTTCCTGAATCGGCACGATCGGTGTCCCGTCGCGGCGGTCCAGCACGTACACGCTACCCTGCTTGGTCGAGGCGATCACCGCGGGCTTTACGCCGTCCGCGGTCTGCAGGTCGATCAGGGTCGGCTGGCCACCCACATCCATGTCCCACAAATCGTGGTGGGTGAACTGGTAGTTCCACTTCACCTTGCCCGTGGCGACGTCGAGGGCGACGAGACCTGCACTGTACTTTTCCGACGTCGGCGTACGACCGCCGCCGAACTGATCCGGCGTCTGGTTGCCCATCGGCAGATAGACGATGCCGAGGCCTTCGTCGACGCTGAAGAGCGACCAGACGTTAGGCGAGTTGCGCGTGTAGATGCCGTCGGGCCCGATCGGCGCGGTCGCGTCCGGATTGCCCGGATCCCAGTTCCAGACGAGGTGACCGTCATGCACGTCGAAGGCACGGATCACGCCGGACGGCTCGTTGGTCGACTCGTTGTCGGTCACGTGACCGCCGATGATCACGAGGTCTTTCGTCACCGCGGGTGGCGACGTCGAGTAATAGCCACCCGGAGTGAACGGGCCGACGTTCGTCCGCAGGTTCACCGTCCCCTGCTGGCCGAAGTCCGTGCACGGCTGGCCGGTGTCCGCGTCGAGCGCGATCAGGCGCGCATCCGCCGTCGGCAGGAACAGACGGCGCGGGCAGCTTGCCGTGGTGATGGCCGACGGCGGCAGCGGTGCGGTCGATGCGACCGCCGGTACCCCGGCCGCCGTGGTCGCCGGAGCGGGAATCACCGCCGCCGCATACTTCGCATCGTCGTGATAGGACACGCCGCGGCAGGTCATGTGCTCCCAGTGTTTGAAGCCGACGGGGCTCTGGATCTTCGGGTCGAACTCCCAGCGCTTCTCACCGGTGGCCGCATTCACCGCGATCACCTTGCTGTGCGGCGTGCACAGATACACGGTGTCGCCGATCTTCAGCGGCGTGTTCTCGGCCGTGGTCTCGGCGGGATCATCCGGGCCGGGCACGTCGCCGGTCTGGATCTTCCACGCCACCTGCAGCTGGCCGACGTTATCGGGGGTGATCTGCTTCAACGGCGAGTACCGCTGACCGTAGGGCGAGCCGCCGTAGTCGGTCCAGTCGCTGTCCGGACGCGCGGCACGGTCGCCCTGCGGTCCCGAGACATCGGCCATCGGAAGCTCGCCCGGCAGGTCGTGATCGATATGCAGCGCACCGACGATGCCGACGGCGGCGACGATCAGCAACGATAGAAAGAGAAAACCGCCGCCGGTGCCGCGTGCCGTTTCGCCAAAGCGATCGTGGCCAAGCCCGCGTCGCGGCCAGGGCAACAAGAGCCATAGGCCGAGCACGAACCAGACATCCAGGCGCGGCAGAAGCTGCCACCAGTCCCACCGTACTTCCCACACGGCCCAGGCCGCGGTGGCGATCAGCAGCAGGGCGTAGATCGGTACGGCGAGCCGCACGCGGAACAGCAGCAGCGCGGCGACCAGCAACGTGATCGCGCCCGCGGCCAGGTAATACACGGAGCCGCCGGATCCGAAGAGGCGGATGCCGCCCAGCAGCATCACGGCACCCCAGAGGGCGAAGACCAGCGCGCTGAACAGCGTCGCCGGGTGGAATCTCCTGACTCGGTTCATACGGACTCACTCATGGCGTCGGCCCTCCCCTGGCGGACAGATTCGTGCGGAAGACGTGAATCCGAGGTGGAGGCGCGGATGATCCGGATCGTGCCCAGAAACATCCTTTCGCGGGGCTTACATCGCCTCGCCTCCGGCAAGCTCCGCGATCATCGTGTCCCGCATCAGATACTTCTGCACCTTGCCAGTGACCGTCATCGGAAACGCGTCGACGAAGCGCACGTAATGCGGCACCTTGAAGTACGCGAGATGCTTGCGGCAATAGTCCTGAATCGAAGCGACCGTGGCCGGCGAGCCTTCACGCAGACGAATCCAGGCGCATACCTGCTCACCCAGCCGCGGGTCGGGCACGCCGAACACCTGCACGTCCTGGATGTCCGGGTGGCCGTAGAGGAACTCCTCGATCTCACGCGGATAGATGTTCTCGCCACCGCGGATGATCATGTCCTTCAGCCGGCCGACGATGGTGCAGTAACCGGCATCGTCCAGCGTCGCCAGGTCGCCCGTGTGCATCCAGCGCGCCTCGTCGAGCGCCATGCGCGTGTTCGCATCGTCGTTCCAGTAGCCGCGCATGACCGAGTAGCCGCGGGTCAGCAGTTCGCCCGTCATGCCTCGCGGTACCACGCGGCCCTGCTCGTCGACGATCTTCACCTCGACATGCGGGTGTACGCGGCCCACCGTCGACACACGCAGGTCGAGCGGGTCTTCCGGAATGGTCTGGAAACTGACCGGGCTGGTCTCGGTCATGCCGTAGGCGATGGTCACCTCGCTCATGTGCATCTCACGAACCACGCGTCGCATCACCTCGATGGGACAGGGCGAGCCCGCCATGATGCCGGTACGCAGCGTGCTGAGATCGAACTCGTGAAAGCGTGGATGCTCGAGCTCCGCGATGAACATGGTGGGCACGCCGTGCAAGCCGGTACATCGTTCCTCGGCCACGGTCTCCAGCGTCGTCAGCGCGTCGAACCCTTCGCCCGGGATGACCATGCAGGCGCCGTGCGTCACGCAGGCCAGATTACCCAGCACCATGCCGAAGCAGTGATAGAACGGCACCGGAATGCACAGACGATCTTCCTCAGTCAGACGCATCGCCTCACCGATGAAGAATCCATTGTTGACGATGTTGTGGTGGGTCAGCGTGGCGCCTTTGGGCGCACCCGTGGTGCCGGAGGTGAACTGGATATTCACCGCGTCGTCGAAACCCAGCTCCGGTTCGATCGCCCGCAGTCGGGCACGTGCGGCGTCATCCGCGCGCAGGTCCTGCCAACGCAGCGTGCCGGGGGCGGCTTCATCGTCCAGCAGGATGACGTGGCGCAGATCGGGCAACGCAGCCGCACGCAGACCGCCCGGCGGGGCGGAGGCCATCTCGGGCGCGAGACCGGTAAGGATCTCCAGGTAATGCGAACTCCTGAAGACGCGGGGCAGGATCAGCGCGCGACAACCGACCTTGTTCAACGAATAAGCCAGTTCGTGAGAACGATAGGCCGGGTTGATGTTGACCAGGATCAGTCCGGCTTTGGGCGCCGCGAACTGGGCCACCACCCACTCCGCGCGATTGGGCGCCCAGATGCCGACGCGATCGCCCGGATCCAGACCGAGGGCGAGCAGCCCGGCCGCCACGCGGGCGACTTCGGCCTGGAACTCCGCATACGTCCAGCGCACACCCTGCTGACGCACGACCAGCGCGGGCCGGTCGGGCCAGCGCCCGGCGATACGGTCGAGGAGCGCACCGACCGTCTCCCCGAGGAGGGGCGTGGCGCTTGCGCCGTGGACGTAGCTGGGAGCGTGGTGCATGCGGGGTCTCGTGCCGGTGCGATGGCACCAGCATAAAACACCCTCAGGCGAACTCCACCCAGGCGTCGCTGCCGGTCGCGGCCGGTGCGGTCGCCTTGCCGACCTGACCGAAACGGGCATCGTGCGCGGCGCGTTCGGCGGGCGAGGCTTTCAGCGCCGGCCGCTCGACCGCGTCCACGGTGAAGAACGCCACCTGATCGCGCAGCGACTGGGCCTGGTCCTGCATCGACTTGGCGGCGGCCGCGGCCTCCTCGACCAGTGCCGCGTTTTCCTGGGTGACCTGATCGATCTGTGCGATCGCGGTATTGACCTGATCCACGCCGGCCGACTGCTCGGCACTCGCGGCGGCGATCTCCGCGACGATATCGGTGACCTTCTTGACGCTGGCGACGATGCTCGTCAGGGCGGTCGACGACTGCTCGACCAGTGAGGCACCCGCTTCGACACGCTCGCCGCTTTCGACGATCAGGCGTTTGATCTCCCTGGACGCGGACGCGCTGGACTGAGCCAGGCGGCGCACCTCGGCGGCGACTACCGCGAAGCCACGCCCCTGCTCGCCGGCACGTGCCGCTTCCACCGCCGCATTCAATGCCAGCAGATTGGTCTGGAAAGCGATCTCGTCGATCAGGCCGACGATGTCGGCGATGCGACGACTGGAATCGCCGATCTGGATCATCGCGTCCATCGCCTGGGCGACGACGTCGCCGCCCTTCTCCGCTTCGCCACGCGCATGCCGGGAGAGGCGATCCGCGGCGACGGCGTTCTCCGCGTTCTGTTTCACCGTCGCGGTCATCTCTTCCATCGACGCGGCGGTTTCTTCGAGGCTGGACGCCTGTTCCTGCGTGCGCTGCGACAGGTCGTCGTTGCCACGGGCAATCTCGCCCGAGGTGGTCGACACGACATGTGCGCCTTCCTGTACCTCGGTCACGATGGACGACAGCGTGGCGCGCATGCGCTCGAGCGCGCCGAGCAGGCTGGCGGCCGCGAACGTGGTGCCATCGGTGCGCAGATCGCCCCCGGCGATACGCCCGGCGATCTCCACCGCGTCACGCGGCTCGCCGCCCACCGTGGTACGGATGCTGCTCATGGACAGCCAGACGATGAACATCGCGAGCACCGCGATGATGCCCGACTTCATCAGGTCGCGTTTCAGCTGCGCGGCGAAGGCGGCGTCGATATCATCGAAGTAGGCACCGGAAATCAGATGCAGATCCCACGGCTTGTACCACGACGAGTAGCTGATCTTGTCGCGCAGCTCCTTCGTCTTGGGCATGATCTGCGTGTAACGCGTGACGCCGTGGCCGGCGGCGATATCCGCCTTGAGCATGGCCTCGTAATGGTGGAAGCCCTTGCCATCCGCATCGTCGCGGATGTTCTGGCCGACCTCGTCGTGGCGCAGAGGATGCATACGCATGGCCAGCGTCGAATCGAAAGCGAACACGTAGCCCTTGCCGTCGTCCCAGCGCATCGACTCGACCGCCTCAAGGGCGGCGACACGGGCTTCCACGTCGCTCATCTCACCCCGGGCGGCTCGCGCGTGGTAGCCGTCGACGATGGCGATCGCCGCGTCCACGTGCTGGGTCAGCGTGTCCTGCAGGTCGCGCATCTGCACCGCGCGGCTTTCGATGCCCGACATCACGGTCTGCGCCAAGAGGCCGAGCACCACGACCGTCATCACCATCCAAACGCGCGTATTCAGCCGCGTGCGGCCAAACCAGTTTTTTATCGACGACATGCCCCTCACCCCCGTGATTCCCCGTATAGGCGTTATCGGCAAGCCGGGCGTCAAACTTTATTGCAGAGATGTGAAGGGACAATGCGGCAGCGCATCATCCGGTAAAGAGCAGGCGCCTCCCTCACGCGACTCACCTGCGGCGTGGAAAAGCGATGCCTCCCCGAGGAAACCACCACCTCGCCCCGCCCCGGTAACCGCACCACCGCCTCCGCCCCCACCGGCACAAGCACCTCGGCCACCACTTTCCCACCCTCTTTGCTCCAGGCCACCGAGGCCTCGCCATAAGGCGTCATCACCGATGCCGATGCGTGGTCCAGCCATGCTGTCAGCGCGGGACGCACCTCGAACCGGCGCCATCCCGCCTCCAGCGGACGCAGGCCCGCGACATCGCCAAAGAGCCAGTCGTCCACGGTGCCCAGGAAGTAATGGCCCCTGGAGCGCGATGCGAGCTTCCAGTGCTCCCACAAGCTGGTCGCCCCGTGGTCGCGCCAGAACCCCCAGCTCGGAAACGTCGTCTGCGTCGCGATACGCCAGGCTTCATCGGCGTGACCGGTCGCGGTGAGCACCGGCAGAATCACCTTCGTCGCGAGCGCACCCGTGTCGAGGTGATCGCCCCGCGTTTTCGCATCCGCCGCCACGCCGGCGGCGACCCGCTCGCGCAACGCGTCTGGCACGAGACCGAACGACAGCGCCAGCAGGTTGTGCGCCTGGCGGTAGCCGCTGTCTCCTTCCCCACGGTATCGGGCGGCGTCGCGGTCGAGGAAGCGCGCATTGAACGCGTCGCGCACGATCTCAGCCTTCGCGTCGAAACCATCCGCGCGCTTCGTGTCGCCGAGGAGGCGATACATGCTCGCCACCGTACGCTCCATGCCGTAGAGGTACGCTGTCGCTGCGACATGCTTGTCCTCGGGCGCGTTCTCGCCACCCGGGTCGGTCTCGGGACTGACCCAGTCACCCAGTTCGGTGTCCGCGATGCCTCCCGGCGACCGGGCATCCTCCATCGCGACATAGCGCGAGATGCCATCGAGGTGTTCCTCCATGGGTCGACGGTCTCCCGTCTGCATCCACAGCGACCAGGGGATGAACACGTACGCCGAGTGCCAGGTGGGCGCGCGCACCTTGCCCCAGCCGGGGTTGGGTGCGATCAGCAACGGGGCACCATCGGGCCCGCGCGTGTCGGCGATATCGCGGACCCATTTCGCCAGCAGGCGTCCCGTGTCGAGGTTCCGCAGGAACATGTCCGCACCGACCATGCCGTCACCGGTCCAGCCATTCTTCTCGTACATCGGCGTATCGGTCGGAATGCCGTAGAGATTGTTGAGCATGGTGTCGACGGCCGCGCGGTGGATCCAGTCGAGCAACGCATTCGCGCTGTCGAAGTGCCCGGTCTCGGCGACGTCGGTGTGTATGACCTGTGCGGTCACCGCGCCGGGGAGCGGCTTGCCGCCAGGCCATCCATCGACCTGTACATAGCGAAAGCCCTTGTACGAGAAATGCGGATGCCAGTGCTCACGCACGCCAGCCAGGGTAAGCCGGTCGGTCTGGAAACCCTGCCTGAAATAATGATGCTCATCGCGTGCGTCGACCGTGCCGTCGGGCATCAGCTTCTCACCGTAGTGCGCCGTGACCGTCGCTCCCGACGGTCCCGACACGTCGAACGTCGCCCAGCCGGCGATAACGCGCGGAAAAGCGAAAACATACGTACCGGGTTTCGGCTCCGTCACCTCGACGGCGTTCAACGTATCCACGACCCGTATGGGCTGCTCGGTCTGCGCGACGAGCGTTCCGCGCGGGGCGGGCAGCTCACTTGCGGCGGCCCATGTCGACGGGGATGCGAGACGCGCATCGTAGTTTTCGCCGCCGTACAGATCGTCGAGCCGTGTCGGGCCATCGGCGAGCTTCCACCCCGCGTCGCTGACGATGTCCTGCCGGTGACCGTCGGCATAGCGGATGCGCAGCAGTGCTCGCAAGCGCGGCTGCCCGTGCCACGGGGCTTTCTCCCAATGCCAGACGTTGGGGTTGGTCATGCCATAGAAGCCGCGGCCGAGCTCGGCACTCAGCGTATGCTCCCCGGCATCGAGCCGCACGTCGGTGGCGACGACTTCCACGCGCTTGTCGTAGTCGGTGAAGCCGGGCGACAGCACCGCGTCGCTCACGGGCTGCCCGTCGATCGACATATCCGCGTATCCGCCAGCCGCCACGTAGAGCGTGGCGCGATCGACCTTGCCGTTTACCCGAAACGTCTTGCGCAACAGCGGCGCGGGCAGGCTCGTGGCGTCCGCCTTGCCGATCCAGCGCGCGCCCTGCCAGCCTGAGTCATCGAGCGCGGTGTCGAAGTGCGAGCTCACCACACCCTGGCCGTCCGACGTACGCACCTGCGCACGCCAGTCGTAACGTTCGCCTGGTGCCAGCGCGGGTCCCGCGTAGTCGATGTCGAAGGATCGGGTCGAACGTACGTCGCCGCTGTCCCACACGGTTCTTCCGGCTTGCGTGACGACGATGCGATAGCCCGTCTGCACCGTGCCGTTGCGATCGCTCCGGACGATCCACGAAAAACGTGGCTTGGCCACGTCGACATACGTGGGAGTGTCGCTGCGCTCGACACGTGGCGCATGGACGCTGACGGTGGCATGGGCCAGCGGAGCGAAGGGCAGAAGAACGAAAGCGAACCGGCGGAGTGCGTGCAAGCGGATGGCCTCGGGCGCGATGACTTCCGAGCATATCGCGAAGGCGCAGTGAGGAGACCGCATACATCCATCTAACGTGAAAAGGTTTATCCCTTTCCCACCTTCGCCACCGGAGCCACGTCATGAAGACCGCCATTGCCGGCATCGTCCTCGCCGCCACGCTTGCCTCGGGCGGCGCCGCCGCAGCCCAGCTCGACAGCCTCAAGGGCATGATGGGAGGATCCGGATCGCTCACCTCGGGCAGCGCCAGCAACGCCGCAGGCATTCTCCAGTACTGCATGACCAACAACTACCTCGGTGGCGACAGCGGCGCCAGCGGGGTCAAGGACAAGCTGCTCGGCAGCCTGAGCGGCGACCACCAGGCGGCGGACAACGACGCCGGCAGCTCCTCGACCCGCTCGATGCTCGGCAAATTTACGGGCGGATCGAACACGAAAACCGACACCGCGCCCACCCAGGACAAAGGGTACCTGGATGGCGCACGGGGCATCCTGACGTCGGGCGACGGCAAGTCGCTGAATCTGGGTGGCGCCAGCGGCGCGTCATCGGGCAACGGTGACCTGAAGGCGCAGCTCACCCGCAAGGTGTGCGACGCCGTACTGAAGCAAGGCAGGAAGATGGCCGGCATGTAACGAACACTGACAGTGCGTGGACGGCGCATGGACGCGCCGCCCCGTACACCTGACGTCCTCCCCACCCAAGAGGACTTCCCCATGACCGATGTCATGAACGACCCGTATGCGATGCGCGACCCACGCACGCAGTATCCGCAACCCGACTTCTCCAAACAGCCGCAGCCCGCGCCGGGTCTCGCAAAGGAGATGTCACCGAAACCCGATCACGGCGAAACCAGCTATCGCGGTAACGGTCGCCTGAAAGGCCGTAAGGCACTGGTGACCGGCGGTGATTCCGGCATCGGCCGCGCGGCGGCGATCGCGTTCGCGCGGGAAGGTGCCAGTGTGGTGATCAACTATCTTCCGTCCGAACAGAAGGATGCCGACGAGGTCGTCGCGCTGCTCAGCGGCGAAGGTCACACCATCGTCGCCGTGCCGGGTGACCTGAGCGACGAGGCGTTCTGCAAGGATCTGGTCAAGCGCACCGTGAAGGAACTCGGTGGCCTCGACATCCTCGCCAACGTGGCAGGCCGTCAGCAGTTCAGTAAGTCGATCGACGAACTGGACACCGCGTCGTTCGAAGCGACGTTCCGCACCAACGTCTTCGCGCTGTTCTGGCTGAGCAAGGCTGCGCTGGAACACATGCCGCCGGGCGCGACGATTGTCAACACGGCCTCGATTCAGGCTTATGAGCCGTCGGACATCCTGCTGGACTATGCGCCGACGAAAGCGGCGATCGTCGCCTTCACCAAGGCATTGTCGAAGCAGGTGATCGAGAAGGGCATCCGCGTGAATGCCGTGGCGCCGGGTCCGGTCTGGACACCGCTGCAGCCGAGCGGTGGTCAGCCGCAGGAGAAGGTGGTGGAGTTCGGCAAGAACGTACCGCTGGGACGTCCGGGCCAGCCGGTGGAATGTGCGCCACTGTACGTGTTGCTCGCCAGCCAGGAGTCGAGCTTCATTACCGGTGAGACGTACGGGGTGACGGGGGGCAATACCCTGCCCTGACTTCCGGTGTCGTCCTCGTGGCGGCCGGTGTACTGGCCGCCGTCAGCCCCGGGTAATCCGTCCCAGCGCTTCCATCAGATCGGCGACGCCGTAGGGCTTGATGATGACCGCCGTATGCGAATCGCGCTGAACGCCATTCGCCAGGTGATCGCCTGTAGCGAAAATCACCGGAAGCTCCGGCTGGTTCTCGCGCAGGCGCTCCGCCACTTCGACACCGCTCATGCCGGGCAGGCCCACATCGGCGAGCAGCACGTCGATGCCCTCGACACCGTGCAGGCGGATCGCCTCGTTGCCGTCGCCCGCCTCGAACGCCGTGTGCCCGCGGCTTTCCAGCATCTCCGCAATGGACATGCGGATCAGCGCATCGTCTTCGAGGACGAGGACACGCAGAGGACGCAGCGCGGCAGAAGACGACGCTGAGGAACCGGCAGCCGGTGCCGATACCGTTTCGGCGATCGTGCGCGGGACGCGCGAGCTCAACAACTGACGCACACGCCGTGCCAACTGCTCGCGCGTGTACGGCTTGCTGAGCAGTTCAACGCCTTCGTCGAGACGGCCACCGTGGACGATGGCGTTCTCCGTGTAGCCCGAGGTGAACAACACAGCGATCCCCGGCTGGCGCTCGACGGCTTTGCGCGCCAGCTGCGGACTGCGCAGCGGACCGGGCATGACCACGTCGGTAAACAGCAGGTCGATGGCGATGCCACTTTCGATGATCGACAGGGCGCTCTCCGCGTCACGCGCCTTGAGCACGCGATAGCCGAGTTCACCCAGCATGCCGACCACGGTCTCGCGCACGGCTTCGTCGTCCTCGGCGACGAGAATCGTTTCGTCGCCGCCGCGCACCGCTTCTTCCTCGATGGCTACCACGCGATCTTCGCTCTGCGTCGAACGCGGCAGGTAGATCTTGACCGTCGTGCCTTCACCGGCCTCGCTATACATCTTGACGTGGCCGCCGGACTGTTTGACGAAGCCGTAGACCATCGAAAGGCCAAGGCCCGTTCCACGCCCTTCCGGCTTGGTCGTGAAGAAGGGATCGAACACCTTGTCGAGGATGTCGTGCGGAATACCGGTACCGGTATCGGTCACGGCGAGCATGACGTACTGGCCCGGACGCAGGTCGCCGTGTGCCGTGGCATAGGCCTCGTCGAGCAAGGCGTTACCGGCTTCGATGGTGAGCTTGCCCTGCCCGTGCATCGCGTCGCGTGCATTGATCGCGAGATTCAGCAGCGCGTTCTCGACATTGGACGGATCGACCAGCGTGTTCCACAAGCCACCGGCGATGACGGTCTCGACCTCGATGGCCTCACCGAGCGCGCGGCGCAACAGTTCGTCCATGTCGCGGATGAAGCGACCGATGTTGACGACCTTGGGCGCGAGCGGCTGACGCCGGCCGAAGGCGAGCAACTGGGCGGCCAGCTTGGAGCCACGGGTGACGCCGGCCATCGCATTGGCGACGCGCCGCTCGGCCCGTTCGTTGCCCGACACATCCGCGCCAAGCAGCTGCAGATTGCCGCTGATGACTTGCAGGAGGTTATTGAAATCGTGCGCGACGCCACCGGTCAGGTTGCCTATCGCATCCATCTTCTGCGCCTGGCGCAGCTGTTCCTGGGCGGCATCCAGTTCAGCGTCGCGTGCGCGCTCGCTGGTGACGTCACGCGCCACGGCGAAGATCATGCCCTCACTCGGGACCGCCCGCCAGGACAGGTGCCGGAAGCCACCGTCCGCGGTGCGGTAGCGGTTCTCGAAACGGAGCGTAGCCACACCGTCGGCCAGCTGCTCGGTTTCCTCACCAGTGCGCCCGGTGTCGTCCGGATGCACGAAGTCCAGATAGGAGCGGCCGATGGTGTCGCGCTCGCTCCAGCCGAGAATCGCGGTCCACGCCGGGTTGACCGAGAGCAGGCGGGTGTCGGTGTCGGCGACGACGAGGATGTCGCTCGACAGGCGCCAGATGCGGTCGCGTTCCAGCGTACGTTCGGCGACCTGACGCTCCAGACTGTGCGCGAACTCGAGCAGCTCGGCCTCGGCGCGACGGCGCTCCACCGCGACGCGCGTGCGATGGGCGACCTCGCGGACGAAGTCGATCTCTTCTTCCGGCCACTCCCGCGGGCTTTCGTGGTTCAGATAGAGCAGCGCCACCGTGCCGCCACGCTCGGTCACCGGCATGTTGATGAACGAGGTGGCGCTGATCGACGCCAGCGCGTCCGCCGTATGGATCGTGCGCGGGTCCTTGTACGCATCGGACACGACCGCGGTACGGCCGGCCTTGATATCGTCGATGTAGGAGCCGTATTCACGGAAGTTGAGGACACCGGCGATCGTGACGATGCCCGGCGCGTTCCAGTCGCGCTCGATCGTGATGGTCTCCGCGATCGTGTCCACCGAGCCATAGCCCGCACGGCTGACATGAAGCGCGCGGCCGAGTACCTCGGCCACGCGGTAGGCGATCTCGGCGGGATCTTCGACTTCGCGGAGGATGTCGCTGACCTCGATCAGCGCCACACGACGCTCTTCGATGGTGCGCGCGGCCTCGGTCTGCCCGGACAGCGGGCGGATGCTCACCACGAAGGACGCCTGGCCCAGCGCCGAAGCGCGCCACGGCTCGATCGAGACCCGCCAGGTGGCGCCCTCCACAGAGCCCAGGGCCAGCTCTCGGACGCCCCCGGCGTCAGCAAGCGACAAGGCGGTCTCGAGGCGAGACCGGCTTTCCTCATTCCACCAGGTCAGAAAGCCGCACGCACCCGCGTCGCGGAGGCGTGCCGTCATCCAGGCATTGGCATACAGGAGCTCGCCATCCGCCGTGACGGCGGTGAAGCCGAAGGGCAGCGCGTCGAACGCATCGGTGACCAGGGCATGTTCCTGCAGCGCGAACGTCAAGGTCATCTAGCGAGCGATCCTATGAGGGATCGCAGATGTTATCGGTTAGAGGTCATGCGCTTTGTGTAGACGATCTTCACAAAACCCTCATGGTCCTCTTCGTCGCGGGACGGGAAAGGGGTTGCAAAAAATCACTTGCGGCGGATCAAGCACATAGCGGCGACACCCTACATCTTGTGTTGACGCTGCCAACCCCCGCCTATATGGTGTGTCCCGTTGGTGTCCGGAGAGGCGCGACTGCCCGTCGGACTTAATAGGGAATCCGGTGCGAATCCGGAACTGCCCCGCAGCGGTAAATGGAAACGATCCCGTTCAATGCACTGGTCCTTCGGGGGCTGGGAAGCGACGGGTAGGCGGACCGAAAGGTCCATGTCCATGAGTCCGAAGACCTGCCAGCAATCGGTGCCCGGGAGGCCTCGATAGTGGTGACGGCTTCCGCGGGGAAGCACGTCGCGGACCGGAGCCCCTTCGCGGCGCGCTCCGTCCCCGGCCGTTTCCCGCATCAGCCCCATCCCTCACGAGCCAGCCGACCGGGAACGGGTGATAGAACCTGGGGCGAGCCAAGACAATGACCACGATGGATTCTTCCGCGCGCGAGCGCACCGAGACGGCCGATGCCGCCGTCTCCGCCAATAACACCACGGACAAGGCGCCTGCCGCCGGCTACCGCAACGACCCGCCGCCGGCGTTCGCGCTGACGCCCCCGCACAACCCTGGCCAGATGCGCGTCACCAAGCGCAACGGCGGCCAGGAAGTCGTCGACGTGAACAAGATCGTGCGCGCGGTGACCCGCAGCGCCGACGGCCTGTTCGCGGTCGACCCCATGCGCGTCGCCCTGAAGACTATCGGCGGACTCTACGATGGCGCCACCACGCAGGAACTCGACCAGCTGTCGATCCGTACCGCCGCGGCGCTCACCGCCGAGGAACCGGAGTACGGCCAACTGGCCGCACGCCTGCTCGCCGCCTTCGTCGACAAGGAAGTATCCGGTCAGGACATCCAGTCGTTCTCGCAGTCGATCTCCACCGGTTTCGACCTGGGCATCCTCAACGAGCGTCTGCGTGACTTCGTCCAGGTCAATGCGCGCAAGCTCAACGACGCCATCGACACGACCGGTTCGCGCCGCTTCGAGTACTTCGGCCTGCGCACGGTTTATGACCGCTACCTGCTGCGTCACCCGACGAAGCGCTTCGTCATCGAAACGCCGCAGTACTTCTTCATGCGCATCGCCTGCGCGCTCGGCGGAAACGACGTGGCCGAGACGCTCGAGCTGTATCGCATGCTGTCGTCGCTGGAATACCTGGCCAGCTCGCCGACCCTGTTCAATGCCGGTACGGCGCACGAGCAGCTGTCGTCGTGCTTCCTGCTGGACTCGCCGCAGGATGCCCTGGAGTCGATCTACGCCAAGTACGGCGACGTGGCCCAACTGTCCAAGTTCGCCGGCGGTATCGGCCTGGCTTACTCGCGCATCCGTTCGCGCGGTTCGCTGATCAAGGGCACCAACGGTCATTCCAACGGCCTCGTGCCCTGGCTGAAGACGCTGGACGCCTCGGTCGCGGCGGTGAATCAGGGTGGCAAGCGCAAGGGCGCCGCCTGCGTGTACCTCGAGTCCTGGCACGCCGACATCGAGGAATTCCTCGAGCTGCGTGAGAACACCGGCGACGACGCGCGCCGCACGCACAACCTCAACCTGGCCAACTGGGTACCCGACCTCTTCATGCGCCGCGTGGAGACCGACGGCGACTGGTCGCTGTTCGATCCGAAGATCGTGCCGCACTTCGTCGACACCTGGGGCGCGACGTTCGAGGCCGCCTATGAGAAGGCCGAGGCCGAGGGCCTGGCTGCCAAGTCGATCAAGGCGCGCGAGCTGTACGCCCGCATGCTGCGCTCGCTGGCACAGACCGGCAACGGCTGGATGACCTTCAAGGACCGCTCGAACGCCACGAGCAACCAGACCGCGCGTCCGGAAAACGTCATTCACCTGTCCAACCTGTGCACCGAGATCCTCGAAGTCACCTCCGAGGGCGAGACCGCCGTGTGCAACCTCGGCTCGGTCAACCTGGCCCGCCACGTGGTGGACGGTCAGTTCGACTACGAGAAGCTCGGTACCACGGTGCGCACCGCCGTGCGTCAGCTCAACCGCGTCATCGACCTCAACTTCTACCCGATCGCCACGGCGAAGACGGCCAACATGAAGTGGCGTCCGGTGGGTCTGGGCGTGATGGGCCTGCAGGACGTGTTCTTCAAGCTGCGCCTGCCCTTCGACTCCGAAGAAGCGCGCAAGCTGTCCACGCGCATCCAGGAAGAGATCTATTTCCACGCGCTGTCGATGTCCAACGAGATCGCCGAGCGCGACGGTGCCCACCCGGGCTTCGACGAAACCCGCGCCGCCAACGGCGAGCTTCAGTTCGACTACTGGCCGGCGGCCACGCCGACCGGCGTAGAGGGCCGCTGGGCCGAGCTGCGCGAGAAGATCAAGGCCAAGGGCCTGCGCAATTCGCTGGTCATCGCCATCGCTCCGACCGCCACGATCGCTTCGATCGCCGGCTGCTACGAGTGCATCGAGCCGCAGGTGTCCAACCTGTTCAAGCGCGAGACGCTCTCGGGCGACTTCCTCGTCGTCAACCGTTATCTGGTCGATGAGCTGAAGACGCTGGGCCTGTGGACCGCCGACGTGCGCGATCAGATCAAGCTCGCCGAAGGTTCGGTGCAGGGCATCGCCGCGATTCCGGCCGCGCTGCGCGAGGTCTACCGCACGACGTGGGAGCTGCCGCAGAAGGCACTGATCGATCTCGCCGCCGCGCGTGGTGCGTACATCGACCAGAGCCAGTCGCTGAACCTGTTCATGGAAAACCCGAACATCGGTCAGCTGTCCTCGATGTACATGTACGCGTGGAAGTCGGGCATCAAGACGACGTATTACCTGCGTTCGCGTCCCGCCACCCGCATCGCCAAGACCACGGTGAGCTCGTCGTCGGCCTCGCTGCCCACGCCGGCCGCTCCGGTCGCCGATGCGCAGGAACAGGCCGAAGCCGCGGTGTTCTGCTCGCTCGAGAACCCCGAGTACTGCGAAGCCTGCCAATAAAAGCAACGCGCCCCTACAGGGGCGCAGCACCCCTGTAGGAGCGCGCCCCGCGCGCGAAGCCGCTGCCTGCGCCAAACGTTCCAGCATCGCCGCTTCGTTGGTTTTTCGCGCGCAGGGCGCGCTCCTACACGTAATTAATTCGAGGTAGCCCGATGTCCGCTTCTCCCGTCACCCGCGATACCCATATTCTCGATCCCGGCTTCGAGCTGACCCTGCGGCCGATGAAATACCCGCAGTTCTACGAGATGTATCGCGCGGCGATCCGCAACACCTGGACCGTGGAAGAAGTGGATTTCTCGCTCGACACCACCGACCTGAAGTCGAAGATGTCGGATGCGGACCGTCACCTGATCCATCGTCTGGTCGCGTTCTTCGCCACCGGCGACACCATCGTGTCGAACAACCTGGTACTCAATCTGTACCAGCACGTGAACTCGCCCGAAGCGCGCATGTACCTTTCGCGCCAGCTGTACGAAGAAGCGCTGCACGTGCAGTTCTACCTCACGCTGCTGGACACCTACATTCCGGAACCGGCCGAGCGCAACAAGGCCTTCGCCGCGATCGAGAGCATCCCGTCGATCCGTCAGAAGGGTGAGTTCTGCTTCAAGTGGATCGACTCGATCCAGAACCTCAACCGTCTCGAGACGCGCGAGCACCGTCGCCAGTTCCTGCTCAACCTGATCTGCTTCGCCGCGTGCATCGAAGGTCTGTTCTTCTTCGCCGCCTTCGCTTACGTGTACTACCTGCGTTCGCGCGGGCTGCTGCACGGCCTGGCCTCGGGCACCAACTGGGTGTTCCGCGACGAGTCCGGCCACATGGCGTTCGCCTTCGAGGTCGTGCGCACCGTGCGCGAGCAGGAGCCGGACCTCTTCGACGACCAGATGCGCCAGGAAGTCGAAGCGATGCTCGAGGACGCCATCGCCTGCGAGACCCAGTTCGCCGCCGACGTGCTCTCGGGCGGCGTGGCCGGCCTGTCGGTCAACGACATGCGCCAGTACCTCGAATACTGCGCCGACCAGCGTCTGGTCCAGCTGGACATGCCCAAGAAGTATGGCTCGAAGAATCCGTTCGACTTCATGGACCTGCAGGACGTGCAGGAACTGACCAACTTCTTCGAGCGGCGCGTGTCGTCGTACCAGGTCGGCGTGCAGGGCGAGGTCGCGTTCGACCAGTCGTTCTGAGGGAACGGGGGACCCTGTATGATGCATGCTGCACTGCAACAGGACTCGTCCCCCATGACCGCTATCGACCGCCCCACCGAGGCTCGCGTCCTCGAAATCGTCTTCCCCGACCACACCAACCACCTCGGCACGCTGTTCGGCGGCCAGGCGCTGGCGTGGATGGATAAGGCCGCCTTTCTGGCGGCCTCGCGTTACTCCCGCCAGATCGTCGTCACCGCCCGTTCGGAGCAGGTCGACTTCCACGTGCCCGTCCGCAAAGGCCAGATGGTCGAGCTGATCGCCACGGTGATTTCGGTGGGCCGTACGTCGATGAAGATCGACGTGGCGATGTACACCGAGGATCTGATCACCGGCGCGCGCGAGCTGTGCACGCGGGGTACGTTCACGATGATCGCGCTGGACAGCGAGTACAAGCCGACACCCGTGCAGCCGCTGCCCGCAGCCGCATAAAAAGAGGCGCTTGACCTAGAGCGCACTCGAAGGCGTAGGCTTTCGGCATGACCACCTACCTGACCATCGCCGAGGCCGCCCTGGCGACCGGCCTGACCGTCCATACCCTGCGTTATTACGAGCAGATCGGCCTGATCGACCCGGTGCCGCGCCGCAGCGGCCAGCGGGTATACGGCGAGCACGAGCTCGCCCTGCTGCGTTTCGTCGTCCACATGCGCGCCACCGGCATGTCGATGCGTACGCTGCAGGAGTATTCCGAGCTGCGCCGCCAGGGTGAGACGCCCGACAGCATCCGCCTGCGCGGCGACCTGCTGGCACGCCACGCCGCTTTTCTGCGCGACGAACTGGTCACCCTGACCGAGACGATCGCGCGGCTGGACAAGAAGATCGCCATGTACCGCTCCGCGTATGGCGAGGAAGGTGTGTCATTCCCTGAACCGGCGCCTCCCGCCGTGACGGCGCCCCCGCCGCCCACGGCGCGGCCCCGCGAAAAGACCCCCACCTCCCCGCGCAGGAAACAGGCATGAAGACACGCAAACTCGGTAAGAACGGACCGGACGTATCGGCTCAGGGCCTCGGCTGCATGGGCATGAGCGAGTTCTACGGCCCCGGCGACGAGAAAGAGTCCATCGCGACACTGGAAACGGCGCTGGATCTGGGCATCACCTTCTGGGACACCTCCGACGCCTACGGCCCGCACACCAATGAAGAACTGATTGGCCGCTTTCTCGGCGGTCGTCGCGACAAGGTGTTCCTCGCCACCAAGTTCGGCATCGTGCGCGATCCGAACGACCCGTCGAAGCGCGGCATCAGCGGTCGCCCGGAATACGTGCGCGAGTCGGTGGAAGGCAGCCTGCGCCGCCTGAAGACCGATCACATCGACCTGTATTACCAGCACCGCGTGGACGCCAACGTGCCCATCGAGGAAACCGTCGGCGCCATGGCGCGGCTGGTCGAGGAAGGCAAGGTGCGTTACCTCGGTCTTTCCGAAGCCTCGGCCGAGTCGATCCGCAAGGCGGCGGGCGTACACCGGATCACCGCCCTGCAGAGCGAGTACTCCCTGTGGACGCGCGATCCGGAAACCACCGGCACGCTGGCCGCCTGCCGCGAGCACGACATCGGGCTGGTCGCGTATAGCCCACTGGGCCGAGGCTTCCTCACCGGTGCGATCACCTCGCCGGACGACTTCGCCGAGGACGACTATCGCCGCAACAATCCGCGTTTCGAGGGCGAGAACTTCACGAAGAACCTCGAGATCGTCGAAAAGGTCCGCCGCTTCGCCACCGACAAGGGCTGCACGCCGGGTCAGCTGGCGCTGGCGTGGGTGCTGGCGAAGGGTGAGGACATCGTGCCGATCCCAGGCACCAAGCGTGTGAAGTACCTGAAGGAAAACGCCGGCGCCGATGACGTCAGCCTTACGGCTACCGAGATCGCCGAGATCGACGCGGTGTTCCCGCCGGATGCGGCGCTTGGCGATCGTTATCAGAGCAGCATAATGGGCTTCGTCAACGCCTGAACGCCCGGACAGCCGCCCCGATACCGGTACCCGGTCGCGGGGCGGTCGTCCCTTATAATGGCGGCCTTTACCGCCGCCGTTGCCGCCATGTCGTCCCCCGAACATTCGCCCCTGGGCAAGTCCACCGTCTACGCGGATCGCTACGACGCCGGCCTGCTGTTTCCCATTCCCCGCCAGGGCAAGCGCGATGAGATCGGCGTGGCGGAAGCCGCGTTGCCCTTCCACGGGGTGGACGTGTGGAACGGCTACGAGCTTTCGTGGCTGGATAAACGCGGCAAGCCGCACGTGGCGGTGGCTGAATTCCGCTTTCCGGCGACGACGCCCAACATCGTTGAATCGAAGTCGTTCAAGCTGTATCTGAACAGCTTTGCCCAGGAACGCGTGGCCGATGCGGCGACACTGCGCCAGACACTGGTCCGCGATCTCTCAGCCGCCGCGGGTGGTCCGGTCGGCATCGTCCTGCACGCGCCCGGCGAGCTGGACGGCACTCCAATCTCGGAGCCGGAAGGCCTGCTGCTGGACACGCAGGAGCTGGACTTCGACAGCTACGGCCCGCCCAGGGCGGATTTCCTCGTCACGAACGACGGGGACGCCCGCGAAGTACTGGTTTCGCACCTGCTCCGCTCCAACTGCCCGGTCACCGGCCAGCCGGACTGGGGCAGCGTGCAGATCGCCTATACCGGCGCGCCGATCGACCGCGCGGGCCTGCTTCGCTACCTCGTCTCCTTCCGTAACCACACGGAATTCCACGAGCAGTGCGTCGAGCGCATCTTCATGGATGTCACGGCCCGCTGCGCGCCCCGCGAGTTGTCCGTGTACGCCCGATACACCCGTCGTGGCGGCCTGGACATCAATCCGTTCCGCAGCACGGACCCGGCCGCCGTGCCGGCCAACCCGCGCGGCGCCCGCCAATAATGAATGACACATTCATGCGTTCTTCATTGGTCTTGCCTTTAGTTGTGTAGCCTGTACTCTGCGGCGGCCAAGGGGATCGGCCCCGATACCGCCCCGTTCGAACCTGACTCGTCATTCCGGAATCCAGACATGAAGCTTTCCTTCCGCTCGTACGCCCTCTGCACGGCCACCGTCGCCGGCCTGCTGGTCCTCACCGCCTGCGGCAAGAAGGAAGAGCAGCAGAACACCGCGCCGGCCGCTGCCGCGACCGCCCCGGCTCCGGCTGCCGCCCCTGCGGCGGCGACCACGGCGCCGGCCGCGCCTGCCACCTCGCCCACCGCCGCTGCCGCTCCGGCTGCTCCGGCCGCCGCCCCGGCTGCGCCCGCCGCCGCCAGCGAGTCGCTGAAGGTCGGTTCGGTCACCCTCGGCAGCGCCGTCGGCGCCGACAAGAAGGTCGCCAAGGCGAAGAACGCCTTCGCCCCGGGCGACAAGACCATCTACGCTTCGGTCGCCACCGAAGGCACCACTGCCGGCGCTACGCTGAACGCGAAGTGGACCTTCCAGGACGGCGAAACGACCACCACGGTCAGCGACATCAGCCAGTCGATCAGCACCGACGGCCCGGCCGTCACCACGTTCAAGATTCAGAATCCGAACGAGTGGCCGGAAGGCAAGTACAAGGTCACCGTGTCGCTCAACGGCCAGGCCGTGGGCAACGAAGCCTTCGAGGTCAAGAAGAAGTAATTCATCGACCCCGATGCGATGGAAAAGGGCAGCGAAAGCTGCCCTTTTTTTTGGGTCCGGCGTGCATTGCCGATGAGGCAACAGGGTCGCGCGCCCGCCCGGATGCGTGTAGACCGTGTCAGCGAGCGGTGAGAACACGCCTCACCGCGTGAAGACGCTCCTTTCAGACCGGCGATGGTCGAATGGCACCCGACTCGACGCGGCGATGGACGCCCGGCGGGGCGCCATCAACCAACCCGCATCCCTAGGAGAAACATCATGCTTCAGTGGGCCGTTATCTTCTTCGTCATTGCGCTGATCGCAGCGATCTTCGGTTTCACCGGCATCGCCGCCGGCGCAGCCAGCATTGCGAAGATCCTGTTCGTGGTCTTCCTGATCCTGTTCATTCTGTCGCTGCTGTTCGGCGGCCTGCGTCGCGGGCCGAGGATATAAGCCTCGACACACCCAGGTAAGAAAGAAGAGCGCCCCGGCCCCAGACCGGGGCGTTGTTCTGTCCGCGGTACGGATTTCGCACACTGAGGGCCCAGGCCATGAATCGCATTCTCGTGACGCTGCTTGCGTTGTCCATGACCGGCACCGCCATCGCCCAGCAGGCGAAGACGACTGCCACCGATACCGACTTTATCCGGCGCGCCAGCAGTGCCAGCCTGACCGAGATCGCACTGGGCAAACTCGCCGCCGATCAGGCGTCGTCCAGCGACGTGAAGAAATACGCCGAACGCATGGTCGCCGACCACACGAAGGCGAACGAGTCGCTGGGCAAGCTTGCGGGTAGCAAGGGCGTGCAGATTGCGGTCGCACCGGAGCCGGCGCAGCAACAGGACATCGACCGGATGAAGGGCCTGGACGGTGCGAAGTTCGACCGCGCTTACTCCGATGCGATGGTTCGGGACCACAAGCTGGCTACAGGCCTCTACGAACTCGAAGCGGAAAAAGGCGAAGACGTGGACATCCGCGATTACGCGCGCGGCCAGTTGCCCATGCTGAAGGAACACGAGAAGCTGGCACAGAGCCTGCCGCCGTTCTGACGTCGCCGCGAGGCGCCGTCGATCAGGCCGGATGCCGCTTCAGAAACTCACACGCTCCGGATGTCAGCACCGAAGCAGTTGAGCCCTAAGTGGCGTGATTGGGCATACCCAGCAGTTCCGACAGTCCACCCCAGAGCAACTGGATGCCAATGCAAAAAATCACGAAGGCCAGCAGCTGCAGAATGACCTTGGTGCGCTCCTTGCCCAGCCGGTGCCCTATCCGGTCGGCGTAACGCATGCTCAGATAAATGCTGACACTGATCGCAGCGAGTGCGACCGCTGCGGCCCCGAAGTGCACCCAGTCGACGCCATGGCGCGGTGAGCCGGTACCCACGGCGATGGCCACCGCGATGGAGCCCGGCCCCACGGTGAACGGCAGCGTCAGTGGGTAGAACGAGGGGTCGCCATGGTGCCGGTGCACTTTAGCGTCGTCCTCATCATCGTCGTCCGAGCCGTTGAGCATGCGCCAGCCAGCGGCGGCGATGACCAGACCACCGCCGACCCGCAGCACCGGAATCGAGATGCCGAAGAAGGCGAGCACATAAGCCCCGATGAACAGCGATCCGGTCAGCAGGAGCAGGCTGTTGAGGGCGACCTGTCGCGCAAGGCGCTCGCGCTCTTCCGCCGTGGCTACAGGCACGATGCCCAGCGACATCAGCGCCGAGCCGGGCGGGTTCACGATGGGCAGCAAGGCTGCCACGATGACGAAGATGGCCTTACCGATGTCCATCCACATGCGCGCATCGCTCCGGGTCGCCACTATGCAGCGTTGTATACCTCAGTGACGGCCTGCCCGATAGCAGGTAACAGCTGCGCCACGAAGCCAGCCATCGTTACCTCGCCCATGTCGACGGACTTCGCCCCACCACCCGCGACGAGCAGCACATCCAGCTGGTGCTGACCGATCCGGTCGACCCGGGCACGGAAAGTTACGGACTGGCGATCCACGCCGCCCGCGCCGTATCGGCGCAACCCGGGGCGAGCGATATCTTCCGCTAACTTCGACGGGTGTACGCTCGACGGGCTTCCAACCACAGAGAGATGACCCATGGAATACCGTTCGCTTGGCGGCTCCGGCTTGCAGATTCCCTCCCTGATCCTGGGCACCGCGACCTTCGGTGGCGGCAACGAGTTCTTCAAGAAATGGGGCGACACCGACGTCAAGGAGGCAACCTCCATGATCGACGCCTCGCTCGAACTCGGTTGCAACATGTTCGATACCGCGGACGCCTATTCGGGCGGTTTGTCGGAAGAGATTCTCGGCAAGGCCATCGCCGGCCGTCGCGATCAGGTGCTGCTGTCGACCAAGACCGGCATGGGCATGGGTGCCGGCCCGAACGACATCGGCACGTCCCGTGACAAGATCATCCGCAGCTGCGAAGCGAGCCTGAAGCGTCTGGGTACCGACTACATCGACCTGTACCACCTGCATGCCTTCGACGCGCTCACGCCCATCGAAGAAATGCTGCATGCCCTCGATACGCTCACGCGCGCCGGCAAGATCCGTTACTTCGGCGTGTCCAACTACTCGGGCTGGCACCTCATGAAGATGCTGGCACTGGCCGACCGCCACGGCTTCACCAGGCCGGTCATCAACCAGGTCTATTACGCCCTGACCGACCGCGAATACGAGTGGGAGCTGATGCCGCTCGGCCTCGACCAGAACGTAGGTGCACTTGTCTGGAGCCCGCTTGCCGGCGCCAAGCTGACCGGCAAGGTCGGTCGCCACAAGAAGCCCGCCGAAGGCAGCCGCGCCGCAACCGACGCGACGTGGGCGGTGCCGGACGAGCACCTCTTCGCCATCACCGACGTGCTTGAAGCCCTCGAGAAAGAGACCGGCCACAGCGTGCCCCAGATCGCCCTCGCCTGGGTGCTCTCGCGTCCCACCGTGTCAGGCATCGTCATCGGCGCACGTAACGTGACTCAGCTGCGCGACAACCTGGGCGCCACGTCGTTCAAGCTGGACGCCGACCAGATCAAGCGTCTCGACGACGCCAGCGCCACGCGTCCGATCTATCCGTACTGGCATCAGCAGGCGACTCTGGCGTCGCGCAATCCGAGTCCGGTGACATTGGGCAAGTAAGCGATCGCGGTGCGGGTCGCAGAATCCTGCGATCCGCCCCATCTACGAACGTGCGACGGCGTCGCTGGATTTAGCCCCGCCGGGCGGGCAATCTCGGTGAGGGCAGCCCATGGGCCCTGGTGGCTACGAGGTCTTTGCGTGACGACATTCAACCCGGTGCCGAATGCGCGTGCGCATGCGCTGCGGCTGGCCATGCTGGAAGACGACGACCTGCTGCGCGAACGCGTACTGACGCCGAAACTCGCGCAGTTTGGGTTCGAGGTCACGGCTTACGCCAGCGCGGCAGCGCTGGATGAGGCGATACGGCGAAACGTACCGGATATCTTCCTGCTCGATATCGGCTTGCCGGACGGCGACGGGTTCGAGGTCGCACGACGGTTGCGCGCGGCGATACCGGCTGCGGGCATCGTCATCCTCACCGGCCGGAGCAATAACGTGGATCGCGTGCGAGGCCTGTTCGAAGGGGCCGACGCCTACCTGTCCAAACCCGTAGAGATCGACGTGCTTGTGGCCACGTTGTACAGCGTCGCTCGACGTCTGCATCCCTCGCCACGAACCCACGAACGATGGGCGCTCAGTCCGGACGAATGGTTTCTGCTCTCGCCTTCCGGTGCGCGCGTGATGCTCAGCAAAAACGAGCGCAAGCTGCTGGAAGCGATGCTTCAACACGCCGATGAGGTGGTGCCGCGTGAGGCGCTGATCGCCGCCCTGACCGATGACGTCCACGCCTTCGACCCGCACCGTCTGGACTCGATGGTCCATCGTTTGCGCCGCAAGGTGCTGGCCGCCATCGGCGAGCCGTTACCCCTCAACGCGGTACATGGGACCGGATACATCCTGGAAGCCTGATTCCACGGCCGAGACGCCCGCCCGCGGTAAGGACAGCCGGATCGTCGTGCCCTGCCCCGGCGTGCTCTCGACCGCGGTCCATCCACCGGCCTGTACTACGAGCCCCTGCACCACGCTGAGTCCGAGACCCGTACCGCGCCCCGCCGGCTTGGTCGTGAAGAAGGGTTCGAACACCTGCGCGCGTATCGACTCCGCCATGCCCATCCCGGTGTCGCTCACCGACAGCACCGTGTGCTCCGCGCCATCCTCGATGGCGATTGTGCAACACCCCCCATCCGGCATGGCGTCTCGCGCGTTCGTCACCAGATTGATGATGGCCAGCTCGAACTGGCTGCGATCGAAGCGGATCAGTCGAGGCGCATCGGGCAGCCGCAGCCTTAACTCGTTGTGCGAGGAAAGCGACTGCCGCAGCAGCGGATGCAGCTCGCGCAATGCCGCGACCATGTCGAACTCTTCCGTGAATGCCACATCGCGGCGGCTGAAGTTGAGCAGCTTGCGACACACCGCGGTGCCACGGCGGGCGGCCAGTTCGATCCCTTCGAGGGCATCCGCGATGGTCCGCATGTCGCCCGGGGGCAGATCGTCGCTTTCCGGCAGGCGGTCCCGCTCCGTGGAAAACCCCAGGATGATGTCGAAGACGTTGTTGACGTCGTGCGCCACGCCGCTGGCAAGCTTGCCCACCGCGTCCATCTTCTGCGCGTGCAGCAGTTGCTCCTGCGTACGTTCACGCTCGGCGATCTCGCGGACCAGTTGCAGGCGCCGGTGTTCCGATTCGATCAGGCTGTCGCGCAAGGCATGGATACTGCGATCCACGATCAGGGCGATGAGCAGGTAGCTGGTCAGAGCGCGCAGGGGCAGGACGTCGTAGACGGCCATCATCATCCCGGGAAGATGGCTGGTTGCCGGTGCCTTCAGCGGATCCACGCTCATCACGAGAATGAGCGCTTCGACGCCGTAAGTGATCCACAGCGCCCTTCGGCCCAGCATCAGACCGCTCAGCGCCAGAATCATCATCAGCGTCAGGTTGCCGTCGGTCGCGCGATAACCGAAGGCGGCATAGGCCACCGCGCCGCACGCAAGCATCGTCGCCACGAATTGTGCGACGGCCTGCGAAAAACGACCGCGACGGATGAGGCAGAGACCCAGCCACGCCGACACGGTCATCGCCAGGTCGGTACCGATATCTATCGCCATGGCGGCAGGCGCGCCGATGCGTGCCTTGCCGTAGAAACGATCCTGCAGATACGACCAGTGAAGGCCGAACAGATAGAGCTTGGTCACCGGTATCCGGACACCTTCGAAAATCAGCAACAGCTGCATGAAGGTGGCATTGCGCCGGTCGACCGGATCACGGATCGGCGTGTCGGCGAGCCACTGACGGATACGGGACATCATCGTGCGGCTCCCAGGCAACCGACGGTGAGAATTCGGTGAGAAACGTGCCAGTCGAGCGTGTGTGACTTTGCCGGGAATGTAAAGCTATGGTGGGACAGCGTGCCGAGGGGCAGTCCTCCGGGCTGGGCACGAGCGACGTCACGGCGTTACGGGCTCTTTCCTTCGGGGGTACTATGTCAGCAATTCTTTCCAGGCCTTGGCTGGCCGGCGCGGCGATGCTCATCGCCACCGGCGGCGCGTGCGAGGCACACGCTTCCGTCGACACCGCGGGCAGCACCACGGCGACACCGCTGATCACCAGAACGGTCGACAGCCACCAGATGACCACGCTGCCGGGAAGCATCCCGGCGAGAGTCCATACCAGTGTCGACGCGGGGCCGATGGGCACCGCCGAGGTCATCCCTTCGATGACCCTGGTACTGAAGCGCAGCGCGGAACAGCAGAAGCGGTTCGATGCCTACCTCGCGTCGCTGGATAACCCCTCGTCGCCCAACTTCCACCAGTGGCTGACCGCGCGCCAGGTGGGCGAACGGTTCGGTCCGAGCAGGCAGGACATTGCCGCGGTAAAGACGTGGCTGGGCAGCCAGGGTCTCGGCGTGAAGACCATCTCCGCCGACGGCATGCTGATTCGTTTCACCGGCTCGGTCGGCGCCGTGCAGCAGGCCTTCGGTACCTCGCTGCACCGTTTCAGTGCGAACGGAAAAACGCACTTCGCCAACGCCGCCGAACAGAAGCTGCCGACCGCACTGATACCGGTGGTCCGTGGCGTCGCATCCCTGACCGACTTCTTCCCGGAGCCGCAGGTGAAGAACGTACGGCCGGTGAAGCGCGACAAGCAAGGGGCATGGATCGCCGCCGGCGCGCCCTCCGGCGACTTCAACTTCGTTTATCAGGGAGAGACGTTCTTCGATCTGGTACCCGCGGATTTCGCGACGATCTACAACGTCAATCCGTTGTGGAATCAGGCGAGCCCCGTGCGCGGCGCCGGACAGACTGTGGCCGTGCTGGAAAGAACCAACGTTCTCGACGCCGACATCAAGACCTTCCGCCAGGTATTCCTCCCGACGGATGCCAAAGGTGTCTTCACCCAGGTTCATCCCGCGGCTTTCACCGGCGACACCAGCTGCGTGAATCCCGGTACCAACGGCGATGAAGGTGAGGCCGCGCTCGACGCGGAATGGGCCGGCGCCGCCGCACCCGATGCCGACATCACGCTCGCCTCGTGCCAGGACACCGGCGCGGACTTCGGTGCGTTTCTCGCCGCGCAGAACCTGCTTGAGCAAGCCGCCCCACCAGCGATCCTCAGCCTCAGCTACGGCGAGTGCGAACTCGTCAGCGCGGCGGTGGGTGACATCGACGAGGCCAGCGCGCTGTGGGCGACCGCCGCGGCCGAAGGCGTTTCGGTGTTCGTCTCGACCGGTGACTCCGGATCCGCGGGTTGCGACCAGGGACAGTCGGCTTCCAGCTACGGCCTAGCCGTCAACGGCCTGGGCAGCACGCCGTATAACGTGGCCGTCGGCGGTACCGACTTCAACGACTACAAGCAGACCAGCAAGTACTGGCTGCCCGGTAACGGCGAACTTGGCGCCAGCGCCATCGGCTATATCCCGGAGCAGACCTGGAACGACTCCTGCGCCAGCGCGCAGCTGGATACGATCCTGGGATACAGCGACCCCAACACGGCCTGCAACTCATCCGCCGGGCTCGACTTCCTCAACACGGCGGGCGGAAGCGGCGGACCAAGCTACTACTGGAGTCAGCCCACCTGGCAGCAGGGTCTGGCCGGCATGGATCAGAACGTCACCCGTGCCACACCGGACGTCTCGCTGTTCGCGGCCAACGGCATTTACGGTCACGCGCTGATCTTCTGCATGTCGGACGCCGACGAAGGCGGTACGCCCTGTAATTACCTCAGCCCCACGGACTCGATCTACAACAGCGCGGGCGGCACATCGTTCGCGGCGCCCGCGATGGCCGGCGTGCAGGCCCTGGTGAACCAGTCCAGCGCGGCTCGCCTGGGTAACGTCGCGCCAACGCTGTACAGCCTGGCCCGCAGCCAGTACGGCACCATCGCTTCGCCCGGCACCGGGTGCGCCGCCACGGACGCCACGTGTGTGTTCCACGACGTCGCCACGGGGGATATCGACGTGCCTTGCTTCGCCGGCACCGGCGACTGCTACGTGAAGAGCGGACAGTCGTACGGCATCGTCAGCGATGGCGGTCGTGCATCCCTCGTCACCGCATGGAAGGCCGGCAAGGGCTACGACTATGCGACAGGCCTGGGCTCGGTCGACGTGACCCATCTCGCCAACGCCGTGGCCGCCCGGTCGGCACGCGGCAAGACAATCTCGCGCACATGGGATCTGGCCGGCCGCGACGACAGCGGCAACCCCGGCGTCGGTCTCAACGCGATCCTCGACGGCAAGAGCACCTTGCTGCTGGTCGGTCCGAAGACCGGCAACGCCACGTTTGTCCGTATGAACGGCAGCACGGTGCTCAGCACCGACACATGGTTCCCGGGCAGCCGCGATGGCGGCGACACGATCGTCGACGGTTTCCAGGCCGGCGACCAGATCAAGGCCATTCCGTACGACATCTTCGGCGGCACGCTCGCCGGACAGACGGTGATGGAAAGCGATAACCCGACCACGCACACCATGAACCTCGCGATCTACAGCTATGGCTGGGAGGCGTTCCGCTTTCCGTACCCAGCCGGCTGGACGCTGGTCGGCGCGGGCGATGTGGATGACGCGGGCACGCCGCAGCAGATCTGGTTCAACGCCAGCACCAGCCAGCTGTCGTTCTGGACGATCAAGTGCAGCGGTGGCCTCCTGTTTGGCCGTCTGAACGATCTGGACTGCACGCAGGCCGTCGACCGCACGGTACCCGCTCCGGCCGGCTTCACCCCGCATCTGGCCGATCTCAATGGCGACGGCGTGATCGATATCGTCTGGACCGGCGCCAGCCGCGCGGTGAAGTACTGGGTCAACACCGGCAAGGACCGCTTCACCAAGACCGATGCACCGGACGCGTCACCGAACGGCTTCGACCTGATCGGCGCGGGCGAGATCGCCGGCACCGGCAGGACCGACCTGATCTGGTTCAACGCCGCGACCGGCAACATCGGCTGGTGGCTGATGGACGGCACGACGGTGACGGGCCGCAAGACCACGGCGGGCCCGGCGGGTTACAGCGTCGCCACCATCGAGGACTTCGACGGTGACGGTCTGGCGGACGTGTTCTGGACCAACGCCAAGGGAACGGCGTATGTCTGGCAGGGCACCGGCGGCGGCTTCATCTCACAGCAGGTCGCCGACGGGGCGGGCACGCCTTACGTGGTGCCAGCCGGCTACAAGGTGCAGATGAACCGTTTGCAGGGCGTGGCCAACCCCATCGCCGCGCACGCCGCCAGGGCGCAGATCGCCGCGGTTTCGCACTGACTCGGGAGAGGTTCCGCGGAGAGGCGGACGGGAAACCGTCCGTCTTTTCTGAATGGTGCGCCTGGAGGGATTCGAACCCCCGACCAATGGCTTCGGAAGCCACTACTCTATCCGGCTGAGCTACAGGCGCTGATGCTGCGGTCGGGCATTGTAGCGGGAATCCCCGGGGCGGCCTAGCCTCAGTGTCAGGCCCTGGCCGCCAGGGGCTCAGCGCCGGCCGCCGTGGCGCGAAGGCTTTCCCTGTAACGCCGGCTGCACGGCAGGACCGTGCCGTCGGCCATGTGCAGGCGGGCTTCGCCCGCGTCCAGCGGCTCGATCGAGGTGACCTGAGCCAGTTGCACCACGTAGCTCCGATGCGCGCGGACGAAGACGGCGGGGTCGAGCTTGGCCTCCAGCGCGGCCAGGGTCGTCCGCAGCGGGTAGTCGCGACCGCGCACCCGCAGATTCACGTAGTTCCCCGACGCCTGCGCCCACTCGATATCGGCGGTGGCCACCAGGAAGTCGCGTCCGAGCTTGCGGACGAGAAAGCGCTCCGGGCGGTCGACCGGCTCCACGGGCGGCCCTTCATCCGGGATGTCGAGCAGACTGGCCTCGCCTTTGACGTGTCGGCCGAACCACTCGACCATGTGGCCGACGGCGACGATCGTAAAGAACGTGCGGATGTCCTTCAGATATTCGTAGACGAACTGCAGGCCCAGCGACCCGGGATCGTAGTGGGCGCCGCCGAGCGTGAAGCCGAGCAGCCGGAGCAGGTCCATGCCGACAACGTGACCCACGCACCAGGCGAGGCTGCCCACAAAGTAAAGCGGCAGATAGCGTCGCCACGTATCCGCATGCAGCGGCCAGCGGTCGCACGCACGCAGCAGGAAGGGCAGCATGAGCAGCGAGACGAGGACGCTGCTGAATTCGTTGACGGCGATCTGCCAGGTGGCGACGTGGATGTCGTAACGGTCCGCATCGATCCGCGCGGTCATCGTGTTGCCGATCGCGGCCGCACCGAAGACCGTGCCCCAGAAGACGATCATGAAGAGGCGACGACGGCGGTGAGCCTGGTCGAGTTCTTTGCCGGGAGGTGTGGGGGTGGCTTCCATCCGCCGGATGATAGCCGTGTCGCGGGTTGGAATCGCCCGCGGGGCGCGCTCCTACGTAAAGAAGAAGGGCCCCTTGCGGGGCCCTTCGGTGCATCACTTGGTCTTGTAAAGCTCGCCCAGCCAGTCGGGCTTGCTCTTGTCGCGTTCCAGGTGCGGGTACATCAGGCCGCCGTGGTAGTCGATCTTGATGGTCTTGTAGTCATCGAAGTTCTTGACCAGCAGCTCGATCGGCGCCTTGTCGGTCTTCGCGGTGGTGACGGCTTCCTTCAGCGCGTCGCCATCGAATTCCTTGTTGTTGACCGCGACGATGTGCATGCCCGGCGAGAGCCCGGCATTGAAGGCCGGGCCGTCCCAGCGCACGTCGGAGATATCGCCCTTGGACGACACGGCGAAGCCGGCCGAATAGGTGAGATCGACGTAGTGACGACGGCCTTCGAACGCCTTGACCGCTTCCGACGGCTTGTCGTTGTAGACGAGCTTCCAGCCGCCGCGCTCGATGCCTTCCAGGTCGCCCTTGTGACCGTCGATGCGGTCGTGCAGGTAAGTCGCCCAGTCGTACGGCGAAATGCCGTTGAGCGTCGAGACCACGTCTTCGAAGGTATACGGATTGACCTTCCAGTCACCGTCCTTCATGCCGAAGAAGGCCTTGGCGAAATCGTCGAGGCTACGCTTGTTTCTGGTCAGTTCGCGCAGCTTGGTGTCGACGTCGAGCCAGACCATCTGGCCGCCCGAATAATAGTCTTCACTCATCTGGTAATTGCGATACGACAGCGGACGACGCTGCGCGATCGTCGGATCGTTGGTCGTGTCACCGATGGTGCGCCAGGACAGACCCGGGCGACCCTTGTCGTACGTAGCGGCGACGAGTGCGAGCACGTCACGCGCCTGATCCTGCGAAACGAGGCCCGAGCGTGCGGCGACGACGTTGCCCCAGAACTGCGTCTGGCCTTCATACACCCAGAGCAGGCTGTCGCCCATCGGCACGTTGAAGCTCGGCGTGGCGAGGTCGGCGCCGCGACGGTATTTGCCGTCCCATGAGTGGTTGTACTCATGCGAGAGCAGGTCGCGTCCCAGCCAGCTCTTGTCCCACTCCGTGAAGTAGTTGGGCTGTGCGCTGTTTTCGGACGAACGGTGGTGCTCCAGACCGATGCCGCCGAGCTTGTCGGTCAGCGCCAGCAGAAAGTCGTAATGGTTGTAGTGACGCGCACCGTAGAGCTTATCCATCTGCTGGACGAGCTTGCGGTGGATCTCGAGCGCTTCGGGCTTGATCTCGAGCGCCTTCGCGTTGTCGGCCACGATGTTCAGGTGCACCGGCGACTTACCGTTCGGGTCGAGGTCGACGCGCTTGAAATAGCGACCGGCGAAGATCGGCGAATCGACGAGGTCGTCGTAGTTGATCTCCTTGAAGGTCACCGTGTCGCCATTCTTGCTGGCCTCCTCGAGGGCGGTGCCGAACTGGAAACCGGCCGGCAGCTTCACGGACGCTTCGACGTTGACGCGATCGGCACGGTAGCCGGCCGGATACAGGGAGACCTGGTTCCACTGCACGTTGACGATGTCGGGGGTCATGACGATCCGACCCTGACGCGTGTCCTGCGGGGTCAGCGTCTGAAACTCGACGTCGACCGACGAGGCGCCGGCCGGCACGTCGACGTGGAAGGCGTAGACGTTGTACTCGTCACGCTTCCACTCGAGGCGCTTGCCGCCGGCGGTCACGATGAGACCGGCGAACTGGTCGATCGGGCCGGTCGGCGAATGGTGGCCCGGGATCCACTCGGGGAACAGCAGGGTCAGCGGACCGGCCTGCGCGGGGATGGATTCCTTGACGCGGAAAATGCGGTGATCGGTGTCGGTGGCGTCGACGGCGAGCTTGACGGTACCGGCGAACGCGACGTCCTTCGGCGGCGGAACATCGTCCGCGCGGACGGCGGTGGCGCCTGCGCTGGCCAGGGCGGCTAGAAGCGCGGAGGCAAGGATGGTGGATTTCACTGGAATTCTCCCGTGGAGCGTGTGGATCGCCCGGCCATCCCTGCGAGCGGGTCGGCGCGGTCCCCTGCGGTCCGCGCAAGCCTTCGATGCTAAACGTCATGGTCCGGAGCGCCCTATGCCAGAGGTCACGGTCACGGCACTCAGAATTCTCGTAAAATGCCGCGCCCGCCCATGCGGGACCGTACGGCGCCGGAGCCGACGGACATCATCAGGAACAGGGAACACCATGCATAAGGTCATGCGCACGGCGGTCGTTACCGCTCTTCTCGCGATCGCTCCGATCGCCGCCCAGGCCGACGGCCAGGCCTTTATCACTGCCTCGGCTGGCAAGTCGCACTACAACGGGGATACCGGGGAAAGCGGCACGTATTCCTATTACGGCATCGACGCGACCGAGCGTGTCGACAAAAAAGACACCGCTTTCGGCGTCACCGGCGGCTACCGCTGGATGATGGACGACGTGTTCTCGATCGGACCCGAAGCCGGCTTCGTCGACCTGGGCAAGTTGTCGGACCGGGTGAATGCGACCTCGCCAGGCCGATGGACGGAGACCGACCGCTCCGAGATCAAGAACAAGGCCGCGCTACTGGGCATCAATGCCAAGTGGATGCTCGGCCACTCATGGTCGCTGGGCCTGCGCACAGGCTTCCTTCACATGTGGTCGCGCCTGCGCAGCGATGTCGACGGCGTCGATCTCTACTATTCGCCGGGCAGCCGCGACCACTATTCCTACAAGGACTCGTCGCACGACAACGGCTTCTACGGTGCGTTGAACGTGGGCTATGACTTCACCCGCAACTTTGGCGTCACGCTGGGTTACGAGCACTACCACGGCGACTACAAGAGCGATGCGGGAAGCGTCAGCCAGAAGATCGGCGTGTGGGCGGCGGGGGCTGAGTTCCGGTTCTGAGAAGTAGGTAGTCTCAGGTGCAAAAAAACGGCCGCATAGTGCGGCCGTTTTTTTGGCTAGAAGTAAATAGCACCCAGTGCTACCCTAAGCCATGGACGAATGGACGCAAGGCCAGCGGGTGTTCAAGACCGCGTGGTTTGCCAAGATGGCGAAAAAACACCTGATCAGCGACTCGGAGCTACGAAACGCGGCGCTCGAAGTCATGCGCGGCCAAGCCGATGACCTGGGCGGCGGGGTTTTCAAGAAACGCCTCAACCGCAACATGCACAAGTCTATCGTGGTCGCGAAAGGACGGCGGTACTGGATCTTTGCCTATCTGTTCGCGAAAAAGGATCGGGCAAATATCGACGACTCGGAACTCGCCGCGTTCAGGAAGCTTGCGGCACTTTACAGTCGAAAGGTAGAGCAAGACATCGACAAGGAAGTGGCGATCTCGGAACTCATTGAGGTACGTAATGAACGCTAATCGTAAGCATAAGAGCGACGCATTCGAGGCGATTCACAGCGCCGTGTCCGGAATGCGCAGAGCTGGGACCATCGACAAGGCAACCATGCGGGACTTCGATGATCTCTGCATCGCTACACCCCCAATGATCGACTCGTTGCAGATCAAGAAACTTCGCGAGCGGAATCATGTGAGCCAGCCGGTATTCGCGCGCTACCTGAATACGAGTGAGAGCACGGTTGAGAAGTGGGAATCCGGGGCCAAGAAGCCTAGCGGTATGGCGCTGAAGCTTCTTGCGGTTGTCGCCAAGCATGGACTCCAGGTGCTGGCCTGATGCCTCAGGTCCGCGCCGGAATCTTCAATCCGCGCTCCACGCCAGGCCGCGACGTGCCGCGCTCCAGCCACCCGATGACGTTCTGGAAGTCATCGAAGCCCACCAGCTCGCGGGCACCATAGAACGTCACCAGGTTATTGACCCAGCCCAGCGTGGCGATATCCGCGATGGTGTACTCATCGCCGACGATCCAGTCCTTACCGTCGAGCTGCCGGTCGAGCACGCCGAGCAGTCGTTTGCTTTCCGCGACGTAGCGCTCCAGCGGACGTTTATCTTCGTATTCGCGGCCGGCGAACTTATGGAAGAAGCCGACCTGGCCGAACATCGGCCCGATGGCTGCCATCTGGAAAAAGACCCACTGGATCGTCTCCCAGCGCTTCGATTCGTCCTTCGGCAGGAAGCGGCCGGTCTTCTCCGCGAGATAAAGGAGGATGGCGCCTGATTCGAACAAGCCAAGTGGCTTTCCACCCGGACCGTCCGGGTCGATCATCGCAGGGATCTTGCCATTCGGATTCAGCGACTCGAACTCTGGCAGCTTGCTCTCGTTCTTGCCGATATCCACGAGGTGGACCTCGTAAGGAATGCCCAGTTCTTCGAGCATGATCGATACCTTGACGCCATTAGGCGTGGGCAGCGAGTAGAGCTGAATACGATCGGGATGCGCGGCGGACCAGCGCGAGGTGATCGGAAAGGCGGAGAGGTCGGACATGAGGCATACCTTCGGGCCATAAAGCACCGAAGGTAGGCCGTCGGCGCGTTCGATTCAATGGCCGCAGAGTTGCGCTGACCGGGCCACCGAGACACACTCGAAACCAATGCTTCATCCATGGAACGTGATGGAATTGATCGAGCTGTCTATCGTACTCGGACGGGTCGTACTGGCCTCGCTACGCTCGCCCTTCGGCATCATGGCGGTGATGCTCATGACGTGGCTCGTCCTCATCGGCGTGCTGGCCTTTGACGACTCGATCGTGCACGGCTGGCCCGGCGTGATCGGACGCACCTTCGCATGGTTGGGTACGGACGACGGACTCTTGCTATTCGGCGGCGTGACGATTGCCACCCTGCTTGTCATTGGAGCAAGCCTGCTTATCTGGCCTCCTGAACACCTCGGCATCTGAAGCTGCTTCGCCGAGGCCCATGGCGAGGGTCGGCCATGACTGCCGCACGTTGTAGCCATACCTCGACACGTAAACCCGCACCAAGCCGAGCGCTGCGTAAGTCCCTGGCGCGAAGCGGCGCCATGACGGGCATCGGCAATGCATGCCCTGTCGGCAAGTCCCAAGGCGCGGCGCCGCTGAGATCGGCACAACGGCGGCGCCCTTCCTAGAATGCCGCCCCACGTCCGCAACGGGACGTACCGTCACCACCCACCAGAAGGGAATCTCCCATGCAAAAGATCTTGCATGCGACGCTCGCTGCCGTCGCACTCGCTTCGCTGTCCTTACCGGCTGCTGCATCCACCGGCACCTTCCTGAAGTTAGGCGCAGGCGAAGCGCGCTATGGCACGGGCGAGAAGCGCTTCGACGGAAAGAAGCACATGTCATACGACGTCGTCGGCGGTTATCGCTGGCAGATCGCCAATACGTTCGCGCTGGGCGTCGAGACGGGTTATGTCGACCTCGGCGGCAGCACCCATCGCGTGGCGGATCCGGCGGCGAAACAGGACACCCGCAACAGCCGCCGTCCGATCCCCGGTAAACCGCAGAACAAGCCGAAGCGCCCCGTTCCCACCTACTGGGAGAAATCGACCCTCAGTGCGCGCGCCTTCGTTCTCGGCGTCAACGCCCGCTGGCAGGTCGGCGAACAATGGTCGCTGACCACGCGTAGCGGCATCGCCCGTACGCACACGGCGCTGGAGGTGCACACGCGCCGGAGAAGCGCCGCTGTCTCCACCTCGGGGATCGCCCCTTATCTCGGCGCGGGCTTCGGCTTTGCCCTCACGCCGACTACCGATCTCTCACTCGACGTTTCGCGCTATGCCCTCGCCGGAACCCGCGTCCGGCCAGGCGGCACACGCGTACACGTTCATACGATTCACGCCGGCGTGGACATGCGTTTCTGAGGCCCTGGCCGCGCCGGAGCGCCCCCTGGCGCCGACGCGGCCGACCGGACGTTCTTTCGAAAAGGCCGTCTAAACCCCTATACATCCCCGTAACTTTTCTATATAACCGATAGCAAGTGCTGCGACGCAGCACGTGAAGTCTTCTGAAGGGAAGCGACGCGCGGATGCGCGTTTATGCGGCTCGTCCCGCTCTGACAACGCGCGTTGTCAGCGTCGGAGACGTGCGCCAGGGTTTGCCTTTATCAGCCATTACGGGTGCCGCGCCGCGGCCACCCGTGCATGTCCGTGCGTCCAAACAGATCCAGGGAGACGTTTCTTCATGCTTAGCCGTAACAAGCCCTTGAACAAGACCGCGCTGGCCATCGCCCTCGCTATCGTCGCGAGTCCCGCCGCCTTCGCCCAGTCCACCACCGGTGGCATCTTCGGCCAGGCGCCTGTCGCTGCCGGCGAGACGGTCGTCATCACCAGTGACACCGGTATCACCCGCGAAATCGCCGTGGATGAGCGCGGCCGTTACTCGGCCGGCCAGCTGCCGCTGGGCACGTATACGGTATCCCTACGCGCCAATGGTCAGACCGTCGACACGCGCCAGAACGTCGTTCTGAAGGTCGGCGCCGGTACCGAGGTGTCGTTCGCTCCGGCCGAGGCACAGACCACTGACATGTCCGGCGTCTCGGTCTCCGCGTCCGCGCTGCCCAAGATCGACGTATCGACGATCGATTCGCGCACCGTCGTCACCTCGGAACAGCTGGCACGCCTGCCGCTGGGCCGTAACTCGGAAGCCATCGCGCTGCTCGCGCCCGGCGTGGTGCAGAACGGCGGCAGCTTCAAGGGTCCGACAGGCAATTCACTGGTGAGCTTCGGTGGTTCGGCCGCGAGTGAGAATGCCTATTACGTCAACGGCTTTTCGACCACCGACCCCCTGCGTGGCTTCGGCGGCCTGTCGTTGCCGTATGGCGCGATCGAGCAGCAGGAGGTCTACACCGGCGGATACAGCGCCCAGTACGGCCGATCCGACGGCGGCGTCATCAACGTGGTCGGCAAGCGCGGCACCAATGAATGGCACTTCGGCACGCAGGTGCTGTGGGAGCCGAGCTTCGCGCGCGCCAACCAGCGCAACCGCTACTACGAAAGCGGCCTGCCCGCCTCGCCCCGAGCCGGCAATCTGTACTCGCCCGATAGCGAGAACGGCGGTGACAGCACCACGGTCAGCGCCTATGCCGGCGGCCCACTGATCAAGGACAAGCTGTTTATCTTCGTTGCCGGCGAGTATCAGCGCCAGGAAGGCAATACCGTCAACCCGGTGAGCGGTTACACGAGTACCAAGCCCTACGTCGATTACCGATACAACTCGCCGCGCTGGTACAGCAAGATCGACTGGAACATCACGGACAACAACATCCTCGAGTTGACCGGCGCGTCGGACAAGTATCAGACCTCGGGCAGCATCTACAACTACGACTACGTCAACCGCGTGCGGCAGGATCGCATCGGCCAGGACGACGATATCAAGACCGGCGGCAACCTGTGGACGGCCAAATACACCGGCTACATTACCGATGACCTGACCGTCAGCGCGCTGTACGGCAAGCTGCATACCACCGACTACGATGCGCCCGGCGGCTACAACTCGAGCCTCACGTACGTCGATGGCCTGGTCAACCAGAACCCGGCGCTCAACGGCGGATCGTCGCGCGGCAACAGCCAGACCGTATCCAGCCTCAGTCCCTCGGGCCGCGGTAACCGCACCACCAATACGCGCATCGACATCACCTACAAGATCGGCGATCACACGATCACCGCCGGTATCGACAACCAGACCGCGGTGGCCATCGACCAGGGCTCGGTGACGTCGGGTCCCGGCGGGTACTCGTGGACGTATGGCCAGTCCGATCCGAACACACCGATTTCCACGGGCCTAGGTGTGCCGGCGACGGCCGGCTTCCCCAACGGTGCCGGCGGTTACTACGTCATCCAGAACATCAACAGCAGTCTCGCCACCGTTCGCTCGACGCAGCGCGCGCAGTACATCGAGGACAAGTGGCAGGTGAACGATCGCTGGCTGCTCTCGTTCGGTATCCGTAACGATCAGTTCGAGAACTTCAACGCGGATGGCGACGCCTTCATCACCCAGCACAAACCGCAGTGGGCGCCCCGCCTGGGAGCCAGCTGGGACGTCTTCGGTGACGCGACCTTCAAGGTGTATGCCAACGCGGGGCGTTACTACCTCGGCCTGCCGCTGAATCCGGCGCTCAATGCCGCCGGCGGCGCGCTGACGACGTCGCAGTACTTCACCTATGGCGGCATCGCGGCCGACGGGACGCCGACGGGCCTTACGGCGATCTCGCCGCCGGTCGCCGCCAACAACACGTTCGGTCAGCTGCCCGATCCGAAGACGGTGACGACACAGGGCCTCAAGTCCGAGTACCAGGACGAGTTCATCCTCGGCTTCACGAAGACGCTGGGTACCGACTGGGTCTACGGCGCCAAGGCCACGCAGCGCATCCTGCGTAACGCCATCGACGACTACTGCGACATCGACCTCGTGCTGGCCAAGGCACAGTCACTTGGCTACGACGTGACCGACCAGAGCAATCCGGTCAGCTGCTGGCTGTTCAACCCCGGTAAGTCCAACACCTTCAACCTGGTGGATACCTCGGGCAATTACGTGAAGGTGCCGCTGTCCAACGAGGAGTTCGGTTTCGATCGCCTGAAGCGCCGTTACTACTCGCTGGAGACCTTCCTCGAGCATCCGTTCGCCGACGGCTGGTATGGCAAGGTCAGCTATACGTATTCGCGCAGCTACGGCAACACGGAAGGCCAGCTTCGCTCGGACCTGTACCGCGAATCGCGCGGCACCGGCCAGACCGCGGTGTCGACCACGCAGGACTGGGACAACTCGTACATCATGGTCAACACCAACGGTGTGCAGAACAACGATCACAAGCACCAGCTGAAGTTCTTCGGCTACTACCAGTTCAGCCCCGAATGGCTGGTCAGCGGCAACCTCAGCATGATCTCGGGGGCGCCCAAGCCTTGCCTCGGCTACTTCGGCGCGGATCGTACCGACCCGGCGGGCTACGGCAACAGCTACCACTTCTGCAACGGCGAGCCCTCCCCGCCCGGCAGCCACGGCCGCCTGCCGTGGGTGCGCCAGGTGGATCTCGGTGTGACCTATCGTCCCGCCTTCGCCGATGCGAAGCTGGCCTTCAACGCCAATGTGTTCAACGTGCTCAACGAGCAGCGGACGATCGGTATCTACCCGAACGGCGAGCAAAGCCCGAACCTGGCGAACCCGCTGTACGGGACGCCGACGGCGGTGCAGCAGCCGCGTTATTTCCGCCTGAGCGTGAATTACGACTACTGAGCCCTGACCCGAAGGACCTGTCTCCGGGGTAGTGCCGCGAGGCACAACACGGGGTTGCCGTTGACGAGAAAGCCGACCAGGCGCAGCCCGGTCGGCTTTCTTGCGTTTAGGCCGCTCGCGTCATAAAGGTCGACTGCGTCACATTCGTGAATGTGACCTTCATCACACTTAGGGCCGCTTTCGGCTAGTCTTGCCGAAAACGTGCCTCGCCTGGATTGCCCGCAAAGCGCATCCGCAAGTTGTGAGTAGCCCACGAAGCGAACGTTTCAGTGCGTTTTACCAGCCAACCGGTCAAAACAAGGAAGCCTCTGAGATGTCCGGAAATTCGATGAAACGCGCCCTCATCGGGCACCTGCCTGCCATCGCGCCGGTCGACCACCTCGTTCACCTGTTCGGCTTCGTGATGCAGCACCGGCGCCTGCCGCGTCGGCGACACCCCTTGTTCAACGACGTCATCCATCGCATCAAGGCCTCCACCGAGATCGTGGACCCGTTGCGCGTCTACGTAACCGACAAGGAATTCGTGAAGACCTTCGTCCGCGACCGAGTCGGCGACGAGCACAACGTGCCGACGCATACCGTGTTCCGCCGGGTGGACGACGTCGACATCGATCTCATCCCCGACCGCTGCGTGATCAAACCGACGCATGCGAGCGGGCAGATCATCACGCGCAAGCATGGTGAGCCGGTCGATATGGCGCGCATCCGCGGCTGGTTCGCGCTGAATTATTACCGGACCTCACGGGAGCGAAACTACAAGAACCTGCAGCCGAAGGTGATCGTCGAGCCGTTGATATTCAACGACGCGGAAATCACCGACTACAAGGTGTTCTGCTTCCAAGGGCGGCCGCGGCTGATTCAGGTCGACTACGGAAGGCACTCGCGGCATGTGCGCAAGTTCTACGACCTGGACTGGCGCGAGCAGGGTTTCGGGCTGGTGTACGAGCGTGGGTCGATCGACTTCGAGCGGCCGGCGAATCTCGACAGGATGCTGCAGGTGGCGACGCGGCTGAGCCAGGGGTTTTCGCTGGTGCGCGTGGATATGTATTCGGACGGCGAGTCGGTCTTGATTGGCGAGATGACCAATTGCCCGAGTGGCGCGATGGGCGTGTTCAGTCCGCCGGATGGCGAGCGCCTGGCGTCGGCGATGATCTTTGGAGATCTCACCGACGAGATGCTGCACACGCAGGTGGCTTGAGTTCCGTTGGGCGCACGCTATTTGTGATATTGGCGCACGACGGTGCGTAGTCCTTCTCCCAGTCCCACGTAAGCGCTTTCTGAGAAGCACGGGCGGGGGCGCGTAACCACTTGCGCTGGCGATTGAATTCTCGCCCTGAGGCTGTCCGATGGCCCCGCTGTCGATGCCGTCATTCCCCATCCTCGTGATGGCGCACTCCGCCTAGACTGCCGTCGCCTCCACGGCCCGTCGGCGCACCGCCCGGCGGAATGCTGCACGCTTCCCAAGGATGCCTCATGCAAAAGGTCTTGCTCGTCACCACAGCCGCCCTGGCTCTGACAGCCGTTTCCTTCACCGCCGCCGCCAACCCGGCCGGCGCTTTCCTCCGTGCCGACATCGGCAAAGCTCGCTACGCCGTACCGAGCAAGCTCTATGACGGCAAGTCCGCACGCGCCTATGAACTCGGTGGCGGTTATCGCTGGGGCATGGGTGAACACGTCGCCCTCGGTGCCGAACTTGGCTACGCGGACCTGGGCAAGGTGAAGTACCGCGCCACGGGCACGCACCGGTACGGCAGCCGGACGTATCCGCTGAGCACGCGAAGCGAGATCGGATCGCGTGCCGTACTCATCGGCGCCAACCTGAAATGGGAGCTGCCGCAGAGCTTCTCCGTCACCGGCCGCGCCGGTATCGCCCGCATGCGAACGCAGCACTGGAGCCACACGCAGGCTGGCCCGGGTTCAGACTATTACCGTGGGACGCTCAAAGGCGGTAGCCGCTATCTCGGGCTTGGCGTGGGGTATGCGGTGACCTCGCATCTCGACGTTGGCATCGATGTGACGCGTTACACCTCACAGATCTCCGGGATTGCTTCCAGGCATCGAACGCTGTCGACGCGCGTGCTCGGCATGGCGATCGAAGCGCACCTGTAATGGCACGGCCACCGTGCGGAGCCTCGCTCGCGCACGGAGGCTCGCTACCGGATCAACCCGGACAGGCACGCCCCCGGTGACGACTCAAGCTTGCACACCCGCGGTCGCCTGGACCGTCGATACATGCATGCTAAGGCTATCTAAGCGGAAGTACAGAGTCGAACGTGCCCCACAAGCAAAGGGAACTCATGGCATGCAGCCGAGACGAGACTCGGATCTTTTCGCGAGAGGTACTCGCCCGCGCTGATACGCGAAGCTGCAGCTCGCTCCTTAACTTCGAACAATATCGCGGGCCCAATCGCCCAATTAGTTCCTGGAAGGCCTTCCCGCTCGTGACCGAAGAGAGACCAAGTAAGTATGCCTCGAAATGCATCTACAGCTTCACGCAGACGTTTCGTAACAGATGCGTCTTCCAGCGCAAATCTGAAGGCTACAAACGGACACCACATGACGGTCTTCGGCTCATCGCTTCCTCGAGCATTGCCAGATCCAAGTCCGTGCTGTTGATACCTCCGCCAAGCCAACGGATTCAGCCCAAATATCAAATCTAGAAGCTCAATCTCCGAAGAAACCAAAGCGTCTATGTTCATTGAAGGCCCTTTAGTTTATCCGAGATAGTTACCCCACCCGGACTTATTGAATTGATGTGCTTCTCCCAATCACCTTTGGGAATCGGCGTGGGTGAAAGGCGTGGATCGTAAACATAACGGCCAGGGGACCAATCAACGGACCAAGTAAACCCCATATACCACCGCCTATCATGGTCACTTTTCATGCTGAGGTTTCGGACCGTCGTCACCCGTCACACCTACCGCAAGATTTAACGGTTTTTCCAACCGCCATTTTTGTTAATCTCGATCACTATCCCCTCGGCGGTAAGCAACGATTCAAGGCCGTAGGGAACACCTGCCGAAGCTGACACCGACGCCACCACCGCGTTCTTCGAAGCGTTCTTGACTGAATGATTCTCCGGCTGGCTCAGCGGATTTCTGTCATGGGCCGCCGCAAGGGAAACGTTGTCCGACGTCCCCCCGCCTTGAGTAGCGGTCCGATCTTGAGTTCAGGATTAATGTAACTGTTTCGCGTAAGCGGCGGGAGTCAACCCGCCGAGTGCCTTCTTGGGTCGCTCTTCGTTGTATTCCCGTCGCCATTTTTCGATCTCGGTTCGGGCATGCAGCAGGCTGGGAAAGCAGTGTTCGTTGAGGCATTCATCGCGAAGCCTTCCATTGAATGATTCGATGTAGGCGTTCTGATTCGGCTTGCCGGGCTCGATCAGGCGCAGCTGTACGCCGCGTTCGTGTGCCCACGCGACCATGGCCTTGCCACAGAACTCCTTTCCGTTATCGCTGCGAATGATCTTCGGCAGGCCTCGTGTAACGGCCAGGCGGTCCATGACGCGCGTTACGCCGACGCCTGAGATCGCCAGCTCAATCTCGATGGCGACTGCCTCATGCGTGGCGTCATCGACGATCGTCAGGCACTTCAAGACACGCCCTTCGGCGGTGCGGTCGAAGACGAAATCGATGGACCAAACCTCGTTCGCGGCCGCCGGCCGGAGCAGTGGCTGCCTGTCGGCCGGAGGCACCTTTTTCCGTTTGCGCCGGCGCACCTGCAGGTTCGCCTCCTGGTAAAGGCGCTCGACTCGCTTGTGATTGACCATCCGTCCGGCCCGGCGGAGTTTCAGGTAGATCATGCCGACGCCGTAGCGTTTATGGCGATTCGCCAGTACGCAGATCACCTCGCGCAGCTCGACATTGGAGTCGGGTCGCGGTTCGTATCGGTAAGCGCTTGCTCTCATGCCAGCGATCGCCAGCGCCCGGCGCTCACTCAGCTCCTGGCCGATCAGATAGCGCACCAGCTCGCGCCGGTCCGGTGCGCTCACCATTTTTTTCGCAGCGCTTCCTTGATGACCTCATTTTCCAGAAGCTGTTGGGCCAGCAGTTTTTTGAGGCGGCCGTTCTCCGACTCCAGGTCCTTCAGCCGCTTGGCCTCGGGCACGCTCATGCCGCCGAACTTGCTTCGCCACAGGTAGTACGAGGCTTCGATGAAGCCGTGCTTACGGCATAAGTCCTTGACCGGCATGCCGGCCTCGGCCTCACGCAGGAAACCGATGATCTGTTCTTCGGAAAAACGCTTCTTCACGTCCAATCTCCTTCTCGTGGGGGATTGAACTCGAAACCGGGGCGCTACTCAAATCTGCGGGGACGTCGGACAGCGCTCTAGAGACGAACAGGCATGGAAGGCCAAGCGCTACGGAGCATCGATAATCCCCGACCTCTTTCTCTTCTCATATGCAATCAACTCATCATCAAGCGACAAAGCCGTTGTCAGAGACTGAATTTCCCCTGTATCGCGATCGACTATGAATGGCGCGTTCCCGGCCAACTGCGATGATGGATTGTTCGTTTCAAGATACTCACGAGATTGATAAATAAAATACCAACCCTCAGAAAATCGCCGACTAACGACGATTTCCAAGGGTATCTCCCCACCATCAATGTAGCTTACGGCAATACGCACTGCCTTGAGAAAGTCGATCACGGGTTAGTCCTCAACAATTGGAATGTTTGGAATTTACTCATGTCCGCCACCGCCCCTGTTTGTCCATCGAGGAATCTGACTACGCCTCCTTGGTTCACGACGTTAAAGACGTGACCGACTTCGCCAGGCCCATTAGAACCAAAAACGATACCGCGGGCGCCACTGCCCGCCCCTGCCATTTGGGCAACGATATCACTTGGCGCTAACGAGCTACTGAACTTTGTCCCGAACTGCATCTCAAGGACACTGATTGGAACACCGTCGTTGGACATATTCGGCAGCGCTGATGCCGGATTTCCCGCCAGCGTAGCATCCGTTGCAATGGAGCAGTTCACACAGTTACGACTTCGTCCGTCAGCTGGAAATCCTGGATTAACCTCACGGATAGAGCCGGCGACGCCGTTTCCGGTAACGCCTCCGATGCCCCCAATGACAAGGTTCGTGTTGCTCGCGCCACCAAGGGCAAGGGCCAACGCAAGGTTACTCGAGCCCCCGCTTGCAGCGAGCCCACCATCACTCAAGATCATACCGAGCTGTGACGTGTACGCGGCCGATCCAGGCGTTGCCAGCGCATTCCAACCGGAGGTACCTACCGGCCAGCCCGCAGCGGACTCAAATGAACCAGCCGCCGCGCCGCCCGCTGCCAGCCCGGTCTTGATCAGCGCTCCGTAAAGAAAAGCCCCGGTATTCGCGGCGGTCGGCGGACCATATGCGTCGGCGACCTGGTTCGAAAGCGTCCAGGCGGGTACGTCACTTGAGAGGTACGTGACCGTCCCTGTGATGATGCTCTTTCCGTTCTCATAGACGCCGTTTACGACTGCGCCAGGAATCTCCGTTGGATTCGCCTGATAGTGCTCAAGTGTCGCCGAAAGGGAATCGCGTGCGCCGCTAAAGCCAGCGACAACCTGGCGAAACTGGTATCCCAGCTCGTAAGCCGGGGCATAGTCTGCAGCGATCGACTCGCCAGGCTTGAGCCCATATTGCGCATAGTACGCGTTTGCGACGTAATCACGGTCCGAGTAGGTCAAGCCACCCTGTGCCTTCGCAATTTGAGCGAAGGCGTTATTTGAGAAGACCTCCCGCTCGTGATCGCGCGAAAGACTGAGCATCTCCATTTCTGCGGTAATCTTGTCCTTGCACGCCTGATTGGCGCACGCCGCCCTGCGCTTGTCCGCATCCTCGACCTCGGAGTGAAGTAGCCAGTTGTACTGCGTCGCCGCCTCGGCGACGCTCGATCCTGTGTCTCCGCCCACCGCCAGGCCGAGGGCGGCACTCCCCATTTTCAGCAACGTTGCAAACTCTGGGGAGCCGGGCTGATAGCCGGCATCCTGCAAGGACTTAGCCATCGAATTGATCGCGAGCTGATTCGCCGTCGTTCCTGCCAAAGCGGAGCCGATATCGCCTCCGCCGAGGCTAGCAACCGCCGCGGCGACAGCGCCGTGCAGTGCGATCTTCTCCGGACTTCCGTCTTTAAGCCCAAAGGTCTCACCGATAGCGCCGGCAGTACGAGATCCCACCTGTCCCGCGACCTGGGCCATCTCCTGTTGCTCGGCCAGCTTCTTCTCGTCAAAGATCGGCTTCAGGGTCTGGCTATCGAGGGTGCCATCGCGCTTCAGACCCGAAAGATCGACCGGGCCGTCGCGTTCGATGATCGTGCCGCCGGCAATCGAGCTTTCCGTCGTACTACTGCTATTGCTCTTCTGGGCAAGGCCAAGGCTCGGGGAACCGGATACTCCCTCGGGTCCATAAGAATTTCTGGCGCCGTCGTCGCCCGACTTACCCGTACTGAAACCACCACCGACACCGATGCTGCTGCTCTTGTAGCTAGCTTCATTCTGAATGTCTTCCCACGTCAGTGAACCGGTCGAAAGATAGTTCTTCGACGGGTCCGCAGTGCTGGCAATGACCCCGCCCGCAAGGTGAGTATTACCGCCGACGACGAGCTGGAAGCCACCGTCGCCAGCACCGATACCACTGACCTCGTTGACGCTCTCGTAGTGGGACTTTGTCTTGCTCTGGCTGAAGCTTCCGCTGCCGCCGTAGCCGAACGTCACGGTCACACTGGCCTGTTGTTGCTTACTCGCGTAGTCATCGGTGTCCTGCTCGCTCTGGATGAGCAGGTGGCCGCCGATGTTGCCGACGACGGAGTTCCCCTTGAGCTGTGCGCCCTTGATCGTCGTATCGTTGCCAGAGACGATCGTGAGTCCGTCCGTTGCGTTTACGACGGTTTCGGCATGAGTCACGCCATTACCGACGGCCTTTCCACGACGTGCCGACACCGACAGGTAAATGCCCGTCTGCGAGCCAATCGAGAAGCCGATCTCGCCACTTCCGTTGCGGTTGGTGCTCTTGCTTGAATGCGCCTCTTCCTGGCTAAGCAGGTTCAGGTTGTTAGCAGCGGCAAGCGCAACGTTCTTGCCATCGATATTGCTGCCAATGATGTTCAGGTCGCCGCCCGTTGCGGCAATGGTCACATTGCCGTCGCTACGGACGTTGCTCCCGTAGGCACGTTCCTCGTGAGTCTTTGTTTCGCTACTGGCACTGCTTGCACCAATGCCCACGCGAAGCGAGATTCCGCCATCGGCGCTTCCCGTACTTCCGACCGCGTCTTGGTACGCGGATACACCATCCTTGATCGCGTAGGCCGTCTTCGCCGCGTACAGCGCTTTGAGGCGGCCATCCTCGACCTCGGCACCTCGGTGCGCCGTGCCGTAAGCGGCCGTAGCAGCATCGACGACGCCACCGGTCAGACCCAGAGTAATACCCGCCGTCTGCTTCTTATACGTCTGACGCGTGTCCGCGGTCGCGACGGCGGCATCAATCGTCACATCCTTACCGACGATCGTGGTCCCTTCCTTGCTGAGCACATCGCTACCGGTGATGTGTACCGTGTTACCCGCCGTCAGCGTGACCTTGCCATCCGTGCTGCCGATGACACTACCCGTCGGCGTACTGTCGTTCTCTTCGTAGCCGGTCTGCTCCTTCGACCCGCCAATCATCACACTGAAGCCACCGCCGGACATCAGACCCGATTTGCTGACGGTCTTGTCGTGGGTTTCGCTATGCGTGGTCTCGGCCGTGCCGATGGTCAGGTTGTTTCCCGCGGTCATCACCAGATCGTTGGTTGCACCGATCTGCGCACCCTGCGTAGTGATGTCGTGCCCTGCCGCCACGGTCACACTGTCGCCGCTGATCAGCGTGCCGACCGCGAGGCTATCGACCGTCGCGTCGTAAGCGTTTTTCGTCGTGCTCGACATCGTGCCGGACTTGACGCTCTTGGTCTGCTGCTCCCAGTTGTGCAGCTCCTGACCGGCATTGAGGTTGACGTCATTCTTTGCCGCCAGGGCGACGCCGCCCGTCTCGCTGGTGATCGTTGCGGCCGTTGCGTTGATGTCATGCCCGGCGCTGACGATCACGCCGTTGCTGCCGTCCAGGCTGGTGCCCGTCAGCATCTGGTCCATCGTGTGGGTCTGGACAGCCTTCTTGCCGTCCTTGGTGTAGCTTTCGCTGCGCTGCGTGTCGGTGATCGCATTCAGCACAACGTCGCGGCCGGCACTGATGGCCACCTGATCCCCGGCCTTAACCTTAGCCCCCTCACTCACCACATCCCGACCCGCCGCGAGCACCGCATTCCCGCCCGCGTCAATCGTCGTCACCGTGTGCACGGTGCTCTCGCTGTTCTGCTTTCCACCCTGCACGGCCGTCGTCTGACCGATCGCATTGAGGCTAAGATCACGCCCGGCGACCAGCTGCGCATCGCCGCCCGCCTTAACCGACGTTGCCGTGAGCGAGAGATCGCGTTTCGCCGACAACGACAGGTCGCCACCCGCGGACACCGGCACCGCGCCCAGCGCCAGGTCGCGACCCGCGCTTGCGGACAGGTTGCCCGTCGCGCTGATCGCACCACGCGAGGCCAGGCCCAGGCGCGCGGCGTCCACTGGCGCGATCGCGTCGCCCAGCTTCAGGCCACCCAGATCGACGCGGCCGATGTCAGCACCGCTGAGGATGTCATTGCCCGCAGTCAGGCTGACATTGCCGCCCTTGATGCTGCCCGCGTTGAGGATGTCCTGCGCGGCGGTCACGCTTAGGTTCCCGCCCGCGCTGAGGTTGCCGCCGTTGAGCAACGTGCCGGCCTTGAGGCTGGCGTTTTCACTCGCGGCGATCGTGCCCGTGTTGGTCAGCGTGCCGGAGGCGTCGAGGATCACCGTCTTGCCGGAGAGGATCGCGCCGTTCTGCGCGACTTCCTGCGCGTGCGCGGCGGACAGGTAGACCACCGGCACGAGCACCTTCTCGCCGTTGACCTCCTGGCTCACCATCCAGACGATGTCCTGGGTGAGGCTGGCCATCTGGCTGGCGGTGAGCGCGATACCGACCGAGAGCTGGAACTCGCCCGACGCCGACACGCCCGCGTCCATCAGCGCGCGGTACTGCGCCATGGCGTCGGTATTGTCGGTGAGGTAGCGACGACCCGTGAGCGAGGTGATCTGGTCGAGCACCATGCGCTGCTCGTAGAAGCCGTCACCCAGACGCTTCATCGTGCCCTCGCCATTAAAGCCGAGGCGGTCCATCAGGTAGTCACTACCAAGGAAGCCGGCCTGGCTGGCGAAGCGCGGATCGGTCTCGATCAGGTACGGGCTGGCGCTGCCCGGGTGGGTGGTATACACGCCGTCGGCAGTGCCGACGGCACCGTCGTTGTTTGCGGCGGAGGCATTCCCGGGAGGCCGGCACCGCCCGGATTGCACTAAGAGATCAGAGGATCATACCTCTTAGCCGAAGGCTCAGCCTAGCTCGCCACACCGACCGCAACGCAGGCGTAGGCGTAGGCCTATCGGCAACGAGAAAGACCCAAAATAAGAGCGTCGCCGATCTCTTTCAGACTCGAACTCAATGCCACTGCCACCTTATCCTCTTGATCAATGCCTTCTCCCGTCCAAGCGTCAAGTCTCTCGTGAACAGTAGGTGACACGACTATAATGCCATCTGCCTCGTATATCGAACAGCACTTCATATCACGGTAGAGCTGCTTTCTCGTTTTGTAGCCGAAGGCTTCAATCAGATGAGCATCCCTTGCAGCTTCATCCTTCTTCCGCTCCTTCCAATCGAAGAAGGTTGGGTACTCATCCAAGCTAAGCCAACGGCTCTTCTCTAGCGCGCCTTTAACCGCGTTACCGAGTATTTCTGGCTCAGCATCGGCGTTGAGGCAAGCGCTTAAACCCATAGGATCTCGCCCCATGAGACCAAGACCCGAGAAGGTGTCCACAAGAATGAATTCAGGCTTGAGGTAAGCAGAGGCCCCACGCCGAGGTTTTAATGACATGTCAATTTCCCGCTGCCTTTGTCACATTCAGTCGGACATCCTTAGATGCTGCGTAGTCTACAGCGCGCTGAATCTGTTGCTCGGCCAGCAGCTTCTTCAGTCGGCCGTTCTCAGTCTCCAGTTCCTTAAGCCGCTTGGCCCCCGGCACGCTCATGCCACCGAACTTGCTGCGCCACAGATAGTACGAGGCCTCGCTGAAACCGTGCTTGCGGCACAGGTCCTTGACCGGCGTGCCGGCCTCGACCTCACGCAGGAACCCAATGATCTGCTCTTCGGAAAAACGCTTCTTCACGTCCAATCTCCTTCTCGTGGGGGATTGGACTCGAAACCGGGCCGCTACTCAAATCTGGGGGGACGTCGGCTTTTCGCATGAAGGCGATCAGCGGTATAGACCCACGCCTTCGACTGGACAAGATCCCCATCGGCGAACCAGGCATAAAGTGCCATCTCGTAGGCGTGAGACTCCAGTGAGCGCAAAGAGCCATCTTCGCTCTCCGCCCCTTTGAGCAGTTTCTTCACCGCGAGCTGAGCGACGTCTTCGGCAAATTGCCCATGAATGCGCCCAGATAGGTGGGATACGCGCGACGTACCACCGGTCAAGCTAGCAAAGTTACCGTCTGGCGTGTTGCCCAGCTTGAGGCCACCCAGATCGACGCGGCCGGTGTCTGCGCCACCCAGGATCTCGTTGCCTGCGGTCAGGCTGACGTTGCTGCCCTTGGTGCTGCCCGCGTTGAGGATGTCCTGCGCGGCGGTCACGCTGAGGTTCCCGCCCGCTGTTGAGCAACGTGCCGGAGGCATCGAGGATGACCGTCTTGCCGAGGACCCAAAGCCATCGAGATAAACTCCGGCCCATTTTCGACCTGTATGCGCACAGGGCAGGCGCGTACCTGCCGTGAGCGATCCGGGGCAGCGGCAATGTAGGCTCGGCGCCGCTATGTTGAGGAGACTCCGGCCGCCCCTTTACGTCCATAGATCGACGCCATCAGCCGCGTGCCAAACCAAAGCACCGGGTGCAACTGTAAGAAACCAAAGACCGATACCATCAAGATCGTCAGGAGATGGATCGATAGGCCATAAACGAAGAAAACTACTCACCTGCTCATCCAAAGAACCTTCCAGAAGAATGCCGTTGCGGGCGAGACTCACGGCTCCCTCGCTCAGTAGCGCTCGCAATATCGCGAAAAAGACTTCCTTCTGAGACAGGCATGCCCCCGATGACGACTCAAGCAAGATGCCTACATGCTGCCAGAGCGTCCCCAGGGATAGCCCGAAAGAGGAGCGACCAACGGAACAAAAAAATTTGTCGTAACTCATTCAGACTTAGCCTCCACTCATCCGTCGCCATTAAAGTGCGGCGTCACATCCTCTACAGTCCACGTAATGCTGCCGGCAATTTCCGACCAACGAGTCGCCAGCTTTCAGCCTTGCACATCCCCGGTCGCTTGACCGCCAATACACTCATGCCAGAGCGATCCAAGCGGAAGTACAGAGTCGAACGTGCCGCACAAGTAGAGGGAACTCATGGCATGCAGCCGACACGAGACTCGGATCTGCTCGCGAAAGGTACTCGACCGCGCTGATACGCAAAGCCTTGGCGGCATAGAGCGCTTGCAGCCGATTATCGTCGACTTAGCTGCCACGCTTCACTGAACTCCGAGCGTTCATAGCCAGTTCGACCATCGAGCCACCATGCCACACCGTGATGCCGCTGGAAGTGCGTGGTTTACGACGTATCCACCGCCGCATCAATCGTCACGTTTTTGCCGATAAGGCTACCTGTGTTCGTAAATTCCGCATTGAGTGAGCACCTACAGGTTACGCTCGAAAGGAAGACCTTAGCGCCTGGTGCTGACGAAGATATCGGCGAAGCCAAGTCGTCCCGCACAATTAACTTCGAGCTAGGCAATCACCTCGATTCCGACAATAGAGCAAACCCTCGCAAGATCGGAAAGCTCACGCATGGTCCATTCGCGAAAGGCGGCGAGAGCGATCTTATAGTTCTCCTCAGACGAGTATCGTTTCTTGGAATCGCCGCCTACTGCGGGCAAGGTTGGCATTACTTCGCATGTCGACCAAGCCAAACTAATGCCCTCTAACGCGTTCAATCCATACACGAAATCCTCATCTGGGGCGTCGAGATAACTCACTACAGCCGCGAATCGCCACAGTTTCACAGACTGAACGTCATCCGCGCCAACTGCGATAAAGATTTGAGAGACGATTTCGCGAACCTCCCGCAACGTCAAGGATGGATCTGTCGCAAGCGCGACGACGTTGTGCAATTGAGGACTCGTCGAACTAACAATCGCGAGCCGATCGTAAGCGAAGCTGGCGACATCACGTATTTGAAGCGACCCGCCTAAACCAGGGACACCGTTCAAGCCCAGATTGACGACACCCCAATCGACGAGTTTATGAGTCTTAAGGCTGTTATATGCGCCGTCTATCACGGCTTCGTTGGAATCCCGGTCATGCCACCATTTGGAACAGACGATCGAATGAGAAAAGGTGAGCGCCAAGCTTAGGATCAATGATCATATCGATGCGGTCCGAGGCGCCATACAACGGACCCTCGATCTGATACACGGTCCATCTACTTCCCAAGGTGCTCCGCCGACCGGCACAGCCTTTTCCTCAAACAACAGCTCATGCAATCCACCAGCTACCGACCTAAAGTTGCTAAGCAACGAATCGCGACATCGGCACCTAAATAGGCTATCCATACAACAACGCCAAACGCCCAGGAAATCGGGTGCTCACAACCTGTCAATGGGGGCTTCTCGGCCTTGGACCCCGCAAATTGAAAAGTAGCATCCCTATCCCTGCAGTAACCATACCTCCCCGGCAGGCAATCGCCAATGCCAAGGGAAGATCGAACGTCAAACCACGCATTAAGCATCCTACAAACCCGAGCGCGAGTATCAAAGGCGTCATAACAACAAAGAAGAAAAGGCCAACGGCCAAGGTTCTAATGATTCGGCTCACTTAGTTGAATCCTTTGTTTTAGTATCGGCGATCGTCTTTTTTGCCATTCCATCGATTACCGCCTGAACAGCCTCTGCTGCCGCTGGGCCCGCGGCATTCCCGTACGCATAGGGAGATATAGACCCCGGTATCTGCTTGCCGATCCAAATCGTTGACGTGTCACCAACTTTATATCCTACACCGCCCGTCAAGCCGGACATGACAGCGTTTGAAAACACATTATTGTTCTCGTTGTAGATCTGGTTATTCAATTCCGTCTGCACGAATCCGCCGGCCGATCCGACCGCCACGTTCCACCAAAGGCCACCGCCGACGCCAAGCGCGCCGCCAGCCGTTGCTACCGCAACGTTCGTCCATCGGACACTCCCATCCTGGATCAATTGTGAGGTTGCGTTGACTGCACCACTCAACGCTCCAGCGCCTGCACGTGATGCCAGAATGTACGTTGCTATCGTCCCGGTCGACGCGCCAGCTCGGGCAGCGTTCGCCGCAGCCAGGAATGGCACACCGACAGAGAGCCCGCCGCTAGCACCTGTGAGCACTATTTGGCCATTCATCTTGAGGAACTTAGCGGTATCGTCAGAGGTCCACTCGACGAAGCGCTCAGGGAAACTCGTTTCAGAGAAGTAGGATCTAAGCGCGGCGTCTCGCGAAGGATCAGCCGAAGGATTCATCGCCTCAAGAACACTGGCAAAGGCTTTCTGATCCTGTACTAACTTCCCCGCACCAAGCCCCGAGTTCGACATCTGCTCGGGCGAAGACGACAGCTCGTACACCCAGCCATTCTGACCAACCGGTGTGTTGTCGTAGAGAAAGAGCATCGCATCTGTGCGCGTCTGCTCAGAGTCCGCATTACCCAAATATCGCGAATCAAAATCGTCGTTCCCGACCATAGCCGCGCGGATAAGGATACCGCGAGCCTCTTCCTCCGAGATCCCCTTGGCTTGCGCGTACTTGGCGGCCACATTGTCAGTGATGAAGTTGACCAGATCAGGGTGCAACTGTCGGTTGTATTTATCGCCGTCCAACGCAGCTAGTGCGCCCGTACCCTGACCGACGAGCCCGCCGACCGCGGCGCTGCCCAGCTCCATGAAGGCCTTCCAATCGTCGCTCCGTGGATCGACGCCCTGCTCGAATAGATACTGCTGCATCGCCTTCGATGCCGCTTCGCTGGTCGCACCGCCAACCGCGCCCTGGATCACACTCCCGCCACCAAGCGACGCCATAACCGCACCCACCAACCCGTGCAGAATGACTTTGTTGCGGCCACCATCGCCCCAGGCTGCGCGCTCGGCATCGGACGAACTGTGGTTCTGCATGTATTGGGCGAGATCACCCACTCCACGCATACCCGTGTAGCCCGCCAGGCTGGTCAGCTCCTGCTGCTCAGCAACTTTCTCCTGATCGAAGGCATTCTTAAGCGCCTCGTTCTCCAGCGTCGGATTCCGATCCAGGTCGCTCAGATCCTTACCCGGGTCGTTGCGAACAATAATGGTCCCGCCCGCGATACCCGAATGGGTATCGCTACTCACATTGTCATGCTGCGGCGTCATAGCACCACGGCAGCACCGACCGCCCCGGAGATATTGCTCGCCATCGTGCTGCCGCCACTGACCGTGACCTGGCTCGCCTTGTACTTCGACTCGTTATGCAGATCCTCGTAAATCAGATCGCCCGTGCTGAGGATGTTCTTCGACGCATCGGCACTGCTGGCAATCTGCCCACCGATCAGATGCGTGGTTCCGCCCACGTCCAGCTGGAAGCCGCCGTCCCCCGCCTTGACTCCGCTGACCTCACTGACACTCTGATAGTGGCTATCGATCTTGCCCTGGCTGTAATAGCCACTCGCACTGACAAAACCGCTCTGGGTCAGGCCAAACATCACCTTCGCCCCGGCCTGCATCGTCTTGCTGGAGAAGTCGTCGGTATCCTGCTCGCTGCGGATCGTCAGGTTCTTGCCGATGTTGGCAATAACCTGATTGCCCTTCAGCTGGGCGCCCTGAATCGTCGTGTCGTTGCCGCTGATCAGCGTCAGCACGCTGTCGGCGTTGATCGTCGTCTCGGCATGCGTGATGCCGTTGCCGCGGGCTTTCCCACTGCCTATGCTCGCCTCGGCATAGATACCGAAACCGTCCGTGCCGAAGCTGACCCCCACGCCACCGCTGCCGTTCTTCGAATCGTTCTTGAGTGAATGATTCTCCACCTGGCTTAGCAGATTGATGTCATGGGCGGCCGCGAGGGCGACGTTGTCGCCGGTGACTTCGCTGCCGATGATAGTGAGGTCGCCACCGGTCGCGGCGATGGTGACGTCGCCGCTGCTACGGATGTGACTGCCGAACGCCGTCTCGTCGTGGCTGGTGGTCTTGCTGCTCGCACTCTTACCGCCGATGCCGACCTGGACGTTGATGCCTTCCTGGCCAGCACCGCCCTTGCCTGCGCCGATGCCCTGCGTCTTATACGTATCGAGGATGTCCTTGCCGTCGTAGTAGGCCTTGGCGGCGTAGAGCGCTTTCAGCCGGTCATCGTCGACCTCGCTGCCCCGCTTCACTGAATTCCGCGCGTCCATCGCCAGCTCGACCATGGAACCACCGAGACCCACCGTGATGCCGCCTTCGTTATGCCGCTGAAACTGCGTCGTATCCGACGTATCCACCGCCGCATCGATCGTCACGTTTTTGCCGACGATCGTAGTCGCCTTGTTGCTGATGACGTCGGTGCCGGTCAGGTGCAGGTTATTGCCCGCCGTGAGCGTGACCTTCCCATCCGTCGAGCCGACCAGGCTGCCGGTGTGGGTGATCTCCGTATCGCTTTGGCCCTGGTTGTCCTTGACCTTGCCGTAGTGATCGTTGAGGCCCTGACGCGAGAAGCCGGTATACGTGACGGACTTGTCCTGGCCCGTGCTGTACGTGTTCTCGGCCGTGGTCAGGGTGAGGTCGTTACCGGCAGCGAGCAGGACGTCGTTGGTCGCCGCAATCTGCACGCCTTCACCCACGATGTTACGGCCCGCCGCCGCGGTCACGCTGTCGCCGCTGAGGGTGGTGCCGTGGGCGATGGTTTGGGTCGTCGAGGAATCGCGGTCGGTGGTCTTGCCCTGCTGCATCGGCGCCAGGCCGTGATTCAGTACGAAGCCCGACTTCTTGACCGTCGACTCGTGCGATTCAGTGTAGCTGTCGTGCGTGGCTTCGAGGTTGATGTCACGACCCGAAGCCAGCGCGATCGCGCCGCCTGAGGCGAGCTGCGTGCGGAGGAGCGTTGCATCGCGGGATATGAACGCTCTAGGACTTATCCAAACCACCGTGAGCCAGCAGGAGCTGCATCCGCGCAAATCGGGACAGCACACATGGTTTTCCGTCCATATTAGAAACCATGCTTCAATCGAACTAACTGGGCTCTGCAACTTGACGCGGAGCCCCGTCGGTGGATGCAACTCGACGGGATCTAACGCACTGGTTGAACGTGTACGAAATACCGTTGCTAGTCGGAAAAAGGAGCGGAGACCAAAATCTCAGCAATCTCACGCTCCTGCCTATCGCCCCAGTCGGGACGCAACTGCGCCATCAGAAGCACTCTCCGGGAGAAATACACCCGCCTCCAATCCTGCCCTTGAACTCGGTGGTCAAGTTCGAACGCAAGCGCCATCTGCGACACGACCCGATCCATGATCCGGTAAACAAGTTCGTCCGAACTCGTGTAGGAAAGGCGGAAATTCTCGACTCCGCGCTCGGACGATACGTAATTGTACGACCCAGAAGACAGCTCGACGTAAGGAGTTCCATCTGACACAGGCGCCAACGGGATTATCAGGAGCAACGGAGGAGCATTGATCTGGGACCCGAGCCGAGTCACCTCTTCTTGCAAATCCACGATGCTATTCGAACTCACTTGACCTTCCTCAGATATCCATTGTCTAGGAGCCACTGCACATTAACCTTGCCTGGCAAGTTGGGTAGCATTTGCACGCCTCCTCCAGATTGCCCGAACGCAGGAGCTATCTCGCCTTGAATGACAGGCAGTGGCTTAATGACCTCGTACTCACTGTATGGGTTGGCTCTAGTACCTGGTGCTAACGCCCTTTGCTCGTACGTGGTTCCTACGGGAGACAAGAACGACCCTGCCGTATCACCGTAACGGTCGAGTCTGGTGCCCACCGCAATGGTATTACTGATTGGCTTATCCGCGAAGCCCATGTTAGCTGGCCAATTCCATGAGCCATCGGCTTTTTGATACTGTGCATATTCGGAATAACCGCCCGCTTCGGCATCGACCGCCCCCGCTATAGGCGACGCCTTCTGCGGGACGTCCTGCGTCCGGGGGAGCGGCGCTGTTCCCATTGCAAGGCGTCCAGCCGCGACTGCCGTAATCGTGTCTGTAAGCGCCTGTGCGTTCTGCGCTGCAGCATCCGACAGCCCTGCGTCTTTCCACATGCCGTACTGCAGTGTCTGATACGACTGCCCAGTCCACCACGTACTTACACCGGCGGAGAAGGAATCGCTTTGCTGCGCGATGTTCACCGCACTTGCGCCGCAAGCAGCTCCCCCGAACTGGCAGAGCTTAGACACCAGAAGCGCGTTTACGAAGCTATTAGTGGCCTGACCCAGACCTTCCAAGCGCTTCGTGCCATTTATGTCAGCCCACGCATCCTCAGCTGCGGCTAGTGGGCCATACTCGAAGAGTCCGGTAGCCTTCAACTCGGCCGCAATCTCGGCTTTCCGGCCGTCAGACATCTGCGCCAGTACGTCATTGTACTGGTCCACAAGTTGCTGCCCCGCAACGGTATAGTGGATACCAGTGTCAGTCAGCACTGTCGCTTGCACCAAACCTCTGCCGTTGACACACGATACGATGACACACGCAATCGCCTGAACCTCCTCCTCGGAGTAACCCTTGCTCCTTGCAAGATTCACGATGGCCGACTGTTCGTCGACATGCAATTCACGATTGTAGAGAGATCCATTTAGGGCGCTCGCTGCGCCTGATCCTCCACCTAGCGCACTGCCAAGGGCTGCACTTGCCGCGGCCAGGAGCTGCCTCCCTTCTGGCTGATCAGGATCAATGCTCTGGCTAACAAGAAACTCAGCCATCGCCTTGCTGGCCGCCTCGGAGCCCGCAGCACCGAGGCCGCCGCCGAGTGCGTCACTTCCTCCCAAGGCGACGCTGGCCGCGCCTACAAGGCCATGAAGCAGCACCTTGTTCTGTCCACCGTCCGCCCATTTTGCTTGATCCTCAGTAGTCGTTGCATGCTTGAACATGTAAGCGGCAACGTCGCCCACTGCAGTCATGCCCACTTGACCAGCTAAATTCCCCAACTCCTGGTTTGCGCGGACCTTCTCCTCGTCGTATATAGGTTTGAGGCCCTGTGCGTCGAGGCTGCCGTCACGCTGAAGACTCGCAAGATCAGTAGCCTGATCGCGCGTGATAATTTTCCCGCCAGCAATGCTGGACTGAGTATCACTACTGCTCTTGTCACTCTGAGGAACCGAAAGCCCCGTCGGCGAAAATCCGCCGGAGCCGCCCCCCACACCGAAGCTACTCGCGCTATAGCTTGCCTCGTTGTGAATCGAATCCCAGGTCAATGAGCCTGTATCGAGGATGTTCCTGCTCGGATCGGCTGAGCTGGCGATTACGCCGCCAACCAGGTGAGTATTTCCACCGACGGTGATATCGAAACCACCCTTCCCTGCACCAATCCCGCTGACTTCATTGACGCTATCGTAGTGGCTATTCACCTTGCTCTGGCTATAGCTGAAGCTACCGCCATAGCCGAACGTGACACTTGCTCCGACCTGCTGCTGCTTGCTTGCATAGTCGTCGGTATCTTGTTCGCTTTGGATAAGCAAGTTGCCAACCACATTTGCAAGCACTGAGTCACCCTTCAACTGGGCGCCCTTGATTGTCGTGTCGTTACCCGAGATCAGCGTAAGGTTATCGCTGGCGTTAACCACCGTCTCGGCATGTGTTGTCCCATTACCAACAGCCTTACCCATCCCGGCCGACGCCGAGATGTAGATGCCGGTCTGCGAGCCGATAGAGAAGCCGATTTCGCCACTGCCATTCCGGTTCGTGCTCTTACTGGAATGGTCTTCAGCCTGGCTGAGAAGAGTGAGATTATTGGCAGCCGCGAGCGCAACGTTCTTACCGTCGATGTTGCTGCCGATGACATTCAGATCGCCGCCAGTAGCTGCGATAGTGACGTCGCCGTTACTGCGAATGTTGCTTCCATACGCGCGCTCTTCGTGCGTCTTCGTCTCGCTACTTGCGCTGCTCGCACCAATGCCGACGCGCAGCGAGATACCCGTCGCCTGGCCTGCCGCCTGTGCACCGGCGGCACCACCCCCGGCGTTGTCGTACGCATCGGCTGCGCCACCCAGCGATGCGATCGAATCCATCCCATCGCCTGAAAGACCCATTCCACGGCCCGCACCATCCGAGAACAAGTACTGAGCCGACTGCGCCGCATAGAGGGCCTTTAACCGGTCGTCCTTGACTTCACCCGCCCGGTGCGCCACACCGTAAGCGCCTTGAATGGCGCTTACGGCACCGCCCGTCAAACCCAACGTGATACCCGCCGTCTGCTTCTTATACGTCTGACGCGTGTCCGCGGTGGCGACGGCGGCATCAATCGTCACATCCTTACCGACGATCGTGGTCCCTTCCTTGCTGAGCACATCGCTACCGGTGATGTGTACCGTGTTACCGGCCGTCAGCGTGACCTTGCCATCCGTGCTGCCGATGACACTACCCGTCGGCGTACTGTCGTTCTCTTCGTAACCGGTCTGCTCCTTCGACCCGCCAATCATCACACTGAAGCCACCGCCGGACATCAGACCCGATTTGCTGACGGTCTTGTCGTGGGTTTCGCTATGCGTGGTCTCGGCCGTGCCGATGGTCAGGTTGTTTCCCGCGGCCATCACCAGATCGTTGGTTGCACCGATCTGCGCACCCTGCGTAGTGATGTCGTTCCCCGCCGCCACGGTCACACTGTCCCCGCTGATCAGCGTACCGACCGCAAGGCTATCGACCGTCGCGTCGTAAGCCTTTTTCGTCGTGCTCGACATCGTGCCGGACTTGACGCTCTTGGTCTGCTGCTCCCAGTTGTGCAGCTCCTGACCGGCATTGAGGTTGACGTCATTCTTTGCCGCCAGGGCGACGCCGCCCGTCTCGCTGGTGATCGTTGCGGCCGTTGCGTTGATGTCATGCCCGGCGCTGACGATCACGCCGTTGCTGCCGTCCAGGCTGGTGCCCGTCAGCGTCTGGTCCATCGTGTGGGTCTGGACAGCCTTCTTGCCGTCCTTGGTGTAGCTTTCGCTGCGCTGCGTGTCGGTGATCGCATTCAGCACAACGTCGCGGCCGGCACTGATGGCCACCTGATCCCCGGCCTTAACCTTAGCCCCCTCACTCACCACATCCCGACCCGCCGCGAGCACCGCATTCCCGCCCGCGTCAATCGTCGTCACCGTGTGCACGGTGCTCTCGCTGTTCTGCTTTCCACCCTGCACGGCCGTCGTCTGACCGATCGCATTGAGGCTAAGATCACGCCCGGCGACCAGCTGCGCATCGCCGCCCGCCTTGACCGACGTTGCCGTGAGCGAGAGATCGCGTTTCGCTGACAACGACAAGTCGCCACCGGCGGACACCGGCACCGCGCCCTGCGTCAGGTCGCGACCCGCGCTTGCGGACAAGTTGCCCGTCGCGCTGATCGAACCGCCCGAGGCAAGGCCCAGTCGCGCGGCATCCACCGGCGCGATCGCATCGCCCAGTTTCAGGCCGCCCAGATCGACGCGGCCGATGTCCGCTCCGCTGAGGATGTCATTGCCTGCGGTCAGGCTGACGTTGCCCCCCTTGATGCTGCCCGCGTTGAGGATGTCCTGCGCGGCGGTGACGCTGAGGTTGCCGCCTGCGCTCAGGTTGCCGCCGTTGAGCAGCGTGCCGGCCTTGAGGCTGGCGTTTTCACTCGCGGCGATCGTGCCCGTGTTGGTCAGCGTGCCGGAGGCGTCGAGGATCACCGTCTTGCCAGAGAGGATCGCGCCGTTCTGCGCGACTTCCTGCGCGTGCGCGGCGGACAGGTAGACCACCGGCACGAGCACCTTCTCGCCGTTGACCTCCTGGCTCACCATCCAGACGATGTCCTGGGTGAGGCTGGCCATCTGGCTGGCGGTGAGCGCGATACCGACCGAGAGCTGGAACTCGCCCGACGCCGACACGCCTGCGTCCATCAGCGCGCGGTACTGCGCCATGGCGTCGGTGTTGTCCGTGAGGTAGCGACGACCGGTGAGCGAGGTGATCTGGTCGAGCACCATGCGCTGCTCGTAGAAGCCGTCACCCAGACGCTTCATCGTGCTTTCGCCGTTGAAGCCGAGGCGGTCCATCAGGTAGTCGCTACCGAGGAAGCCGGCCTGGCTGGCGAAGCGCGGATCGGTCTCGATCAGGTACGAGCTGGCGCTGCCCGGGTGCGTCGTGTACAGGCCGCTGGTCGGCAGGCGGATCTGGCCGGCCGGGGCGTCGGGCGAACCGACGCTCTGCGAGCCGGGGCGCGGACCCGCGTTGCGTGTATCGCCGCTGGTGGTGCCGACGGCACCGACGCTGTTCGCATCCGGAGCGTTGCCCAGGCCACCGACACCGCCGAGATCGACGTTGCCGCCCGCCGCGCCGACATGGCCCGCGCCTGTGCCGGATACGTTGCTGCCGCCGCTATTCGCACCGAGCTGCACGCCACTGATGGGGTTACCGTCGGCGCCGACGGTGGTGTTCTCGATGGTCTGGCCGTGGAATTCCAGCGTGCCGCCCGCGGTCATCCGCGAGACGAGGCCCTGACCCGGATCGATGCCGATCCATGCGGGGCGCTGCCCGTCGCCGAGGGCGATGGTCGACGTACTGCTGCCGTTGCCGTAGATCTTGAAGCCATTCGGCTCCCAGCGGCGCGGATCGTGGACGAGCGACTCCCAGCCCACGCCATACTCCGAGACGGTACGCACGGTACCGGTCGGATTCCAGGCGATGTTGCGGATGATCTCGCCGCCGACGTTCGTGTCGCCCGCACCGAGCGCACTCTGTCCGGCGCCGTTGATGACGAGGTTGCTACCGGCGGCCACCGTCGACTTGTCGTTGGTGACCGAGCCGGACAGCGTGATGTTGCCACCAGCGACCATGCGGCCTTCCGCGCTGGCACGCGACAGTCGCTCATACGACAGCAAAGTGTCGGTGTACGTTGCCTGGAAACGGGTCGGAATACCGTCGCCGCTCTGGAAGCCCGTGCAGCGGTTGTCCGTATATCCCGCGCCCTGGCAATACGTCCGCGCCCGCTGAATTTCTTCCGCGCTGACGACCTGGCTCGGATCGATGTTCGGCGGCTGGTGGTTCGGATCCGGATCGTTATACGCATAGCGCACGATCGGGCCGCCCACCTGCTGCACCGCGCCGTCCGCCAGGTTGACCGTCTGCGTTTCGAAGATACGGCGCTGATTGGTGATCTGGTTCGCAGCGAGCGTGATCGAGCCATCGGCTTCGATGTCGCCGGACAGGTTGGTGATCGCCCCGGCACGGCCGCCACCGTCGTTGGCGGCGATGAAGATGTCGCCCAGCGCGAACACCATCGCATCGCGATTGAGGAACGTGCCACCGATCAGCAGGCGGACATTGTTCGTCGCGGCGACCAGGGCCGACTGATACGCCATGTTGTCCGCGACACCACCCAGGTCCGCACCGTTGGTGAAGTTGTTCGCGCGGACGGTGATGTTGTCGCCGATCAGCGAACCGGTGTTGTCGATATCCGTACCGTTGACGTTGAGCGTATCGCCTTCGAGGCGACCGCGGTTTACTACGGCTCCACGCGAGTTGAGCGTGGTCGTCGCGCTGCTTATGCGCGCGCCGCTGCCGTTGGTGATGCTGGCGGCGTCGACGGTCAATGCGCCGACGCTTTCGAGTGCCGCGCCGTCGCTGTTGTATAGAGAGCCACCCAGGTGCAGACCGAAGTTGCGGTTGGCCTTGAACTGACCGCCCTCGCCGTTGATGAAATCGCCCGGCAGCGTGACATCGAGATCACGACCCGCGATGACGCGGCCGTTACCCTGGATACCGCCGAGCAAGCTGAGCGCTACGTCGCCGTTGGACGACGTGTTGCCGCCCGCGTTGTTGAGCCACGCCAGCGTCAGGGCAAGACGCGTACCGGCACCAAACTGGCCGTTGGTATTGGTCAGCGTCGCACCGCCGTTGTTCCAGTCCAGAGTACCTGCCGCGTAGACGTTACCGCTGGTGTTCTCGAAGCCACCGATACCGAGTGACAGATCGCCGCCGGAAACCACCCGGCCGCCGGTGTCGTTCAGCGAGGTCGCATTGATCGCCACGCCGCCCTGACCGCCAAGCGTGCCGTTGGTGTTGTTGATGGCGCCGCCGGACGTGAAGCGGGTCATGCCCGTGCCCGTATTGGCGATACGGCCATTGATGTTGGAGAGGCCGCCGCCCGTGACGGTCAGCGTGGCCGCCGTGTCGCCGCTGCCGCTCTCAATACGACCGTTGTCGTTGATCAGCGAGCCGTTGGCGACCACCGTCGATGAACCCATCGACTGGACGGCGCCACGATTCACCAGGTTACCCGTGGCGGCGATATCCGCCGTCGTATTGGCGTACAACTGCCCCGCGTTATCGACTGAGCCGGCATGCAGCCACAGGCCACCGTTGCCGCCGATGAATCCGCCGACACCATTGCTCAGCGCCTGCGCGATGCTCAGGCGCATCAGCTCACCGGACAGCCCCTTGATCTGACCACTGCCGTTGGCCAGCGAGCCTGCCGTGACCGACGTCGCGCCACCCGACTGAAGCGTGCCTGCGTTGCTACCCAGCGCGCCCGCCGTCGTGATCGTAAGCGCGCTGGCGACCAGCGTGCCGCTGTCGTTGGCGATGCTGGCCGCGTCGATCGTCGCGACGTCAGTCAGGCTGATCGTGCCGCCGGTGGAATCCAGCGCACCGCGCGTGTCCAGATCGAGCGCCCCGTTACCGACAATGCGCCCACCGCGATTGGCGATGCCGTTATCGCCGTCGATCGTCAGCGTGCCCGTACCCGCGTGTTCGATCGCACCATTGTTGTTGGTAATCGAGGACGCACGCACGGTGAGGTTGCCGCCGTTGCCGGCGATGCGACCGTTGGTGTTATCCACGGCACCGGCGAAGTCCAGCGCCTGATCGGTCGTTCCGGTCTGGACGAGCGTGCCGCCGGTGTTGTCGAGGCTGACGGCCGTGACGTCGAGCGTGCCACCCTGCAACGTGCCGGCACGGTTCTTCAGCGCGCCGCTCGCCTGAAGCGCCAGCGTGCCGTCCGTGGCGATATTCGCGTTACCGGTATCGATGTCACCCGCCGTGGCGATCAACGCGATGTCGCCGCCAGTACGCAGGCGCGAGGCGGCCAGGTCGAGGGACGCGGCACGTAACGCCAGGCGGCTGGCTGCCAGCGTGTTGCCATGCACCGCCAGCGCACCGGCCACCGTGGCGTCGAGCACGCCCGACGTGCCGAGGCTGCCGTCGGCCTGCACGCCGGCGCCGAGCACGCCGGTGGAGACGAGAGTGCCGGCGACCACGGTCAGGTCGCCCTGAGCGACGAGGGTGCCGGTATTGCTCAATTGCTGGGCCAGGGTCCAGCTGGCTTTGCCACCCGTATAAACGCTGCCGTCGTTGCTGGCCGTGGTCGCGTTGACGGTCAGGTCGCCGCCCGTGCGCAGGCTGCCGCTATTCGTCAGCGAGCGCGTCGCCAGCGTGGCATCGCTGCCGGCGTAGACCGAACCGGCGTTGTCGATAGCGTCAGTCGCCGCCACGTCGACATGCGCGGTCGCGTAGAGGCTGCCGGTCGCCGCGTTGTCGAGACGCGTCAGGGCCTTTGCGGACAGATCCGTTCCCGCCTGCAGCGTGCCCGCGTTGGTGAGCGTACCGGTGTTGTCGAGGCGGAGCGCGCCGTCGGCAACGGTCATCGCGTCCGCGACATGGTTGACATCACGACCGCGGAGGGTCGCATCGCGTTTCGCGTAGATTACGCCCTGCTGCGTCAGTGTGCCCGCGTCGATGGCCACGTCGCGGCCCGCTTGCAGGTGGCCGCTGTTGGTTACCGCAACCGCTGCGACGGACAGATCGCGATCCGCCACCGTCGTGCCCGTGTGGGTCAGGTTTTGCGAGGCCGTCAGGCTGGTGTTGCCCACAGCGCTGACCGTGCCGCGCTGGGCGATGTCCGTCGCGATCAGCGTCGCATTGCCGGTGTCGGCAAGCAGCTTGCCGCTGTTGTCGACCGTGGTGTTCGCCGCTACAGCGACCGAACCCACCGCTTCCGCTGTACCCGCATTGCTTACCGAGCCGCCACGAAGCGAGACATCGGTCTGCGCGTAGATATCGCCCGAAGCCGCGTTGTTGAGAGCCTGACCGGCCGTCGCTTCCAGTGCACCGCCGATCGCGTACAGCTTGCCGCTGTTGGTCAGCGCACCCGACGCGTCCAGCGCCAGCTTCTGCGCCGCCTGCATGGCGCCGGTATTGACGATGTCACCGGCCACGTCGACGACAAGGTTGCCGTCGGCGCGCACGAGGTTGCCGTTGTCCAGCGAACCCGCATGCAAGGATGCATTCGTCGTCGCGTAGATCTGACCGGCATTGCTCACCTTGCCGTCGACATCGATCGTCAACGCGCGACCGGCATACAGCACCCCTTGCGCACCCAGCGTCAGCGCAGCCGTCGATACGACCAGGTCACCGCCCGACTGAATCTGGCTGTTGTTGGTGATGTTGGCGGAATGGATCGCCGTGTCGCCGCCGGTCACTATGTTGCCGCTGTTGGTCAACGCGCGCGATGCATGCAGCGACGCCTGCCCGGCAAGGCTGATGCGACCGCTGTTGTCGATGTTGGCCGCATCGAGACCGGCAGCCCCACCGGCGATGATGGTTCCGGCATTGCCGAGGCGATCGTTCGCCTGCAGGCTCAGTTCGGTACCCGACTCGACCGACGCGGCGTTGTCGATACTCCCCGCGCGCAGCGTGACGCGCTTGCCTGCGTAGACGTCACCCGCACCGCTGTTGGTGATAGCGGAGGCGTTGACGCCGAGCGATCCGCCGACGGCATAGAGCTTGCCGCTGTTGGTCAGCGCGCCAGCGGCGTCGATCGATGTGTCGCCGGTTCCGTAGATCGTGCCGCTGTTATCGAGGGCACCCGCGGTCGTCACCGCCACATTAGTGCCCGCCGCCAGCGTGCCGCTGTTCGACAGCGCCGCACCCTGTATCGCCAGCTGCCCCGTCGACGTCGTCCTGCCGGTCAGCTCGAGACGGCCCGCCTGCGTGATTGTGAAGTCACCGCCCTGCGTCGCGAGTTCGCCCGCATTGCGCACGCCGACACCGGCTTCGGTACCGACGAGGCGGATCTTATTCGCATACATGCCGCCCAGTGCGGCCACGTCCAGGCTCACGCCATCCGTGGCGCCCTCGCCTGCGATCGCCTGCGCCGACAGGTCGCCGTAGTTCACCTGGTTCGCACCGGTGACCACGTTCAGCTCATTGGCCCAGACCTTCGCGTTGGCCGCGACGGTACGCGCGATCAGGTCGAGCCGGTCCGTGCCGGTGCCATTAAGACCCGCGCCGTTGATGGCCAGCGTACCGCGCGTCACACGGAAGGCCGCGAGGCTCCCATCGCCACCGAATACCGGCGTACCCGTGACCAGCGTGCCGCGCGAGGTGTTGATGAAGCCGCAGCCGTCGCAGCTGATCCCGTTCGGGTTGGCGATGATCACTTCGGCGCGGTTGCCCGCCACCTCGGTAAAGCCGCGCAGGCTCGATGCATTCTGTGAGGTCACCTCGTTGACGATGATCCGCGCCGACTGACCGCTGGCGAGATTCGCGTTGCCGACGATGTAGCCCGCCTGTTGCGTCTGACTGACCGCGGCGCCGTTATTGAGGATCAGGCCCTTCGGGTCGACGTTGAAGTGCTCGTACTGGTTATGCGACACGCCGCCCTGCGTGGGCGCGACGATGTTGACCACCGGCGTGCCGTTGGCCGCCGTATCCACGGTCGGACGGTGGGCCGGGTTCGCGGCGCCGGCCACCTGGGCCTGCGAGGCGACAGGCGCGCCAACGAAGGCGACGAGCAGCGCGAGGGCCAGCGTATGCGTCACGCGGCGGGCAAAGTGAGGGCGCAGTGTCATCGTGCAGTCCTTGTCAGTACTGGTAAACGAGCTGGAAGCCCGTCGCCGGTCGCATCGTGTTGAGGGCGCGACCGCCCTTGTCCGCCCAGCCGGCGAACGCGTCGAAGCTGAAACGCCCGAAGCTGCCGCGCAGGCCGACGAATTCGCCACGCAGGGTTTTCTCGGGCAGCGTGCGAATGCTCGGCCCGCCGACGTGGCCGCCGTCGATACCGGCGTAGGCCGCGATGGGCAGGTTGCCCAGCGGCACGCTGAAGGTGTTGCGCCAGTACCAGCCACGCTCGCCCGCCAGCGTCTCTTCACCATCGAACCCACGGACGGAATAGCGTCCGCCCAGCGTGATGAATTCCGAGGCGTAGAGCGTGTCGCTGCTGCGCTGGGCACGCAGTTCCGTCGTCCACTGCACCGGCACACGGCCGAGCTTGAACGGCACGTTGAGTGAGGCATCGAGCAGGTTCAGGCCGTACTGGAAGGTCGGCGCGTCTTTCGACAGGCCCGCCGCATCCTGCTGGCCGCCGAACCAGGTGACACCGCGGCGATGGGCAAGGCGCAGATCCAGCTGGGCGTTACCCAGGTACTGGCGCTGCACCAGCGCGAGCTCGGCCGTGGTGACGTCACGCTTCTGCGTCAGCAGCTCGGAGTCCTCGATAAAGCTGTGCGCCCAGCGTTTGCCGATGCGCAGTTCCAGCGAGGTCTTGCCGTACTTCGTGCGATGGAGCATGCGCTGCACGGTGATGTCCGTCGTGCGCGACTTGCCGCTGGAGGTGAAGGTCTGCTGCGAGCCTTCCACCGTCTGGTGGTACTTGTAGTCATACAGCGAAGCGGTGAACAGCCAGTCGCCATAAGGCACCGCATAGTTCGCCGTGTTGCCGCGCGTGCCGTGCCCGTCGCTGTGATAGACGTCGTGGTTGTATCCCAGCGACAGCACGTCGTTGATGCGCAGCGGATTGTCGAGTCCGAGGTTGATACCGCCCTGCAGGCGGCCGGTTGCGCGCGACCCGCTGTCATCGAGCGACGCGACCACATGCCAGGGTCGCGAGCGCTTCGCGGTGATGACCAGATCCGACTCGCCCGGTTGTTCGCCCGGGGCGATGTCGATAGTGACGTCCTGCGAAGGCACGCGCTTGAACTGCTCCAGCCCCTGCTCGATGTCGCGCAGGTTGAGCAGGTCGCCCGGCCGGGCGGCGAGCGCGGTCTGCCAGGCACCCACGGCCGTATTATCGGCGAAGCGCACCGCACGAATCGTCCCCGGCACCAGCGTGAGCCTCAGCGTGCCGCTCGACAAGTCCTGCGGCGCGAGCCCCACACGAGTAGTCACGAATCCGCGATCGATGATCATGTCCGACACACGGCGGACGATGGCGTTGACGCCCTCGTGGCCGACGCATTTACCGGCGTAGCGGTCGAGGTAGCGCTGCGCGAAGACGAAGTCCTCCACGCGCTGGCCTTCGAGCACGACATGGGCGAGTCGGAAGCATTCCGCTTCAACCGGCACATCCGTGCGACGGAAATCCGTCACGGGAGCGGAATTCAGTCGCACATCCGGCTGTTGTTGCTGCTCCAGACGAGCCTGTGCCTCGCGCTGGGCGCGATCGCGTTGCTCTTGCTGGTCAAGCGTCTGGACTTGTTGCGCCTGTGCGACGCCCGTCACAGTTAGCAGAATGCCGGCCACACGCATGGCCGTCGAGACGCCCTGCCCGCGCCTTCCTGAGATGATGCTCACGTTTTCCCCTGTTTCTGGCCGGTCCGGGCCGTGCTGCTCCGAGGTGGGGAATTTTAGAGCCTGCGCATCTCAGGGGCTGAGCTTTAGTCGTAGGATATTGCCGACACGTCGTGTAGGGGAATTCCTACAAGAATTTCACCTGCACGGACATCAGGTCCTGATCGCCCTGACGGAACTGGCATAGGCGACCCACTTCGGTACTCAGCATTTTCATGGCGAGATCGTGAGCTTGCTCAGACGTGACGTCCGGCCTCGCCGCCATCGACTTTGCCATGGACGCGACCATAGGGTCATCTGCTGCCGGTGGCTTGCTCTGAGGTTCACAGGTCAGAGACACCGGGGAGCCCTTATACGTACCGGCGATGCCCTTGGTCGTTTCGTCATCGATACCTTCGACCACCGTGGACCAGCCAATTTTCACTACGTACTTATCGTGGCTCATGCTGCCCTCGGTGACGCAGAGCTTGGCATCTACCTGCTTGCCGCCGATCGCGACCGGCCGGGCCTGACACACCGTGCGTCCGGGCACCGCGGTAAGCGGTTCGCCATCCGTATCGGCGGCCAGGGCGGGTATCGACATGGCCGTAGCGATCGTGAGCAGCACGAGTTGTTTTTTCATCTGAATCATCATGACTCCAAGCAAAGTTAATCCATAAACGCGTGAGCGGCTGCGGGCTCGACTCCGCTCGACGCCACGTGTGACGTTCTGGCTATACGCTGCTGATGTGCCAGTCATCCGGGCCGCGCCATGCCATGGTACGGAATTGCAGCGAGGGATCCACGTCATCTCGGTATGCCCGCGCGAACTCTGCGGGCGACCAACCTTGGCCATCGACGAACACGGCGTCCAGGTCAATCAAATCGAGGAGAACCTGCCGTCGATGGTCGCCCGATGCGACGACAGACCGACTGATCCCCTCTTCGATCAGGATGCGCACCGACTCCCTATCCATGTGCAGACGCTCCAGATAGACCCACACCGACAGCAAAACCCAACCACCGGGCGACGGTCACGGTGCCGCTACTCAGCAGCCCGAACGCGATCGGGTAAGCCAGCAGGATGGTCGCGAGAATCGCCAGTAAGCCCCTCACGGCTGCCGTCTACCTCAACGATACCCACGATTGAGCTTGCTGTTCCGCACGCCATACGTGAAATACACGATCAGGCCCAACACCATCCAGATCGCAAACCGCTCGAAGGTGATCGCCGGCAGCCCCCAGATCAGCGCCAGCGAGAACAAAATACCCAGCGGCGCCACGAACCACACGGCCGGCGTCTTGAACTTCCGTTCGAGATGCGGCTTGCGCACACGAAGCACCAGCACCGAGGCGCAGATCAGGATGAACGCGCTCAGCGTGCCGATGTTGACCAGCTCCGCCACTTCACCGATCGGCAGCAGGCCGGCCACCACGGCGGTAAAGATGCCAAGGATCATCGTCGGACGTGCAGGCGTGCCGAAGCGCGGATGCACCTGCGCGAACCATGCCGGCAACAGCCCATCACGCGACAGCGCGAACCAGATGCGCGCCGCGCCGAGCATGAACGCGAACAGCACGCTGATCACACCGATGACCGCCGCGACGGCGATCACGTTGCTGAGCCACGGCAGGCCGATGGCGTTGAAGGCGTCGGATACCGAGGCTTCGCCGCTTAGCGTCCCGTAAGGAACGATGCCGGTGAGCACCAGCGACACGGCGATATACAGCACCATCGCGACCGCGAGCGAGAGCAGCACCGCGCGCGGCAGGTCGCGCTGCGGGTTCTTCGCTTCCTCGGCCGCCGTGGTCAGCGTGTCGTAGCCGAACACCGCGAAGAAGACGACGCTTGCGCCCGTCAGCACGCCCTGCCAGCCGAAGTGGCCCATGCCCTTGGCGTCGAATACGCGCGCCGGGATGAACGGGTGCCAGTTGGCGGTGTTGATGAAAAACGCGCCAACGCCGATCACCAGCGCTACGCCGATCACCTTGATACCGACGATCACGGTGTTGAGGCGCGCACCCCACTCCGTCTTGATCGACAAAAGGATGGCGACGAACAGCGAGATACCGGCGGCGATGATGTTGAAGCGGTGAGCGTCGGTCGGGCCCGGCAGCGGATTCGCGACGCTGAAGCCGACGCCCAGCTTCGCCTGCTGCCAGTAATAGTTCATGGTGTCGGCGCTCATGCTCTTCTGCGCCCACTCCGGCAGATGCACGCCTGCCGTGGCCAGCAACACCTGCACGTAGCCGGACCAGCCGATGGCGACCACCGCCACCACCAGGGCGTATTCCAGCAGCAGATCCCAGCCGATGATCCAGGCCGCGCCCTCGCCGAGCACGGCGTAGCCGTAGGTATAGGCGCTGCCGGTCACAGGGATCAGCCCCGCGAACTCCGCGTAGCAGAGCGCCGCGCAGGCGCTGCCGAAGCCGGCGATGATGAAGCTGAGCGCCACGGCGGGGCCGGCGTTGAGGGCGGCCTGCTGGCCGGCGAGCACGAAAATGCCCACGCCGATGATCCCGCCGATACCGATGGCCGTGAGCTGCCAGAGGCCGAGGACCCGGCGGAAGTCCGTACGCAGGCCGACTTCCGCCTGCAACTGCTCGACGGACTTGTGGCGGAGAAACTTGGCTAACGACATCGGGGCGACCCCTGGAGCTGGCAGAGCCCGGGATCATAGCGGGGCAAGGGCCAGGGTGTCGTCAGAAAAGCCCGACACCCCGCAGGATCAGGGGCGATCCAGCGCCTTGCGCCCCAGCGCCGGGTCGTCGGTAAAGAACGCATCGATCCCGGTCGCCACATACGCCCGGATCTCAGCCACCGAACCGGCGTCGTTCCGCGCCGCATCCCCCGCGTCGTCGCGGAAATCCGCCGCCAGGAAGTGATTCTCCGGCCGGAACGTATACGGATGCACCTCCAGCCCGGCGGCGTGCGCGTCGTGCACCAGCGGCGCGACCGGCGCCAGCTTTCCGTCCCCGGTCAGCGGAATGATGCTGCGCGTGGACGGCCCGATGGCGTCGGCGTAGGTGGCAATGGCCTTGAGACCTTTCGGGGTCATCATCGCGCCGTAGGTGGTCGACGGCTGGTCGGCCGGGTGCTGGTCGGCCAGATCCATCAGCTGGAGCAGACGGATGTTCGGGTGATCCTTGCCCAGCTTGCCGCGCAGGTACTTCAGATTGCCGATCTCGAACGACTGGATCTCCACGGGTGCGGTGCGCGTATAGGCGTGCGCCGCCAGCGTAGCCAGCACCTTGTCTTCCATCGGCAGGCCGACGTCATGGAAATACGTCGAGTGCTTGATCTCCGGAATGATGCCGATGACCCGATGCCTGGCCGACGCTTCCGCGGCGACAAACTCGATCATCTCGTCGAAGGTCGGCACGGTGAACTGGCCGTCGTAGGCCGTGTTGGCTTTGCGGATATCCGCAAGGCGCTCTCGGGCGCGCAGCGTCTTCAGCTCGGCGAGGGTGAAGTCTTCGGTAAACCACCCCGTGATCGACTCGCCATCGACGGTCTTGGTCACCCGGCGGCTGGCGAACTCCGGATGCGAGGCCACATCGGTCGTCCCCCCGATCTCGTTTTCGTGACGCACGACCAGCACACCGTCCCTGGTGGAGACCAGGTCCGGCTCGACGAAGTCGGCACCGTCCTCGATGGCCACGGCGTACGAGGCCAGCGTGTGCTCGGGACGCAGCGCACTGGCACCGCGGTGACCGATGACGAGGATCTTCGCGGCAATCGGCTTACCGGGAGCCGGGGCGGCGGACGTGGGCATCGAGAGCACTCCAAGGGCCAGGGCCAGAGCGCATGAGGATAGAGCAATCGCCTTCATCAGAAATCCGCCGACAGGGTAACGAAGCTCTGGCGCGGCGCGCTGGCATGGAACGCCAGTGCGCGGCCGTTCGGATCGGTCGCGCCGAACGCGGTCAGGTTGGTCGCGTAACGATGGTCGGTGAGGTTGGTGACGTTCAGCGCCAGCGTCAGCGACTTGAGGTAGCCGATCGTACCGAAATCGTAGCCCGCGCCGAAGTCGAACGAGGTGGCGCCGGCCACACTCTGATCGTTGGTATAGGTGTAGTAGCGCTTGCCGGTGTACTTGCCACGCAGGCTGGCCGACCAGGGGCCGTAGGTGTAGCTGATCTCGCTCGAGTACATGCGCTTGGGCGTATCCACCGTGGTCTTGCCCTTCACCGGGACGACCACACCGCTGGCGACGTAGTTGTCGTCGTAGCGCGAGCGGTTGAACGAGGCGGAGTTGTACCACTCGAAGCCACGGACCGGCTTCCAGATGAAGGTGAATTCCGCGCCGCGACTGGACACCGAGCCGACGTTGACGAAGGCGGTGTTGCACTCCGGACGCGTGCCCTGCTCGATGCTCGGGCAGGGGTTGAGGGAGAGCAGTCGATTGTCGAACTTCACGTCATACAACGCCACCGACGCTTCGTACGACTGACCGACGCTGCGGAAGCCACCATCGATGGAGCGCGACTGTTCGGGCTTGAGGTTGGCCCTGGTACCGTCGAACGCGCTCTGCGACACGGAGAGCGGGCCACCGGCACCGCCGCCCTGGAACGCCGCGATGTTCTTTGCATACGACAGGAACACCTCCTGACCGGGCGCCAGCTGGAAGGCAAGACCGGCCTGCGGCAACAGCGACTTGCCCGCCTTGAGCGTGCCGTTGGCATAAGGGCTTTCCACGCCCGGCGCTTCGACCGCCTTCATGGTCGTGTGCGGGCTCTTCACACCGACGTCGATGGTCAGACGATCGTCCATCGCCTTGAAGCTGTCCTGCAGGTACGCCTGTTTGGTGGTGATCGTATAGTCCTGCGAGAACAGACGACGATCCGGGCCGGACAGATAGAAATCGTCGTTGAACGGACCGTCCACGTAGTAGAAGTTGCGCTCCACGTGATGGTTGTTCTTCTCGTACCACACGCCGCCCTCGACATGATGATTGCCGAGGTCCCACGACAGCGACGCGATCGCGCCATTGCGGTTGATCGTGTAATTGGTGCTGCGCAGGGAGATCGGCAGCTCCCCGGCGGTGCCGGGGTTGGACTTCTGACCCGGCGCCCACCAGTGGCCCTGGCCCGCGTTCTCATGGTGATAAACCTGGGTATGCAGCGTCGCGCCATCGGCCACGGCGAAGTCGCCCGCCACGTAGTACAGATCGTCGCGTCGCAGCGCGCGGCTCAGGTAGTAGGCATCGTCAGTGTTGTCGACGCCGCCGGAGTAGCCGCACCGCGAGTCGCGCACCCCACCGACCGTGTAAGCCGGCGTGCAATAGGCCGCGGCCAGGGCGCGGTTCCAGTCCGGTGCGTAGAGATTCCAGTCCCAGCCGAGGCCGCGCCTCATGCCGCTCCTGGACAGATAGGCGTAGTCGGCCTGCGCGGTCCGCGAAGTGTCCGCGAAGCCGGTGATCCGGTTGCCGTCACCGAACTCATAGACGGCCTTGCCGTTGAACTGCCTGGTCGTGGTCTTCGAGCCCGGCTGGGCCCACATGTCCGCGTCGGCCTTGATGCCGGACAGGTACATCGAAAAACCCTTGTAGTCACCCGTGTCGATGCGCGCATAGGTGCGACGGTTGTGGTCGCTGCCGAAGGTCTGCGCCGCCTTGCCACCGAAGGTCTTCGCCGGATCGGACGAGAAATACTGAATGGCGCCTCCGAGGTTGCTGGTCGACGCCGTCCCGAGCGCGCCGATGCCCTCGGACAACTCCACCGTCGCCATGTTCTCGGCGATCAGGGCGCGCGAGATATTGAGGCCGTTGTAGTTGCCGTAGGCGTTGTCGCCCAGCGGCAGACCGTCGAGGGTGTAGCCGAGGCGCGTGGTATTGAAACCGCGCAACGTGATCGACTGGGACTCCTCGTTGGCGCCGAAGGCGTCATTGGACTGCACCGAGACGCCCGGCAGGCGATTCAGGATCTTCTGAGGGCTGGTACCCGGCGGGAGCACCTTCTGGTCCTGGGGCACGATGCGCTGCACCTGGCGGGTCTCGCCCTGGCCGATCACCGAGACCGCGTCCAGATCCTGCGTCTTCGGGGGCGGCGCGTCTTCGGCGTGAGCCTGCAGGGCGATGGCGGCGGCGAGGGCGAGGAACAGGGCGCTGCGGTTGTGCTTCATCGACAGGAAACTCGTAAAACGTAAGAAGCCTTCGAGCGTGGCCGCCCAGTGTTTAGGTTTTCTTACGAAGAGAAGAACATGTGACGCGGAGTGACGCAGGTCGCATTTCGGCCGCGTCCCCGTACTGCAACACGCACGCCTCACCATGGCGCCCTTTAACCTCACGCGGAACCGATCCATGCGCCGACTCGCCCGCCTTGCCGCCCTGCTCCTGGTGATCCTGGCCGTGGACGCGCACGCCTCCCGCCGCGTCATCGTCTTCGTCTGGGACGGCATGCGGCCGGATGCCATCAGCGAAGACGACACGCCGAATCTGGCGGCGCTGGCCAGGCAGGGCACGTATTTCGCGGACAACCACTCGACCTACCCGACCTTCACCATGGTCAATGCGTCGAGTTTCGCCACGGGCTCGTTCCCGGGGACGATCGGTTTTTACGGCAACCGCTTCTGGGCTCCGGGCGCCAGCGGTTTCGATGCGAAGGGCGCACCCAGCGACTTCGCCTCGCCGGTCTACACCGAGGACTATGCGGTACTGCGCGCGCTGGACGATCACTGGCACCACGATCTGCTGGAAGCGCCCACGTTGCTGGAGCGCGCACGCAAAGCGGGGCTGAAGACCGCTGTGGTGGGCAAATCGGGCCCGGCCTTCCTCCAGGACATCCACGAAGGCGGCGTGATCCTCGATGAGAACGTGGCGCTGCCGCTGGCCTTCGCGCAGCGACTGACGAAGGCCGGCTATCCGCTGCCGGCCAATACCGTACACGCCTACGATCCGGACCGTTTCCACCTGGAACCGGACAACGGCACGCCCACGGCACCGTTGCCGCTGGTGACGATGAAGGACGGCTCGACCACGGACGCCTCCGATGGCGCCGGCGCGCCGGCCACACCGTCCAATGCGTTCCTGATGAAGGCCTTCCTCGACTACGTTCTGCCGGTCGAGAAGCCCGATATCAGCTTCGTCTGGCTGCGCAATCCCGACGGCACCGAGCACAGTTATGGTGTGGGTTCACCGAACTTCCATCTCGCCCTGCGCGCACAGGACGAACTCCTGGGCCAGCTCCAGGCGAAGCTGAAGTCGTTGGGCATGGACGCGGATACCGATCTGGTGATCGTCTCCGACCACGCGCACAGCAACGTCGCCGGTCCTGCCGACCTGTTCCCATTGCGTCAGATCGCCGATGGCCGTGTCGGTCGCGTCGATGCGGAATGGGGCTTCTCCACGTCGGGCGCGATTCGTCTCGCCGATGAGATGACCCACGCCGGCTTCAAGGCGTTCGACGGTTTCGGCTGCATCTACGCGCCGGTGATGTCCGGCGTCGAAGCGGATGGCGCGCAGCTGCATCCGACCCGCTTCGACGATGACGGCCGCGCTTGCGGCAAGCCCGGCCCGTATACGACGCCGTCGTACAAGGTACCGGCCGACTTGCCTAAGGACGCCTTCGTCATTGCCCCGAATGGCGGCGGCGAATACCTCTACCTTCCCTCGCACGATCGCGCACGCATCGTGGAAGCCGTACGTTTCCTGCAGAGCCGCGAGATGTTCGGCGCGATTTTCGTCGACGCCCGCTACGGCAAGATCCCCGGCACACTGCCGCTGGCGTCCGTGCACCTTGAGAACACGCGTTCACCCGACATCATCGTCAGCTACGACTTCAACGCCGACGCGACCGTGCAGGGTTTCAAGGGCACGGTCTATACCAGCATGTCCAACGAGCGCGGCATGCACGGCAGCTTCAGCCCGATCGACGTGCACAACATGCTGCTGGCCAGCGGCCCGGATTTCCGCAGGAACCTGCGCAGCGAGCTGCCCAGCGGCAACGTGGACGTCGCGCCGACCATCGCGGCCGTGCTGAAAATCGACCTCGGCAAGCCGGACGGGCGCGTGCTGCGCGAGGCGCTCGAAGGGCACTCGCCCGAAGGTCTGAGCGTGAAGCCCGCCGATATCGCGACCGACACCGCGACGGGCCTGGATGTGCGCCGCGTGGACGGTACGCCGATGAATCGTTCGACGTACCGCTTCGTCCTCAAGACCAGACAACTGAGCGATAACGGCAAGACCTACACCTACTTCGACCAGGCCAAGGCGGAACGCCTCCCGTAAAAGCGCGCCCCACCCCCGCGTGTAGGAGCGCGCCCCGCGCGCGAAAAGCCAACGAAGCGGCGACGCGGCACACCAGCGGCACCCCAGAGGCACACCCGCAACACACCCATCGCGCGCAAGGCGCGCTCCTACATGACCTTTTTCTGCTAGTTTTCCGCCCCGAATCTCCTTGTTCCCACCCGGATACCCTTCGATGTTCAGATCTCTCGCGATGGCCACGCTTTCGGCCGCCCTTCTCGCTGCGTGCGCCAGCGCGCCGACCGCGGACAAGTCCGGCAAAACCGGCAGCGTGAAAGATGGCGCCACGCTCGACCTCGCCATCCTCGAGACCACCGACGTCCATTCGAACATCCTGTCGTACGACTACTACAAGCAGAAGGACGACCCGAGCTTCGGGTACGAGCGTCTCGCCACGCTGATCCGTCAGGCGCGCAAGGAGTTCCCGAACACCGTGCTGTTTGATAGCGGCGACACCATCCAGGGCTCGGTACTCGCCGATTATCAGGCACTGGTCAAGCCGGTCGGTTGCGATACCGAGCTCGGCATCTACGCCGCGATGGACGCGATCGGTTACGACGGCGGCACCGCCGGCAACCACGAGTTCAACTACGGCCTGCCGTTCCTTGCGCAGGTCACCAACACCGCGATGAACGTCGACGGCGTGAAGCCGCGGCAGTGTGCCGGCCCGAAGTTTCCGCTGGTGTTGTCCAACGTCTACAGCGTTCGTGACAAGCAGCCGATCTTCAAGCCGTGGACGATCGTGACCAAAACCGTCGAGGTGAAGAACGCCGACGGCAGCACCACGCCGACCGCGCTTCGCATCGGCATCATCGGCTTCACGCCGCCGCCTATCCTCGACTGGGACAAGCGCAACCTGCAGGGCAAGGTCACCGTCGACGGCGTCGTCGAAGCGGCCAACCGTTACATGCCGGAAGTGCTCGCGCAGAAGCCGGACCTCGTGGTCGCCATCCTGCACGGTGGCCTCAACACCGCGCCGTACACGCCGCAGATGGAAAACGGCGGGTGGTACCTCGCCGGTGTGCCGGGCATCGATGCGCTGCTGCTCGGCCATTCGCATACCGAGTTTCCGGGGCCGCGCTACATGGACATGAAAGACGTCGACGCGAAGCGCGGCATCGTCCGCGGCGTGCCTGCGGTCATGGGCGGCTTCTTCGGCAAGGATCTCGGTGTCATCAACATGACCATGACCCGCGAGAATGGTCGCTGGGTGGTGCAGAAGGACAAGAGCCACAGCCAGGTCCGTCCGATCTGTCCGAAGAAGAACGAGTGCGTGCCTGCGGATCCGGCCATCGCGCCGATCGTGAAGGAAGCGCACGACGCCGCGGTCGCGTACGTCAACACGCCGATCGGCGCGACCGATCACGACCTCACCAGCTACTTCGCCGACGAAGGCAACATGAGCGCGCTGGCGGTGGTCAACGCGGCTCAGGCCGACTACGCACGCGACGAGATCGCACGTGAGCATCCGGAGTGGAAGGACATTCCGGTGATTTCCGCGGCCTCCGCCTTTCGTACGGGCTTCGGCGGTCCGGACGATTACACCGATGTCGCCAGGGGACCGATGACGATCCGTAACGCCGCGGATCTTTACTTCTATCCGAACACGCTGGCGGCGGTGAAGATCGACACGGCAGGGGTGAAGGCCTGGCTCGAGAAGTCGGCGACGCGTTTCAACCAGATCGATCCGTCGAAGGAAGGCGAACAGCCGCTCACCGGCAAGCTGGTGCCGTATAACTTCGACCAGATGCAGGGCGGCATCACGTACACCATCGACATCACGAAGCCGGAAGGCCAGCGTATCGGCAATCTTCGGTACAAGGGCAAGGCGATCCGGGATGGCCAGACCTTCATCGTCGTGACCAACAGCTATCGTGCGAACGGTGGTGGTGAGTTCCCCGGCATGAACGGTGAGTCCGTCGTGCTCAACGCGCCGGACGGCAATCGCGAAGTCGTGATCAAGTGGGTCGAGGCGAAGAAGACCGTGACCGCGAAGGACGTGGACAAGCGTTCGTGGAGCTTCGTGCCGGTGAAGACCAGGGGGCCGGTGACGTTTACGGCGGCGTCCGGGAAGGAAGGCGTAGCCAAGGCGCAGGGACTGGCGATCAGGCAGCTGCGCGACAACGGCGACGGTACGGCGGTTTACGCGCTGGATCTTTCGAAGCGTTGAGGTAGTTCGCGTCGCCCGCGGGGCGGGCTCCTACAGAGACTGCGATGGACGGGGTCGCCCGCGGGGCGGGCTCCTGCAAAATTACGCAGACTTGTAGGAGCCCGCCCTGCGGGCGATTCAACCTTGCCCCGCCCCCCCCGGCAGCAAAGCCATATCCTCCATAGGCCATCCGGCCACGTCCGACACGCTTGACAGCCCCCATCACCCGGGCATAACGTCGGGCACATGTATCCCATCACGCCAGCGCTGCGTTTCACCACGGTCTCCACGACCGGCACGCTTGCGCCCGTGACCACCACCGCGACCACATCCACTACGACCATTACCATGGTCGGAGGATCGGAGTTCGCGCGCGCCTAGTTCCTTGTCGCTGCCGGCCCCGACCTCCCGCAGGACGGGATCGGCGCCGGAACTCCCAGCCAAGATCCCCACCTGACGTGACCACGGGCCTCTCACCGGAGGCTTTGATCGTGTCCATCGCTGTCGCATTACCCCGCTCACCCTTACGCGCCGCGCCCGTGCGCGCCGCTGTCCAGCCGCTCGTGGTGCAAGTCGGTGTCGTCGGACCCGGCAAGGTCGGCAGCGCGCTGCTGAACCAGTTGCGTCTCGCGGCTCCGCGTCTGCTGCGTGACTGCAACCTCGAACTCAGCCTGCGCGCCGTAAGCGACAGCCGGCACATGTGGCTCGACTGCGACGACGACGCCCTCAACGGCCGCCAGCACGGCGCGCAGACCTGGCGTCCGGCCGAACTCGATGAGTTTGCCGCCTATGTCGCCGGGGACGGCCACCATGTCGCCGTCATCGCCGACTGCAGTGCCAGCGACCTGGTCGCCGACCACTATGCCGGCTGGCTCGGCGCCGGTATCCACGTCGTCACCCCGAACAAGCGCGCGGCCAGCGGCCCGCTCGAACGCTGGCGCAAGATCGCCGCCGCGGCCGATGCCAGCGGTGCGCACCTGTACTACGAAGGCACGGTCGGTGCCGGCCTGCCCGTCGTGCAGACCCTGCGCGACATGATCGACACGGGCGATGAGCTCACGGCCGTCGAAGGCATGCTTTCCGGCACGCTGGCCTGGCTGTTCAACCGCTTCGATGGCTCCGTACCGTTCTCGGCCCTGGTCCGCGAGGCCCACGCCATGGGCTACACCGAACCCGACCCGCGCGACGACCTGTCCGGCATGGACGTGGCCCGCAAGGTGGTGATCCTCGCCCGCGAGGCCGGCGTTGCCCTGTCTCTGGACGATGTGGCTGTCCGCAGCCTGATCCCCGCCGAGCTCGCCGGGTCTTCGCGCGACGAATTCATGGACAACCTCGAAGCGATGGATGCGCCCATGGCCGCCCTGCTCGCCGATGCCCGTATCGCGGGAGGTGTACTGCGCCACGTCGCGCGGCTCGATGGCCACCGTGCCTCGGTCGGCGTGCAGGTGGTCGACGCCGACCATGCCTTCGCCCATTCGAAGCTCACGGACAACGTGCTGCGTTTCGCCACGCGCCGATACTGCGACAATGCCCTGGTCGTCCAGGGGCCGGGTGCCGGTCCCGAGGTCACGGCCGCGGCGGTATTTACGGATCTGCTGCGCGTGGCCGGCGCCATGGGAGTAAAACGGTGCGCATGCTGAAAGAAGAATCCTCACCCCTGATCCGCGCGGATGTCGCTGTCGCCGAGGCGTATGCGAGTGTCGGCAACGTCGGCGTCGGTTTCGACATCCTGGGCCACTGCGTCGCCGGCGCGGGCGATCGCGCCGAAGTGCGCCGCATCCCCGAACGGGAGGTGCGCATCGCCGCCATCCATGGCGTGATCACCGACCTGCCGCTGGCCGCCGTGGACAACACCGCCGGCGCCGCACTGCTGTCGATGATGCGTGCGCTCGACCTGCCCTTCGGCTTCGAACTCACCCTGCACAAGGGCATCGCGCTGGGCTCCGGGATGGGCGGCTCCGCCGCGTCCTGCGTGGCCGCCGTCGTCGCCGCCAACGCGTTGCTCGACGAGCCGCTGCCGCGCGAGGCGCTCTATCCGTTCGCGCTGGACGGCGAAGCCGTCGCCAGCGGCAGCCGTCACGGTGACAACCTCGGCCCCATGCTGCTCGGCGGACTGGTGTTGGCCACCGACAAGCGCCTCGTGCGCATCCCGGTACCGGCGGCATGGCATTGCGCCCTGGTCCATCCGCATGTGGTGCTGGAGACCCGCCGGGCGCGCGCCGCACTCGCGGGCCATTACGCGCTGGGTGAATTCGTGGCGCAGAGCGCCAACCTCGCCCTCGTGCTCGCGGGTTGCTATCGCGGCGAAGCGGCGCTGGTACGCGAGGGTCTGTCGGACGTACTGGTCGAACCGCGACGTGCGCCGCTCATTCCGGGCTTTGCCGACGTCAAGCAGGCCGCGCTGGATCACGGTGCCTTCGGCGCCAGCATTTCCGGCGCGGGGCCCAGTGTGTTCGGCTGGTTCGAAGACCGCGCCTCGGCTGACGCCGCGTCGCACGACATGCGCGCCGCGTTCGCCGCGGCCGGCCACGACAGCGACATACTGGTCGCTCCCATCGACGGCCCTGCCGCCAGGATTCTCTGAGCATGCGCTACGTCAGTACGCGCGGCGGTGCCGCGCCCACGCGCCTTTCCGACGCCATCGCCGCAGGCATCGCACCGGACGGCGGGCTCTACGTTCCCGAACGGATGCCGACGGTATCGCTGCCTTTTCGCCAGGGTGACCTCGCCGGCACCGCGCTGCGGATGCTGGAACCGTTCTTTGCAGGCGATCCGCTAGAGGATGAACTGCCTGCCATCTGTGCGGAAGCCTTCGCCCATCCGACGCCCCGTCGTCAGCTGCCCGTCCACGGCGCACATGTGCTCGAGCTGTTTCATGGCCCCACGGCGGCGTTCAAGGATTTCGGGGCGCGCTTTCTCGCCGCGTGCCTCAGCCGGCTGCGTCGCGACAACGACCGGCCGCTGACCATTCTCGTGGCGACCTCCGGCGATACCGGCGCGGCGGTGGGAGCCGCTTTCCACCATCTGCCGGGCGTGCGCGTCGCCATTCTCTACCCGGACAACCGGGTATCGCCGCGACAGGCGCATCAGCTCGGCAGCTTCGGCGGCAATGTGCGTGCGCTGCGCGTGGAGGGCAGCTTCGACGACTGCCAGCGTCTCGTGAAGGCGGCGCTCGGCGACCCAGCCCTGCAATCCGACGTACCGATGTCCTCGGCGAACAGCATCAGCCTTGGCCGCCTGCTGCCGCAGATGGCCTACTTCGGCCATGCCTCGCTGGAGGCCGACGAAGCGATGCACACGATCGTGCCGACGGGGAATCTCGGTAACGCGGTAGCCGCCTTGTGGGCGCGCGAGATCGGGTTACCGATCGGGGATGTGATGTTTGCCTGCAATGCCAACGATACGCTGCCGGAATTCTTCGGCGGACAGCCTTATCGCGCGCGCGATGCGGTGGCCACCATCGCCAACGCGATGGATGTCGGCGCGCCAAGCAACTTCGAGCGGCTCTGCCATTTGTTCGGCGGTGAGGAAGCGGCGCGACGCGGCGGGCACGCCGAAAGCGTCGACGACGCGGAGATCCGCGATGTCATTCGTCGACATTCGGGTAACGATGGCGAGGTGTTTTGTCCGCATACGGCGACGGCTGTCCGCGTGTTCGAGCGGCGTCGACACGCGGGCGACCGGCGGGCATGGACGATCGCGGCGACCGCGCATCCGGCGAAATTCGATACGGTGGTGGAGCCGTTGATCGGGCGTACGGTCGCGGTGCCCGAAGCGTTGGGTGCCATGCTGTCGCGCAGGGCGACCGCGGAGCCGATGGCGGCGGATGGACGGATGTTCGCGGAGTGGTTGCGGGGCTGGTAATCAGCCCCTGCCGGCGATGCGTCCGATCAGAACTGGTAAGCGATCATCAGGCGGTTGCTTGTCCACGGCAGGTTGCCGGGATTGAGATTGTTGGTACCGCCCACCGGGTGCTCCCAGCGATCACGGATCTGCAGACCCTTCAGCACGTCGTCGAGCTTGTAGACGATGTCGACGTACAGATTGTGGCTGGTACCACGCAGATTGGTGTCGTAGTGCGCATAGGCCGCCGTGAGGCTCAGCGCATCGTGCAGCATCAGGTAGGTCGCCTTCGCCTTCCAGGCATGTCCCGGCCCCTGCTCGACCAGGCCACGCAGCATCGACGTGGTGTACAGCGGATCGGCCGAATAGCTGTTGCTGTACGGCGAGATGATCGCGCCACCGCCCACCGCGTCGTGCTGACCCTCGAGCTTGTTGTACGCCAGGTCGAACCTGGCCTTGCCGACCGACGCACCCGCATCCACGCCCCATGCCTGCGCATCGACGCGGTCGCCGGCGGCACCGGTGAGCCTGGTGTGCGTCTCGACGAGCACGTTATCCGAGCCACTGGTCTGGCGAACGATCTGCGCGCCGACGAACGGCGTGATACCGCTGTCGTTCCTGAACGTGTACATGCCGTCCACGTAGCCCATCCGACCGAAGTGCTCGAAGTCGTAGAACCACGCCTGCGCCTTCAGGCCGCCGGTCGCGTAAGTCGTACCGATCGCCGTGGTACCGTCCATTTCCTGCGCGGTGCGCGGCAATGCGCCGTTGTTGCCGTACATCGAGTCGTGATGGTACGTCGACGGGTAATACAGGTTGTCGTCGTTGTAACCGCTGGATGTTCGGCTTTTCCAGCGGAGCGTGCGGATGGCGAAAATGTCCCAGCCTCTGGCCGGTTTGAAGTCGAACATGGCCGCCTGATAGGAAGCGGGGATTGCCCGCGAGTCGAACTGCCCCATCCACGGCGTGTTGAGATACTGGTCACCGGCCCGTGCCACGAGCCAGTCGTTCGCATACTCGGCATAGGCCTGGGTAAACCCGCTGACCGCGTGGTTCGGTCCCATCAGCGAGGTATCGACCCGGCCCGGGTTTTCAGCACGCGTGCCGAGCGACTGCGCCGAGAACGCGGTGGCGGCGAGACTGAAGCCACCAACCTTGCCGCTCTTCACGGTGAACAGCCCCGCCAGTGACGTGGCTCGCGTGTTGTACTGCGTGTCGGCATCGTAATGACGAGCAAAGCTGTACAGGCGCAGTTCGCCGTTGAACGAGCCGTCGCGGAAGAAATCATCGGCCTGGACGCCGGCGGCCGTGCATGCGAGTGCGACGGCGATCAGATAACGGGCGCGCATCAGTGCACCGCACCGGCGTAAAACGAGCTGACCACGGTTGTATCCCCTGCTTTGCGTTTCAAGCGCAATTTCAATTCAAGACCGGGGACGTCGCGGAAGAGGTACTTCGCTCGTCACCCACGCTTTTCGCAACTTCATGCGATTCGACTTGCAACAGCGCGGATGACGCGACGGGTTGCCCGCCCATTATCGGCAACCCTGTAACTAACTTGAAACAAAAATGACATTTCCGAGTTGAGGAAAATGCATGGCGGTACCCGGTTCGTGGGAGCGGCGGGTGCCGCTCCCACGAGCTCCAGCCTCGCCGTCAGGGCTCGTCCCGGCTCTCGGAGCGGGCCAGCAGTGCGCGGATCGCATCGCCCGTCTTAGCCACCACCCCCAGCGGCCCGGGCGAACCGACCTCAGGCAACTGGGCCGTGATCGACGCAAGCAGTAAGCCAAGCCTTGCTTCGGGGTCGTATTTCCCTTGCGCATCGATCGACGTGCCGTCGCTTCCCTGCACCCGTCGCAGCGAACCGTCGACGGCGTAGATCAGGGTGACCCGATCACCGATGGTGACCACGCGATCGTCATTGATGAGAAATTCGGACACCGACTCACGGGAGACGCCGCGTACCCGGATGCCGGCATCCTCCTCATTCACGGTCCAGCGCACGCTCCCCCCGCCCTCGGTCACCTCGCGCAAGGCGAGCTTCCCGTCCTGGTAGGCATCCGCGACTTCGCGCTTTCCGGCAACCGCCGACGCGCGCCCCGCCGCCTGACAGAACACGGGGAACATGTTGTCCACATCGAGTTCCCGGTTCGCGAAGGGCCCCATCGGCACGCCGAAGGCCATCATGTAGACCGAGAAGCCCGGCGCGCAGGACATGTAGCCGTAGCCGCCATCGCCGCTGCTCCGCCATTCGCTGTCGCCGCCCGGCCGGTCATAGCGGAACTGGTAGGTGTACGCGTAGCCGATGTCGCTGGTTCTTGCCGAGATGAGCTGGCAGTCGGGTTCGTTGAAGTGTTCGCAGCGCGCGTGCATGGCCCGGAGGCTCACCTGCATCAGGTCGGTGAAATACTCACCGGCGGCTTCGTACTCGATAAAGGGAGGGGGCGCGTCAGCCGCATGGGCGAGAGGGGTGAACGCGAGGAAGGTGCATGCCGTGAGCCGCGCAAACATGCGCGCTCCGGCCGTCCGTTGCTTGGCCATGAATCGTCCTTTGGGATACGTCGACTGGAACGTGACCAGTTTAGGTGGCGCAAAAAAACACGGTCAACGTGACCAAGTGCGACCTCCGTCACACTCCCACTAACTGTCCATTTTTCTCATTCCATGAGGGCCATACCACTTGGCTGCAAGCCGCATTCCAGCGCGGCCTGCGTAGGAGAACCACGACATCGGGCGTCTAGCCGTCCAAACGTCCTAGGAAAAAAGTTTCGCGCGAAAGTGTTGACACGCGCCGACGAAGTGACATACGTTCGATGACATGACGCAGCGCACCACCCATGGCCGCTTTGACCTGAACCGCCTTCCGGCGGTCGGCAAGCTGCGTCTCGGTGGCGGCCTCCTTCTTCTTAGCCTTGTACTTATTACCTGCGGAGGTGCGGGCTGAGGGCAAGTGTCCAGGTGAATAAGCAACAAACCTGAAGACTCCTGAAGAACCCCGCACCCGGCAACGGATGCGGGGTTTTTTATTGCCCCGGGCCCGCCTCATTCACGAGCGGAGCCAGACATGAATCCAGCAAACCAGGGCAGCACCGAATCCGTCGAGAGCGACGTAGGCGGCCGCGTGCGTATCTTCGACACCACCTTGCGCGACGGCGAACAGGCCCCTGGATTCTCCATGGACCGACGAGCCAAGCTGCGCATGGCGCACGCCCTGGAAGAACTGGGTGTCGACATCATCGAGGCCGGGTTCCCCCAGGCCTCACCCGACGATTTCGCCGCCGTGGCCGAGATCGCAAGATCGCTGAAGACGCCCACGGTCGCCGCGCTGGCCCGATGCCAGCCAGGCGATATCGACAGCGCGGGCAGAGCATTGCAAGGCGCGCATCACTCACGGATCCACCTGTTCCTGTCCACCAGCCCGCTGCATCGCGAACACAAGCTGGGCAAGAGCAAGCAGCAAGTCATCGACATCGCCGCCGAATCCATCCACCGGGCGAAGGCCCTGGCCCACGAAGTCGAATTCTCCGCCGAAGATGCCCTGCGCACCGAGCCGGACTACCTCGCCGAGATCTTCTCGGTCGCCGTTGAAGCCGGCGCCAGCGTCCTGAACGCTCCCGACACCGTCGGCTACGTCACCCCCGACGAAATCACCCGGATGTTCACCTACCTGCGCGCCCACGTGAGAAACGCGGACAAAGTCGTGTTTTCGGCCCACTGTCACGACGATCTGGGCCTGGCCGTCGCCAACTCGCTGGCCGCCGTCGCCGCCGGTGCACGCCAGGTGGAATGCACCATCAACGGCATCGGCGAACGCGCTGGCAACGCCGCCATGGAGGAGATCGTCATGGCGCTGCACACGCGCCGCCCGCTGTTCAAGGTCGATACCGGCATCGTCACCCGGCACTTCTATCCGACCTCTCGCCTGCTGGCCGAAGTGACCGGGCAGGCCGTGCCGCGCAACAAGGCGATCGTCGGCGACAACGCCTTCGCGCACGAATCCGGCATTCATCAGCACGGGATGATCAAGCATCGGGGCACGTACGAAATCATGCGGCCACAGGACGTCGGGGCGAAGACCTCGCTGGTCCTGGGCAAGCACTCCGGTCGCCACGCGCTGCGGCAGCGCCTGGAAGAACTGGAGTACGACATCGACGAAACGACGCTGGACGCCGTCTTCGATCGCTTCAAGGTGCTGGCCGACAGGCAGCGCTCGGTAACCAACGACGATCTCACCGCTCTGATGAGCGCTTACGAATTCGATACCCAGGCCGCGCCCGTCGCGGTCCAGTCCTGAGGAGGATCCATGGAAGCCCCGAAACATCTCTGGCACAACGGCCGCATCACGTCCTGGCAGGACGCCACCGTCCATGTCGGCGCACACGCGCTGCATTACGGCTCCTCCGTCTTCGAAGGCATTCGCGTGTACTCCACGCCGGATGGCCCGCGCTATTTCCGACTGGAAGAACACACCGAGCGCCTGTTCCATTCCGCGCGTGTATACGACCTGGTGATGCCGTACGACGCCAGGGCGATCAATCAGGCCTGTCGCGATGTCATCACCGCGAACGGGCTGCAGTCCGCTTACGTGCGTCCCATCGTGTTCCGTAGCGGATTCACCTTCAGCCTGGCGCCGTCGCTCGACACCAGGGTCGACGTGTCGATCATCGCCTTGCCCTGGGGCGCTTACCATGGCGCCGACGCGATCGAGAAGGGTGTCGACGTCTGCGTCTCCTCGTGGAACCGCGCCGCGCCCAATACCTATCCCAGCGGGGCCAAGGCCGGCGGCAACTACCTCAACAGCCAGCTGATCGCGCGCGAAGCGATCAATGGCGGCTTCGCCGAAGGCATCGCGCTGGGCACCGACGGACTGCTGAGCGAGGGCGCGGGCGAGAACCTGTTCATCGTGCGCAAGGGCGTGATCTACACGCCGCCCGCCGCCTCGTCGATCCTGTGCGGCATCACGCGGGACTCCGTGCTGACGCTGGCACGCGCGCGCGGCTTCCAGGTCATCGAACAGCCGCTGCCACGTGAAATGCTCTACTTCGCCGACGAAGTGTTCATGACCGGCACGGCCGCCGAAGTCACCGCCGTGCGTTCGGTCGACCGCAAGCCGGTCGGCAGCGGTCGTCCGGGGCCGATCACCCGTCAGTTGCAGGACGACTTCTTCGGGCTGTTCGACGGCCGCACCGAAGACCAGTGGGGCTGGCTGTCGCCCATCGAGGAAACCGCGGACGGGAGGGTCGCGGCATGAGCGCGCGTACCCTGTTCGACAAGCTGTGGGACAGCCACCAGGTAAAAGCCGAAACGGAAAGCACGCCCGGCGTGCTCTACATCGACCTGCACCTGGTGCATGAAGTCACGTCGCCGCAGGCCTTCGACGAGTTGCGCGCACGCGGGCTGAAGGTGCGCCGCCCCGATCGCACACTCGCCACGCTGGACCATTCCACGCCGACGCTGCCCGCCGATGCGGACGGCAGGCGCCCGTATTACACGAGGGAGGCGGAAGCCCAGGTCGCGAAGCTGGAGTCCAATGTCGCCGAGTTCGGCATCGACCTGATGGGCTGGGATAGCCCGCAACGCGGCATCGTGCATGTGGCCGGACCTGAAGTGGGCGCCACGCAGCCCGGCATGACCATCGTCTGCGGCGACAGCCACACCGCCACGCACGGCGCCTTCGGCGCCCTGGCCTTCGGGATCGGCACCACGGAAGTCGGCCATGTGCTGGCCACGCAGTGCCTGCTGCAGCGGAAGCCGAAGTCCTTTGCGATCCATGTCGACGGCGCGTTGCAGCGAGGCGTCACCGCGAAAGACCTGATCCTGCACATCATCGGCCAGATCGGCATCGGTGGCGGCACGGGTTACGTGCTCGAGTACACCGGCGAAGCCATCCGCGCGCTGTCGATGGAGGAGCGCATGACGGTGTGCAACATGTCGATCGAGGCTGGCGCACGCGCAGGCCTGATCGCGCCGGACGAGACCACCTTCGACTGGCTGAAGGGCCGCGAGCGCGCGCCGCGCGGCGAAGCCTGGGACCGTGCCGTTACCGCGTGGCGTGCGCTGCCCACCGACGCAGGCGCCACCTACGACCGCGAAGTCCGCATCGACGCGTCGGCGATCCAGCCGTCGGTCACTTACGGCACCCATCCCGGCATGGTCGTGCCGATCCACGGCAACGTGCCCGCCGCCGCCGACGCGCAGGAACAGCGTGCGCTCGACTACATGAAGGTCACCGCGGGCAAGCCGATCACGGGCGAGACGGTCGACGTCGTCTTCGTCGGCAGCTGCACCAACGGTCGCCTGTCCGACCTGCGCGCCGCCGCGGAAATCCTGCGCGGCCGCACCGTCGCCGCCGGCGTGCGCATGCTGGTGGTGCCGGGCTCCGAGCAGGTACGGCGCGATGCCGAGCGCGAAGGGCTGCACGAGGTGTTCCGCGCCGCTGGTGCCGAATGGCGCGAGCCGGGCTGCTCCATGTGCATCGCCATGAACGGCGACCTCGCCCAGCCGGGCCAGCTGGTCGTCGCCACCAGCAACCGCAATTTCGAAGGTCGTCAGGGCAAGGGCGCACGCACGGTACTGGCCAGCCCGCTGGTCGCCGCCGCGTCGGCGATCGCCGGCCGCGTCGCCGACCCCCGCGATTACATGAACCAGGAAGTCGCCGCATGAGCCAGACCAGCCGCCCGCTCGCCTATGTGCATTCCCGCACGGCGGTGCTGCGTAACGAAAACATCGACACCGACCGGATCATCCCGGCGCGCTTTCTGACCACCACCGAACGTACCGGCCTGGGCAAGCATTGCTTCGAAGATTGGCGCTACGCCGCCGACGGCAGTGACGACCCCGCGTTCCCGCTGAATCAGCCCGCGGCGCGCGGTTGCTCGATCCTCGTCGCCGGCCACAACTTCGGTTGCGGCTCCTCGCGCGAACATGCGCCCTGGGCGCTGCTGGACTACGGCATCCAGGCGGTGATCTCCAGCGAGATCGCGGATATCTTCCGCGGCAATTCGCTGAAGAACGGCCTGCTGGCGATCGTGGTCAGCGAGGCCGAGCACCGCTGGCTGCTCGACAATCCCGGCGTCGAACTGCGCATCGATATCGCCGAAGGCAGCATCCGCCTGCCGGACGGCGGCACCATTCGTTTCAATCTGGACGCGTTCTCGCGTCATTGCCTGCTCAACGGCGTCGACCAGATGGGTTTCCTGCTGCAGCAGGAAGCCGACATCGCGGCGTTCGAAGCACGCATGGAGGAAGCCGCATGAAGGCCTCGATCGTCGTATTGCCGGGTGACGGTATCGGCCCGGAAGTCGCCGACGCCGGCGTCGCCGTGCTGAGCGCCATCGCCGAACGTTTCGGCCACGAGTTCACGTTCGCCGAGCACGCCATCGGCGGCGATGCGATCGATCGCTTCGGCGATCCGCTGCCCCCGCGGACGCGGGAAGCCTTACTGGCTTCCGACGCGATCCTGCTCGGTGCCGTCGGTGGTCCGAAGTGGTCCGATCCGGCTGCGAAGGTCCGTCCCGAGCAGGGCCTGCTGGCCATGCGCAAGCTGCTGGGTGTGTTCGCCAACGTGCGCCCGCTGAAGCTGCATCCGCGCACCGCGGCGCTGTCACCGCTGAAAGCGGAGCGGACGAAGGGTGTCGACCTGGTCTTCATCCGCGAACTCACCGGTGGCATCTACTTCGGTGCGAAAACGCGCAGCGAGAACGATGCGACGGATGAATGCCGCTACAGCGTCGAAGAAGTGGAACGCGTGGTCCGCCATGCCTTCGAACTGGCACGTACACGCCGCGGGAAGGTGACCTCGGTCGACAAGGCCAATGTGCTCGAGACATCGCGCCTGTGGCGCTCGGTGGCAACGCGCGTCGCCACCGATTACCCCGATGTCGAGCTGGAACATCAGCTGGTCGACTCCATGGCGATGCATCTGCTGACGCGTCCCGCCGACTACGACGTCATCGTGACCGAGAACATGTTTGGCGACATCCTGACCGACGAAGCCTCGGTGCTCGCCGGCTCGCTGGGTCTGTCCCCTTCCGCGTCCATCGGCGGTCCTGGCGCGGGCGTCTACGAGCCGATCCACGGTTCCGCACCGGATATCGCCGGCCAGTCGCTGGCGAACCCGCTCGGCACGATTCTCTCCGCCGCGATGTTGCTGCGTCACTCGCTCGGTCTGGCCGACGAGGCCGCCGTGATCGAAGCCGCGGTGGATCACGTCCTGGAGCACGCCAACCTCACCCGCGACCTGGGCGGCAGCGCGAGCACGCATGACGTGACCCGCGCCGTCCTGGAAGCCTGTCACGCCAACGCGGAGGCCGCATGAACGACAAGAAGATCCCCATCCGCACGCTGCGCAGCGATGCGATCAAGACCGGTCCCGACCGCGCGCCGGCACGTGCCATGCTGCGCGCCACCGGTCTGGACGACGACGCCATCGCGCGGCCGATGGTCGCCATCGTGCACAGCTGGTCCAACGTGTCGCCGTGCAACCTCAACCTGCGTGAACTGGCGGAAGCCGCTGCCGAAGGCGTCCGTGCGGCAGGCGGCACGCCGGTCGAGTTCAACACCATCGCCGTCACCGACGGCATCGCGATGGGCACCACCGGCATGCGTTCGTCGCTGGTCAGCCGTGAGGTGATCACCGACTCGATCGAGCTGGCCGTCGACGGTCACTGTCTGGATGCCATGGTGGTGCTGTGTGGCTGCGACAAGACCATTCCCGCCGCCGCCATGGCCCTGGCCCGCCTGAACATCCCCGGTGTCGCGCTGTACGGCGGCAGCATCGATCACGGCACGCGCAACGGCTGCGCCATCACGGTACAGCAGGTGTTCGAAGCGGTGGGCGCTCATGGCGCGGGCAAGATCGACGATGCCGAACTGGAAGACGTCGAGCGTCACGCCTGCCCCGGCGCGGGTGCCTGCGGCGGGCAGTACACCGCCAACACCATGGCGATGGTGCTGACCACGCTGGGTCTGTCGCCGGTCGGTCTCAACGATATCCCGGCGACACATCCGTCGAAGCGCGACGCCGCCTTCCGCTGTGGCGAGCTGGCGATGGAGTGCCTCAAGGCCGATCGCAAGCCGCGCGACATCATGACCCGCAGCGCGTTCGACAATGCCGCGCGCATGGTGGCCGGCACGGCCGGCTCCACGAACGCGGTACTGCACCTGCTCGCCATCGCCAACGAGGCGCGCGTTCCGCTGTCGATCGAAGACTTCGAGCCGGCCTCCGCGCATACGCCGGTCATCGCCGACCTGATGCCCGGCGGCCGTTACAGCGCCGTCGAACTGACCGCCGCCGGTGGCACGACCATCGTCGCCCGCGAACTGCGCAAGGGCGGCATGCTCAATGACACGCAGACCGTCACCGGTCGCAACCTGTTCGCCGAGCTCGACGCCGCACCCGCGGCCACCGAGGGCCAGGAGGTCGTTCGCTCCGTCGACAGCCCCTTCAAGCCGCGTGGTGGCTACAGCATCCTGTACGGCAATCTGTCGCCCGAGGGCTGCATCCTGAAGCTCGCCGGCCACGGCCGCAGCAGTCACGCCGGACCGGCCCGCGTCTTCGAGAGCGAAGAGGAAGCGTTCGCCGCCGTGAAGGCTGGACGTATCCGTGCCGGTGACGTGATGGTCATCCGCAACGAAGGACCCGCCGGTGGTCCGGGCATGCGCGAGATGCTGGCGGTGACGGCCGCCCTGATCGGTCGCGGGCTCGGCAACGATGTGGCGCTGATAACCGATGGTCGCTTCAGCGGCGCGACGCACGGATTCATGGTCGGGCACATCGCACCGGAGGCCGCGCGCGGCGGCCCGATCGGCCTGATCCGCGAGGGCGATGCGATCTTCATCGATGCCTCGACGCGGGAGCTCCGCACAGACGCGGACCTGGCATCGCGCCGGGCGGCATGGCGACCGGAGCCGCCGAAGGTCACCCGTGGCGTCCTTGCCAAGTACGCACGTCTGGTCGGCTCCGCCGCCGAGGGCGCCGTGACGCAAGCCTTCGACGATGCGCCCGCTACCGCCATCGCTAACCCGCCACGCCGCGAATACGCCGAAGACGACTGCACGCAGGAGCTCATCGGCAACTGATCGTTCCGACGACTCATCAACGGGAATCGCCAGCCGACCTGGCTCCCACTCAGACAACGACGCATCAAGGAGAACACCGTGACCGACAAGCAAGCCACCACCGCCCCCCTGCAGAACGCCCGTATCGCCGTCCTCGGCTACGGCAGCCAGGGCCGCGCGCATGCCCTCAACCTGAAGGACTCCGGGCTCGACGTCGTCGTCGGCCTGCGCGCCGGCGGCCCGTCCTGGAGCCGTGCCTATAACGACGGCTTCGCGGTCGCCGAGCCCGCCGACGCCGTGCGCGGCGCCGACCTGATCGCCGTGCTGACTCCGGACATGACCCAGCCTGGCATCTACAAGGACGCTATCGAAGCCAACATCAAGGCGGGTGCCACGTTGCTGTTCGCGCACGGCTTCAACATCCACTTCGGCCAGATCGAACCGCGCAAGGACATCGATGTGGTGCTGGTCGCGCCGAAAGGTCCCGGCGCACTCGTCCGTCGCGAGTACGAGATCGGTCGCGGCGTCCCGTGCCTGTACGCCGTGCACCAGGATGCGACCGGTCACGCGACCGAGCGTGCCACCGCCTATGCGGCCGGCATCGGCGGCGCTCGCGCCATGCTGATCGAGACCGACTTCAAGGAAGAAACCGAGACCGATCTGTTCGGCGAGCAGGCCGTCCTTTGCGGTGGCGCGACCGAGCTGGTGATCAAGGGTTTCGAGACCCTGACCGAAGCCGGCTACCGCCCGGAGATCGCCTATTACGAAGTGATGCATGAGCTGAAGCTGATCGTCGACCTGTTCTACGAGGGCGGCATCGCGCGCATGCTCGAGTTCATCTCGGAGACGGCCCAGTACGGCGATTACACCCGCGGTCCGCGCGTGATCGACGCCAGCACCAAGGAACGCATGAAGGCCGTGCTCAAGGACATCCAGGACGGCACCTTCGCACGTGAGTGGACGGCCGAATACAAGGCGGGCCTGCCGAACTACAAGAAGTTCAAACAGGCGGATCTGGATCACCCGATCGAGAAGGTCGGCGCCCAGTTGCGTGCCCGTATGCCGTGGCTGCAGGCGAATCAGCCGAAGGCCCCCGCCGAAGCGGCCAAAACCGCGGAATAACCGAGAAACCCTGTAGGAGAGCGCGCTGCGCGCGATGTCCCTCAGTCGCGCGCAGGGCGCGCTCCTACACGCCGCCAAAGGAATCGATATCAACGTGAACGCGCAACTGGATACCGTCGGCGATACCCGCCGCATCGCATCGAATCACCCGCTCGCCGGCCAGGCCATGACCGGTGCCGACATCGTCGTGCAAGTGCTTGCCGACGAGGGCCTCGACGTACTCTTCGGTTACTCCGGCGGCGCGATCCTTCCCGTCTACGATGCGGTGTTCCGTTACAACGCGGAGCATACGAAAGACGACGGCAACGAACCGATGCCGCTCATCGTCCCCGCCAACGAACAAGGGGCCTGCTTCATGGCCGCCGGCTATGCCCGTGCCTCCGGGCGGGTGGGTGTGGCCCTGGTCACCTCCGGCCCCGGCGCGACCAACGCCGTGACACCGGTGCGCGACTGCATGGCCGACTCCATTCCCGTCGTCGTGATCTGCGGCCAGGTGCCAACGGGCGCCATCGGCACCGATGCCTTTCAGGAGGCGCCGATCAGCACGATCATGGGCGCTTGCGCCAAGCACGTCTTTCTGGTCACGGACGCCTCCACGCTCGAAGCCACGTTGCGTACCGCGTTCCATATCGCGCGCAGCGGCCGTCCCGGCCCCGTGGTGATCGATATCCCCAAGGACGTGCAGAACGCACCCCTCATTTTCGAAGGCCGCCGCGAATTACCCGTGCGCGGCTATCGCTCGCGGCTGCGCGCCGTGGAGTCGGCGACTATCGCCGACGCCCATTGCGCGAGCTTCTTCGACGCCCTGGCCAGGGCCGAACGCCCCCTGATTTACTCGGGCGGCGGCATCATCGCGGCGGGCGCGTCGTCCATCCTCCGTGAGTTCGCACACGCCTTCGGCATTCCGGTGGTCACCACACTCATGGGCATCGGCGGCTTCGACACCACCGACCCGCTCGCGCTGCACATGCTGGGCATGCACGGCGCGGCGTATGCCAACTATGCGATGGACGACAGCGACTTCGTCTTCGCCCTCGGCGCGCGCTTCGACGACCGCGTCGTGGGCGTGCCGACTAAGTTCGCACCGAGCGCACGCGCCATCGCGCAGATCGACATCGATCCCGCCGAAATCGGCAAGGTCAAGTCGGTGTACTGGCACCACGTCGGCTCGCTCGACGTGTCGCTCCAGCGACTGCTGGATTACGGCAGGCGCATCGGATTCAAACCCGACTACGCGGCATGGCACGACCATGTCGGCGCATTGAAGACCACACACGCGATGAATTTTTGCCGGGACGGCGAGACCATCCAGCCTTGCGCGGTCATCCAGGCGATCAATCGCATCACGGACGGCCGCGCCATCATCACTACGGGCGTGGGCCAGCACCAGATGTGGGCCGCGCAGTACTTCGATTTTCGCGAGCCCAGACACTGGCTCACCTCGGGCTCGATGGGCACCATGGGCTTTGGTTTGCCCGCCGCCATCGGCGCCCAGTTCGCGCGGCGCGACCTGACCGTCATCGACATCGATGGCGACGCCAGCATCCGCATGAACATCGGCGAGATGGAGACGGTCACCACCTATGGCCTGCCGGTAAAGGTCGTCGTGCTCAACAACAGCGGCGACGGCATGGTTCGTCAGTGGCAGAAGCTGTTCTTCAAGGGCCGCTTCTCCGCGTCGGACAAGAGCCTGCACAAGAAGGATTTCGTGCGCGCCGCGCAAGCGGATGGCTTCGAATGGGCGCGGCGCCTCGACGACCCCGCCGCCATCGACGCGACGATCGCCGATTTCCTTGCCTTCGACGGCCCCGCCTTCCTGGAAGTCGTGATCGATGCCGACGCCGGCGTCTATCCGATGGTCGGCCCGGGCGCCACCTACGCCGAGATGATCACCGGCGACTGGATCGCCAGCCGCAACCCGCCGATCGCCTCCACCGCCGAACCTACAGGGATGTTCTGACCATGCGCCACTTGATCTCCATGCTGTTGCAGAACGAAGCCGGCGCCCTGGCGCGTGTGGCGGGCCTGTTCGCATCGCGTGGCTACAACATCGAATCGCTGACGGTAGCGGCCACGCACGATGCGGACGCCTCCCGACTCACGCTGGTGATCTTCGGCGACGACGACGTGGTCGAGCAGATCATCAAGCAGTCGGCCAAACTGATCGACGTGATCGAGATCGCCGAACTCACGCGCCGCGAACACGTGGAACGCGAGCTGCTGGTGGCGCGCATCGAGGCCAGCCATGCCGCGGTCGATCTCTGCCTCGCGCAGTTCGGCGGGCGCATGCTGCAACGCGCGGCGGGTCAGTCGGTTGTCGAGTACACGGGGCGCGCCGACGAAGTGGATGCGTTTCTTGTCGCACTGCGTGTCGCGGGCGAGATCGTCGATCATGCGCGGAGCGGGATCGCCGCGATCGAAAGACCGCTGGCGATCGCCTGACGTTGGGGCGGGATGGTCTACCAGACCTTGTAGATCTTCCCCGTCTCCCGCCCCTCGACCGACCGCGAAAACGCCAGCGCCGCCCGCGCCGCGCCGACCGGCTCGAAGCCCCGAAAATACGGCCCATACGATGCCATGGCCTCCGACAGGACACTGGGGCTGACGACGTTGATGCGGATACCGCGCGGCAGCTCGATGGCGGCGCCACGCACATAACCCTCGACCGCGCCGTTGACCATGCTTGCGCACGCGCCGGCCAGGATCGGCTGCTCGGTGAGAATGCCGGTAATCAGCGTGAATGAGCCGCCGTCGTGAAGGGAGTCGACGCCGAGCTGGACGAGGCGAACCTGCCCCAGCAGTTTGTCCTGCAGGCCCTCGACGTATTTTGCCTCGGTCAACTCGGCCAGGGGCGCGAACGGTACCTTGCCCGCCGCGCAAACCACGGCGTCGAGCTTGCCCAGTTCACGGTACATGGCCTCGATGCTTTCGCTGTCACGAAGATCCACGCGGAGATCGCCACCCGAGCGCCCCGCCGTGACGATCTCGTGGCGCTCGCCGAGTTCGGCCGCCACGGCGCGGCCCAGCGTGCCACTGGCACCGACGATGAGAACCTTCATTGCACTGCTCCTTGGAGATTGCCAGCGGGAGAGGGTACTCTCGGCCGCATGAATCGTCGCGCCGCCCTTTCGCTGCCGCCACCCATGGCCGATACGTCGGCACTCGGTCGTGAGCAGGATCTGCTGGGTCTGTCCGACGAACCGTCGATTCATTACCTCGAGCACGGCTCGCGCAGCCGGCTGATCCGCTGGCATTACCACCCCGCGTACGAGCTGCACCTGATCGTAGCGACCGAGGGCACGGCTTATGTCGGCGACTACGAAGGCCGCTTCGCGCCTTATACCTTGATGCTCACCGGGCCCAACGTTCCGCACAACTGGGTCACCGATGCAGGATGCGAGCCCTCGCCGCTGCGTGACAGGGTGATCCTTTTCTCAGAAGCCTTCGTCCGTCGGTGTACTGAATTTTTCCCATCCGCCCGCCACGTGAAGTCCCTGTTGCTCGAGGAAGCCCGCTACGGTATCCAGTTTTCTTCGGAGCTGGGCAGGCAGCTCGAACCGCTGTTCCGCCGCGTCTCCGATCATCCGGGACTTCGCCGGGTAGCCAGCTTCTTCGAGATGGTGGAGGCCCTGGCCGAAGATACCGCGCGCCGGCCACTCAGCAGCCGGCCCTTTCAGGCCTCGGCCGACCCCAGCCAGTCGATGAAGCTCCACCGCGCCGTGGCCTTCATCGACCGGCATTACACCGGGGACGTATCGCTCAGGGCGGTGGCGGACCGCCTTGGCATGTCGGAATCGGCGTTCTCGCGCTTTTTCCATCAGCACACGGGCTACCGCTTCATCGACTACGTCAACCAGACGCGCGTGCAGCACGCCTGCGAGAAGCTGGTCAGCTCACCGGCCTCGATTACCGACATCTGCTACGAGGTCGGTTTCAGCAATCTCTCCAACTTCAATCGTCGGTTCCTGAGCCTCACCGGGATGACCCCGCGCGAATATCGGATGCGTCATCGGCTGCCCGTCGCCGACCTTTGATGTCGCGACGCGTCACGCGTCCGTTACTGCCGAATCCTCATCCTCGCGTTTTTACGTACTTTATTGTCGTGCAACGGGAATGCTGCATCGCAGCATAAAGCTCGTTGTATCGCCGTTTTCCCGCGTCCCTGCGAGGGCCTTTCCGCAAAAAAGTATGTATTTTCACCGGAAAACCACGTTGCGCGTATTGGTGAGCCGTCCGCGATAAAACCTATAAACGCACATCCATTTCGACGCGACGGCAGATACGTCACCGCGCGAAAGCCCGCCGCCCAGGGAGGCACGATGAGCGATTACCGGAACCGGCTCGGCGCCCTAGCCGCCTCCGCGCTGTTCGCAGCGCTGGGGATTTCCGCCGCCCACGCCGACACGACACTGACGATCGGTACCGTGAACAACGCGGACATGGTGCGCATGCAGGCACTGTCCCCCGAGTACGAGCGCACGCATCCCGGCGTGCATCTGAACTGGGTGGTGCTCGAAGAAAACACGCTGCGTCAGCGTCTGACCACGGACATCGCCACCCATGGCGGGCAGTTCGATGTCATCACCATCGGTGCGTACGAGGCGCCGCTATGGGGCAAGCAGCAGTGGCTGAAACCGCTTGATAACCTGCCGGCCGACTACGACGTCAACGACGTCATGAAGAACGTGCGCGAGCAGCTGACGGTGGATAACCACCTGTATGCCGTGCCTTTCTACGCCGAAGCCAGCGTTACGTACTTCCGCACGGATCTGTTCGCCAGGGCCAACCTGACCATGCCGGCCGAGCCGACCTGGGATCAGATCAAAGGCTTTGCGCAGAAGCTGCATGACCCGGCCAACGGCGTGTACGGCATCTGCCTGCGCGGCAAGGCCGGCTGGGGCGAGAACATGGCCCTGCTCGGCACCATCGTCAACAGTTACGGCGGACGCTGGTTCGACGAGCAGTGGCATCCGCAGATCGATACGCCCGAGTGGCACAAGGCGGTCAATTTCTACGTCGATCTGCTCAAGAACTACGGGCCACCCGGCCCGTCGGATAACGGGTTCAACGAAAACCTCGCCCTGTTCGCCGCGGGCAAATGCGCCATGTGGGTCGACGCAAGCGTTGGCGGCGGCACGGTCACCGATCCGAAAGAAAGCAAGGTGGTCGGCAACGTCGGCTTTACGCGCTCGCCGCATCAGATCACCGATCGCGGTTCGTCGTGGCTGTGGGTCTGGTCGCTGGCGATCCCGGCCAGCACGCGCCAGCCCGACGCGGCGCGTGACTTCATCCTCTGGGCGACGTCCAAACCGTATCTGAAGCTGGTCGCGGACAAGTACGGCGCGCAGGCGACGCCACCGGGTACCCGTGAGTCGACGTATGCGAACGCGGGCTACATCGAGGCGGCGCCCTTCGCAAAGGTCACCTACGACTCGCTGAAAGCCGTCGATCCCTCGCACCCCACGCTCAAGCCCGTGCCGTACAAGGGTATTCAGATCGTTTCCATTCCCGAGTTCCAGGCGGTGGCGACGCTGGTCGGCCGCCAGATCGCCGGTGCGCTCGCCGGCCGCGGCAGCATCGATGAATTGCTGCACACGGCCCAGGGCGCGGTCAGCCGCACCATGAAACGTGCCGGCTACTACGACAACAAGCCGGTCATCCAGAAGGAGTCGCCGTAATGAGCGCGCGCATCCGTAAACGTCCGGAACGGCTGCTCGCCCAGCCCGCGATCATCATGCTGCTGGTATGGATGATCGTGCCGCTGGCGATGACGCTGTATTTCTCGACCCAGTATTACAACCTGCTCTACCCGGGTAAGTCGGCCTTCGTCGGGCTGGAAAACTTCGCTTACTTCTTCACCTACCCGAGCTTCTGGACCTCGATCCTCAACACGATCCTGCTCGTGGGCAGTGTGCTGGTGATCACCGTGGTCGGCGGCGTGCTGATATCGGTTTTGGTGGACGAGACGTTTCCGGGCCAGGGCATCGTCCGCATGCTGCTGATCTCGCCGTTCTTCATCATGCCCACCGTGGCGGCGCTGGTCTGGAAGAACCTGCTGATGAATCCGGTATCGGGCTTTCTCGCGTGGGTCTGGAAGGCCTTCGGGGCCACACCCGTGAACTGGTTCGCCGACTGGCCGCTACTGTCCGTGATCACCGTGGTGTCGTGGGAATGGCTTCCGTTCGCCATCCTGATCTTCGTCACCGCGCTGCAGTCGCTGGATCGCGAGCAGATGGAAGCCGCACGCATGGACGGTGCGCGGGGCTTCGCGATCTTCCGTTATCTGACCCTGCCTCACCTGGCGCGCCCCATCGCCGTGGTGGTGATGGTCGAGGCGATCTTCCTGCTCAACATCTTCGCCGAGATCTTCGTCACCACCAACGGCGGACCGGGCGATGCGACGACCAACATTCCGTACCTGGTGTACACGCAGGCGCTGCTCGAATTCGACGTGGGTGCCGCGTCGGCCGGCGGTCTGGTCGCCGTGGTACTGGCCAACATCATGGCGGTGTTCCTCATCCGCCTGATCGGCAAGTCGTTGACCGAGAAGGCGTGAGGAGACAGCCATGGCCAAGAAGACCCGCAACCCCCTCGCCCGCACGCTACGCATCGTCGCTTCATGGATCGTCGCGTTCGTCATGTTCTTTCCGATCCTCTGGATGGTGCTGACCAGCTTCAAGTCCGAGCTGGATGCCTTCAGCATGCCGCCGCACTTCCTGTTCGCGCCGACCCTGGAGAACTACGAGCAGATCCTGGCCCGTGCGAATTACCTGCACTACGCGTGGAATTCCATCGTGACAGCGGGCGGCGCCACCATCCTCGGCATGATCGTGGCGGTGCCAGCGGCGTACGCCTTCGCGTACCACCCGACGATGAAGACCAAGAGCGTGCTGCTGTGGATGCTCTCGACCAAGATGCTGCCGAGCGTGGGCGTGCTCGTGCCGATCTACCTGATCTGCCGCGATCTGAACATGCTCGATTCGAAGACCGCGCTGGTGATCATCTTCGCGCTGATCAACCTGCCGATCATGGTCTGGATGATCTACACGTACTTCCGCGACATTCCGTACGACATCCTCGAAGCGGCCCGCATGGATGGCGCCAGCACCACGCAGACGATGTTCCGGGTACTGATCCCGGTGAGCCGCGGCGGCCTCGCCTCGACCGCGCTGCTCTGCCTGATCCTCTCGTGGAACGAAGCGTTCTGGTCGCTCAACCTCACCACCGCCAGCGCCGCGCCACTGACCGCGCTGGTGGCCTCGTTCTCCAGTCCCGAGGGGCTGTTCTGGGCGAAGTTGTCCGCCGTGTCGACCCTGGCCTGCGCACCCATCCTGGTGCTCGGCTGGCTGTCGCAGCGACAGCTCGTCCGCGGTCTCACCTTCGGCGCAGTCAAATAAGGAGCCACCCATGTCCCGTCTGGAAATCCGTCAGCTGCGCAAGTCGTTCGAGGGCGTCGACGTCATCAAGGGCATCGACCTCGTCGTGGAGGATCGCGAGTTCTGCGTCTTCCTCGGGCCTTCGGGCTGCGGCAAGTCCACCACGTTGCGTCTGATCGCCGGCCTCGAAGAAGCCGACGACGGGCAGATCCTGCTCGACAAGGACGACATCACCGATAAGCCGGTGGACAAGCGCGACCTTGCCATGGTGTTCCAGAGCTACGCGCTCTATCCGCACATGACCGTGCGCGAGAACATGTCGTTCGCGTTGAAACTGGCGAAGATGGACCAGCGCGCGATCGACGAGAAGGTGGCCAGGGCGACGAAGATCCTCGCCCTGGAACCGTACCTCGACCGCAAGCCGTCCGCACTCTCCGGCGGTCAGCGCCAGCGTGTCGCCATCGGTCGCGCCATTACCCGCGAGCCGCGCGTGTTCCTGTTCGACGAGCCGCTGTCCAACCTCGATGCCGCGCTGCGTGCGGCGACGCGCCTCGAGATCGCCCGGCTGCACACCGAACTCAACGCGACGATGATCTACGTCACCCACGATCAGGTCGAAGCCATGACGCTGGCGGATCGCATCGCGATCTTCAGCCACGGTCGTATCGAGCAGATCGGCAAACCGATGGCGCTGTATCACAAGCCGGTGAACAAGTTCGTCGCCGGGTTCCTGGGCATGCCGCAGATGAACTTTCTCGAAGCGACAGCCGAAGGCGGAACGTTCCGCCTCGCCAATGGCAATACCGTCAGCGTGGCCGGCGTCGAAGCCACCGGCAAGGTCACCATCGGCATTCGCCCGGAACACCTTCGCGTGTGTGACGGCGACGGTAGCGGCGAGACGATCAACGGCAAGCTCAGCGTCGTCGAACGGCTTGGCAGCGAAACCTATGCGTACGTCGACGTGCCGCAGGTCGGCTCGATCACGGTGCGCGCTGAGGGCGACTTCGAGCGCCGCGCCGGTCGCGACATCTGCATCCGCCTCGACCTGACGCACGCTCACGTCTTCGATGCCAACGACGTCGCCATTCATCATCCTCCACGAGTCTGACCATGGCCTTCCCCCTCCGTAACGACTCGCTCGACCGCCTTCCCCAGGGCGTCGACGCACCGCCCTTCGACCGCACGAAGGTCACCGCCGGCATCGCGCATATCGGCGTCGGCGCGTTTCATCGTGCGCACCTGGCGATCTATACCCATCACACGCTGTCCGATCCCGCGATGCATGCGTGGGGCATTCTGGGCATCAACCTGCTCGAGCACGACCGTCCGCTGGCGGAGGCGTTCAAGGCCCAGCAGGGCCTGTATTCAGTCAGCGAATACGATCCACGCGGCGAGCGGACGACGCACGTCGTCGGCGCCATGGTCGACTACCTGTATGCGCCCGATGACGGTACCAGGGTGCTCGACCGCCTCGCCGACCCGGCCATCCGTATCGTCTCGCTGACGATCACGGAAGGTGGCTACCTGATCGATGAGCACGGGACGTTCCGGCTCGAAGATGAAACGGTGGCCTATGACCTGAAGCATCCGGACACGCCGAAGGGCGTATTCGGCTTCATCGTCGGCGCGCTGGAAAAGCGCCGTGCCGCCGGCGTGGACGCGTTCACCGTGATGTCGTGCGACAACCTTCGTCACAACGGTGCGCAGGCGAAGCGCGCCGTGCTCGCGTTCGCGAAGGCACGGTCGGTCGAACTGGCGGAATGGATCGACCGGGAGGTCGACTTCCCCAACGCCATGGTCGATCGCATCACGCCGGCGACCCCGGCGAAGGTGCGCGACGAACTCAATGCCGCGACCGGCCTCGACGATCAGGCGCCCGTGGTCTGCGAAGACTTCATCCAGTGGGTACTCGAGGACAAGTTCCGACACGGTCGGCCATCGTGGGAGAAGCACGGCGTGCAGATCGTCGACGACGTCGCGCCGTACGAGGATGCCAAGATCCGGCTGCTCAACGGCTCCCACCAGATGCTGGCGTATCCGGCCTTCCTGGCCGGCCACCGTCGGGTCGACATCGCCGTGAAGGATCCGCTGTTCAACGCGTACCTCACCGCCTTTCTCGACGACGACGCGGGCGTCTGGCTGAAGTCGCTGCCAGGCATGGATCTCGGGCCCTACAAGAAGAAGCTGCTCGACCGGTTCAGCAACGCGTCGATCGCGGACCAGCTTGACCGGCTGTGCCTCGATGGCGGCTCGAAGATCCCCGGGTTCCTGGGGCCGACGATTACCGCGTGTCTGGAAGACGGCAGAGATGCCCGCCGCGTTGCTTTTCTGCTGGCGACCTTCGACCGCTATGTACGTGTAGGCAAGGACGACAACGGCGAGACGTATCCGTTGCGCGAACCGAATGCGATGCGTCTCGTCCAGCCGCTGATCGACAGCGGTTCGAAAGACGCGCTGATCGAAAGCGTCGAACTGGTGGGTCCGTTGCCCGCCAGCGACAAGCGATTCCGCAGGCAGTACGACATCTACGTGGAGTCGCTGGAAAAGCAGGGCGTACGCAAAACGTTGGAGAACCTCGACTCCCTCGTCGACTGAGGTTTCATGGGGCGATCTCAGGGACTTCACTTACCCGATCCTACGGTGGTCCCCCGACCTCGTAGCAAGTGGAGTCCCCACCATGCCCTACAATCCGACCAACCCGCAGCCGCCCTTTGCCGAACCGGGCAAGAACCGCCCGGAAGATGAGATCCGCCAGCCCGGCAGCTATAAGCCGGAGCGCGACGCGGACCCTGAGCCGCCAGTCAACGATGATCCCATCGAGCCGCTGGAACCTTGATCGACCCCGGGCGCCGAGAGGCGCCCTTTTTTTAGACTCGCTTCTGTGTGACGCAGTCCCGCCGGCGAATCCCCGCGAAGCGATGACGCGGTCACCGCTTCAGCCGCTAGACTTCACGGCATGAGTCCGACACCGAAGAAGCCAGCCCCGCGACGCAAGGCGCCGACCACCGCGCGCAAAGCAGTAGCGCCCGCGCCCGACGTAGCCGCACGCCCCGCCGACGCGTCCACCAGCGCCGAACGCGTGCTTGCCTTCCTGCTCAAGGGCTTGCCCGCGGCCCATCGCGAGAAGATCCACGCCTATCTCGTCCTCACCCGCATGGACCGCCCCATCGGTGCGCTGCTGCTCCTGTGGCCCACCTGGTGGGCACTGTGGCTCGCCGCGAAAGACTTCCCGCCGGTCGGCCCGTTGATCATCTTCACCCTCGGCGTGTTCGCCATGCGCTCCGCCGGCTGCGCGATCAACGACTACGCCGACCGCAAGCTCGACCCTCAGGTCGCGCGGACGGCCGGACGGCCGATCGCCAGTGGGCGAGTGACGCCGCGCGAAGCGCTCTATGTGTTCGCCGGGCTTCTCGTTTTTTCTTTCGTGCTGGTCCTGTTTACCAACACGCTTACCATCCTGCTGTCATTCGCCGGCGCGGCGCTCGCGGCGGTGTACCCGTTCTCCAAGCGCTACACCAACCTGCCCCAGGTGGTGCTCGGCGCGGCCTTCGGCTGGTCGATCCCGATGGCGTTCGCCGCCGTAACCGACACGGTGCCGCCGGTGGCGTGGCTGCTCTTCATCGCCAACATCATCTGGTCGGTGATTTACGACACCGAGTACGCCATGGTCGACCGCGAGGACGACATCAAGGCCGGCGCGAAATCCACGGCCATCCTGTTCGCCGATGCGGACCTCGTCATCATCGGCATCCTGATGGGCACCTTCCTGCTCGCCATGCTGCTGGTGGGCACACGTTCGGGGCTGGGCTGGCCGTACTGGCTCGCGCTCGCCGCCACGACGGGGCTCTTCGCCTGGCAGCAATGGATCATGCGCGACCGCGATCGCCAGGCCTGCCTTACGGCGTTCCGCCAGAACAACTGGGTGGGCCTGGCGTTGTGGGTGGGGATCGTGGTGGCGCTGGCCCTGTAAGCGGCATGCCCGGCGCTGGCGTGCGCGCCAGGGCCCACACATCCACCCGAGGAATGCCGGCTTCGATCAGCAACTGCGCGCACTCGCCCAGCGTCGCGCCCGTGGTCATGACGTCATCGAGCAACGCCACGTGGCGTTGCGGGGGCATGCGCCGTACGTCGAAGGCGCCGCGAACGTTACGCGCGCGCGTGAGCGCGTCGAGTTCGGTCTGCGCCGCAGTCCGCTTCACCCGGCTGAGCACGTCGTGCCTGACAGGAATACCCAGATGCCTGCCCAGCGGACGGGCGAGTTCGAGCGCCTGATTGTAGCCACGGGAGCGCAGGCGGGACGTGTGCAACGGCACGGGCAGGATGAGCTCGGGCATGGTCGGCGGCTGGCCGGCGGCTAGCCACGCGTCGGCGAGCACCCGCCCGGCGACAAGGCTTCCCGCGAACTTGAAACGGGCCTCCAGCACGTCGATCGGCCAGGTGTAGACGAACGGCACCCAGAGATCGGCCCACGGCCTCTCGCGCTGGCGGCACGCATCGCATTCGGCCACGGCTACCGGAAGCGGGACAGCACACCGGCCGCAGCAGACGTCGTTACGGACCAGGCCGGAACCGCACGCTCCGCAAAGCGCCCGGCCATCCATCCCGTCGGCCTCGCAGACCAGACAACGCGGCGACAGGAGGAATCGCGTCGCCGCGTTCAGCCACGGACGGTACCGGGACGCATCCATGCGTCGCAGGCCGCGTCAGTCGCGCCGCCGGAACATCGCGGCGTCGACGATCGACCACAGGTGGATGATCCAGCCGAGCCAGACGATCCAGAGGAGGGCCGCCAGCACGAACATGATCAGTGCCTTGAAGACGCGGCCCTGGACCAGCTGACCCAGGCCCGGGATAAAGAAACTGCAAACGGCGGCGATGACGTTGCCGCTGCTGCCTTGTCCAGCGCTCATAGATGGTCTCCGCGAAGGTCGTTGTCCCCATCGTACGGCGGCACACGTCGTTCGACCGTAAACCTGCGTATAGCCGTTAAGGTTGACAGTGTGAGCCGACCTTTCCACACTGCGCGCCTTCGTCCCCGGGATCCCCACCATGACCGCAGCCCTACGCCACGACTGGTCCCGCGAAGAGGTCGAGCACCTTTTCGCCCTGCCGTTCAACGACCTGCTCTTCCAGGCGCAAAGCGTGCACCGTGCGTATCACGACCCCAACGCCGTGCAGGTTTCGACCCTGCTCTCCATCAAGACGGGCGGCTGCCCCGAGGACTGCGCCTACTGTCCGCAGGCGGCGCGCTACGCCACCGGCGTCAAAGCCGAGAAGCTGATGAGCGTCGAGGCCGTCGTCGCCAGGGCGCAGGCCGCCAAGGATGCGGGGGCCAGCCGCTTCTGCATGGGCGCCGCGTGGCGCTCGCCGAAGGATCGGGATGTGGCCAAAGTCGCCGAAATCGTCGGCGCGGTGAAGGCCCTGGGCCTGCAGACGTGCGCCACGCTGGGCATGCTCACTCAGCCGCAGGCCGATACGCTGAAGTCCGCCGGCCTCGATTTCTACAACCACAACCTGGACACGTCGCCGGACTTCTACGGCGAAATCATCCACACCCGCGAGTACCAGGACCGCCTGGACACGCTGGAGCATGTGCGCCACGCCGGTATGAAGACCTGCTGCGGCGGTATCGTCGGCATGGGTGAATCGCGCGCCCAGCGCGCCGGCCTGCTGATGACCCTGGCGAACCTGCCCGAACATCCGGAGTCCGTGCCGATCAATCGCCTGGTGCAGGTCGCCGGTACGCCGCTGGCGGGCACCGAGGCACTGGATCCGTTCGAGTTCGTGCGCAGCATCGCTGTCGCCCGCATCCTCATGCCGGCCTCGGTCGTCCGCCTCTCGGCCGGCCGTGAGTCGATGGACGACGCTCTCCAGGCGCTGTGCTTCGCCGCGGGCGCCAATTCGATCTTCTATGGCGAGAAGCTGCTGACGACCGGCAATCCCGATGTGGAGCACGACCGTCGGCTGTTCGAGCGCCTCGGTCTGAAGCCGATGGAAGTCGAGATCGAGCCGGGCACCGTGCACGCGGACATCGTCGAACGCGCCGACGCGGCGTGAACCGGCCGGGCCTCCTCGTCCGACTGGAGGCCGCGCGCGCGGCGCGCGAGCAGACCGGCCTGCTGCGACGCGCGCGAACCTGCGAAAGCCTGGGCGGCGCCCGTCGCATGATCGACGGGCGCGTGCTCATCGACTTCTGTGGCAACGACTATCTCGGGCTGGCCGGACATCGCGACCTGATCGCCGCGATGTCCCGCAGCGCCTTCGCTGAAGGCGTCGGCACCGGAGCCGCGCACCTCGTCTCGGGGCATCGCGGCGAACATGCCGCGCTGGAAGAGGAACTGGCCGACTGGACGGGCCGCGAACGCGCCGTGCTCTTCTCGACCGGCGTCATGGCCAACCTCGGCGCCCTGCAGGCCCTGCTCGGGGCCGGCGCGATGCCCTCGCCGGGCAAACCGGCGGCCCTCTGCGTCCAGGACCGCCTCAACCACGCCAGCCTGCTGGACGGCGCCCATCTCGCCGGCGCCGAGCTGCGCCGCTATCGCCATGGCGACGCGCAGGCCGCCGCACGGCAACTCGATACACGCCCGGACCTGCCCGCCCTCGTGGCGACCGATGGCGTGTTCAGCATGGACGGCGATATCGCCCCGCTGGCCGAACTGGCCCGGGTCTGTCGCGAGCGCCAGGCCACGCTTTATGTGGATGACGCGCACGGCCTGGGCGTGCTCGGCCCGGAGGGCGCGGGCTCGGTGGCGGCGGCGGGGCTCGATGCGAGCGCGGTGCCCGTCCTGATGGGCACGCTGGGAAAAGCCTTCGGCAGCGCCGGGGCTTTCGTCGCCGGCGACGCCGCGGTCATCGAGGCGATCGTTCAGTTTGCCCGGTCTTACATTTATACGACGGCGATGCCCGCGGCGCTCGCGGCCAGCACGCGAGCCGCACTGCGACTGGTCCGCAGGGATCCGGAAGGCCGGCGCGAGCGTCTCCGGGAGAACATCGCCCGTTTCCGGGCGGGAGCGGCCCAGATCGGGCTGTCGCTCATGCCCTCCCCCACGGCGATCCAGCCCCTGCTGATCGGCGGGGCGGACGACGCGATGGCCGCCGCGCGCGCGCTCGAGGCCGCCGGCTTCCTCGTGGTGGCGATTCGCCCGCCGACGGTGCCTCGCGGAGCGGCGCGCCTGCGCATCACGCTGTCCGCGACACATACGCCCGACCGCATCGACGGCTTGCTGGGCGCCCTGGCGGCGCTGCCCCGCCCCCGGCAGGACGTGGTCGTATAATGGACGACCGCACGCCCCACGCCATGCCCATGTCGATCCTCAATATTTCCGCCTACAAGTTCGTCGCCCTGGACGACCTGGACGACCTGCGCGCGCGCTTTGTCGCGCGCTGCGACGCCCTTGCGCTGAAGGGCACGATCCTGCTGGCGCCGGAAGGGATCAACCTGTTTCTGGCCGCGCCGCGTGAGGCCATCGCGTCGTTCATGGCCTGGCTGCACGAGGACGCCCGCTTCGCGGATATCGCACCGAAGGAGAGCCTTTCGGACGACGTGCCGTTCAGCCGCATGCGCGTACGCCTGAAGAAGGAAATCATCACCATGCGCGCGCCTGCGATCCGCCCCGGGGCGGGCCGCGCGCCGCATGTCCTGCCGACCGATCTGCGCCGCTGGCTCGATCAGGGCCATGACGATGACGGCCGTGAAGTGGTGCTGGTCGATACGCGCAACGATTACGAAGTGGCGGCCGGCACGTTCGAGAACACGGTGGAGTACGGCATCGCCAGCTTCACGGCGTTTCCCGACGCCGTCGCCGCCGACCGCGCGCGTTTCGATGGCAAGACGGTGGTGTCGTTCTGCACGGGCGGCATCCGCTGCGAGAAGGCGGCCATCCACATGGCGGGGATCGGTATCGATCGCGTCTTCCAGCTCGAAGGCGGCATCCTCAAATACTTCGAGGAAGTCGGAGGCGCGCACTGGCGCGGCGACTGCTTCGTCTTCGACGATCGCGGCGCGGTCGACCCGGGCCTGGCGCCGAGCCCCGCCGCATGACCGGCCTGCATATCGAGACGCATGGTACCGGCCCGACGCCGCTGGTGATGATCCATGGCTGGGCCATGCACGGCGGTATCCTCGCGCCACTGATCGAATCGCTCGCCGACCGTTTCACGATGTATGTCGTGGATCTGCCGGGCCACGGTTATTCCCGCGACTCCGACATCCCGCTCGAGCCGCTGGCATGCGCGCGAGCCATCGCCGAAGTCACCCCGCCCGCCGTGTGGCTGGGCTGGTCGATGGGTGGACTGGTCGCGCTCGTGGCGGCACTCGACCTGCCTGACCACGTCCGCGCTGTGGTGCCGATGTGCTCCACGCCGTGCTTCGTGAAAGACGAGAACTGGCCGCATGGCAACGATGCAGCGATGGTGCGGAAGCTGGCGGCGGACCTCGATGCGGACTACCGCGCGACGGTCGAACGCTTCATCGCACTCGAAGCCATGGGTAGCGCCGACCCGCGCGCGGAGGCGCGACGCCTGAAGGACGAGGCGTTCTCGCGCGGCGAGCCCGATCCGCGCGTGCTGATGGAAGGCCTGCGACTCCTCGAGGCCACCGACCTGCGACCGCGCCTGCACGAGATCGCTCGCCCGAGCCTCTGGATAGCCGGTCGTCGCGACCGCATCGTCCATCCCGACACGATGCGCTGGTCCGCGCAAGCGGCCGGTGGACGGTTCGAAGAAATCGCCCATGCCGGGCACGCCCCCTTTATCGGACACGCCGCCGCCGTGGCGGAAGTCCTCACGCAGTTCACCGACGCGAATCCATGAGCGACTTCCATTTCGATCGACGCCAGGTCCGACGTAACTTCGGCCGTGCCGCAGGCACCTACGAAAAACACGACGCGCTACAGCGCGAAGTGCAGTCGACACTGGTCGAGCGCCTGGAGATCTTCGAGCAGGTGCCCGAGGTCGTACTCGACGTGGGCGCCGGAACGGGACGCGGCAGCGCCGCCCTGAAGAAGCGTTATCCGAAGGCCCAGGTGATCGCGGTCGACCTCGCGCTGCCGATGCTGAAGCAGGCGAAGCAGCATGCCAGCTGGCTGAAACCGTTCGGCCGCGTCGTCGCCGATGCGTACACACTGCCGGTGCCGGATCGGAGCGTCGATATCCTCTTCTCCAATCTCTGTTTTCAGTGGTGCGAGGACCTGTCGCGACTCTTCGCCGAGTGCGCGCGCGTGCTCAAGCCCGGTGGCCTGCTCACCTTCTCGACGTTTGGCCCGGACACGCTGACCGAATTGCGTGCCGCCTGGGCCGAAGCCGATCAGCACGCCCATGTGGCACGCTTTCTCGACATGCACGATGTCGGCGACGCGATGCTCGCGCAGGGACTGAAGGACCCGGTGCTGTTCGCCGAGCGCTACACCCTGACATACCCGACGCCGCGCGCCGTGCTCGACGAGCTGAAGGGCCTGGGCGCCAACAACGCCGATGCCGACCGTGCGCGCGGCCTTACCGGCAAACAGCACTACAAGCGCATGATCGACGCGTACGAAGCCATGCGAAGCGACGGCGTCATTCCGTCGACCTGGGAAGTCGTCACCGCGCACGCATGGGGTCCGCCCGCGGGTCAGTCGCGCCGCGAAGGCGGCGGTGAGATCGCAAGCTTTCCCATCGAAAACCTGCGTGGCTCACGGCGCAAGACGCCGTTCTGATCGCGAGCACTCGCACCGCGCCAGATGGTCGTTGACCATGCCGGCGGATTGCATCAGCGCGTAGCAGAGCGCGGTACCCGCGAAGCGAAACCCACGCTGGTGCAACGCGGCGCTCATCCGGTCCGACGCTTCACTGCGACAGGGGACGTCGCCCGCCCGCTGCCATGCATGGATCACCGGCGCGCCGCCGACAAAGTCCCACAGGTAAGCCGACAGCGAGCCGGTGTCTTCGACAATACGCTGGCATCCACGCGCGTTGCCGCGCACGGATGCGAGCTTCAGGCGATGTCGTATCAGTCCGCGGTCGAGCGCGAGGGCCGCAAGCTCGGCGTCGCTCATCGCGGCCACCCGCCCGATGTCGAAACCATGGAAAGCGCGGCGGTAATTCTCACGCTTATCCAGCACCAGACGCAGGGCGAGACCCGCGCGCGCGCCATGAAGCGTCAGATGCTCGAAGAGGCGCGTGTCGTCATACAGCGGCACGCCCCACTCGGTGTCGTGGAACCGACGCTCCACCTCGCTTCGCTCCGCCCAGTCGCAGCGCATGTCCCCACCTCACGGTTCGTCCGAAGGGGGACAAGCATATGAAGCCGGACGCACACGACGATGTCCGCGAACACAGGCTGGGAACGTGCGAATGCGGGGAACACCATCGAAGTGCATCCGCCCGCACCGACACTGGGCGTCTCCGTCAGTCTGTGGGCGGGACGGCGGTAGCTACCAGGGCAGTGCGTCGAGATCGACATTGCCACCGCTAAGCACGACGCCCACACGACGTCCGGCGAAACGGTCGGGATAACGCAGCATGGCGGCGAGCACCGTGGCGCTCGATACTTCCACAACGATGCGCAGCTCCGTCCACAGCAGCTTCATGGCGTCGATCGCTTCGCCGTCGCTGACGCGCAGTACGCTGACGCCATGCTCGCGAAGGACGTGAAAGTTCGGTTCGCCGATCAGCGTGCGCAAGCCATCGCATACCGTCTCCGGGGTGAACGGCCCGACCCGCCGTCCGCTCTCGAGCGAACGCGCCGCGTCGTCGGCACCTTCCGGTTCGGCACCGAACAAGGCGATGCCTGGATCGATGCCGTGCGCGGCGATCGAACATCCGGAAGCCAGACCGCCACCGCCGACGGGAAACAGGATGGTGTCGAGGCCAGGTGCCTGACGGAGCAGTTCGGGCAGGAGCGTTCCCTGACCCGCCATCACGCGCGGATCGGCATACGGGTGCACCAGTTCGGCGCCGGTCCGCGCCTGTATCTCGGCGGCCGCCGCTTCGCGCGCCGCGGTCGTCGGCGCGCAACGGTGAATGGTCGCGCCCGCTGCGGCGATCGCATCCACCTTGGCTTTCACCGCGCCCTCAGGCACGACGACGTGGGCGGCAATGCCCCGGGTACGTGCCGCCATCGCCAGCGCATTGCCGTGGTTGCCGGACGAATGGGTCACCACACCGCGCGCGGCTTCCTCGTCACCGAGTGACCAGACGGCGTTCGTGGCGCCACGAAACTTGAACGCACCGCCGCGCTGCAGGTTTTCGCACTTGAACACGATCGATGCACCGACCAGCGCGTCGATGCGGTCGCTGCGCAGCACCGGTGTCACGAGGGCATACGGCGCGATACGCGCGGCGGCATCACGCACATCCGCGAAGGTCGGCCCTGTCACGCGTCGAACTCCACACCGCAGATGAAGCGACGTTCCTCGCCCGGCGCCAGCGTGATCAACGGCGCGCAGTCATCGCGATTGAAGGCATCGGGCATGCACTCCATAGGTTCGAGGGCGACGGACTTACGCGCGTCGCGCTCCGCCGTATCCGAGGTGAAGACGAGCATGACGCCCTTCTCCTGCCAGACCGCGATCGCCGCGCCCGTCGCCGGATCGCGCAGGCGCGTACGCGCCTTGCCGTCGGTGCCGAGCTGAAGGTCTGCATAGGTATGATTCAGCGCCGTCGCGCCGATGGCCCGCGGCTTGCGAAAGTCGAACTGACGATCCGCCTTGTCCACGGACTGCCACGCACGCGTACCCGGCAATGGAATGAAGCCTTCGTCCGTCGCGATGATCTTGTCGGCGGGCACTTCGAGCTCCCAGCCTTCGATCGGGTTGTCCGACAGGCGGAAGTACGGGTGCCAGCCGAAAAAGGTCGGCGCCGCGTTGTCACCGACGTTGCGCGTACGCGCATCGACCGTCAGGCCGTGCTCGTCGAGCGTAAAGGTCACGCTGAAGTCGAGCGAGAACGGATAGCCAGGCTGCAGGTCCGGACGGATCACCGGGGTGGCGAACGTGACCGACGCTTTATCGTCGTCACCCTGCTCGTTCTGCACGTCGAAAAGAACGCCGCGCAGAAAGCCGTGACGAGCCGCACGGTCGGCACCGACGGCACCGGGCTGCAAATCGTAAGATTTTCCTTCAAAGGTGTAGCGCGAGTCGTTCACGCGATTCGCGAAGGGCGTCATGATCGCGAAGCGCGAGCCCTTGTGGCCCACCAGCTCGTTCTCGTCCCGAAAGCCATCGGCGATGTTGCGCTGCACGCCGCCTGCGCGCGTGGTGATCGACAGCACGGTGGCGCCACGGCGCGCGATGCGGACTTCGCGATCCGCGTCGGCATCGACCAGCACAACCAGTTCGTTGGCGCCCAGGGTGGAGCGCGTCACGGTGAAACGGGACATGGGTAGGCTTCCTTTTGACGGATCTGGCCGCATGTTAGCCTGCCTGTCAGACAAGAAGATGTGTTGTGCCAGCCATGAGCGATCGTTCGGACGCCCCCACCACTGTCATCCGCCTGGCCGACTACCGGGCACCCGCCTGGACGGTCGAGCACACCGCGCTGACCTTCGATCTCGGTATCGACCGGAGTGAGGTCACCGCGACGCTCGAGCTCCGGCGCCGCGCCGACGAACCGGTCCGCCTCAATGGCGAAGGCCTCGAACTGCTCGAACTGACGGTCGACGGACGCCGTCTGGTCGAGGGTGAGTACATCCTCGCCAACGGCCTGCTGGAGATCGCAATCGAAGGCGATCGCTGCACGATCGGCACACGGGTCGCCGTGCGGCCGGCCGAGAACACGGCCTTCGAGGGTCTCTACCTTTCCGGTAGCCGCGAGAAGGGTTTTCTTCTCACTCAGTGCGAAGCCGAGGGGTTCCGGCATATCACCTTCTTCCCGGACCGCCCCGACGTCCAGTCGAAGTACACGGTGGAACTGCGCGCGGACAAGGCCCGTTTCCCCGTACTGCTCGCCGGCGGCAATCCCGATGGTGCCGGTGATCTGCCCGACGGGCGGCACTGGGCACGCTTCGTCGATCCGCATCCGAAGCCGAGCTATCTGTTCGCGCTCGTGGCCGGGCATCTGGAGCGGATCAGCCACGACTACACCACCGCGGACGGCCGTGCCGTCGCGCTGCACATCTGGGCCGAGGCCGATGTCATCGACCGCTGCGACTACGCGATGGATTCGCTGATTCGCTGCATGAAATGGGATGAGCAGACGTACGGTCGCAATTACGATCTGGACGTGTTCCACGTCGTCGCCACGCATGACTTCAACATGGGCGCGATGGAGAACAAGGGCCTCAACATCTTCAACGCGAAATACCTGCTGGCCGATCCGGATTCGAGCACCGACGACGAGTACCGTCACGTCGAGGCCGTGGTCGCCCACGAGTATTTCCATAACTGGAGCGGCAATCGCGTCACCTGCCGCGACTGGTTCCAGCTCAGCCTGAAAGAGGGCCTGACGGTTTTCCGCGAGCAGAACTTCTCCGCCGACATGAACTCGGCGCCGCTCAAGCGCATCGAAGACGTCGCCCTGTTACGCCGCGCGCAGTTCCCGGAAGACGCCGGCCCCTTGTCGCATCCGGTACGCCCCTCGCAGTACAGCGAGATCAACAACTTTTACACCGCGACGGTGTACGAGAAGGGCTCGGAACTCGTGCGCATGCTCGCCGGGCATCTCGGCGCGGCCGGCTTCCGCCGGGGTATGGATCTGTACTTCGACCGGCATGACGGTCACGCCGCGACCATCGAGGATTTCCTCGCCGCGCTGGGCGAGGCGAACGACACGGATCTCTCGCCCTATCTTGCATGGTACGGCCAGGCCGGCACGCCGCGCCTGACCGCCGAGGGCCGCTACGACGCGGCACAGCGACGCTACCGCCTGACGCTTCGTCAGCGTACGCCGGCGAGCGCGGGTCAGCCGACCAAGCAGCCGCTTCCCGTGCCTGTCCGCCTGTCGCTGTTCGATCGCTCGGGCAAGGCCTTGCCGCTCCGCCTGGAGGGGGAAGATGCCACCGGCGAGACCGAGCGCACGCTGGTGCTGCGGGACGCGGAGCATGCCTTCGTCTTCGAGGACCTCGACGCCGTTCCGGTGCCCTCCCTGCTGCGCGGCTTTTCCGCCCCGGTCATCCTGGAATTCGATTACGCGCCGGATGAACTGGCCGTGCTGCTTCGTCACGATGTGGACGGCTTCAATCGCTGGGAGGCGGGCCAGCAACTGGCCGGCCTGGCCTATGACGATGTCCGTGACGGTCGAACCACGGGCGCCGCCATCGGGGCGTGGACAGCGGCGCTGGCCGACCTGTTCGCCGACCCGGCGATGGACGATGCGCTGCTCGCCGAACTGCTCACCCCGCCCGGTGAGATCGAGTTGGTGGAGCGTCAGGCCGAACGTGACCCCGACCGGATTCGCGAGGCCCGTCAGGGCATGCTGCGCGCACTGGCGACGCGCATCGGCGCATCGACGCTGCGGACGCGCTACGACACCCTGCGCGCGGCGACCAGCGCCAGTCTCGATTCAGTCAGTCAGGCCCGACGCCAGCTCAAACGGCGCGTACTCGACCTGCTCGGCCTGGTCGACAAGGACACCGCCGCAAAGCTGGCACGCGCTCAGTACGACGAGGCGCCGGGCATGACCGACCGTCTTGCCGCCCTGAGCACGCTGGCGACCCTGGACCCGGCGGCAGCCGCGTCCGCCATCGCCCACTTCCGTCAGCGCTATGAGGGCAATGCCCTTGCACTGGATAAGTGGTTTGCCGTGCAGGCGCAGTTGCCCGGCGATGGCGCGTTCGCCCGCGTTCAGGCCATCGAGCACGATGTCGCCTTTACGCTGAAGAACCCCAACCGGGTGCAGTCGCTGATCGGAACGTTTGCCCGCGCCAATCCCAGCGGCTTTCATCGCGCCGATGGTGCCGCGTACCGCTGGCTGGGCGATCGCCTGGTCGCCATCGACGCGCTCAATCCGCAGGTGGCCGCTCGCGTGGCGACGGCATTCAATGGCTGGAAGCGGCTGGAGCCCGTACGACGGGAGGCTGCCCATGCGGTCGTGGCCGAACTCGCGGCGCGCAAGGATTTGTCGCGGGATCTTACCGACATCCTGGCTCGGGTGGCCATGGGCTGACGCGGCGCCACGTAAAAAACTGACGCACCGCGTCACCAATTGCCGAAACAGAGCACTTGGTTGACGAAAAAGTCACACACAGTTCATTCGAACGGTGTAGATTCTCACCCAACGAAGAAAGCCGCAGCTGATGCTGCGGCTCTTTGTGCCAGTCATACGGTTTCTGGCGCCCGGCAGCACGGTCATCCTGGATTCCCCCTGTTCCTGAGACCGCCGGGCGCCAGATCTCATTCGATAAGTCGAATGGGGCATCCTTGCCCACATCCCGCTTCCTCCCTCCGGCACACGACCAAACCCCTGTCGTTCGGTCTCGGCGCGCGTGTTATCGCGCAGCGTCTGCCCAGGTGAAGTGCCTGACTTAGAAAGCATAACGCGTGCCAACCTACACGGTCTTGCTGGCGTAAAATGCGGGCAGGCCTCGCGCGAACCATTCCCATGCTGCATACAGAAACCTACGACGTCATCGTGGTCGGTGGCGGACACGCCGGCACCGAGGCGGCGCTTGCGTCCGCACGCGCCGGCGCACGAACCCTGCTGCTCAGCCACAACATCGAAACGATCGGGCAGATGAGCTGCAATCCCGCCATCGGCGGCATCGGCAAAGGGCATCTGGTCAAGGAAATCGATGCTCTTGGCGGCGCTATGGGGCATGCGGCGGATCGGGCCGGTATCCAGTGGCGGACGCTCAACGCGTCCAAGGGGCCGGCCGTCCGCGCGACGCGCTGCCAGGCCGACCGTGCGCTTTACCGCGCCGCCATTCGCTCCATCGTCGAGACGCAGCCCAATCTGGTGCTGTTCCAGCAGGCGGTCGACGACCTGATCCTGGTAGATGGCCGGGTGGCCGGCGTACGTACGCAGATGGGCCTGGACTTCCACGCGCCCGCCGTCGTGCTTACCGCGGGCACGTTCCTCGCCGGCAAGATTCACATCGGCAGCGCGCAGTACGCCGGTGGCCGTGCGGGCGATCCGCCAGCCTCGACGCTGGCCGCGAAGCTTCGCGAGTTGCCGGTCGCCGCCGACCGCCTGAAGACCGGTACCCCGCCGCGCATCGACAGCCGCAGCATCGACTTCTCGCTGCTGGCCGAGCAGCCGGGCGACGATCCGATGCCGCACTTCTCGTACATGGGTTCGGCGGCGGAACATCCGCGCCAGGTCAGCTGCTGGATCACGCACACGACCGAGGCGACGCACGACCTGATCCGTGGTTCGCTGGACCGGTCGCCGCTGTACAGCGGACAGATCGAGGGCGTAGGCCCGCGGTACTGCCCGTCGATCGAGGACAAGGTCGTTCGCTTCGCGGACAAGACCTCCCACCAGATCTTCGTCGAGCCCGAGGGCCTCGATACGTTCGAGATCTATCCGAACGGCATTTCCACGTCACTGCCCTTCGATGTGCAGTACGCACTGGTCCGTTCGATTCCCGGTTTCGCGAATGCCCACATCACGCGCCCGGGCTATGCGATCGAATACGACTACTTCGACCCGCGCGGCCTGCATCCCTGGCTGGAAACCCGGGCCATTCCCGGCCTCTGGTTCGCCGGCCAGATCAACGGCACCACGGGTTACGAGGAAGCGGGGGCTCAGGGCCTGATCGCCGGCATGAATGCCGCGCTGAGCGTACGCGGCGACGCGCCGTGGTATCCGCGCCGCGACGAGGCTTACGTGGGCGTGCTGATCGACGACCTGACGACCAACGGCACGATCGAGCCGTACCGCATGTTCACCTCGCGGGCCGAATATCGCCTGCATCTGCGCGAAGACAACGCCGACCTGCGTCTGACCGCGCAAGGCTACGCGAAGGGCGTCGTGTCGGAAGACCGCTTCCGCCGTCTGGAAGCCAAGCGTGACGCCGCCGAGCGCGAAACCGCCCGCTTGCGTGGACTCTGGGCCGCACCCGCCAACGCGCTTGGCGCGGCCGTGCAGCGCTCGCTGGGCATCGCCGTGAGTCGCGAGACACACGCACTGGACCTGCTTCGTCGGCCGGAGATGGACTACGCGGCGCTGACCGCCGTTCCCGAACTGGGTCCGGCGGTAGACGACGCCGAAGTGGCGACCCAGGTGGAGGTCCAGGCCAAATACTCGGGTTACCTCGAGCGCCAGCGTGAGGAGATCGAGCGCCAGCGCCGTCATGAGTCGACCAGCATCCCCGAGAGCTTCGACTACGACCGCGTGCGTGGCCTGTCGGCTGAGGTACTGCTCAAGCTGAAGCGCTCGCTGCCGGCGACCATCGGCCAGGCTTCACGTATCAGCGGCGTCACTCCCGCGGCGATTTCGCTGCTGCTGGTGCACCTGAAACGACGAGCCGCCTGAGCCCAGGCGAGACCACCGTGGCTTTCAGCAGGCGGCGGATGACGCACCCATCTGGCATCATCGCCTCATCGGTTAAGGCGGGAAGACAGCAGCATGCAAGTGTGGATCGGACGAAACGGCGAGCGGTTCGGGCCTTACGCGGACGACGAGATCCGTCAGTGGCTGCGGGACGGCACTTGCCGTCCTGAGGAACTCGGCTGGTACGAGGGCATGAGCGACTGGCGCCCCCTGGGCGAACTCTTTCCCGACGACCGCCCCGCGCCCGGCGTCGTGCCGCCCCCGCCGCCGCCCTTCATGGGAATCAACGAGGCCGCCGTGGAGCCGGAGTACGCCGGTTTCTGGCTGCGCTTCGGCGCCTGGGTGATCGACTACATCATCCTGATGGTCCCCTTCACCGTCATCAGCCTGATGATGGGGCTAGGCAGCCTGATGGCGTCGATGATGGCGCAGTTCGAACACGATCAGGCCGGCGCGATCAAGGCGTACGCCGAGGCCGTGCAACCCATCTCCTATGTGCTGCTGGTGATCGGTTTCGCTTACTACGCCTTCTTCGAAAGCTCGAAGTGGCAGGCCACGCCCGGCAAGCTCGCGTGCGGCATCCGCGTGACCGACGCCAGCGGTCAGCGCCTGACGATCGGTCGCGCCGCCGCCCGCAACGTGGTTCGCCTGTTCAATGCCGTGACATTGCTGGTACCCATGGTGTTCTACGTGGTCGCCGCCTTCACCGAGCGCAAGCAGGGGGTCCATGACCTCCTAGCCAGCACCTACGTCGTACTGGGTCGCGCGGACAAGGCCGCCGTGCAAGCCCCACGTACCGGGACGAACGGCAGCTTCGACGCCTGATTGCCCGACCTGCCCCGGCCCGGAGGCCGGGTTACCACCTGTGCTTGCTATCATCGGCGGCCCGGCCCGACATGCCGGCCGGCTGAGTCAAAGCACAGGAAAGTCATGCAGAGCATCGAACAACGTATTGCCCAGGACATCGCCGCGAAGCCCGAACAGGTGCGCGCGGCGGTGGAACTGCTCGACGGTGGCGCCACGGTGCCGTTCATCGCCCGCTACCGCAAGGAAGTCACCGGCGGTCTCGACGACATCCAGCTTCGCCTGCTCGAAGAGCGCCTGCGCTACCTGCGCGAGCTGGAAGACCGTCGCGCCGCGATCCTCGACAGCGTCGCCGAACAGGGCAAGATGACCGACGCCCTCAAGGCCGACATCCTCAGCGCCGACACCAAGGCCCGCCTGGAGGATCTCTACCTTCCGTACAAGCCCAAACGCCGTACCAAGGCACAGATCGCTCGCGAAGCCGGCCTCGAGCCCCTCGCGCTCGGCCTGCGCGACGATCCCACGCAGGACCCGGAAACCGTCGCCGCGGCCTTCGTGGATGCCGACAAGGGCGTGGCCGACGTAAAGGCCGCACTGGACGGCGCGCGCGCCATCCTGATGGAAGCCATCGCTGAAGACGCCACCCTGGTGGGCGAACTGCGCGACTGGCTCTGGGAGAACGGCCAGATCCGCGCCACCGTCGTGCCCGGCAAGGAGAACGAAGGCGCGAAGTTCCGCGACTATTTCGATCATGCCGAGTCGGTCTCGAAGATTCCGTCGCACCGCCTGCTCGCGCTGATGCGCGCCCGCAACGAGGGCGTGCTCGAGATCGACCTCAACCCCGCCGTCGATGCCGATCAGGGCCATGCCGAGGGCGAGGGCCGCGTGGCCGCACGCGCCGGCATCGTCAACCAGGGCCGCGCGGCCGACGCCTGGCTGCGCGAGACCGTGCGCCTGACCTGGCGCGTCAAGCTGCACCTGCACCTGACGCTCGACCTGTTCGGTCGCGTACGCGAAGGCGCCGAGGACGAGGCTATCCGCGTCTTCGGTGAAAACCTCAAGGACCTGTTGCTGGCCGCTCCGGCCGGCGGCAAGACCGTGATGGGCCTCGATCCGGGCATCCGGACCGGCTGCAAGCTCGCCATCGTCGACGCCACGGGCAAGCTGCTCGCGTACGACACCATTTATCCGCACGAGCCGCGCAACCAGTGGGATCAGTCGGTCGCGCGCATCGCGCAGCTCAGCAAGCAGCACGGCGTCAACCTGATCGCCATCGGTAACGGAACCGCCTCGCGCGAGACCGACAAGCTGACCGGTGAAGTGATGCGCAAGCACGCCGACCTCAATCTGTCGAAGGTCGTCGTCAGCGAAGCTGGCGCGTCGGTGTACTCCGCGTCGGAGCTCGCATCGAAGGAATTCCCCGAACTCGACGTGTCGATCCGCGGCGCCGTGTCGATCGCACGCCGACTGCAGGATCCTCTGGCGGAACTGGTCAAGATCGAGCCGAAGGCGATCGGTGTCGGCCAGTACCAGCACGACGTCAACCAGGTGAAGCTGGCGCGCGCACTCGACGCACGCGTCGAAGACTGCGTCAACGCCGTAGGCGTCGACGTGAACACCGCGTCCGCCCCGCTGCTCGCGCGTGTCGCCGGCTTGTCCAGCAGCGTCGCCGAGAACGTCGTCAAGCATCGCGATGCGAACGGCCCCTTCCCCAGCCGCAAGGACCTGCTCAAGGTACCGCGCCTTGGCGACAAGGCCTTCGAGCAGTGCGCCGGCTTCCTCCGCATCAGCGCGGGCAGCAACCCGCTCGACGCCAGCTCCGTGCATCCCGAGGCGTACCCCGTCGTCGAGCGCATCCTCAAGCAGTGCGGTCGCGAGGTGAAGCAGGTGATCGGCGATACGTCGTTCCTGCGCAGCCTGAAGGCGGAAGACTTTACCGATGAGAAGTTCGGTGTACCGACCGTGCGCGACATCCTCAGGGAACTGGAAAAGCCCGGCCGCGATCCGCGTCCGGAGTTCGTCGCGCCGAGCTTTGCCGAGGGTGTGGAAGACCTGAAGGATCTCACCGTCGGCATGGTGCTCGAAGGACGCGTGACCAATGTCGCCGCCTTTGGCGCGTTCGTCGACATCGGCGTGCATCAGGACGGTCTGGTCCACGTGTCGGCGCTGTCGCATACCTTCGTCAAGGATCCGCGCGATGCGGTGAAAGCGGGCGACATCGTCAAGGTGAAGGTCATGGAGATCGACCTGCCGCGCAAGCGCATCGCACTCAGCATGCGCCTGGATGATGTGCCGGGCGAAGCGCGCGGTGGTCGCCCCGGTCAGCGCGACGACGCCCCTGCGGGTGGCGGCAATCGTCGCGGCGGGCAGGGTGGCGGTGCCCGTGCGCCCCAGCCACCGAAGCAGGCTGCCGCCCCGTCCAACAGCGCGTTCGCCGACGCTTTCTCGCGCGCGCTTAAGAAATAACGCAACACCGCTCCGCGCCTCGTCCGAGGCGCGGAGTCAGGGGACCACCCTTCCGCAAGATCCTAGTGCGCCGCAGCATGCGCTGGCGTATGGCTTCGATTACCGTAACGTTTCTCTAACGCCCCACACACGGAGTGATTCCACATGCGTATTCGTCATCTCGCCGGTGCCATCGGCGCCGCCCTTCTCTTCAGTGCCGGGGCGCACGCCGACGGTTTCACGCAGGTGGTGTCCTTCGGTGACAGCCTGAGCGACAACGGCAACGTCTCCACGCTGATCCGCTCGCCTGTCGCGCTGCGCTTCACGACGAACCCGGGCACGGTCGCGGTCGAGAACATCGCGTCGTACTACGGCCTCTCGCTCACCCCGTCGCTCAAGGGTGGCACCGACTACGCGTACGGCAACGCGCGTGCCGCCACGGTCAACCCGGTCACCGGCACGCCGCTGACCGTCCCGCCGACCTCGACACAGATTCAGACGTATCTCGCGTCCACCGGCGGCAAGGCCGACCCGAACGCGCTGTACACCATGTGGATCGGCGCCAACGACCTGCTGGCGGCACTGAACAACCCGGCCACGGCCCAGGTGACCGTCGCCACGGCCGCCACGAACGAAGTCGGCCAGATCAAGGCACTGCAGGCGGCGGGCGCGAAGACCATCGTCGTCTTCAACCTGCCCGACGTCGGCAAGACCCCCGCCGCGCTGGCCCAGGGCGCAACGGCGGCCGGCCAGATCAGCCAGCTGTCGCAGGTCTACAACGGCATCCTATCCGGCGGTCTGGCCCAGGCCAACCGCGGCATCGTGCCGATCGACACCTACGCGCTGCTCAACGAAGTCATCGCAAGCCCGAGCACCTACGGCTTCACCAACGTCACCGTGCCGGCCTGCACCACGGCCAGCTCGCTGACCTGCACGCCGGCCACCCTGCGCGACCCGAATGCGGCTTCGACCTACCTGTTCGCCGACGGCATTCACCCGACCACGGCGGCTCACGCGATCCTCGGCCAGTATGCGATTTCGGTGATTACCGCCCCGCAGAAGATTTCGCTGCTCGGCGAAGCCGGTCTCGCCTCCGACGCCGCGCATGTCCGTGTGCTGCGTAACCAGATGCTCGCCGATAACTTCGGCGCCGACTCCCGCGTGTTCGCGGCCGTCGACTACGGCCAGCAGAAGTTCAAGACGACCGACACTTCGCCGAAGACCGACAGCGACAACGTCAACCTGACGGTCGGTGCGGATGCCAAGGTCAACGAGAACGTCTCCGTCGGTGTCGCTCTTGGCCTGTCCCAGAACAACGCCGACTTCCAGGGCGGTGGCGGCTACAAGATGCAGGACGTCGCCGGTTCGGGTTATGCCTTCTATCACCAGGGCGGCGGTTACGGCGGCGCGTTCGTCAGCTTCGGCCAGCTCAGCTTCACCGACATCGATCGTCGCATCGACCTCGGCGCCGCACGTCGCACCGAGACGGGCAAAACCGATGGCTCGCACGTGGGCGCAGGCCTGCAGGGCGGTTGGTGGTTCGGTAGCGACACACTCAAGACCGGCCCGTTCGTCAGCGTGGAATTCGAGCAGCTGCGCGTGTTCGGTTACACCGAGCGCAGCAACACCAGCACCGCGATGACCTTCGGCAAGCAGACGCGTAACGCTCGTATCGAAACGGCAGGCTGGCGCCTGCAGGGGTCGATGCAGGCCGGCAGCACCATGCTGCACCCGTTCGCCGAGGTGTCCTACAACCACGACGGCCGCGCCGACGATCGTTACGTCACCGCGGGTCTCAACAGCATGGCCGGCAAGTTCGAAGTCCAGGGCTTCACCCCGGACAAGACCTGGGCCACGGCCGACCTCGGCGTCACCGCCGACTTCAGCCAGACCTGGAGCGGCTGGGCGAGCTACAGCGGTCGCTTCGCAGACGACACGCAGCGTTACAACAGCCTCAACCTCGGGCTGAAGATGTCGTTCTGATCTGCCGCAGCAAAACTATTGAAGCACGCCCTCGCAGATCGAGGCGTGCTTTTTTGTAAACGGCTTCTTTCGATTTCAACGATAAACTCTCCTAAACGTTTGTTTGCCGAATACGTGTAGGTTCATTCTGAAGATCGCGTAGGGCTGTCTCGCTTCGCACTTGCTTGCAGCTCGATGAGGAACACCGACCCATTAGTCTTTGAGGACTTCATGAGAAGTTACTCAAGGACTATAAAGAATGAATCGAACTCGCTACGCCCTCGCCGCGCTGCTACTTGTCTTCCTCGGCGCAATCCCCGGCGTCTCAATGGCTCTCCCTGCGTACGCTCGGTCGATCATTTATTTTGACGCGAACGACAACATCATCGGTAACTCGATTCTTTATTGCGAAAACACTCGCGAACACGCAGGCGTTACTGATGCGGGCAATGCGAACCGGATCGAGTTCGACTTCGGCTGCGGCGATCCCATAGTCACTTGCTCATCGTCGGGAAGCTGTCAGACCGAGGGGCACCACATCGAAGATGTGATCAAGTACTTTCACAGCGCTACCGGGCGCACCGTCAGTAACTATTGCCTCGATACGACCTATATCGGCGGACCGTTCTTCGGGCGTGCAGACTGCAACCTGCCTGCACCTTCAGAGATCTCCGGCATTGGCACATACACGACGGGTTTTGGAAGCAACTAACCTCTTCGCGCAAAAAAAACGCCGGCTACACGCCGGCGTTTTTTTGCTTAGCTAGGCAGCCGGATTACTTTTTGCCGCCAGCCTTCGAATACATAGCGTCAGCCTGGCTCTTCAGCGCCGCGACGGCATCGTCGCCGAGCACGTCGACCTTGCCGCCAGCCTCGTTCTGCTTGAGGACGAGTTCGCCGGCATCGTTCCAGCCAGCACGCTGGATTGAGGTCGGCTTACCGTCCTTGCTCGGCTTTTTCTCCTGGACGATCACCCACGGCTTACCGTTCTTGTAAGCGTAGTTCGTCGAGGTGAAGCCCTTATCGCCGTAATCGACCAGTTCGATAACGAACTGCACGTCGTTACCCTTCTTGAAGATCTGCCAGCCGCGCGACTCGCCTTCTTTCAACGCGGTGCCCTGCGTCATCTTCAGGCCGCCGATGTTCTTCTTCAGCGAGTTGTAGCCGCTGAGCTCCTTCTCGCCCGGCGTCGCTTCACCGACCAGCTGAATGTTGGCGACGTTCTTCGCGCCCTTGGTCAGCACGGGGGTCTTCAGCGGAGCCGAATAGTGACGCTCGCCGTCCTGCAGGGACGCTTCGACGATGTACATGTCGTTGGGATTGAGGTCGGCGGCATTGAAGTCCAGCTGGAACTGCTGCGGCAGGGTCACCGGCTGCACCGTCTTGGTGGCCAGCGGCTGCGAACCCTGGGCGCTGACGTCGACCAGCTTGAGGTCGAGCTTGGCGTCCGGCGACAGCTGGGCGCCGGCGTCACGCAGGGTGACGGTGCCGGTCACGGCGTTGGCGGGAGCGGCATTGTCGCTGCCACCGGCGGCGGCCTGCTGGCCGTTGTTGTCGGAGCCGCCACCGCAACCGGCGAGCGCCAGGGCGGAGACAGAAGCGAGCGACAAGAGGATCCTGCGCATGGTCAAACCTCGTATGGAACGGAATGGTTTTGGGGTGACGGACAATACGCGCGCGCATGGCGCTGCAACATGTCCGGGGGGACCTTGGAGCATACCGAGAAATGCGCCGATGTAAAAGTCAAGGGTGAAACTACCCGACTTGGCGGAAACGGGAGCGGGTTGGCAAGCTGACGGTCAGGTTTGCCGGAAACGGTCAGGGCAAAAAAAAAACGCCACCCGAAGGTGGCGTTTTCCTTATCGGCTTACGACGTCGATGGATCAGAAGTCGTAGGTGATGCCGAAGCGAGCGTAACGCGGGGTGGTCTGGAACAGCGCCGTGCGGTAGTTCGGGTCAACAGCACCCGTTTCGCCAGCCTGCGGGTACGTGGCCAGACGCTCACGCGTGTTGAGCACGTTGAACACGGTCACGTTGAAGGCAAGCTTCTTGTCAGCCCACGTCGGACGGTACTCGGCGCTCAGGTCGGCCAGGATGGTCCACGGATTGTGGCCCGCGGCACCCGGAGGCGACGGCTGACCGTAGCAGTAGTGGTAGTACGACTGGTAACCGGTCGGATCCGATTCATCGGCGCCGAAGTAACCAAGGCAGGACTTCGGTGCGCCCGACGCGACGGTCAGGTTACCCGACAGCATCCACTCTTCGGTCAGCTGGTACGAACCGTACGCCTTGAAGACGTGCTTGCGGCTGTTCGACAGTTCGCCGTTCGAGTACTGCATGAGCGCCGGGAAATCCCAGTCGACCGTCGCCGAGACGTCGGTCTGGCCGATGTCCGAACGAACCTGGCCTTCCGAGTTACCGTAGCTCTTGGAGTACAGGTAATCCAGCTTGCCGTACCACTTACCATCGAACGGATGCTCGAGGTACATCTCGAGACCGTAATAGTTACGCTTGAGATGCGGGAACCCGAAGTCGGCGTTGGTCACGTGCGCGGTGTAGTAGCCGCCCGTGGTGTTCGGAACGACGAAGTCCGAAGCGCGACCCGGGTTGAACAGGTAGCTGCCCTGGATCGGACCAATGGTCGCCGGATCCACGCCCTGACGGACGAGCGCGGCTTCGATCGTGTCGGAATCGCCCACGTCGTCGATCGCGTTCTTCAGCTTACGCACGGTTGCCTTCGCACCGTAGACCCACTTGTCGCCCAGCGTCTTATCGAAGCCGAGGATGAATTCATCCTGGTATTCCGACTTGAGGTTGGTCGCAGCGGCGGTCTTCGGATCGCGCGGGATACCGTATTCACGGTTACCCGAGATCGGGCCGCCGGTGGCGGTATCGATCGGGGTCAGGCCCTGCGGGATGCCGTTGGCATCGATGCTCGTGTAGTTGAAATACTCACGGGTATAGAGCGACTGACCCGCAGAACGCAGTGCCACGCTCGCCGGCAGGGCGAGGTAATAGCGACCGGCGTTGGCATAGATCTTCAGGCTCGAATCGCCGTTGACGTCCCAGGTAGCACCCAGACGCGGGGCCCACTGCGGCGTGGTCAGACGCAGATACGGTTCGCTAACGCCGTTGTAGTTGGTGAACTGGTCGTTACGGATGCCAACCTTGACCAACCAGCGATCACTGATCTGCCAGGAGTCTTCAATGTACTGGGCGCGCTGCTTCACGCGGACCGACGCGCGAGCGTCGTACACGTAACGGTCGACGTAGTAACCATTCCCACCAGCCGGTGCAACATATGTGTCGCCACCCGGCGCGCCAGCGATCGGCACGGTGCCATTGGCCTTCTTACCGTACTCCCAGGCATAGCCTGGGCCCGAGGTACCCTGACCATCGTTGCTGTCGCGGACGTCCTGGTTATCGATACCGGCGGTGATCGTGTGATCGCCAGCGTGGTACGACAGGTCGATGCGCAGGTTGGTGTTGGTCGACTTGTGCTGCGGATCGTATACGCGGGTGCTCGGATTCTCATTCGAGACGCCGTCAGCGAGCGTGGGGTCCTGCAGGGTCGGGTTGATGATGTGCGGAACCTGAGTCTGCGGCACCTGCGAGTAGTACGTGCCCTTCATCTTGCCGTACTGAGCCGTCAGGGTCAGATCATCGGTGATGTAGCTCGTGAACTTGGCGGTGTAGAGATCCGCACCGGTCTTGTTCAGCGGGTTACCCGACGTGTCCTTGCCGACCAGGTCACCCTTGGTCAGGGTGGTGTAGTCGAAGCCGTAGACGTTGGCGTCGTAGTTCTGCTTGTTCGACGCGCCCGTGACTTCGAGGATGTTGCTGTCGTTGATGTTCCAGTCCAGCTTGCCGTAGAACTTCGGGTTCCGGTAGGAACGGTCGTAGTAGTTCGGCGAGTCCTGCGACGTGTAACGATCTTGGTTCACCTTCTCCTGCTCGGCGGCGAGGAAGATGTACAGCTTGTCCTTGATCAGCGGACCACCCACGTAGGCCGACTCGACCGTACGCATCTGGGTGTCTTTCTTGTTGTAGTTGTAGATCTCACCAGCCGACGTGGTCTCGCTGTTGATGATGTAGTGGTCATTGCCCGGGGTCGAGCGGGTGCCGCGCGGCTCCCACAGGATCTGCGCACCGAAATGCCACTCATTGGTACCGCGCTTGCCGACCTGGCTGATCACGCCGCCGGCCGAACGGCCGTAGGCTGCGCCGTAGCCACCGGCCAGCACTTCCTGCTGATCGATCGCGCCGTACGGCAGGGTGATACCACCGAAGCCGCTGAGCGGATCGGTCGTGTTGAAACCGTTGATGTAGTACGCGTTCTCGGTAACCGAGCCGCCGCCGATCGAGACCAGAGCGTTGCCGGTCGGACCGGAGAAGTAGCCGCTACCCGACACCGCACCCGGGGCAAGCAGCGCGATGGCTTCAGCCGTACGTGCGAGCGGGAGCTTGGCGAGCTGCTCGGAGGTGATGACCGTGCGCGAGTCGACCGTCGAGACGTCGACGGGCGGCAGGCTGTTGGCCGTGACCGTGACCGAATCGAGCGACTGGGCACTGGCAGCGGAGGTGGCGGCCGTGAACGACACGTCCGAACCCTTGCCGACCGTCAGGTTGACGTTCTTGCGCGAATCGACGACGGCGCCGTTGCGCTTGAGGTCGACCTGGTAGCTGCCAACCGGCAGGTTGTTGAACTGGTAACGGCCCGACGCGTCGACCGGGACCTCACGGGTGATACCCGTGGAGCCGCTGATCTGCACGGTGTCGCCCGGCTGGGCGCCTGTACCGAAAATGTTACCCGTGGTGGACTGCGCGAGGACGACACCAGTGCCGCCCAGGCTGATCGCCAGCGCGAGCGCCAGCGACGAACGACGCAGGACGGAAGCCTGCCGGATGCTGCGAGAACTCATTGCAAATCTCCCCAGATCGACCCCAACAGGGCCAAAAAAAACGAGCAAAACCGACCAAAGGCCGGAAAAAATGGCCTTGCCGTTGCTCGGATCCGAGGGGTGGTGTTCTGGCGCCAACTCCTCCCAGAGTCGACTGCCTCCCCCGACCTGCTCCCGACAAGCCCTGACTAGTACCAAACCGAGACGCCTTCGCAGTTCACGAAAGGCTCAGTCGGGTGTCGCCGATGCCGAACATAGGCGTGACCTTACTGCCGTGTCAACAAATTATTTACACGGTGTAGGCGTTTTTCCTAGTGCGGTGCTTGTTCAGGATTCCCGGCCAACTCCCGGAAATCAGGGGATTTTTGCTTGAGAAATAAATGCTTCCGAAAAAAAAGCCCTCGTCCGCGGGACGGAAGAAGGCGATCTGGGGAGCACATTTCGTGACCGTCGGGGGGCAGATCCCTGCCCCCCTCGGCTTTTTCTTGTTGTGCGATACGCGACGCGCTATCAGAAGTCGTACGTGATACCGAAGCGGGCGTAGCGCGGCTGGGTCTGGTAGAGCGGCACGTCGTAACGCGGGTTGAGGCTCGCCGCGCTGCCGTGGATCGGATAAACCTGCGTTTCCTTGCGCTGGTTCAGCAGGTTGAACACGGTGACGTTGAAGGCCAGCTTCTTGTCGGCCCACTCCGGACGGTACTCGACGCTACCCGTGACGATGTAGGTCCACGGATTGTGGCCTGCCTCACCCGGGGGCGACGGCTGACCATCGCACCAGTGGTAGTACGAGCCGTAGCCGAGGTTCGGGTTGGTCTCGTTCGGGCCGTAGAAGCCCAGGCAGCTCCTCGGCGCACCCGAAGCGATGTTGATGTTGCCCGAGACCAGCCACTCCGAAGCCAGCTGATAGGAGCCGTAGATCTTGAAGTTGTGCTTGCGGCTGTTGGCGAGTTCGCCGTTCGAGTACTGCATGACTTCCGCGTAATCCCAGTCCACCGTCGCCGAGACGTTGTCCTGACGGATGTCCGAACGGACCTGACCTTCTGAGTTGCCGTAGCTCTTCGAGTAGACGTAATCGAAGCGGACCTGGTACTTGCCGTCCCATGCGTGATCCAGGTACAGCTCGAGGCCGTAGTAGTTACGCTTGGAGTGCGGGAACCCGAAGTCCTCATTGTTCATGTCGACGCTGTAGTAGCCGCCGTTGGTGTTCGGGATCAGGAAGGTGTTGGCACGACCCGGGTTGAACAGGTAGCTGCCCTGGATGTCGCCGATGGTGTCCGGATCGATACCCGAGCGTTCCATCTTGCGCAGGATCGCACCGCTGTCGCCGACGTCGTCGATCGCGTTACGCAGCTTGCGCACCGTGGCCTTCGCACCGTAGGTCCACTTGTCGGTCAGCGCCGCATCGAAACCGAGGATGAACTCATCCTGGTATTCCGACTTGATGTTGGTGGCGGCGGCGGTCTTCGGATCACGCGGGATGCCGTACTCGCTGTTCGCCGAGATCGGACCGCCGGTGCTGCTGAAGATCGGGGTCAGGCCCTGCGGAATACCGTTGGCGTCGATACCGGTGTAGTTGAAGTACTCGCGGGTGTAGAGCGAAGCACCAGCGGAACGCAGCGCGACGGTCGCCGGCAGCGCGAGGTAGTAACGACCCGCGTTGGCGTAGATCTTCAGGCTGGAGTCGCCGTTGACGTCCCAGGTGGCGCCCAGACGCGGGGCCCACTGCGGCGTGGTCAGCCTCAGGTACGGCTCGCCGTCCTGGTTGTAGTTGGTGAACTGGTCGTTGCGCAGACCCACCTTCACCATCCAGCGGTCATTCACCTGCCAGGTGTCTTCGATGTACTGAGCGCGCTGCGTGGTGCGGACCGACGCGGCGGTGCCGTAGACGTAGCGGGCGACGTAGTAGCCACGGCCACCCGGCGGGGCGACATAGGACGCGTCCGTCGGGGCTTCGCCGATGATCGGCGTGCCGGCGTCGGTCTTGTTGTACTCCCACGCGTAACCCGGACCGGTCGTGCTGTCGCCGTCGTTCTTGTCGAGCACCTTCTGGTTATCGATACCGGCCACGATCGTGTGGTCGCCGATGTGATAGCTCAGGTCGACACGGAAGTTGGTGTTGGTCGAGGTGTGCTTCGGATCCGCGGTGGTGGCCGACGGGTTGGCGTTGGTGATCGGATTGCCGCCATTGAGCAGCGGATCCTGATTCGTCGCGGTGAGGATGGACGGCAGCGACTGGTCACCGCCGGTGGCGGTGTAGTACGTGCCCTTCATCTTGCCGTAGAGGGCCGTCAGGGTCAGGTCGTCGGTGATGTAGCTGGTGAACTTGGCGCTGTAGAGATCCGCGCCCGACTTGTTGTTGACCGAGTTGTCCTTGCCGACGTAGTCGCCACGGGTCTTGGTCGGATAGTCATACTCGTAGATCGAAGCGTCGTAATCCTGCTTGTTCGACGCGCCGGTGATTTCGAGGATGTTGCTGTCGGTGATGTTCCAGTCGACCTTGCCGTAGAACTTCGGGTTGCGGTACGACTGCTTGTAGACGAACGGCGCCGCGACGCTGGTCGTCTGCTCGCCCGAGCGACGCTCCTGCTCAGCGGCGACGAACACGTACAGGGTGTCCTTGATCAGCGGACCACCGGCGTACACGGAGTACGTGGTGCGGTCGAGCTTGTCCTTCTTGTTGTCGTCGTACAGCTGACCGGCCTGTGCGCCGACCTGACGGTAGTAATTGATCTGGTTGGCCTTGGTGCCGTTCGGCTCCCACAGGACCTGCGCACCGAAGTGCCATTCGTTCGTGCCGCGCTTACCGACCTGGCTGATCACGCCGCCCGAGGAACGGCCGTAAGCAGCGCCGTAACCGCCGGCGAGGATTTCCTGCTGGTCGATGGCGCCGTACGGCAGGGTGATACCGCCGAAGCCGCTGAGCGGATCGGTCGTGTTGAAACCGTTGATGTAGTACGCGTTCTCGGTGACGGCGCTACCGGCGATCGAGACCAGCGGATTACCGGTCGGACCGGTGAAGAACGAGCTACCGGCCACGGCGCCCGGCGCCAGCAGTGCGATGGCTTCAGCGGTGCGCGCCAGCGGCAGCTTGGACAGCTGCTCGGAGGTGATGACGGTGCGCGAGTCGACCGCGCTGACGTCGATCGAGGGCAGCGCATTGGCCGAGACGGTCACGCCTTCGAGGCTGGAGGCGGCCGTGGCCGACGCGGCGGCGTCAAAGGCCACTTCCGTACCCGCGCCGACGCGCAGGCTCACGTTGGAACGCGAATCGACGGCGGCACCGTCCTTGTTCAGCGTGACCTTGTAGCTGCCGAGCGGCAGCGACGTGATGGAGTAGCGACCGGCGGCATCGACGTTGACGGTGCGGCTGACGCCCGTCTCGTTGGTCGCGGTCACGGTCTGGCCCGCACCTGCCGGCACCTGGCCGAAGATGGAACCGGTGGTGGACTGTGCGAAGGCGGCACCGGACACAGTACCCAGGCCAATGGCCAGGGCCAGTGCGGTGCGACGGCCCAGCATGGCGGCGCGGTTGTGGCGCGAATTCATCTTGCATCTCCCCGATTAAAATTCCGCCGACGCAAAAACCTGCGCCGAGCGGCAAGCCGACCCCGGCCCGGCTAGCGCCAGGCTTCTTAGAGATCGGAGTTTAAAAATCCCCTTTAAACAGCAGGATCCGTGAAAGGATCCCGCGCCCCGAAACGCCACTGCGTGTGACGTGGAACACATATATCCGCAGCGGTCACGGGACTGCAATACGAAATTCTCACGGTAATTTTACAAATCTAGGCAATTACTTCCGAAGCAACTGCCGGGCCGCAGAAAAATAGCCGGCTGCACAAGAAGTTACAGATGTGACTTTTGGCATTTGCCGGCGTCCTATGACTCGCTCCTAGGAATCATTCCTAGAAAAAAATGCCCCCGTCCGGGGGGACGAGGGCGATCTGGGGAGACACTTTTTGTCGCCCCGTGGCGAATCCTTTCACCCGGGACTCTTGTTGTTGGAAAGTTTTTGCCGGTACGGCGGATCAGAAGTCGTAGCGGGCGGTGAAACGGACGGTACGCGGATCGGTGAAGTTGAGTTCGCGGTCGTAAAGCGGGCTGACGGTGGAGCGCGACGACGCATAACGGGGGTTGTACGAGGTCGGTGTCTGCTTGTTGAACGCGTTGAGCACGTCGACCTGCAGCGTCAGGTTCTTGTCCAGCCAGCTCGGGGTGTATGCCGCATTGAGGTTGACGATATAGGTCCACGGCGTGTTGCCGTGCGAGCCACGCGGTGAGCGCTCGTAACCCGCCGTGCCCGGCAGACCGCACCAGTAGTAGAACGCACCGTTGTACAGGCCCGCGTCGGCGGTCGGGTAGAAGCTCGTGCAGTTCTTCGGACGACCCGATGCGATGTTCAGGTTGGCACCGAAGCGCAGATCGTCGGTGGCCTGGAAGTAACCGAAGGCCTTGATCTGATGCGTACGGTTGTTCGGCAGCTTGCCGTTCGCGCCCACCATCAGCTGCGGCAGATCCCAGTCCTGGGTCACCGAGACGTCAGCCTGACCGCCGTTGCCCGTGTCCAGGTCGGATGCCAGCTGACCTTCCGTGTTGCCGTAGCTGCGCGACCACGTGTAGTCGATGCGGCCGTACCACTTGTCGGCGAACGGATGCTCCAGGTACAGATCGACGGCGTAGTACTTACGCTTCAGGTCGGGAAGCTGCAGGGCGTCCTTCGAGTAATGCACGGCGACGAACGAGCCGTCGTCCTGCTCCTGCAGGAAGGTGTTGCCGGTACCCGGGTTGAACAGGAAGCACGCGCCGCCCAGTGCGGGGGTGCAGGTGTCGTCGATCGCGCTGCGCAGCTGACGCCAGGTCAGCTTGGCACCCCAGTTCAGGGTGGGCGTGATCGCCTGATCGAGACCGGCGATGTATTCGTCCTGATAGTGGGACTTCAGGCCCTTCGCGGCGACGGTACGCGGATCCGGCGCCACGCCGCACTCGAGGTTGGCCGAGACCGCGTTGGTGCCGCCGCACGTGTAACCGGCGGCCTGGTTGACCGGCACCGGTACGAGACCCGTCGGCGCGCCAGTGACCGGATCGGTTCCCGTGTACGTGAAGTATTCGGAGGTGCCCAGCGAGCCGGACGCCGCACGCACGGCGACGTTGTTCGGCATGGCCAGATGGTAACGACCGGCGTTGGCGTAGACCTTGAGGGTCGAATCACCCATCACGTCCCACGACACGCCCAGACGCGGCGCCAGCTGGTGACGCTGCTTCGCATACACCTCGTTATTGCCGTTGAAGTTCTTGAACTGCTCGTTGCGCAGACCCGCGTAGACCAGCCAGCGATCGGTGACCTGCCAGTGATCTTCGAGGTACTGCGATTCCTGCACCGTTTTCACGGTCGCGGAGGTGGTCGTGTAAGCGCGGGTCACGTAATAGCCCTGCGTACCGAGACCACCCGCCGAGGCGGGCGAGCCGACACCGTGACCGGCGTCGATCGCCTGGGCCGCGTTGTTCTGCTGGTTGTATGTCCAGCTGTAGCCACCCGGCAGGGACGTGCCCGTGAACGACTTGGCCTGCTGACGATCGGCACCGAACTTGATGTCGTGATCGCCGAGGCGATACTCGAGATCGAGGCGCCAGCCGTCGGTCGCATCGTTCGCGCCCGGTACGCGTACCGACGTCGCGGTGGTCTGGCAGCTGCCGTAATTGATGCCCGGCGCCCGGGAAGCGGCACTGGCGATCGAGATCAGGGGGCAGTTCGCGTTGTAGCCGAACGGCGTCTGCACGTGATCGACGCGTTGCTGGCCGTACAACGCCGAGACCGTGAAGTTATCGGTGATGTAACCGGTGTACTTACCGACGTAGAGGTCGCCGCCGTCCTTCGTGTACGAGCCGCCGTTTTGCACGGCGCCGTGGGTCTTGCTGGCGTAGTTGAAGCCGTAGGTGGCGGACGTGTATTCCGTCTTGTCGGACACACCGGTCAGCTCGATGTGGTGATCGTCGGTGATGTTCCAGTCGAGCTTGGCCAGCCAGCGCGGGATCTTGTACTGGTAGTCGTTCCAGCCGTTACGGCCGACGGTGGCGGAGGTGACGGCGCCCGCTGTCGTGCTGGACTGCACGCCGGCACCTTCGCGGCGGTTCATTTCGGCGTCGACGTAGAAGAACAGCTTGTCCTTGATCAGCGGGCCGCTGGCGTAGGCGCCGACGGTCGAGCGCCAGTATTCGTTCTTCTTGAAGTACTGATAGACCGTGCCGTCGGTCGTCGGATAAAACCCGGTATCCGGATAGTTCGAGTTACGCGGCGAGGCGCGCGTCCCCGAGGGCTCCCAGATCGTGTACACGCCGGCGTGCCATTCGTTGGTACCGCGCTTGGTCACGATATTGATGACACCGCCGGTCGAGCGGCCGAATTCCGCGCCATAGCCGCCGGTGAGCACCTGCTGCTGGTCGATGGCGTCGAAAGGAAGCTGAGTCAGGCCGATCGACGTCAGCGGATTGGTCACCGCGTAGCCGTTGATGAAGTAGGCGTTCTCGGACGACGCGGAGCCACCGAAGCTGGGCACCGGATTGCCGAGCGCGTCCTTGTAGCTGGAGTTCCCGATCACGCCAGGCGCAAGCAATGCCGCGGCGAGCACGTCCCGGGTAATCGGAAGCTTGTTGAGCTGCTCGGCGGTGAGCACCGTGCGGGTATCGACCGACGACACGTCGATCGACGGCATCGCCGATGCGGAGACCGAGACGCCCTCGAGCGTGGCGGCTTCGGTGGTCGATGCCGACGAGCCGAACGAGACGTCGGAACCGCCCGAGATGGTCACGGTCACGTTGTCACGCGTGCTGACCACCGCGCCGTTGTTTTCCAGCGAAACCTTGTAGTTGCCGGGCGGCAGCGCGCTGAAGCGATAGCGGCCGTTCGCGTCGACGTTGATCGTGCGTGAGAAGCCGGTGTCGGCGCTGGACACGGTCACCGAGGTGCCCTGCTGATTTACCGAACCGAAAATGGAACCGGTGACGTTGGACTGTGCCAATGCGGCGCCGGAGACGGTGCCCAGACCGATAGCCAGGGCAAGCGCGGTGCGGCGACCCAGCGACACGGCGTGATGATGACGCAAATTCATGTACTGCCTCTCCCCTAGAAAGCCCGAACCGTACGTTGTTGCGATTCGGAGCAAGCCGATCCCGCCCCGGCTGTGGCCAGGTTTGCTTGGGTCATCGACGACGTTGTTATCCCTTATGCCACGCCGCGTGATGCCAGCGGCGCGCCCCCGGAGTCGCCCTGCTGAGCGACCCGCGACCAGATATAGCGAAACTAATTGCGAATTCGCAACATGATTTTTTCACCTGAGCTTTACATGTCGCGACGTCTGAGGATCCGTTTCGTCATGACCTGTGCAAAAAATCACGTCGACACAAACCGTTACGATTTCGAGACACGTGACTTATGGCCTATATAGGACTTGAGCCTAGGAAACATTCTTAGGCAGAACATCGATTTAGATGCGCCCGTCGCATGTTCTGAATCGCTTTTGGACGACTCGTTTACGAAACTTCTCAACGGAAAGGCTTTCGAAGGGAAGTTGCTGTACACCGAATGCAGGCTCCGCGCGTTGGATCGCGGGATGGCCGGGGGGCGATCTACTTAGAAACGAGGTTCCAAGCGCATGAATTACAACTCAAGGGGCTCCGTTATGGCCGATGCATCTGGCGATAGCCTGGAGTCCGCACGAATCGACTCGACGCCTATCGCGTCATCCTTCGCCACTCGCGTACGGGCAGTCATCAAGATGTCGGGTAGCGTGAGCGAAATCGCTCGCCGGTGCGGCTTCTCCGAAGGCGTGGTGCGCAGCTGGCGCGATGGCAACACCGATCCTTCGCGGGGCCGTTGCGTCACGATGGCCAAGACGCTGGGCCTTTCGCTGGTCTGGCTCGCCGCTGGCGAAGGCCCGATGATGCTGGACGGATCGGGCGACGATGCCGTGGCCCGTACCGAAACCACCGAGACCGCGCGTGGTCGCGACGGGCGCGAGGGTACGGTGTCGTCCGCACTCGACGCATCCCGCCTCGCGGCGGCGATGAAGCTGCTGCAGTCGGATATCGAGTTGACCGGTAGCCGGTTTTCGCCGGTGCGTCACGCCGATCTGGTGGCCGAGATGTATTCGATCCTCGGACGCTCAGGCGAGTCGGATTATGCGGACCGGATGATCGCGTTCCGTCACACGCTCATGTCGCGCGTCGCAGACGATCAGTCCAGCGCCGCGGCCTGACCGGACCGAACGCCTCGCCAACCGGCCTGGCGTCCTCCCATCAGCTCGGCCGCCAGTGGCCCTGGCTGATGGGAGTCCATCCGTTCGGCGATCGATCGCGCGGGCAAGCCGCGCGATATCGGTTAAAGCCGCGAGATGTCCGCGATGGCGCCAAACGCCGCCTTGAGCTGCGCAAGCAGCGCGAGACGATTGGCGCGCACCGCCGGATTTTCCGCGTTGACCAGCACGTCGTCGAAGAACGTGTCGACCGGCCCCTGCAGAGCCGAGAGGCGCGCCAGCGTTCCGGTGTAGTCACCGGAGGCCAGTAGCCCCTGCGTGTCCGCGCGGGCGGAAGCGAGCGCCTGATGCAGGGCACGTTCGGCGTCGGACTCGAAGTGCGCCGGATCGACCGTCGACGGAATGGGTGCCGCACCCGCTTCCTCGGCCTGCTTGCGCAGGATGTTCGCGACACGCTTGTTCGCGGCGGCAAGACTGGCCGCCTCACTGCGACGGGCGAACTCGCCCACCGCACGAAGCCGGCGGTCGAAATCGGGCAACGTCGCCGGGCTCACCGCGATCACGGACTCGAACTGGTCGGCCGAGAAGCCCTGGTCCGCGTAATACCCACGCAGGCGTTCGAGCACGAAGCCGTGCACTTCGTCGCCCAGCTCGCGGCGACGGGCACCGATGTCCACGACCGGCGCCTTGCCATCCTTGCCCGGCTTCACGCCGGCCACGAAGGCCGCCTCGGGAACCAGTTCGAAGGCCTCGGCCAGCGCGGCGCGCAGATCGATGTCGAGCCCCCCCTCGATAAGGGTGCGTGCGAGGCCAAGTGCGGCGCGACGCAACGCGAACGGGTCCTTGTTGCCGCTCGGCTTGAGCCCGACGGCGAAAATGCCCGCGAGGGTATCGAGGCGTTCGGCCACCGCCAGTACCTGGCCGACCTTGCCCGCCGCGATGGCATCGCCACCGAAGCGCGGCTGGTAGAAGCTGTCGAGGGCATCGGCCACGTCGGCCGGAAGACCCTGGCGCGTCGCGTAGTAGCGACCCATCACGCCCTGCAGTTCGGGGAATTCACCCACCATGCGGGTCAGCAGATCGCACTTGGCCAACGCCGCGGCATGCGTCGCCTGGCCGGCGTCGACGCCGACGCGGTTGGCGATGACACGGGCCAGCTCGGCCACACGGACCGTCTTGTCCCAGAGGCTGCCCAGCGACTGCTGGTAGGTGACGTTCTTCAGGCCTTCCTGATGATCGGCCAGCGGCGTCTTGAGGTCGGCGTCCCAGAAGAACTTGGCGTCGGCGAAGCGTGGGCGGATCACGCGCTCGTAGCCCTTGCGGATCTCCGCCGGATCGAGACTCTCGATATTGGCGACGCCGATGAAGTGCTCGGTCAGGCGACCGTCTTCATCGAACACCGGCACGAACTTCTGATTGGTCTCCATCGTGGTGACCAGCGCTTCGGGCGGCACATCGAGGAACTCACGTTCGAACGTGCAGGCGATGGCGACCGGCCACTCCGTGAGGTTGGCGATCTCGGCGAGCAGGCCCTCGGACAGGCGGGGCACGCCGCCGGTGGCCACACGCGCCACGTCATCGACCACACGCTGGCGGCGCTCGGCCGGATCGGCGAGCACATGCGCGCCGCGCAGCGCGTCGCGCCAGCTGTCGGCGTCGGCGACATGCACCGGCTTCGGGTGATGAAAGCGGTGGCCGTTGCTGAGGCGGCCGCTGGTCAGGCCCAGGATCTGGCCATCGACGATGTCGGCACCGTGCAGCATGAGCAGGGTGTGCACCGGGCGGACGAAACTGTCCTCGCGGTTGCCCCAGCGCATGGCCTTGGGAATCGGCAGCGCCTTGAGCGACTCGGCGACCACCTCGGCCAGCAGGGCGGCGGTGGGCTGGCCGGCCTTCACGGCGCGGAAGACGAACCACGCGCCCTTGTCGGTCTCGAGCTTCTCCAGCGCGGCGACGTCGACGCCGCACGACTGCGCGAAGCCGATCAGCGCCTTGCTGGGCTCACCGTCGGCGCCGATGCTCGCCGCGATGGCGGGCCCGCGGCGTTCCACGGTCTGCTCCGGCTGGGCGACGGCCACGTCGGGGATGTAGACGGCGAGGCGGCGAGGCGACGCGTAGGTCTTCGCGGCTTCGTAGCCGCCGGCGACGCCGCGCTTCTCCAGGCCTTCGACGACGCCGCGCGCGAACGCGCCAGCGAGGTCGTCCAGGGCCTTGGGCGGCAGTTCTTCGGTGCCCAGCTCGATCAGGAGGGGCAGGCGCTTATCAGCCATTGACGGCCTCCTTGACGTTCTTCAGGCCGGGAAAACCGAGTTTTTCGCGCTGCGCGACGTAGGCCTCGGCCACGCTGCGAGCCAGGGTGCGAACGCGCAGGATGTAGCGTTGACGTTCGGTCACGCTGATGGCCCGGCGCGCGTCGAGCAGGTTGAACGCGTGGCTGGCCTTGCAGACCTGCTCGTACGCGGGCAGCGGCAGGCCGGCTTCGATCAGTTTGGCCGCTTCGCCCTCGCACACGTCGAACCAGTGGAACAGCTCCGGCACGTTGGCGTATTCGAAGTTGTACGTGCTCTGCTCCACCTCGTTCTGGTGGAAGACGTCGCCGTAGGTGACCACGCCATGCGGCGCGTTGGTCCACACGATGTCGTAGATGCTGTCGACGTTCTGCAGGTACATCACCAGGCGCTCGAGGCCGTAGGTGATCTCACCCGTGACGGGACGGCATTCCAGGCCACCGGCCTGCTGGAAGTAGGTGAACTGGGTGACCTCCATGCCATTGAGCCAGACCTCCCAGCCAAGACCCCAGGCGCCCAGCGTCGGCGACTCCCAGTTGTCCTCGACGAAACGCAGGTCGTGCACCAGGGGGTCGATGCCCAGCGCCTTCAGCGATCCGATGTACAGATCGAGGATGTTGTCCGGGTTCGGCTTTAGCATCACCTGGTACTGGTAGTAATGCTGGAGACGGTTCGGGTTGTCGCCGTAGCGACCGTCCGTCGGCCGGCGGCAGGGCTGCACGTAAGCGGCGGCCCAGGGCTCCGGTCCGAGCGACCGGAGAAAGGTCATCGGGTGAAAGGTGCCCGCGCCGACTTCGGTATCGAGCGGCTGGACCAGCACGCAGCCCTGCTCCGCCCAGTAGCGGTTCAGGGTCTGGATCACGTCTTGGAATGTGGGCGCGGACATGGTTCCCGAGTCCTTGAGAAAGCGGGCTAGTATAGCGGCGTAGCATTGAACACGGGGTTGGACCTGATGGCAGTGAATCCGCAGCACGCCGCCCTCCTGGGCCGTCGTGGCCGGCTGGAGCTCGACGAGGTGCTCGCCTCGCTCATGGTGGACGGATACCTCGGCGCCGAGGATGCCAAGCGCGTCCGGATGGGTTCGCGCAGCGGAAAGTCGGCCATTGAATTGCACCCCCTCGTGGTGGTCTCGAGCGCCAAGGTCGACAACGCCCGCGAGCCGGGTCGCCCGCTCAGCCTGGAAGTCCTCGTGGAATGGCTCGCCGGCAAGGCCGACCTCGACTACATGAAGGTCGACCCGATGAAGGTGAACGTGGCGCAGGTCACCCAGGTGGTCAGCAGCGCGTACGCGCAACGTCACCGGATCCTGCCCGTGGCCGCCACCGCGAGCGAGGTGGTGTTCGCGACGGCGGAGCCGTTCGACACCAGCTGGGCGACGGACCTCGGCCATATGCTCCGCCGCGACATCCGTCGCGTCGTCGCCAACCCGATCGATATCAACCGCTATCTGCTGGAGTTCTACGGCGTACAGCGCTCGATCCAGCTGGCCGTCGATGCCAAGGGTCAGGACTCCGCCAACAAGATCATCAACTTCGAGCAACTTGTCGAGCTGGGCAAGGGCGGCGAGCTCGGTGCCGACGACCGCCACGTCGTCCACATCGTCGACTGGCTGCTGCAATACGCGTTCGAGCAACGCGCGTCCGACATCCACCTCGAGCCCCGTCGCGATGCCGGACAGATGCGTTTTCGCATCGACGGCGTCATGCAGAAAGTCTTCGAGCTGCCGCCGCCGGTCATGACCGCGGTCACCGCACGCGTAAAGATCCTCTCGCGCATGGACGTCGCCGAAAAGCGCCGTCCGCAGGATGGCCGTATCAAGACGCGCTCCGCCGGCGGACGCGAGGTGGAACTGCGTATCTCGACCATGCCGACGGCGTTCGGCGAAAAGGTCGTCATGCGTATCTTCGATCCCGATCTGGTGATGAAGGATTTCTCACAACTCGGCTTTTCGGAGGAGGAGGGGCGTATCTGGCGGGGCATGGTGGAACGCCCTCACGGCATCGTCCTGGTAACGGGACCGACAGGCTCGGGCAAAACCACCACGCTGTATTCGACACTCAAGCATCTGGCCAAGCCCGAGCTCAACGTTTGCACCGTCGAAGACCCGATCGAAATGGTCTCGCCCGATCTCAACCAGATGCAGGTGCAGGCGTCGATCGACCTGGATTTCGCCGCCGGCGTGCGCACGCTGCTCCGTCAGGATCCCGACATCATCATGGTCGGCGAAATCCGCGATCTCGAAACCGCGCAGATGGCGGTGCAGGCGTCGCTTACGGGCCATCTCGTCCTGTCGACGCTGCATACCAACGACTCGCCCAGTGCCGTGACCCGCCTGCTCGACCTGGGCGTACCGCATTACCTCATCCAGTCCACGCTGACGGGTGTCGTCGCGCAGCGACTGGTGCGTACGTTGTGCCCGCATTGCAAACGCGCGACCGCGCAGGATCGCGACGAGTGGAGCGTCGTGACGCATGGGTGGGATGTTCCGCTGCCCGAGCGCGTCTTCGAACCGGTCGGTTGCCTGGAGTGCCGCAAGACCGGCTTCCTCGGGCGTACCGGCGTTTACGAGATGATGCCGATGTCGGGGCGCCTGCGAAGCCTGATTTCGGCCGAGCTCGATCTCGGCAAGTTCGGCGCGGCGGCGCTACGCGAAGGCATGAAGCCCTTGCGCATCTCGGCAGCGGCGCAGGTGGCCGCAGGCCTGACGACCGTGCGCGAGGTACTCAACGTGCTTCCCCCCAGCGATATCGAAGATACTTCCGCGTCATGAAACCCTTGCTCATCGTTCGCACCGGCCGCGCGCCCGACGTGATCAACGCGCGCCACGGAGACTTTCCACGCTGGTTCCAGCTGGGCCTTCGTCTGCGTTCGCCTCATCTCGCCGTCATCGATGTCGAGAAAGGCGACACCCTTCCGCCGCCGGAATCCGTTGCCGGCGCGGTGATTACCGGTTCGGCTTCCATGGTGACGGAGCGGCATGCCTGGAGCGAACGCACGGCGGGATGGATCCGCGACGCGATGGATCGTGAACTTCCGATGCTTGGCGTGTGCTATGGACATCAGCTGATGTCGCATGCGCTCGGCGGGCGCGTGGACTACCTGCCCGGTGGCCGTGAAATGGGTACCGTGCCGCTAACGGTGCACGACGGTGCGGGGCATGACGCGCTCGCCGCATCGTTGCCGCCGACCTTCGATGCGCACACGACGCATGAGCAGGGGGTGCTCGAGCTACCGCGCGGCGCGGTGTCGCTGGCAAGCTCGCGGCAAGATCCCCATCATCTGGTCCGCTACGGCAGGCACGCGGTGAGCACGCAGTTTCACCCGGAGTTCTCGACCGAGGTGATGCGTGCCTATATCCGGCGCCGGCATGACGTGCTCGACCGGGAAGGACTCGCCCCTGCGGCCATGCTGGACGCCGTGGTGCCGACGCCGCATGCGACACGGCTGCTGCGTGGTTTCGTCCGCGAGCACCTGCGGGCCGCGCCCGCCGGAATGTCAGTTGCGTAGACGGCGAACGATCGCACCGCGCGAGAAGAACGCGAAGACGATGCCGAAGAGAAACCCGCCGATGTGTGTCCACCAGACCACCGCGCCGTAGCTCGCACCGGCGTAGCTGAAAAGCAGCTGCACCAGGGCCCAGATACCGATCAGCACGAAGGCCGGTACGCGTACGAACTCGAGGAAAAGCCCCAGCGGAAGCACGAGCCCGAGCCTGGCGCGTGGGAAGAGCGTGACATATGCACCCACGACCGCCGATACCGCGCCGCTGCAACCGATGATCGCCACCCGCGCACCGGTGAGCGAGATCGCGCCGATCAGATTGGCGACGACACCACCCAGCAGGAACAGCAGAAGAAAACGCGGCGAACCGAGACTCCGCTCCGCTGGCAGACTGAAGATCACGAGGAAGAGGAGGTTGCTGACCAGATGCAGCCAGCCGCCATGAATGAATGTCGCGGTGAACAGGCGAAGCAGCGCCGGATCGCTCACCTGCTCCCACAAGGGCAAGCCGGTCCCGAACAGGTGGGCCGGCACCGTACCCCAATGCCTCATGATGTCGGCACGCTCGTTGTGACCGGCCAGTGCCAGACCGACGAAAATCACCACGCAAGCGATGACGATCAACATCGTCGCCCAACACAGCCGCGACCGGCGTCGCGTATCCACCTGCACGAACATCATCAGGGGATGCCGCGGGCGAGGTGCGGACCATCGGCCTCGAGCGACGAAAGGGCGAACATGGTTTCCGGCCCGACGACGCCATCCGCCGCGATGCCGAAGCGCTGCTGGACGGCGACGACACGTGAGAGCACAGCGCGATCGAACGTCGTCGAGGGCGGCCCCCCCGCCGGGTCCGCCGGCAGATGACCGATCAGCCAGGACATCCCCTGGCCGGTATCCCCGCGGGTCAGCTTGGAAGGCATTGACGGATCGACCCGAAACACCGCGTAAAAACGGCCATTCCATACGCGTTCGAAGACGTCACGTGTAAGTTCGACGTATTTGCCGCCGAGGTAGAGGCGGACGTCCTGATCGCCGGCGCCTACGAGCAGAACTTCCTGCTTCGCGTGTGCATCGTCCAGCTCGAGAATGAGTGGCCGATCGAAGCGACGCAACTGGTCGAGCGATCCTCGACCGCTGACGCAGGCGAAGCCCGGAAAAATAACCGCGTCGCAGCCGATCGCGTTGGCGACCGATGTCTCTTTCGACGTAACCTGCCACCGTGCGAGCAGTTCACTCCACACGCGTAGCTTGCCCGTGTCCGGCGGGGGAAGCGCGTCCTGAAATTTGGCCAGGGCCTGCTCTGGCGTCGCGGTGGCGAGATTTTTGGGACGCGATGGGCTACGCCCGGAAAGAAACCACGTGGCCGCACCACCCACGAACAGGATCGCCAGCATGGCACCGATCGCCAGAATCGGTTTGCGATAACGGCGCAGCCAGTACCGGGCGTGTTGCGGCAGGACCTCGCGCGCCACGAAACCCAGCGCGCGCTCACCGATCGAGCGCTCGCCTCGCTCCGCCGCACGCTCGAGCGCCCGATGGGCAAGCGTATTGAGTCGGCGTGGATTCCCTTTCCCGTCGTCGCGCAGGCTTCGAAGCCCCAACCGGCTGAAAGGCATCTGCGTCGTGCCGGCGACATGCAAGCGATGTCTCACGTAGCGCTCGCTTTCCTCCGGGGTGAGCTGGGCCAACGGCAAGCGACTACGGACATGCGCGGCCAACGACGGCGCCCCGGAGCCCTCGAGGCGCTCGCGCAGCGCAGGCGATCCGACCAGCACGATGTGGAAAGGCGCATTGGCATTCTCGCACGCGAGTAGAAGGCGCTCGACGATGGCGAGATCATGATCGTGGAGCGTATCCACATCATCCAGGATCAGCAGAAAGCGATGGTTGACGTGATGTGCCAGGCGCCCGAGCCCTGCGGCCAGGCCATCGACCAGATGATCTTCGGTGTTGGCTTCCGCACTCAGCGGAAGCGGCAAGCCGAATCCCGCGTACATCGAGCGTAGCCACGCCGTCGTGCCCAGCGCGTAGTCATCCGCACCGCGGCGAACGGGCCGCACGCCATGGTGGGATGCATCGGCTTCCATCAACAGGCACAGAAGGCTCTTGCCCGACCCGGCCTCACCAGTAATCAGGGTCACACTGGAATCGTCCGAACCGGACTGGTATTCGACGTGCGCGAGAATCTCGCGTTCGCGCGCAAACAGACACGCGAAGCGCGTATCCGGTGCATCGCCAAACGGCGGTTCGCGCAGCCCGAAGGTTTGTAGATACATAGGCCTAATGTATCCGATTCCGGCTGGATCCAGCCTTTCGACGGAAGGCATTCGGCGGCAATCATTGCGGGCGTGGATCGCGGACGTGGCGATCAGCCGAACGTCGGCGGAAATCCGGTGGTAACGGCCCTGGTGTGGTCGCGGAATTGCGCGCAAAAGAAAACCCGCCCTCTAGTGAGGACGGGTGTTTCAGGATAAAGCCCCTGGCGGTGACCTGTTGCGGGTCGCGCTGCGCGCAAGAGCGCGTTCGAGGCGGAATGTCGGGCAAAGAAAAACCCGCCCTCTAGTGAGGACGGGTTTTTGGGATAAAGCCCCTGGCGGTGACCTACTCTTGCATGGCTTGAGCCACACTACCATCGGCGCATGCGCGTTTCACTTCTGAGTTCGGGATGGGATCAGGTGGTACCACGCCGCTATAGCCGCCAGGGAAGGGGTGGGAGCAGCGCATTGAGCGCCGGCTCCACAGAGGGTGTAAACGAGTGACAAGCGTCCGGGTTTAGTCGAACAGCGAGTTAAGAGATAAGACGGTGAAGCGTCTTGGGGTTATATGGTCAAGCCTCACGGCTCATTAGTACACGTAAGCTCAATGCATTGCTGCACTTCCACACCGTGCCTATCAACCACCTAGTCTTGATGGTGCCTTAAGGAGAGTCAAGCTCTCGGGAGATCTCATCTTGGGGCGTGCTTCCCGCTTAGATGCTTTCAGCGGTTATCACTTCCGTTCGTAGCTACCGGGCAATGCCATGGGCATGACAACCCGAACACCAGCGGAACGTCCACTCCGGTCCTCTCGTACTAGGAGCAGCCCCCCTCAAATCTCCAACGCCCACGACAGATAGGGACCGAACTGTCTCACGACGTTCTGAACCCAGCTCGCGTACCACTTTAAATGGCGAACAGCCATACCCTTGGGACCGGCTACAGCCCCAGGATGTGATGAGCCGACATCGAGGTGCCAAACACCGCCGTCGATATGAACTCTTGGGCGGTATCAGCCTGTTATCCCCGGAGTACCTTTTATCCGTTGAGCGATGGCCCTTCCATACAGAACCACCGGATCACTAAGACCTACTTTCGTACCTGCTTGATCCGTCGATCTCGCAGTCAAGCACGCTTATGCCTTTGCACACAGTGCGCGATGTCCGACCGCGCTGAGCGTACCTTCGTGCTCCTCCGTTACTCTTTGGGAGGAGACCGCCCCAGTCAAACTACCCACCATACATGGTCCCCGATCCGGATTACGGACCTAGGTTAGAACGTCAAGCACTTCAGGGTGGTATTTCAAGGATGGCTCCACCAGAACTAGCGTCCTGGTTTCATAGCCTCCCACCTATCCTACACAGAAGAACTCAACGTTCAATGTAAAGCTATAGTAAAGGTTCACGGGGTCTTTCCGTCTTGCCGCGGGAACGCTGCATCTTCACAGCGATTTCAATTTCACTGAGTCTCGGGTGGAGACAGCGCCGCTGTCGTTACGCCATTCGTGCAGGTCGGAACTTACCCGACAAGGAATTTCGCTACCTTAGGACCGTTATAGTTACGGCCGCCGTTTACTGGGGCTTCGATCAAGAGCTTCGCCTTGCGGCTGACCCCATCAATTAACCTTCCAGCACCGGGCAGGCGTCACACCCTATACGTCCACTTTCGTGTTTGCAGAGTGCTGTGTTTTTGATAAACAGTCGCAGCGGCCAGGTTACTGCGACCCCTCGATGCTCAGTCACGCACGTGACCACACCAAGAGGCGCACCTTCTCCCGAAGTTACGGTGCCATTTTGCCTAGTTCCTTCACCCGAGTTCTCTCAAGCGCCTTGGGATTCTCACCCTGCCTACCTGTGTCGGTTTACGGTACGGTTTTTCTACAGCTGAAGCTTAGTGGCTTTTCCTGGAAGCGTGGTGTCAGTCACTTCGTCCCAAAGGACTCGTCTCGGTGCTCGGCATAAAGATTCCCGGATTTGCCTAAGAATCATGCCTACCGCCTTTCCCCAGGACAACCAACGCCTGGTAGACCTAACCTTCTCCGTCCCCACATCGCACTGTAGAAAAGTGCAGGAATATTAACCTGCTTCCCATCGACTACGCATTTCTGCCTCGCCTTAGGGGCCGACTCACCCTGCGCCGATGAACGTTGCGCGAGGAAACCTTGGGCTTTCGGCGGGGAGGCTTTTCACCCCCCTTATCGTTACTCATGTCAGCATTCGCACTTCCGATACCTCCAGCAGACTTTACAATCCACCTTCACAGGCCTACGGAACGCTCCTCTACCGCGTACGGATCAAAATCCGTACACCCCGAGCTTCGGTGCATAGCTTAGCCCCGTTAAATCTTCCGCGCAGACCGACTCGACCAGTGAGCTATTACGCTTTCTTTAAAGGGTGGCTGCTTCTAAGCCAACCTCCTGGCTGTCTATGCCTTTCCACATCGTTTTCCACTTAGCTATGACTTTGGGACCTTAGCTGCGGGTCTGGGTTGTTTCCCTTTTCACGACGGACGTTAGCACCCGCCGTGTGTCTCCCGTGTATCACGTGTTGGTATTCGGAGTTTGCCATGGGTTGGTAAGTCTCAATGACCCCCTAGCCATAACAGTGCTCTACCCCCAACAGTGTTCGCA
>NZ_JUHO01000001.1:0-170000 GCF_000800155.1 Luteibacter sp. 9133 | reverse complement strand
AAGAATGGCAGACGGTGCAGGTCAAGGCCGGCCAGACCCTCGCCGACATCTTCCTTGCCCAGGGCCTGTCGATGACCGACCTGCAGCACGTCATCGACGGCGCGGGCGGTGCGAAGGTGTTCCACCAGATCAAGCCGGGCCAGGAGTTCCAGTTCCTGGTCGGCGCCGACCACACGCTCAAGGGTGTGCGTTTCGATCAGGACGAGGCCAACATCGCCACCCTGCGTATCGACGGCGACAAGCCGCAGCTCACCACCCAGACACGTGACGTGCAGCGTCGCGAGCACATCGCGCACGGCGTCATCGACAGCTCGCTGTTCGGCGCGGCCTCGCAGGCCGGCATGAGCAACGCGATGGTGCTGAAGCTTGCGGAGGTGTTCAAGTTCGATATCGACTTCGTGCAGGACCTGCGCGTCGGCGACAACTTCACCGTCGTCTACGACGACGTGTACAGCGATGGCGCGTTCCTGCGGGAAGGCGACATCGTCGCCGCCGAGTTCGTCAATCAGGGCAAGCGTTACACCGCCTACCGGTACAAGAACGGCGACGGCAAATACAGCTACTTCAGCGAGGAGGGTCGTCCGCTCACCGGCTCCTTCCTGCGCATCCCGGTCGATTTTACCCGCATCTCCTCGCAGTTCAGCGCCGGCCGCATGCATCCGATCCTCGGCAAGATGCGCGCTCACAAGGGCGTCGACTACGCCGCACCCACCGGCACGCCGATCCACGCCGCAGGCGATGGCGTCGTCAAGTTCCGTGGCTGGATGAACGGCTATGGCAACTTCGTGGTCATCCAGCACAACGCCACGATCAGCACCGCCTACGGCCATATGTCGAAGTTCGCCAACCTGCGCGTCGGCCAGCGTGTCAGCCAGGGCAGCACCATCGGTTTTGTCGGTATGACCGGCCTCGCCACCGGCCCGCATCTGCACTACGAATTCCGCGTCAACAACGTGCAGCGCGATCCGCAGACGGTCACCCTGCCCAAGCCCGAGCCGCTTCCGGCCGCGCAGCTGGCCAGGTTCAAGAAGGAAGTGGTCGGTCCGCAGCTCGCCCGCCTGAAGCAGGTCGACAACAGCACCAAGCTTGCACGCGCCGACAACGGCACGAAAAGCACCGACTGATTCGTGGCCAACGCTGACGGCCTCTACATCGGCCTCATTTCCGGAACCAGCGCCGACGGCATCGACGCCGCGCTGGTCCGCTTCGAGAACGAGTCGCCGGCGCTGGTCGCCGGACTGACGCATCCATGGAACGATGACCTGCGCCGGCTGATCCTCGCCGTGGCGCAGGACGAGGAGCGGCTCGACCTCGACCGCTATGGCCGGCTCGATGTCGCCGTAGGCCTGGCCTTCGCGGAGGCGGCGCACGCCGTACTCGGCATGGCGGGCGTACGCGCCGATGAGGTTGTCGCCATCGGTTCGCATGGGCAGACGATTCGTCATCGCCCGGGTGGAGACCACCCGTTCACCCTGCAGATCGGCGACGCCTCCGTGATCGCGGAGCGTACGCGCATCGATACCGTGGCCGACTTCCGCCGCGCCGACGTGGCCGCCGGCGGCCAGGGCGCGCCGCTGGTGCCGGCGTTTCACGCGACGGTACTGCGTCCCTCGGCCGGTTCGCGCGTCGTACTCAATCTGGGCGGCATCGCCAACGTCACACGGCTGGGCGCGGACGGTGGCGTCACCGGCTTCGATACCGGTCCCGCGAACGGATTGATGGACGCGTGGTGTCTTCGTCATCGCGGCGAAGCGTTCGACAGGGACGGCCACTTCGCGGCATCGGGCCAGATCGACGAACGCCTGCTTGCCGGGTTGCTGGACGACGCCTACTTCGCCCTGCCACCGCCCAAGAGCACCGGTCGCGAACATTTCCACCTCGCGTGGCTGGACATGCATCCGAGCGTGGCCGAACTGCCTCCTGAAGACGTGCAGGCGACACTGCTCGCCCTGAGCGCGGTGAGTGTCGCCGAGGCGATCGGGCGGCATGCGCCGGATGCCGTCGACGTCATCGCCTGCGGTGGTGGCGTGCATAACGCCGCGCTGATGGGCGCGATCGCCGCCCGCCTCGAAGGGCGCCCACTGTTGCGGAGCACGCAGTTCGGGATCGATCCCGACATGATGGAGGCGATGGCGTTCGCGTGGCTTGCCTATCGCCGACTGCGCCGCGAGCCGGGAAACCTGGCGGCGGTGACAGGGGCGACTGGCCCCCGGCTGCTGGGTGCCCTCTACGCGGCACCGCTGAGCTGAATCCATCGAGCGACGGCTAGAACGTCTCGGACCGCTGTGACGCCTGCCGGGTCGCGGCGTCGGCGAGCGACGACGGCGAGGCTTGCGCCAGCGCCGCGAGTGCCTCCTGGAACGCCGCCTGCTCTTCGGCATCCCACGCACCGGTGAGGTGGGCGATGTCACCGGGTTCGAGCAACAGCTCGCTGAACACGTCGCCCGGACTCAGACCCAGCCCGTAACGCAACGCGTGGAGAATGACTTCATTGATCGACCAGCGGCGTTCCCGGGCGAGCGCTTTGATCCGCTCAGCCATTTGCTCGTCGATATGTCTTACAACAATATCTGGCACGTGCGTTACCTCCTCGCGCATGCCCCCTGTGCCGGAAATCTTACACAGTTTTGGCACGTTGCAAAGACAGGCCGTTCGGCCTAATCCGTGTTGACGGCCTCGGGACGCGGCATCTTACGCCACAGCAGACCCAGCAGAACGAGCGTCGGCACGATGGAAACCGTACTTACGATGAAGAGCGCCGCGTAACCGGAATCCTTGACCAGAAAGCCGGAAAGACCGCCCATCAGCTTGCCGGGCAGGTTCGCCAGCGCACTGAGCAAGGCGTACTGCGTGGCGGTGAACTGTCGGTTGACCAGCCCCGACATGAAGGCCACCAGCACGGGGCCCGCAAACCCTTGCGCGAAGTTGTCCCCCGACAACGTCGCCACGAAAGCCCACGTCTGCCCCGGATTCATCGCCATCAGAAGATAGAGCAGGTTCGACAACGCGACACCGACAGCGGCGACGGCGAGCAGGCGCCGCATCTCGAAGCGGGTCACGGCCCAGCCGCCCAGCAAGGCGCCGGCGATGCCGATGATGACGCCATACACCTTGGAGACTTCGGCGATCTGCGTCTTGCTGAAGCCCGCATCCAGATAGAACGGATACGCCATGACGCCGAGCATCTGATCCGGTAGGCGGAACAAGGCCACGAAAAGCAGCAGCGCCAGTGCCAGGCCAAGGCCGTAACGGGACAGGAAATCGCGGAACGGACCGACGAAGCCCTCCTGAATGGCGACGCTCAGCGGCACGCGCTCGCGCACGCGGTGCTCCGGCTCGCGCGCCACCAGCACCGCCAAGATGGGAATGACGAGCAGCGCGCATATCGCGACGTAGCCGCGCTGCCAGCCGAGCGCATCGGCCACGATCAGGATGCCTGCGCCGCCCGCAATGAGGCCGAGGCGGTAGCCGAGCGTGTACGTGGCCGCGAGGGCACCCTGCGCTTCCGGCGGAGCGATCTCGACGCGGTACGCATCCACCACGATGTCGATGGTCGCGCCGGCGAAGGCGGCCACCAGCGTCACGCCCATGAAACGCGCCAGCGAAAGGGTCGGCGGGAAGCTCGCCATGCCGAGCAGACCGATACCGAGCAGGATCAGGGCGAACAGCAACCAGCCGCGACGCAGTCCCAGTCGTCCGAATAAAGGCAGGCGCCACTTGTCGACCAGGGGCGCCCAGAGAAACTTGAAGTTGTAGGCAAACGTGACGTAACTGGCGACGCCGATGGCGCCGTAGTCGACGCCCGACTCCTTCAGCCACGCGGACAGCGTATTGCCGACCAGCAGGAATGGCAGGCCGGACGCCAGGCCGAAGAACAGCATGATGACCGCGCCCGGCTGGGCGAACGCGGCGCTGACGCCACGCAGGCCCTTGTAGCGGGACGCGCCTGGCGCCTGGCTCACTCGGCGTAATCCACGATGAAGGGGGCGTGGTCCGAGAAACGCTCGTCACGGTAGATCGAGCAGTCGCGCAGGCGGTCGCGCAGACCCGGCGTCACGATCTGGTAGTCGATACGCCAACCCACGTTGTTGGCGCGGGCCTGACCGCGGTTGGACCACCAGGTGTACTCGACGGCGTCGGGCTTCAGCGCGCGGAAGCTGTCCACCCAGCCGATCTCCTTGAAGAGCAGGTCGAGCCACGCACGTTCTTCAGGCAGACAGCCCGAGTTCTTCTGGTTCGACGTCCAGTTCTTGATGTCGTTTTTCGTGTGGACGATGTTCCAGTCGCCACAGAGCACGTACTCGCGTCCGCTGGCCGCCCACTCACGAAAAATCGGGGTCAGCCATTCCATGATCCGGAACTTGTACTGCTGACGCTCGTCACCGGATGAGCCCGACGGGATGTAGAACGACACCACGCTGAGGTTGCCGTAGCGCGCCTCGATATAACGCCCTTCGCAATCGAAGTCCTCGCGACCCAGCGACACGCGTACTTCGTCCGGCTCGCGCTTCGAATAGATCGCCACGCCGCTGTAGCCCTTCTTGCTGCGCGCGTCGTGATAGAAGCAGTGATGGCCGTCCGGACGGAACATCGGATCGGTGAGCTGCGACTCCTGGGCCTTGGTTTCCTGCAGGCAGACGATGTCCGCATCCTGTGCGCGAAGCCAGTCGAAGACACCCTTCGTGGCGGCGGAGCGGATACCGTTGGCGTTCAGAGAAATGATGCGCATGGGACCTTGATCGGGTATTCGACGATCCCGCCATCATACCTGCGCCTACAATGAGCGCATGAGCCAGCCCGTCCGCGTCACGCCCGTCACCGCCGAACTCCGCCACGCCGTCCTCGACGTCGCGGTGCACCCGGCCCAGTTGCCCTTTGTCGGACGCGCGGTCGATTCGATGGCCGATGCCGCCGTCTGCCCGGGCAGCGAGGCCCTGGCCCTGCTGGTCGAGGATGATGTCGTCGGTTACGTGCGCATCGACCGTCGCGCGGTGGCCCTGGGCGACCATCCCCTGGTGGACGGCGCGGTCGCGCTGCGCAGCTTCATGATCGATGCCCGCTGGCAGGGGAAAGGCCTGGGCCGTCGCGCCCTGGATGGCATCCAGGCCTATGTCGAAGGCCGGCACCCGGACAAGGAGCGCATCCTGCTGATGGTGAACGTACGCAACGAAGCGGCGGTCCACGTCTACCGCAGCGCCGGGTACCTCGAACACGACGAGCTGTACCATGGCGGCCCGATCGGCCCGCAGTACGTGATGTGGCGCCTGTTGCATCCCTGGAAACCCTGAGAGAGACCGACGTGCACGACTACCAGCGCGAATTCATTGAACTGACCCTTGCCCGTGATGTGCTGCGCTTCGGCGAGTTCACGTTGAAGTCGGGTCGCAGCAGCCCGTACTTTTTCAACATGGGCCGGATCGACTCCGGTGCCGCCCTCGCCCGGCTCGGCCGTTCGTACGCCGCCGCCGCGACGCGCTCCGGCGTCCCTTTCGACATGCTGTTCGGCCCGGCTTACAAGGGGATCGCCCTGGCCGCCGCGACCGCGATCGCTCTGGCCGACACCCAGGACCGGGACGTGCCCTGGGCCTACAACCGCAAGGAGGCCAAGGAGCACGGCGAAGGCGGCACGCTCGTCGGCGCACCGCTCAAGGGCCGCGTACTGATCGTGGATGACGTGATGACCGCCGGCACCGCCGTGCGCGAATCGCTCGAACTGATCAGGTCGCAGGGCGCCGAGCCCGCCGGCGTGCTTATCGCACTCGACCGCCAGGAACGCGGTCAGGGCGAGCTGTCGGCGGCACAGGAAGTGGCGGCACAGTTCGGTATCCCGGTCATCGCCATCGCGACCCTCGCCGATGTGCTCACCTACGCGGGGGAGCGCCCTGAACTGGCCAGCGAACACGGTCGCCTGCTGGCTTATCGCGAACGATACGGTGTCAGCGCCTGACCGAAAACCGCGACTGCGTCACGCGTAAAAGGCCGCTTGCATCCGGCAAGCTGGCCTCTCTCCGTGCGCTGGCTATACTCAGCCGACAGGAGGGGGACATCATGCAGGCAGTTCGTTACATCCTCGCGGGGGCGGCACTGTGCCTTGGCACGACCGCGTTCGCCGCGGGTCAGGACAATACGAGAAACAACAGCGCGTTCCGTTACAAGTGGAAGGATGCGAGCGGCCAGTCGTTTTTCAGCGACAGCCTGACGTCCGATGCGATGAAAGCCGGCTACGACGTCGTCAACTCGCAGGGCGTCGTGATCAAACACGTCGACCGTCAGCTGACCACGGACGAACGCGCCGCCGCAAAGAAGCTCGCCGATCAGCAGGCAGCCGCCCAGGCAGCCGCCGATCAGCAAAAGCGCGACGACGCGCAGCTGCTCAACGCGTATCCCAATGAAGCCGCCTTCGCCACGGCGAAGCAAGCGGAACTGGACAACGTCGAACAGGCGGCGCGCACCACGCGGCTGAATCTGCAGGGACAGGAGAAGGCACTGGCCGACCTGCTCAACCGCGCGGGCGACCTCGAACGCGGCAAGCAGCCCGTGCCGCCGTATCTCAGCTCCCGCATCACCGAACAGCGCAACACGGTGGCCGGGTTACGCGCCACGTTGCAGCGCCAGATGACCGCGAAGGATGCGGCCCAGGTGAACATGGACGCGCAACTGAAGCATTACCGTGAACTGAAGGCCGCCGCCGGCCGCTGAGGCCGACGGCCCGGCGCTCAGAACGGCAGGGGCAGGTTCCGGTCGACCGCCAGCAGACGCTGGCGGAAGGCCTGCTTGATACGCTCGAGCGACTTCGCGTTGTCGGCATCGAAACGGAAGATCAGGGCCGGCGACGTATTGGATGCACGCACCAGCCCCCAACCATCCGGCCAGTCGACACGGATACCGTCGATCGTCGTGACCCGGGCGTCTTCGAAGCTGGATACGGCGCTGAAGCTTTCCATAAAGCGGAACGCCGCGCCTTCCTCCGCGACCGGCATTTTCAGCTCCGGGGTGGACACGCTCCTGGGCAGCGCATCGAACAATTCCGCCACGCTGGGTTCCTCGAGATCGCCGGCAACGATCTCGAGCAGGCGGGCGGCGGCGTAGATGCCGTCGTCGAAGCCATACCAGCGATTGTTGTCCGCGAAGAAGAAGTGGCCGCTCATCTCACCGGCCAGCGCGGCCCCGGTGTCGCGCATCTTGCTCTTGATCAGCGAATGTCCGGTGCGCCACATCAGCGGCACGCCGGCGGCATCCTGGATGACCTTGCGAAGATGGCCCGTGCACTTGACGTCGTAGATGACGGTCGCACCCGGATTGCGGGACAGCACGTCCTGAGCGAACAGCATCAGCAGCCGGTCGGCGAAGATGATCTCCCCGCTGGCCGTGACCACGCCGAGCCGGTCGCCATCGCCGTCGAACGCGATGCCCAGATCGGCACCGATGGTATGCACCGCCGCGATCAGGTCGCCCAGGTTACGCGGGTCGGACGGATCGGGGTGATGGTTCGGGAAACGACCGTCGACCTCGCAGTACAGCGGAATGACTTCGCAGCCGATGTCCTCGAGGACACGGGGCGCGACGACACCGGCCGCGCCGTTGCCCGCATCGACCACCACTTTCAGGCGGCGCTCCGCGGAGACGTCACCGACGATGCGGGCCACATACGGCTCGATGATCGACTGCTCACGCCAGGTGCCGACGCCGTCTTCCCGCAGCCGGCCGTCTACGATCCGGCGGTACAGATCGGTGATGGCGGCATCGGCCAGCGTCTCGGCGCCGACCACGATCTTGAAACCGTTGTGGTCCGCCGCGTTATGACTGCCTGTGACGGCCACACCGCAGCCGGTACCCAGATGGTAGGCGGCGAAATACACCAACGGCGTGGGAACCAGGCCGATATCGATCACGTCGATGCCGGCGGCACGCAGGCCGTCCGACAATCCCGCGGTCAGCGCTTCACCCGACAGACGGCCGTCCCGGCCGACCACGATCTCGTGCAGACCGCGTTCGGTCATCAGACCGCCGATGGCCTGACCGATACGGCGTGCCACGTCGGCTGTGAGCGACGTGCCGACCACGCCGCGGATGTCGTAGGCGCGGAAGATCGACGGATCGATCGCCGCCGGAGCGGCGGCCGGCGCACGCACCGTCTCGCGGACCATGTCGCCGCCCGCCGATGGCGTCGGCGGGAGGCGCGGTTTCCGCGGCACCTCGGCGACGAGGATCTCGGGCTCGGGCTCGGCTTCGACGACCGTCGGTTGACGACGGCTGGACCAGAGCAGGAAGCCACCGCCGCCCAGCCCGATCACGGTGAGCAACACGGCCAGGAGTTCGGAATGCGGAATGACGATGAAGGCTTCGGGCATCGCCGCCCTTACATACAAGGAGGTGCCGGCGATGACGGTTTCCTGCCCCTCCAGCCCGACGGATCGCGCGCCTTTCGCAAGCAGCGTCGTGCCGGTGTCTCCTTCGCCTTGCCTCAGGGCCAGACGACCGCCGCCCGGCGAGGAAGCTTCGAACCGCGCCGCCAGGTCGTCGAACGGATATTCGAGCCACGCCCAGGCGCGCACCGTACCGCCGACCGAAATCGGTTCAGCGACCGAGAGATTGCGCTCGCTGCCATGCAGGGTCGTCGCCGCGACCGGCGGCTCGGACGAGCCGAGGGCCGCCATCAGCTGCGCCGCCTTGGCATAGCCGAATTCGCGGAAGTTGGCCCGGACCACTTCGTCCAGCCCGGCGCTGTACACCTCGACGATCTTCGCCGCCGGCAACAGGGCATGTAACCGCGCAGCCGCCGCGGCGTGATCGTCGATCACCGCTTCCACGGATGGGTCGGCCGCCGCGCGCAGGAACTGCTGACGTTTCGCGCCGTAAAGGCTGGCAAGCTCGCTCACGGTCTGCCGCTGCGCCGCACGCGTGCGCTCGGCCGCGGCGCTTTCGTCCGCGATCAGCCAGGCCTGCCACGCACAGAACGCACCCGCCACGATAAGCAGCGTCGCGCCGGCCAGCGGCAGCAAACGTCGCAGATCGGTCCGGGACCCCCGCCCTTCCCCACCCTCTTTCCCAGCCATGGTGCCCCTTGTATCCCTCGGCGAATCAGCCAATACCGGTCGAACCGAACCCGCCTTCGCCCCGCTGCGAAGGTGCGAATCCTTCCACTACGCGCAACCGCGCCCGTCCCACCGGAACCAGCAATAATTGCGCAACCCGGTCACCCGGCGCGATGGTCACATGTGCGTTTCCACGATTCCAGCACGAAATCATCAGCGGCCCCTGGTAGTCGGCATCGATGACGCCCACCAGGTTGCCCATGACCAGACCCTGTTTATGCCCCAGGCCCGAGCGCGGCACGATCAGAGCACACCAGGCTGGGTCGCCGATGTGAATGGCCAGACCCGTCGGTACCAGAAGGCTCTCACCGGGGGCCAGCGTCACGGGGGTATCCAACGCCGCCCGCAGATCCATGCCGGCACTGCCGCCGGTGGCCGGCTCAGGCAAGGGAATGGTGTTGCCGAGCCGCGGGTCGAGGATCTTCAGTTCGATGTCGATCAAGAGGTGTGTCCGTGTGCAGCCAGGAAATGATGGGCGACGTGCTGGATCAGATGACGCGCCAGTTCGGTCTTCGGCATCTCGGGTAGCACGATGTCGCCATCGGGCCAGTAGAGATGCAGTGCGTTATCCGCCACCTCGAAGCCCTTGCCCGCCCCCACTTCGTTGGCGGCGATCATGTCCAGGCCCTTGCGACGCAGCTTGTCCTGGGCGTAACCGGACACCTCCCGCGTTTCGGCGGCGAAGCCGACGAGGTACGGATGCACCGGTCGCGCGGCGAGCGCCCCGATGATGTCGGGGTTCTCGGCCAGTTCGAGGCGTAACGGCGCGCCGTCGGCCTTCTTTAGTTTGTGACCGGCGACATCGGCGGGACGGTAGTCGCCGACCGCGGCGGCGCCGATGTAGATAGCCGCGCCGTCGGATGCTGCCAGCACGGCGTCGTGCATCTGACGGGCGCTGCGCACATCCACGCGTCGTACGCCGTGGGGTGTCGGCAGCGATACCGGGCCGGCAACGAGGGTGACGTCCGCGCCGGCATCGCGTGCGGCGGCGGCCACCGCGAAGCCCATGCGGCCCGAGCTGCGGTTGCCGATAAAGCGTACGGGATCGATGTCCTCGTACGTAGGGCCGGCACTGACCACGACACGACGGCCGCGCAGCGACTGATCGCCGAACGAGGCGACGAGGATGTCGCGGAGCTCATGCGGCTCGAGCATGCGGCCCGAGCCGATGTCGCCGCAGGCCTGATCGCCGTCGGCGGGACCGAGGACGCCGACACCTCTGACCCGCAGCGTGCCGACATTCGCCTGTACGGCGAGGTTGGCCCACATCTGCTGGTTCATCGCCGGAGCGACGTAAACAGGCGCGGCGGTGGCGAGCACCACGGTGGTCAGCAGGTCGTCGGCATGGCCGTGCGCGAGCCGCGCGAGGGTGTCGGCACTCGCCGGCGCGATCAGAACGCGCTCCGCCCAGCGGGCCAGTTCGATGTGGCCCATCGCGGCCTCGCCCTGCTCGTCCCACAGGCTGACACGCACCGGCTGCCCCGAAAGCGCCTGGAAGGTGGTCGGTGTGACGAAATGCGTGGCGCCTTCGGTCATCACCACGCGCACCTCGGCCTCGAGGTCACGCAGGCGGCGGACGAGTTCGCAGATCTTGTAGGCGGCGATACCACCGGTAACGCCAATGAGGATGCGACGCTGGCGAAGACTCATGGCAAAACGGCGCGGTGGCGAGGGGTCATCAAGCTTAGCGGACCGGCTCATGCCTCGCACCCATATTGCCCCGCATTTTCAGAATCGTTCTATCGCCATTCGTCCGCGACGATCCTAAGTTGGGGATCTCTCCGGCCGCGGGCTGGTCATCAGGAAGAACGACTCATGAAGCGGGGGCATCTCCATCGTTCGGCCGTGCGCGACAACGCACCGGCATTCAACGCGACGACCGCCGGCGCGCCCGGCGTACGCGGTCTGACCATCCGGGAGTGGCCGGTCGGCGACCGCCCTCGCGAACGCCTGCTGGCTCACGGCGCGAGCGCGCTGTCCGACGCGGAGCTGCTCGCCGTCGTCCTCGGTAACGGTGTCGCCGGACGGGATGCCGTCGCCACCGGCCGGGCACTGCTCGCCCAGGCGGGCAGCCTGGGCCGTCTGCTCTCGGATCCCGACCAGTTGCCCAGACTCAGCGGCGTCGGCCCGGCCAAGCGGGCACGGCTGGTCGCGACCATCGAACTGGCCCGCCGGTCATTGAAAGAAGAACTCACCGACCTGCCGGCCATCGGTTCCTCGGAAGACAGTGCCGCTTATCTCAAGGCACGGCTGCGGCACCTTCCTTATGAGGTGTTCGCCTGCCTGTTCCTGGATACCCGGCACCGGGTGCTCGGGTATGAAGAACTGTTCCGCGGCACACTCGACGGCGCCAGCGTCTACCCGCGCGAGGTCGTCCGGGCCTGCCTGCGTCATCACGCGGGGGCGGTGATCCTCGCCCACAATCACCCGTCCGGCGTGGCCGAACCGAGCCGGGCGGACCGCGAGATCACCCGCGTGCTGGTCGACGCCCTCAAACTCATGGATATCCGGGTTCTCGATCACCTGGTGATCGGGCAGGGCGAGCCAGTGTCCATGGCGGACCGGGGACTGATCTGAGTCCGGATTTCAGGCAAAGAAAACGGCGCGAGTGCCGCTCGCGCCGTTGGGGTCACCATTTCGAGGGAGGGGCGTGGTGAGCCCTCTGTGCCGTTGGGCCGGGGAGACACCGGGCACACGAAGAATTGTGACGATGGGCGATGACAGCCCCGTGACGTGGCGGCGCATGACGTGTGACGCGTGCAGTGAAAGCGTCGGAAGACGCCGCCGCGGCACTTGCGGGATTCGACTTATGCACATTCCACCGATTTGCCACTTGGACGTCACAGCTGGTGTCTCGGCGCAAGTCAGTCTTGCAAGTCATTGTTTATACGATACTTTAGTTGTTACGCCATGATGTCAACGAGGCGCCATGTGGCGCGGGGTCGCAGCGCGTCGTTATTGCCCACAGAGTTATCCACAGGCTGTGGAAAACCGGGAGCTACCCTGGACGATCGGCCCATGTGGCCCTTCTGATAGGATTGCCGGTTCCATATCCGCGTCGCCCATCCCGTGAAAGCACAGCTGAAACAACTCGTCCTGCAGGCCATCGGGGCTATGCGTGAGTCCGGCAAACTGCCGTCCGATTTCGTCGCGCCCACGTTCGTGATCGAGCGCACGCGCAACCGCGAGCACGGCGACTTCGCCACCAACGTGGCCATGATGATGGCCAAGGCCGCCGGCCGTAAGCCGCGCGATCTCGCCACGGACCTGGTCGAAGCGCTTCCCGCCTCCTCCCTGGTGGGCAAGGTCGACATCGCCGGCCCGGGCTTCATCAACTTCTTCCTGGCTCCGGCCGCCTTCCACGCCGAGATCGATCGCGCGCTGGCCGAAGGCGACCGCTACGGGCACAACCGCGACGGCGGTGGCCGTACGGCGGGCGTCGAGTTCGTCTCGGCCAACCCGACCGGCCCGCTGCATGTCGGCCATGGCCGCGCGGCGGCGATCGGCGACAGCCTGAGTCGCCTGCTGGCCGCCAGCGGCTGGAAAGTGTTCCGCGAGTTCTATTACAACGACGCGGGCGTGCAGATCGCAAACCTGGCCCTGTCCACCCAGGCGCGCGCCAGGGGCATCGCCCCGGACGAAGCGGGCTGGCCGGAATCCGGCTACCGCGGCGACTACATCGCCGAAGTGGCCCGCGCCTTTCTGGCGAAGGAATCGGTCGAAGCCGACGGCGAGACCGTCGTCGGTACCGGTGACGCCGACAACCTGGACGATATCCGTCGCTTCGCCGTGGCCTACCTGCGCAACGAGCAGGATCTGGACCTCAAGGCGTTCGGTGTCGGTTTCGACGTGTATTACCTCGAGTCGTCGCTCTACAGCGAGGGCCGGGTCGACGAGACCGTGAAGGAGCTCGTGGCCCACGGACATACCTATGAGGAAGGCGGCGCGCTGTGGCTCCGCTCGACGGATTTCGGTGACGACAAGGACCGCGTCATGCGCAAGTCCGATGGCACGTTCACCTATTTCCTCCCGGACGTGGCCTACCACCGCACCAAGTGGCAGCGCGGCTACGAGCGCGCCATCACCGAGCTGGGTTCGGATCACCACGGCTCCCTGGCCCGCGTGAAAGCCGGCCTGCAGGCGCTCGACACAGGCATTCCGAAGAACTGGCCGGAATACGTGCTGCACCAGATGGTGACGGTGATGCGCGGCGGCGAAGAGGTGAAGATCTCCAAGCGCGCCGGTTCCTACGTCACCCTGCGCGACCTCATCGACGAAGCGGGCCGTGACGCCACGCGTTACTTCCTGATCGCCCGCAAGGCGGATTCGCAGCTGGTCTTCGACATCGACCTGGCCCGCTCGCAGAGCAACGACAACCCGGTCTATTACATCCAGTACGCGCACGCGCGCGCCAGCCGCGTCTTCCGCGAACTGGCCGACCGCGGGCTGTCCACGGATCGGGGCAACGGTCTCGCGAAGCTCGACCTGCTCGCCACCGAGCACGAGTCGGCGCTGATGGTCGAGCTGTCGCGTTATCCCGAAATGGTCGAGTCGGCAGCCGCCAATCTGGAACCGCACCTGATCGCGCAGTATCTGCGCGAACTCGCGGGCGCGCTCCACAGTTACTATCACGAGCATAAGTGGATCGTGGACGACGCCGATCTGCGTGACGCCCGCCTCGCGCTTGTGGCGGCCACGCAGCAGGTGCTTCGCAACGGTCTGGATCTGCTGGGCATTTCGGCCCCGGAGAGCATGTAAATGGCAACACGCAAGAAGGCGACGAAAGGCCGTCAGGCCGTCCGCAACGGTTCGAGCGGCGGCATGCCCGGCTGGGGCTGGGCACTGATCGGCATCCTCGCCGGCGCCCTGCTCATGGCCTTCGCCATGCGCGGCACGCTGATTCCCATGATGCAGAAGCAGCAGGGCCCGGCGCCGAACCCGGAAGCCACCGCGCAGAAGGGCAGCGACCCGGGCGTCGTCGAGCAGACCGCACCCGAGAAACCGAAGAAGCCGTCGTACGATTTCTACTCGGTGCTCTCGGAGAAGGAAGTCCGCATTCCGGACGCCGAGATCCGCGCCCAGGCCAGTGCCGAAGCCCAGCAGCAGAAACAGCAGCAACTGGCCGCGCAACAGACCCAGCAGGCGCAGGCTCAGCAGGCTGCCGCCGCCCAGCAGCAGGCTCAGGTGCAGCAGGCCGCGGCGAATCTGCCGAAGGCCGCGACGCAGACGGTCACCGCCGCTCCGTCACAGCCCGCCGCCCCCGCTGCCGCGACGGGCAGCCCGGGTTACCTGTTGCAGGTTGGCGCGTTCCCGAGCGCCGCCGATGCGGAGGCATTGAAGGCCAAGCTCGCGTTGCAGGGCTTCGTTGCCAACGTCCAGTCGGTGAAGGTCGGCTCGCAGACCTACAACCGCGTGCGCCTCGGCCCGTTCAAGTCCGCGACCGATCTGGAAGGCACCAAGCAGCGCCTGCAGTCGGCGGGCATCAGCGCGATTGCCCTGAAGGAAGGCGGCTGAGGTCACTCCCCCGCCGCCGCCAAAAAAATCCCGCCGAACGGCGGGATTTTTTTTGAAGCGATGTACCCGCCTGTCAGTCAGCGCGTTTCAGGCGAATAAGTGCCGAAATGTCGTCATCACCGTAGCCCTGCGACATCAGTTCGGCGAAGTCGGCCAGCGATTGTTCGATGATGGTGCGGTTGGTACCCGCGTCCTTCGCGATACCGCGCACGATGCCCAGGTCCTTGTGCAGCAGCGCCAGCTTGAAGCCAACCGAAAACTCGTTGCGCAGCATCGTCGCGCCGCGCTTGTCGAGGAACCAGTTGCCCGCCGCGCCCGCCGCCAGCGTCGGAATGAGGCGATCCGCCTGGAGACCGAGCGCTTCACCCAGCGCGAGCCCTTCCGTCACCGCGTGGGCAATGCCCGCGACCAGCACCTGATTGACCGCCTTGGTTGCCTGGCCACTACCGACCGCGCCCATGTGCGTGATACGCGCACCGTAGGCTTCCAGCACCGGACGTGCTCGCTCGAGCACCTCCGCGTCGCCGCCGACCATCACGGACAACGTGCCGTTCTTCGCGCCTTCGACGCCGCCGGACACCGGCGCATCCAGGAACAGCGCGCCCACATCGGCGAGCAGGCTGGCGGCCTTCTTCGCCGTAGCAGGAGCGACGGTCGAGTGATCGATGACGATCGCCCCCGTCTTCAATGACGGAGCCAGCGCTTCCACCACGCCGATGACGTCCGCATCCGCACTGACGCACAGGGCGATCACGTCACATGACGAGGCAATGCCCGCGAGATCGGGCGCGACGACGCCAAGCTCCTTCGCCAGCGCATCGGCCTTCGTCTGTGAGCGATTGCCGACCGCGGCCAGCAGGCCCTTCGCATGAAGATGTCCCGCCATGGGGGCGCCCATCGCGCCGAGTCCGATGAATGCTGCCTTGAGGGTCATCCCGAAAACCTTTGTCGATGTCTGAAAAGAGACGCGGCGCCCTGAGGCGCCGCGGTTGGAATCAACGCCCTGCGGTTTCCGCCAGGTACGTGTAGCCGGTGAGGCCCTTGTCCAGCGAGGCGGACAACATCTCCGCCTCGGCGCCGGTAATGCCTGCCGCGGCAAGCCGGTCGGTGTAGGACTGGCGCAGCTGCCTGAGGTCGTAACCCACGTAGTCGAGCATCAGGTCCGTCGTGTCGCCATGACGCACGTGCGCGAACTCGTAACCGTCGGCCGTCGCGCGGACATTCACCGCGTCGGTGTCGCCGAACAGGTTGTGGATGTCGCCCAGGGTTTCCTGGTACGCGCCGACCATGAAGATACCGAGGCGGTACGACTGGTCGTCACGCAGGGCGTGCAGCGGCAGGCTGACGTCCACGCCTTCGGCATCCACGTAATGATCGATACGGCCGTCCGAGTCGCAGGTGAGGTCGGCGATCACGCCCCGGCGCGTGGGTTCCTCGTCCAGACGTGAGATCGGCACGATCGGAAAGATCTGATCGATCGCCCAGATATCCGGCACCGACTCGAACACGGAGAAGTTCACGAAGTACTTGTCGACCAGCTTCTCGTCCAGGTCGTCCAGCGCCTGACGATGCGCGCGCTCCGCCGGCAGCAGGCGCGGACGCACCGCGTTGGCGATGGCGTAGAACAGGTCGTCGAGCTTCGCGCGGTCGCGCAGGTCGAGCTGACCCAGCGCGTAGAGCGCCTGGCCCTCGGCGAAGTGATGCTGCGCTTCGTGGAACAGCTCCAGCGGCGGCCGGCTGTCGAGCTCGGCGTGCGTCTCGCGAAGATGACGCAGCACCGTCGGCTCGTCCGCGCGCGGTGCGGGCACCGAACCCTCGGGTACCTCTTCCACCTCGGTGACGTTGACCACCATCACCGCGTGGTGCGCGGTCATCGCGCGACCGGACTCGGTGAAGATGACCGGCGCCTTCATGCCGTGCTCGGCGACGGCCTCGGCCAGCGGCTGCACGATGCTGGCGGCGTACTGACCCAGGCTGTAGTTGATCGAGTTATAGCTGCGCGAGCGGGTGCCTTCGTAATCCACGCCCAGACCGCCGCCCACGTCGACGACGTCGATGGGCACGCCCAGCCGGTGCAGTTCGACGAAATAGCGCACGGCTTCGCGCATGCCCGCGGCGATATCGCGCACGTTGGAGATCTGCGAGCCCATGTGGAAGTGCTGCAGCCTCAGCGTGTGCTTGAGGCCCGCGGCGTCGAGGCGTTCGATCAGCTCCAGCACCTGACCGGGGCTGAGACCGAACTTGCCTTTGTCGCCACCGGTGTTCTGCCACTTGCCGGCGCCGATCGAGGCCAGGCGCACGCGCACGCCGAGCAGCGGCTCGACATCCAGCGCCTTCGCCTCGGCGAACACGTGGTCGAGTTCGGAGAGCTTCTCGATGACGATGTGGACGCGCAGACCGAGCTTGCGCCCGATCAGGGCGAGACGCACGTACTCGCGGTCCTTGTAGCCGTTGCACACCACCATGCTGCCGGGGCGGGCATAGGCGAGCACGGCCATCAGCTCCGGCTTGGAACCGGCCTCGAGGCCGAAACCCTCTTCGCCCGCGGCGACCAGTTCGCTGACGACGCCGCGCTGCTGGTTGACCTTGATCGGGTAGATGGCCGTGTAGGAACCGGCGTATTTGGCGTCATCGATCGCTTTGGCGAACGCCTGCTGCAGGCGCGCCAGACGGTCGGCGAGGATATCCGGGAAGCGGACGAGCAACGGCAGGCGCAGGCCCTGGGCCGTGGCCTGATCGACAATGGCCGGCAGGTCGAGGGCCGGGCCCTCGTCGCCGCGAGGGCGCATCTGCAGGTGACCATTGCCGGCCACGTCCACGTAGCCATTGCTCCAGTGTGGGATCGCGTAAGTCAGCTTCGCGCGTTCGGTGGTCCAGTTCGTCATGGTGGCGACGATCTCCCTCGTGATTGTGTCGTGTCCCCGTGGGGGGCGCGGAACAGTCGCAGCGGCGAACTTTGACCTGAAGCGAGTCTGGCGACCGGGAGCCTCGCACGCCGCGGGGCCGACCAGACAGGGTCTGCGCCGTCCGGGGAGACGGGGCAGACCGCGTATTGTAGCGGCGACGGATGACATCCGTGTATTGCCCCGCCCGGGGCAACATTGCCGTCAGGGACGACCTACATTTGTGCCAGGGCAAGGACTTGGCCGATTCCGGACCCGGAGCCGGTACAATCCCGTGTTTGGTCCCTTACCTCTTTTCAGGATCCGAGTCATGTCGCAACAGCAGCTCAGCTGGTTTACCGAAGCCCACCAGGCCTCCGGCTCATCCATCGGTTTCCGTGTCGAGCGCCTGCTGCACGCCGAGAAGACCGAATTCCAGACCATCGAGATCTACCAGACCACCGACTGGGGCAATCTCATGGTGATCGACGGCTGCGTCATGCTGACCAGCCGCGACAACTTCCTGTACCACGAGATGATGACCCACCCGGCGCTGTTCACCCACGCCCGGGCCAAGCGGGTCGTCATCATCGGCGGCGGCGACTGCGGCACCCTGCGCGAAGTGCTCAAGCACGAGGAAGTCGAGAAGGCCACTCAGGTGGAGATCGACGAGCGCGTCACGCGCCTTGCCGAGCAGTACTTCCCGGAACTGTGCGACGCCAACAACGACCCGCGCGCCGAACTGCTCTTCATCGACGGCATCAAGTACATGGCCGAGGCGGATCCGGAGTCCATCGACCTGATCATCGTCGACTCGACCGACCCGGTGGGTCCGGCCGAAGGTCTGTTCAACGCCGCCTTCTACGCCAGCTGCTACAAGGCCCTGCGCCACGGCGGCATCCTCGTGCAGCAGTCGGAATCCCCGCTGGCGCACATCGAGCTGATCAAGGCCATGCGTTCGGCCATGCGCACCTCGGGCTTCAAGGCCGTGCGTACCCTGCCCTTCCCGCAGCCGTGCTACCCCACCGGCTGGTGGAGCTGCACCATGGCGCGCAAGGACGGCGACCTGTCCGGTTTCCGCGAGCGCGGCGCCATCAGCAAGGGCTTCCCGACGAAGTACTACAACGCTGAAATCCACAAGGGTGCGCTGGCGCAGCCGGAGTTCATGCGGACCGAACTCGGCGACTGACTGAATCTGTAGGAGCGCGCCCTGCGCGCGATGTAAGGGATTCGCGCGCAGGGCGCGCTCCTACAGGCGGTTCAATAAAAAACGGGCGCCCATGGGCGCCCGTTTTTTTGGCTCCATTCAGACCGGCCTACTGCTCGACCTTAGCCGGCTCCCACCCTGCCGGGGCTTCCGCCGGCATACCGTAAGCACGCAGCGATGCCAGCACCACGCTCATCTCGGTGCCGCCGCTGCGCGCCAGCGACAGCAGCTTCTGCGCCGTCACCTTATCGCCCTGGGCCTGGACGTTGAGCTGCGCGAAACGCTGCATCTGCCAGACCAGGTTCATGCGAGCGGTCTTCGCGGACTGCTGCTCGGCGGTGTCGGTGGACAGGGTCTCACGCAAGTGCAGCCCTAGCGAGCGGCCGAGCGGGCTGCTGCCCCACTCCAGAACCTTCGCGAGCTTCAGGCAGTCGCCCACCACGCCGGCATCGCTCTTGTTGTCTTCGCAGTACTTCGCGGTGACCTGGAACCCAGGCATCGGCTGCGCGCTGGCCAGACCGAAGACGATGACCATCTGCACGCCTGCCGCCCCCGCGCCCTGCAGCGGATTGAAGGTTTCCGGCGGTGGCGGCAGCTGGCTGACCGAGTTGGCCAGCGCCTTGAGGCTGGAGCCGAGATAATCGTCGTAAATCCTGGCGTTGGCGGCACGGGCGAGATCGCTGCGCGTATCCTTGCCGGCACCGTTATGGTCGTCGACGCCCAGCTTGAGCAACCAGACGGCCGCGTTGTCCGGCGCCTGCTTCTGCAGCGTGGCCAGTGCGTCCGCGTTCGGGCAGGCACCGGCCTTGGCGTCGCAGTCGGCCAGCGAGGCCCAGGTAACCGCCGGGCCCGCGTCGGCATTGCGCGACGCGCGCTCGAGAAGGGCGTGGTAGCTCAGCACCTCGGGCGGATTGGCCAGCGGGCGCGCCAGCAGGGCGGCGCCCAGCAGCGGCTCGGCTTCGGTGCGCAGCGCCAGGACGCTGGCCAGATCTTTCTGGAACTGCAGCAGGGCCTTGGTCTGGTCCTTCTGCGCCACCGGCGCCTTGAGCGGCCCCTTTGCCGGACCCTGGGCACCGGCCCAGGGCGTGGCGGCAAAGGCCGGCATCGAGAGCAGACCCGCAAGGGCCAGGGTCAGCACGCGATATCCGCGCATCAGCCATCTCCATGAAATAAAACGACAAGAATACGGTTCAACCATGAACGCAGCCTGCGTCGTCCCGGGGTCATCGACGGCGGACATTGTTACCATCGACATCCAATGTGGGGATCGCCGACTCGACATCGAGCATGGCAGCGACACAATCCTGCGACAGAACAGGAGTTTACGATGGATCAATTCGCACTTTTTAACGACGCGCGCGCCGGCTTCTTCGTAGGCTGGGGTACGCTGTCGCTGATCAACGCAGGGCTGGCCCAGGGCAAGAATCGCGGCGGCCTGCTCTGGTGGTTCCTCTCGCTGTTTCTCGGCCCTGTCGCCACCCTCATTCTCGTGGTCATGCCGAAGGTTCGTACCAAACTGTTCTGATAGGCTAGAACCACTCCTATGGCAGGTGCTCGCGGATGCTTACGACGCTCGTGGCAAGCAGCAAGGGTGGTTGCGGAAAAACGACGCTGGTCACCCAGCTCGCGACCCACTGGGTCCAGTCCGGCAAGCAGACGGCGATCATCGATGCGGATCGCCAGCATTCCAGCCTGCGCTGGGCAGGCCGTCGTCCCGAGAACGTTCCCGCCGTCACCGCCATCGAGGGCAGTCGCAAGGCCTTCGACCGCCTGCCGGGCGACGTGCAGCGGGTGATCGTCGACACGCCCGCGGGCGTCGACGAAAAAGACCTCGAGCCCTATCTGGAGAAGGTGGACGTCATCCTCGTACCGGTACTTCCCTCGCACTTCGATCTCGACGCCACACTCGATTTTCTTACCGTGCTGCGCGGCATCCCGCGCGTGAAGCGCGGCAAGCTGCCGGTCGGCCTGGTCGGCAACCGGCTCAAGCCGTGGACCAACGCCAGCCAGGCCGCCATCGCCGAACTTGGCGAGCGCGCGCCCTTTCCCGTCGTCGCGGAACTTCGCGACTCACAAGCGTACGTCTTGCTCACGGCGCTCGGTAAGGGCATCTTCGATTACCACTCGGAAAACGTACGCGGACACCAGGACGACTGGGGAAAACTGCTTCGCTGGATCAAACGAAGCACCTGAGCCGACGTGGGACGCGTCATGACCCGCCACGATACGTGGCCTAGCGGAGGACGGTACCCATGCACGAACTCATCCTGTTGCGCCATGCCGAGGCAGAGCCCGGCCATGACGGCAAAGACGACCGCGAGCGAAAACTCACCGAACACGGCCGCAACGAAGCCCGCGCCGCCGGCGAATGGCTCTCCAGCCATGGCGTGAAATACGACCGCATCCTGTGTTCCCCCGCGGAGCGCACCAAAGAGACCGCCGCGCTGGCCCTCGGCCAGGTCGAGCCCACTTATGTACAGGAAATCTACGACGCCACGCCCGGCGATCTGTTCGACGTGCTCGACACGCAGTCGGACGCGGAACGCATCGTGCTGGTGGGACACAACCCCGGCATTGAACAACTGGTCGCTTTCCTTGTCGAAGGACGGTCCGAGGATTACCGCGGCATGCCGCCGGGTGGCATGGCACGACTCGTCTTCACGGGCGAGCTGGGGCCGGGCAAGGCCAAACTCGAGACATTCTGGTCACCTCCCAACTGAGTCCCCCGTTGATGCGTCACCTGTTGTGGGCGATCGCCTTGCTCCTGTCGGCGGCTTCGGCTTCGGCCGCCGACCTGCGGATCGACCCGACCCGTTCGCGGGCCGAGTTCGCCGTTCGCCTGCTGTGGGTGAGTACCGTCTCCGGTAGCTTCGAGGGCATCCGGGGCGACCTGTCCATCGACCGCGAAGCGCGCACGGCCGTCGTGCGCGCCGTGCTCGACACCGAAAGCATCCGCATGGAATCGGCCCGCCTGCGCCGCTGGGTGCTGGCGCCGGAATTCTTCGACTCGGTGCACTACCCGCAGATCCTGTTCACGTCCGACCCGCTGCCCCTCGAACTCATCAGCCGCGGCGGCGAGATCAAAGGCAAGCTGACCATGCGCGGGGTCACCCGGGACGAAACCTTTCACCTGCAGGCCACCCGCTGCCCGGCCGACGCGCTGGCCGGTTGCGTGCTTCAGCTGCAGGGCACAATCGACCGTACGGATTTCGAGATGCGGGGCCGCCGTGGGGCCCTTTCGGACCGCGTGAACCTCGGCATGGCCATCGTCCTCGACCATCCCTGACGAAAACTCACGTGACGTTGGCGTGGGTCGCCTATGATCCCCGCCATGCGCCACCTCCGATTGTTCTTACTCCTTGCCGCCATCCTGGCTGCCACCGGCTGTTCGCTGTCCACGCAGCGCATCCGGAAGGCCGATGCCGTGGTCACGCTGACCGTGGACCGGCAGAGCAATTGCACGCGGGCGGACCACTGCGCCCAGCCCTCGGCGCTGCTCGATGCCGCCGTGGAAGCCGACGCCGCCTCGACCGACGCGCGCCCGGTGCACGTGGCCACGCTGCTGGAAGACGGCGAAACCGCCATGGCGGCGAGGATCAATCTGATTCGCGCCGCGAAGCGGACCATCGACGTGCAGACCTATATCTGGGAGCAGGACGACGCGGGCAAGCTGGTCCTGGACGAACTGGTTCAGGCCGCGCGCCGCGGTGTGCGCGTGCGGATCCTCGCCGACCAGTTGTTCTCCTTTCGCGACGCCGGCCTGCTGGCGGGGCTGGCGCGCGCCAGCGATCACATGGAGATCCGCCTCTACAATCCGACCTTCCACAGCGCGCGTACGCCGCCGCTGGAGTTCGCGGCGGGCATCATCTGCTGCTTCTTCAAGTTCAACCAGCGGATGCACAACAAGCTGATCGTGGTGGACGATCTGATCGGCATCACGGGCGGGCGCAACTACGAAGACCGTTACTTCGACTGGGACGGCACCTTCGACTACGTCGACCGCGACGTGATGATCGGTGGCCCGGCCGCGAAGGCCATGGGCGCCAGCTTCGAGCAGTTCTGGAACCACAAGCGCGCCGTGCGCCTGACCCACCTGCGCGACGTGAACAAGGAGCTGGTTCGCGACACCGACGACCCGCGCCACTGGACGACGCCGCAGTACGAAAACCCGGAACGTGTCGCCACCATGGTGGCGGACGCCGAGAGTCCGGACTGGATCGCCGACCGGATCCAGCGCGAAACCCTGCGCATGAACCGGGTGGAATATCTGTCGGACCTGCCAGGCAAGACCGACGAGCCCAAACGTCGTGAAGCCCGCGCGCTCACCCGGCACATCATGGGTCTGGTGCGTAACGCCAGAAGCGAAGTGATCCTGCAGACGCCCTATCTGGTGATGAGCAAGCCGGCGAAGAAGATCTTCAGCGGGCTGCATCGGAAGCCGGTCCCGCCGCGCGTCGTCGTGTCGACCAACTCGCTGGCCTCGACGGACGCCTTCGCGGTGTATGCGATGTCCTATAAGCACCGCAAACGCTACCTCACCGACTACGGCTTCGAGATCTACGAGATGAAGCCGCGCCCGGCAAACGGGGATCCCGACGCCCTCGAAGGTCAGAGCAATGACGTGGTCACGCCGCCGCTGCTCACCGGCTCGGGGAGCGGCAGCGGCGCCAGCAAGACCGGACGTCGTGCTGGCAACCGGCTGGTGCCGGCGGGCCCGCCGTCGGAATCCACCGGATTCATGGCCCTTGGCGGCCGCCGCGTACGTCAGGGACCGCGCACTCGTCCGGCACCCCTGCTCACGCAGGGCGTGCGCTTCGGCCTGCATGCCAAGTCGATCGTGGTGGACGACACGTTCGCCATGGTCGGCACGCACAACTTCGATCCACGCTCCGACCACTACAACACCGAGTCGGGCGTCATCGTGTACGACAAGCGCTTCTCGGATCGCCTGCGTGACTCGATCATGCAGGACACCCGCCCGGAAAATGCCTGGGTCATCGGACCGAGGGAGAAGAAGATCCCCGTACTGTCGTCGGTCAACGAGTTCATCGGCGACGTCTCGGAACGGCTGCCGTTCTTCGACCTGTGGCCGTTCCGCTATGCCACGAGCTATGAGCTCAAGCCCGGCTGCATTCCGATGCGCTGGACCGACCCGAAGTTCTTCGAATGCTACGAGCCGGTCGGCGACTTCCCGGAAGTGGACGTGTCGCTCAAGCTGATCTACACGCGCATGATCACCGCCTTCGGCTCATCCGCCTCGGGCATTCTCTGACGCTCAGTAAGAGCGGGTGAGCTCGAAGCGGACCGGGAGGTCGGCGGTGTAACGCGGCGCACGGTTTTCCGCACTGGCGAAGCGCCAGTTGCGCACGGCTTCTTCGGCCGCATGGTCCAGATCCATGTCGCCGCTGGAACGCCCCACCGACACCTCGGCGACATCGCCCTCGGGCGTGACGGTCACACTGAGGATGACCTGGCCTTCGCGATTGGCGCGCAACGCCGACATCGGATAACGCGGCGAGGGTGTATAGACCGGCACCAGCGCCTCGGGCACATGGCGTGGCGTGGCGGCGACGCGGGGCGGCATCGGCGCCGGGCGACTCACCGCCGCGACGGATTCCGGCCGCGCGCGGGGCCTGGCGACCGGCCTGGACGACAGGTGCATGGCTTCGGGCATCACCACTTCGGCGAACGGTCGTGTGGCGGGCGCGCGCTCGTACGTGAGCGCGGTGAGCCAGCTCGTACCGGCGATGCCGAGCACGAGCCCAAGGGCACTGAGGGAAGTACTGGTGCGAAGTGCGAACATGCGGACTCTGGAGCAGGATCAGGGGCGTTCGAGGATCGCCGTCACACCCATGCCGCCCGCGGTGCAGATCGAGATCAGGCCACGGCCCGAGCCCTTCTGCTCCAGCATTTTCGCCAGCGTGGCGACGATGCGCGCACCCGTGGCCGCGAACGGGTGACCGGACGCGAGACTGGAACCGTTGACGTTGAGTTTTGCGGGGTCGATCGATCCCAGCGGACCCTCGAGGCCCAGCCGGTTACGGCAATAGTCGTCGTTTTCCCATGCACGCAATGTGCACAACACCTGGGCGGCGAACGCCTCGTGGATTTCGTAGAAGTCGAAATCCTGCAAGGTCAGGCCCGCACGCCTGAGCATGCGCGGCACGGCCACCGTCGGCGCCATCAGCATGCCTTCGCCGTGGACGAAATCCACGGCCGAGACCTCGGAGTGGGTGAAATACGCCTGGATGCCGAGGCCACGCGCGGCGGCCCACTCGTCGCTGGCCAGCAGCACGGCGGCGGCGCCGTCGGACAGGCCGGTGGAGTTGCCGGCGGTCAACGTGCCCTGACCCGACGTCCGGTCGAAGGCGGGCTTCAGCGAGCCGAGCTTTTCCAGCGTGGAGTCCGGACGCAGAAAGCCGTCGCGCTTCAGACCGCGGAAGGGCACGACCAGATCGTCGAACAGGCCGGCGTCGTAAGCGGCGCCCAGCTTCTGATGGCTGGCCAGGGCCAGCTGATCCTGCTCGAGGCGGCCGACCTTCCATTCCTTCGCCATCAGCTCGCAGTGGTCGCCCATGGACTTGCCGGTGCGCGGCTCGGCCACGCCGGGGAAGGACGGCTTGAGCTCCCTGAGCTTGAAGCCGCGCGTGGCGACCTGCAGCTTTTCTTTCAGGGTCCTGGCGCGGTTGAGCGCCAGCAGACGCTTGCGCAGCTTCTGCCCGTAGACGATGGGCACGTCGCTCGTGGTGTCCGAGCCCCCGGCGATGCCCGCTTCGATCTGGCCCGTGGCGATCTTGTTGGCGATCAGGATGGCGTTGTCCAGCGAGGTACCGCAGGCACGGGCCGAGGTAATACCCGGGGTGGTCGGCGCCAGGCCGGACGAGAGCAGCGCTTCACGCGCCAGATTCCAGTCCGAGGAGTGCCGGATGACCGCACCCATCGCGACCTCACCTAGCTCCACACCGTGCAGGCCGAACTTCTCGACCAGCGCGCCGAGCACCTTCACCGACATCCCGAAATTGCCGACATCCGCGTAGGCGGTGTTGTTACGACAGAAAGGAATGCGGACGCCGCCGACCACACCCACACGCTTTTGCGTCTTTTCCATGCTTTTGAGGGACTGTCCAGATCGAAGTGGGAGCCCGACCGGCGGGCCGGATCGAAGGCGAAGGGATCGCGGACGCCGACGATCGCCGACGAACGCGTATCGGCAAGGCTAACCCGCATCCCGTCCCGGCGAAAGCCCGCCGGGTCGCAATGATAGAATCGCGTTCCTTTGCCGTTCGGAAAACGCCGCCGTGAACGAGTCGCTGATCGCCTGCCCCGCTGTCCTGGCCCTCGAACTGGCCGGGGGCGAGATGCCCGATCGCCTCGAGCTAACGCGCGACGAAGCGCAGACCCTCGCCGCGCTGGTGGCCGACGACCTGCGCGCACTGCTGCCCGGCGTCGAGGCCTCGCGCTTCGCGCTGGCCGGCGCCCTGTTCGACGGCGTCGAGTTGCTTCGCCCCGGCTTCCCGGTGCTGGCCACGCTGGAAGAACTGGCCCGTCGGGTGCCGCGCGTCGTCACCGCCGGGGGCGTGGTCGCCTTCGGCACGCACGAAGGCCATATGCCAGCCCAGCCGCTGGTGCCGGACCCGCACTTCGCCGGCGGCCCGATGCGACTGATTCCGTGGATGCTGCTGGTGCCCGCCGATCAGGTGGAAGACCTGTCCCAGGCCATGGAGCGCGAACTGGCCGCCAAGGGCGAGGCCGGTACCGCGACGTCGGATTTCCTGATGCGCACGCTGGGCATGCGTCTCGAGCACGCTCGCTACCTTACCCGCGACGACCTGCTGGCGCTGACCTGCGTGCAGTACGAGCACGTCAATCTGGCGCCGCTCTGGACGATGCTCGAAGCCGCGCTGCTCACGCCTTACAAGGACGAGACGGCCCTCGGCTCCCGCGGCCTGCCTCTGCGCTACACCGAAGGACGTGTCGAGATTCCGGGTCTGGCCGACTGGTTCGCGCGCGACGCGAACAAGGGCGGCAACGCCGCTCACGAGCTGGCTGGCACGCTGTTCGAACTGCGCCAGTACGCCGCGCTGCTCGCCGCCCATCACGTGCACCTGGTGATGCAGGACATGCCGGCGACCGAGGGTTTCCTGATCGAAACGATGGCCGACGCGGACCCGTCCGCCGCCGCGCCCCGTATCTATGCGCACGAGGCGGCCGGTCTCGGCATGGCGGCGATCACGATCGCCCAGCCGGTTCCCGGCAAGGCCCGCGTTCTGGCGCACGGCTTCCCGCTGGCGCCGGACGCGCTGACTCCGCTGCTGCAGACGCTGGCCGATCGGTACGGTACCGACAGTGAAGTGCACACGCTGGGCCGGATCATGCTGGACGCCGACGGCGCACTTACGGCACCGGCTCCGGCGCTGCATTGAAGGCGGCGGCAAGGCTTCACATTTAAGCCGAGTCCGAATATACGCGGGCAGTTCGACCCATTAGAGTGGGCGAACGTGAACACCCATACCACCGACTGGCCCGCGTACCTCCTCGACCGTGCACCGGCGATGATCGCTTACGTCGGTACGGATGGCTGCTTTCGTTATGCGAGCCCCGCGTTCCTTGCGTGGATGAACGTGACGTCCGATGGGATCACAGGGCAGCGCGCGGAAGATCGCCTGCCGGCCCCCATGAACGAGGCGATCGCGGGCGGCATCCGTGCGGTGTTGACCGGCGAGCCGCTGGTCGGCGACCTGGGCATTGCTCACACGACCCCGGGCCGCTACGCACAGGCGACGTTCTCACCCGATCGAGACGAGGCCGGGCAACTGCTCGGCGTGTCCATCGTGCTCGCCGATATCTCCGGACGTCGCGCGCTCGAGACACGGTTGCGTGAGAGCGAACGGCGGTTCGCGCTGGCGTTCCGATACGCGTCGATCGGTGTCGCGCTCGTCCTCCCCGACGGTCGCTGGCTGCAGGTCAACGAGGCGCTGTGCACCATGCTCGGTTACAGCGAAGACGAACTGCTGGCTTCCGCGTTCCAGGCCGTCACCCACCCCGACGACCTTGCAGCCGACCTGGCTCTGGTCAGGATGGTATTGGCCGGCGAACGCCCGTCCTACACGATGGAAAAACGCTACGTACATCGTGACGGTCACACCGTGCACGGCATGCTCAGCGTGTCGCTGGTGCGCGACGAACACGGCGAGCCGCTCTACTTCATCTCGCAGGTGCAGGACATCAGCGAGCGCAAGGCCTTCGAGGACGCGCTGTTCCGCGAGCGCGAGCTGGCCGAGGTCACGCTGAAGTCCATCGGCGATGCGGTCATCACGACCAATCCCGACATGATCGTGACCTCGCTCAACCCCATCGCCGAAGCGATGACGGGATGGACGAGTCACGAAGCAGTGGGGCGCCCGATGGACGAGATCTTCCAGTTACGCGAGACGCTGTCGGGCCTGCCCATTCCGAATCCGCTGATCGCCGCCGTGCAGAAGAACGCCATCGTCGGCCTGACCACCGATGCGACCCTCATTCATCGCAACGGCTTCGAAAGCCCGATCGAGGATTCCGCGGCGCCGATCCATGACCACACCGGTAACGTCGTCGGCGGTGTCGTCGTGTTTCACGACGTGAGCGAGACGCGCGCGCTGGCGCTGAAGATGGCGCACCTGGCGCATCACGACACGCTGACGGGTCTGCCCAACCGTGCGCTGCTGCAGTCGCGCATGGAGTTCGCGGCGACGGTGGCGTCACGTCGCAACCAGCGCGCCGCGCTGCTCTTCGTCGACATCGATCACTTCAAGCAGATCAACGACACCATGGGCCACGCCGCCGGCGACGCGCTGCTGCAGGAAGTGGCGCGGCGCATCCGTGCGGCAGTGCGCTCCGATGACACGGTCAGCCGCCTCGGCGGTGACGAGTTCGTCGTGCTGCTCCCGCTGATCGACGGACCGTCGGATGCGAGCCTCGTGGCGGAGAAAGTGCTCGCCGCCTGCAGCCAGGCGGTCAGCGTCGACGCCTCCGCGCTGACGATCAGCTTCAGCATCGGCATCAGCGTGTATCCGGACGACGCACCGGATGCCGAGTCCCTGCTGCGCAATGCCGACACGGCGATGTACGAAGCGAAGATGCAGGGCCGTAACGGATACCGGTTCTTCAACCCCAGCATGAACGAGCGGAACACCGCACGTGTGCGCATCGAAGTGGAACTACGCAAGGCGCTCGCCCGCGGTGAGCTGAGCCTGCATTACCAGCCCAAGGTCGACGTGGACCTGGGTAGCATCGTCGGTGCCGAAGCGCTGCTGCGCTGGCAGGTCAACGGCGAGGATGTGTATACGCCAGAGCAGTTCATCCCGGTGGCCGAGGATTGCGGGCTCATCGTTCCGATCGGCGAATGGGCGTTGCGCGAAGCCTGCCGCCAGGCGGAGATCTGGACGCGCCGCTATCGGCCGCTGTCGGTGTCCGTCAATGTCTCGGCGTTGCAGTTTCAGCACACTCGCTTCTTCGAATCGCTCAGCGGAATCATTGCCGACAGCGGCATCCATCCGACGCTGCTCGAGCTGGAACTCACCGAGCGCACCGTCATGGAAGGCGGCGACCACATCGCGGCGCTGCTGCATCGGATCAAGTCGCTGGGCGTATTGCTGAGCCTGGACGATTTCGGTACGGGCTATTGCAGCCTGTCGTACCTCAAGCACTTCCCCATCGACACGCTGAAGATCGATCGTGCCTTTGTCCGCGATGTCGCCGTCGACAACGACAGTGCCGCCATCGTCAGCGCCATCATCGCGATGGGCAGGGGGATGAACAAGCAGGTGCTTGCGGAGGGCGTGGAGAGCAACGAGCAGGCGCGCTTCCTCAGCCATGCCGGCTGCCCGTTGATGCAGGGCTTCCTCTTCGGGAAGGGGGTATCCGCGAAAGAATTCGAGGCGCGGATCGCGGCGGTGGATACCGGGGATTTGCGGGTCACCGGCACCTGAAGCGGCTTTTGCACGAGCCAGCCTGCTGGCGATATCAGCCCGTCACCGCCCCAACGCCGCCTCATACATGAAGTAATGACACCGCTCCATCCCCAGTCCCGCGTAGGTCCGCTGCGCGCGCTCGTTCTCCAGCTCCACGTAAAGCCTGAGACCCACCGCACCCGCGCCTTCGGCCATCGCCTTCACGTGCCGGTATAACCCGGCAAACACCCCGTTCCGGCGAGCCTCGGCGATCACGTAAACGCTCTGCACCCACCAGAAATCGCCGCAGCGCCAGTCGCTCCACTCGTACGTGACGAGCAGGCAGCCCACGGCCACGCCGTTCAGTTCGGCAACAAGATAGAAGCCCCGCCGCGGCTCATCGAACACCGCGCGCACGCCTCGTCCGATCACCTCCGGATCGAGCCGCTTTTCCTCCGTCTCCCACGCCATGGCGATATTCCAGCCGGCGATCGCGTCGGCGTCTTCGGGACCCGCGCGGCGAATGTCCAGGCTCATGTGTCTTATCCGTTGGAGGGCCGTCGCTTGCGCGACGCACCGAGTTTGCGTGTGAGGGTATTGCGGCCGACACCGAGCGCCGCCGCGGCATGCTGCCGATGTCCGTCGTTGGCGACCAGCGCTACCTGTAACAGCGTTTTGTCCAGGGCGTCGCGGGCACGCGCGTGGACGTCCACCTCGCCTTGCGCGAGCGCGTCCTGCGCCCAGAGGCGCAGCGCATCCGTCCATTCCGCGCTGCGCGTTTCGCGTGCCGGCAGGTTGCCGAGATCGCCCGCGAGGATTTCCAGCCCGGGTGCCACGACCGCCAGTCGGCGGCACAGATTTTCCAGTTCGCGGACGTTACCGGGATAGTCGCGTTGCTCGACGAGTTTCATGGCCCCACGCGAGAAGCGCTTCGGCGGCACGCCGAGTTCGGCCGCCGCCCTGGCGAGGAAATGGCGCGCGAGCAGCGGTATATCGCCGCGACGCTGACGCAAGGAAGGCAGTTCGATACGAACCACGTCGAGGCGATGTTTCAGATCCGCGCGGAACAGGCCCTGCGTCACCCGCGCATCCAGATCCTGATGCGTCGCCGCCACGATGCGCACGTTGCTGCGAATGGATTCACGCCCGCCCACGCGGTAGAACTCACCACCCGCCAGTACGCGCAGCAACCGCGTCTGCAGACCGATCGGCATGTCGCCGATTTCGTCGAGGAAGAGCGTGCCGCCTTCCGCCTGCTCGAAGCGTCCGGCGTGGCGGCGCGTGGCACCGGTAAAGGCACCCGCTTCGTGGCCGAACATCTCGCTTTCCAGCAGTTCCGAAGGAATGGCCGCGGTGTTCAGCGCGACATAGGGCTTGCCGTTTCGCGCACTCTCTTCATGCAGCGCACGGGCTACCAGTTCCTTGCCCGTGCCGGTCTCGCCGGTGATCAACACATTGAGGTCGCTGGCCGCGACACGACCGATCAGGCGAAACACCTCGCGCATCGCCATGCTCTCGCCAAGCAGGGCGTGCTCGTCGGTGCGCGGCGGCGGTGGGACGACTTCTTCATGCGCGGCGGCGAGCGTGCGCTCGACCGCTTCCACCGCCTGATCGAGATCGAACGGCTTGGCCAGATAGTCGGCCGCTCCGGCGCGATACGCCGCCGCCGTCGTCGCCACGTCGGTATACGCACTCATGACGATCACCGGGCCGATGTTCCGGCGCGTGAGGTCTTCGAGCAGGCGCAAGCCGTTCTCGCCCGGCATGCGCACATCGGTCACCAGCAAGGCGGGACGACTCTCGTGCAGCGCCGCACGTACCGCCTCGCCCGCGCTGAACTCGCGCACCGTATGACCCGCGTCGCGCAGGGCTTCCGCCAGGACGAAACGCACGCCGCGATCGTCGTCGGCGATCCAGATCTCAGTCATGGTGCCGCTCCATCGGAAGGTACAGGGAGAACACGGTCTCGCCGGGTCGGCTCGTGTAGCGCAGGTCGCCGCCGTGTTCGAGCGCGATTTCGCGCGACAGCGCCAGGCCGAGACCCGTGCCGTCGGCGCGCCCGGAGACCAGCGGCTGGAACAGGGAGTCGCGTAAGTCGTCGGCCACGCCCGGACCATCGTCCATCACGTCCAGCCGCAGCGCCGCACGCACCGTGCGCTCGCCCAGACGCGCACCGTGTTCGACACGCGTGCGCAGGATGACCGTCGACGCGCCCGCTTCGCTGGCGTTGCGGGTGAGATTGAGCAGGACCTGGAGCAGACGATCCGGGTCGCCGACGCTGTCCGGCAGGCTGGGATCGAAGTCGTGGCGGACGCGCGGGGCATCGACCTCCGCCACGACGAGGCCTTCCAGCCGTTCGAGCAGTTCGTGGACGTTGACCGGGCCGAGGCGCGCGGCACCACCGTGGCGCAGCAGGCCGTCGGCCAGTGCGGCGAGACGATCGGCCTCGGAGATCACCATCTGCGCCAGCTGACGGAGGTCGTGGTCGACGACGCGGCGTTCGAGAAGCTGGGCGGCGCCGCGCAATCCGGCCAGCGGGTTCTTCACCTCGTGGGCGAAACCGCGCAGGGTGGCCGAGAGCGGCGTGCCGGCGTTAGTCGACAGGTCGGGCGCCAGCGGGTGCACTTCGATCAGGACGCGACCGTCGTCGAGGGGCTGGAGGATCAGATCGGCGGTGACTTCGCGGCCCCGGGCCACGCCAAAGGTGACGGCACGGAGGTTGTAGGCGCGCCGTTCCAGGGCGGCGCGGTCGATCTGACCAGCCAGCGCGGGCTCGCGCATCAGGGCGGTCAGATGCTGGCCGATGGCGGTCCGGGGGCCGACTTCGAGGAATTCGCCGAGCGCGGGGTTGATCCATGCCACGCGGCCGTCGATGGAAACGACCGCCAGGCCGGTGCCCAGGAGGGTTAAGAGGTCTGCCTGATCGGGTGCATGCATTGCACCAATGTAGGGAGCGGCGGGCGTTGGTGCAATGGGATAAATTCCGGGGGCCGACCGGACGGAATGGCATAGCTTGAACACAACGCATGTACTTTGCTTAATGAAAGGACCCGAACGGCATTGGTATGGCCCTGCGACGCAGGCTTCCGCGATACATCCGACTTATTCCTAGCGGATTTGACGGATTTGGCTGAAGCCCTTTAGCAAAGTGTGTACAAAGGTGCGGACACGAGTATGAAGCATCAGTCTCACACTACTTCAGCGCGGTCAAACTATTGAGAACGGCGTCAAACATGGTACTCAACTGCGCCTCCTCCTTCTCGTCGTCCGCGAAGAACGCTTTATCGATTGCGAGAGCCGAGAAGCCGCGCATCATCGACCAGCAGGCGATGGTGGGCGCCAACGAAAGGTCGCCCACCAACTCTTTCGTTGCGGTGCCGCGGACCGCCTGATCGAGCACCCTGAACGCACGCAATCCCGCGTCGTACAGCTCCTAATATTCAAGATAAAAGGCAGATGTCTTCCACATCAGCCGGAACATAGTCGGCCGCCGTTACGCGAACTGCAGGTATGCATGGGCGACTGCCACGATGGTCTGTTTGCGGTTACCGCTCTGGACGGATTCCAACTCGACCGCGAAGTCACGGAAACCAACTGCGGCCACGGCCGAAAGCAACCCGGCGCCACCAATGGCACGGTGACGAGCTACGACAGATCGGACTGCAGCACAGGCGTTGCAAGTCGACCCGTATCGCTCGGACCCGCACGCTCGAGCGAAATGATCCGACTTGCCGACGCAATAGTTTCCCGACGATGGGCTATCACGATACGGGTCATCTTCATGCCACTGACCCTAGAGTTGATCTCTCGTTCCCGCTCCGCGTCTAGATGGCTCGTCGCTTCATCGAGCAGAAGGATTCGCGGCCGGCGATAGATTGCACGGGCGAAGATAAGTCGCTGGCGCTGTCCGCCAGATAGCGCGGACCCCATATCGCCAACCAGTGACTCGTAGCCCATCGCCGTGCCCATGATGTCATCGTGAAGACAGGCTGCCTGCGCAGCATCGACGATATCTTCCATGCGCGCATCTTCGTCGAAGAACGAAATATTGTCTGCGATAGAACCGGCGAATAGCGAGTCGTCCTGCATGACCGATCCGATGACCGCACGATATCGCTCCAGTCCAAAATGACGGATGTTCACGCCGTCGAGGTCAATGCTCCCCTCCGTTGGTTCGAGCAAACCGAGAAGAAGCTTTCCCAGCGTCGTTTTCCCGCACCCACTCGGCCCGATGATCGCGACAGACTCGCCTGCTTCGATAGTGAGATCGAGATTTCTCAGCACCCACGGCTCGCCGTCGGCGTAGCGGTAGCCAAGGCCCCTGATCTCAATACGCCCGTCAACTGCCCGCTGAGGTCCAACGGCATGCGATCTGCCCCCTTCCGGTGCCGTATCGGCGATATCGGTAATACGATCAAGATGGAGTCTGAGAATCCGCAAATCCACCAATTTATCAACTAACCCGCCGAGCTTCGAGGACACCTGATCGACGTAAGCAAGGACAGCAACGAGCATGCCCGACGTCAGCCCCCCTTGAATGGCTAGGTAAGCCGCTAACCCGATGATAGCTATACGCTGAGCACTGAAGATTGCAACACTAAGCGCAGAAAACGCCTGAGTCATTCTCTGGATCTGCATGCTGCGTTCAGCGGCTGCTATGACGGAAGTACCCAGCCGCGTACGGCGAACACCTTGCTTGTTAGCAAGCTTGATCGCCTGAATGCCCCGGATGGACTCCAGGAGTTCCGTTTGCTGTGCTGCGTCGAAGACGAGCTGTTCCTCGTTAAGCGCCCACAACCGTCGATAGAATGCGGCGCGTAACGCACTGTATGCCAGAAGACCGACGAGAACGCAGCAAGTGAGCTTCGCGCTGTAGAGGAAGAGAACGAGTATGACGGCGGAACTGATCGCTCCATCGAGTACTGCCTCAGCGAAGCTTCCGGTCAAGGTGGCCTGCACCGCGTGCAGCGAGGTAAACCGGGAGACAACGTCGCCGACGTGACGCTTTTCAAAAAAATCCATCGGAAGTTTCAGCAGATGGGCAAACAGATTGGAAACCCACTGCACGTTAAGTGTTGCGCCTATCCAGGTAAGAAGCCATGCGCGTGCGAATGACAGACCAGCCTGTATGGCGACAATGAGCAGAAATGCCGCGACGACCAACGGAATAAGCGCGCTATCTCTGGCTGGGATAATGTGATCGACGGCCACCTGTGCCTGGAACGGCAGAAGTAGCGCCATGGTTTCGATACCCACAGCCAGCGCAAGCACTTGACCCATTGAACGCTTGAGTCCGGTGATACTTCCCGTTAATTGGCGCAGGGAAATCCGCGAGACCTGGGGCTGACTGACGAAGGCCACGCCTGGAAAGACTTCCATGATAACGCCGGTGAAAGCCTCACTGACCTGCGGCCAGGTGAGCCTCAGGGTTCCCTTCGCGGGGTCGTGAATTTCCGCCCAGCGCGAGGTCACACGGCCAAGAACGACAAAGTGATTCATTTCCCAATGCAGAATGCACGGAGTTCTTGCTTGCCGCAGATATGCAAGATCTGCCTTCAACGCTCTCGCCTCGAATCCAAGCTCCTGAGCCATGCTCCGTAGTACTGAAAAAGTCACGCCCTTGAGCGAACCGCTGAAGCGACGGCGGAGCGTCGCAAGGCTTGTATTCGCACCATGATAATTCGACAGCATCGCCAGGCACGCGACGCCACACTCGGCGGCCTCACCCTGAATGACTGTATGCAGCCGGCGGCGGGTAAAGAATGCGACCGAACTCAATTCGCCACTCCCACCCGCTTCTCATTGAGCGGATCGAGCGAGATCCCGCTTGAACGGCCATACAACGGATCGAGAAGCCACTCGAAGAGTCGTCGCCGCTCAACCGAAACGTCAGCATCCAGCTCCATACCTGCTCGTAACCCGAACTGATCAACCTGAGGGCTGTGCTCGGCGAGTGCCACCGTAATCCTGTATCGTGCCCCCTCCACATCTTTCCCAAGCAATTCCTTCACGCGAGCGGCGTCCGTCGCACTACCCGCAATCGTATTCACGACGCCATGAATACTGCCTTCGATACCCGAGCGTGCAGCGGTGTATCGCATCGTTACAGCCTGTCCTACTTTTAGACGAGGCATCGATGTGCCCGGAAGCCATAATTCGCCGACCAGCGCATCGTCTGCCGGTGCGATTGACGCCACCGCCTGACCTGCGGCGACGGACTCGCCCGAATGCGCAGGCAAGCTTGACACCACACCATCGAACGGCGACCGGAGAACAACGCGATGAATTGCCGCGTTTTCTGTCATCGATCGCGATATATCTGCGAGCGAGCGGGCAATCTCGCTCAGTGAAGTGGCCAGGGAGGCCTTGACGGCATCGACTTTCCCGCCTAGTTCGGCGACCTGCTGCCTGAGTTCGATGGCTTGGCCGCGCAACTGCTTCACGGCTAGCTGATTCTGCAGAACACTGTCTTTTTGCTGAAGAACCTGAAGGTGGGTAACAACACCCTTCCGGCTCGCCAAGATCCATTGATCTAGGATGTCCTGGGCGCTTTTAGCGCGCTGCTCCTGCAGAGAGATCTGACTAGCCAGCTCCGACTGGCGATCGACCAGAGCGGCTATCTGCAACGACAATACCGTCTCCTGCTGCTTCGCAGCCGAACGCTGATTTTTCTCGTCATTTTGAAGCTGACGCTGTTTCGCGATCAGGTCCCCTGCTATGGCAACACGGGCACTACCGCCATCACCGATGTCCTGATCGGACGAAATCACCAAGATCTCTCCACCCCGCGCCACTCGCTCACCTTCCGCGACGCTGACACGCTCTATCGTTCCGGCGGACGGCGGAACGATGGTTGCCAACCCGCGGCTCGGCACGAGCGCGCCGATAGCGTGCTCCCGCTGAGTGTATGAGCCAAAAAAAAGCAGGGCGATCACCAGCGCGACAATGAGCGTTGCAGCCAGCGCTGCACCCATGCCGAAACGCGGTGGCCGAATGACGGTCGCGCCGATCCAGTGCGACTGCCGGGCTGCAACCACTTCGTTGCGAAACAGTACTTGACGAAACCCTGAATCATCCACGGCTAATCCTTGCGTAGCATGCGTTCCGACTCGCGATCAGAATGCGAAAAGTGCCGGGTCGGCCCGATGCTGTCAAGCGCCGTCGCCACATATGCGCGGATTCGCATTTCTCGCACTTGGTCAACGCAGACGTTGACAAGTGAACGGAGCTGCACTAGAAAATATGGGCCTACATGCACCTCGCCTTTATTCACGGTTCGTCAGCGCAACACTGATCGGACCACAGCCAGGGCTTTATCGAACATGGAAAAGTTTCGATCTGACTTCGACGCGTATGTGAAGATCGTATACGTCGCGCCACGTCCATCCGTAAATAAGAGTCGCTCCGGCTAGCCATCCCTGCGCGCGGGCGCGTTCACGCGCCAACAGGGTGCAAAGGGGATTCACTTAGTCACGCGAAATGGACGGCCATATTGCGCCGCCGGGATGCGTGCGTCAGAAATCGAGGTACCTGGCCAAAGGCTGGGCGCCTTGTTCCGTTGCCACGTCGGTTCTACGTGGCTATCTGGCCATCCATGGCCATCCTTCAAGGAGTTGAATTGTGAAATTCGAAGACATCAAGAGCAATGCACTGAATGCCGCCAAGGATCAAGATGGCCATGCCGTCGAAATCTCCACGGAAGAGATGGACCTCGTCGGTGGCGGTGCCGCCATGCTTCCGCCGACCGACAGCCGCTTCGTAAATGCGACCTGGACGATGTCTTTCTAAGGGAGCCTGTATCCCGTGGCGCGCAGGCAACACACCTGCGCGCCTTCCTCGCAAACACAAGGCAGTCATTGACGATGGAAAAGATCGATATTCTCGAGGTCATTCTGAAGGTAACCGAGGTGTGCAACATCAACTGCACCTACTGCTACTACTTCAACGGATCGAACAATGACTTCGAGGACAAGCCTGGCTACATATCGGCCACCACCGTCGACGAGGTCGCTCTTTTCCTTCAGAGGTCGATTGCGGACAACCGGATCGACCGGCTACAAATCGATCTCCATGGCGGAGAACCCATGATGCTGAAGAAGCCGCGCTTTCGCGCGATGCTTCAGACCTTCAGGCGCGCTCTCGATCCTGTCGTCGATTTACGTATCGCTTTACAGACAAATGGAATGCTCATCGATGACGAATGGATCTCCATCTTTGAAGAACACAAGGTATCGGCTTCGATCAGCCTTGATGGAGTGAAAGAAGTCAACGATCTCTACCGCGTCGATCATCGCGGCCGAGGTACGTATGATCGGGCCGTCCGCGGACTTGACATGCTGAAGGATGCCGCATGCTCGCGCAGGGTCTTTTCACCCGGGGTCATATCGGTGATCAGCCCGGAATCCGATGGTGCACGTGTATACGATCACTTCGTGAACGATCTTGGTATCGACCGACTCCATCTGCTGCTTCCTGATTATAGCCATGACAATTTCGATCCCACGCTGCTTCCTGGCTTTGAAGCTTTCGTTTCAGGCGCATTGGAACGATGGCTCGCGTCCGACATGGAGCGCATACGAATTCGTATGTTCGATTTTGCCTGGGTCGCCTTGACGCGGAATGCCGGGGACGACGACGTCAAGTACGGGGCCCTGACCATCCGCTCCGATGGAATGCTCAATCCACCCGACGACTTACGTAATGCCATTCCCCATGCGTTCGACGACGGCTTCCCATCTATAACTACTTCGCTATCCGAGTTCCTCGACAGCCCCACCATGACCAGCATCAAGCGAGACCTGTCGATGTCCCCACCGGCATGCGATGGCTGCGGCTTCCTTCGCGTGTGCAAGGGCGGAACGACGTTCAATCAACCAGAGCATCAGCACAGCAGGGCGAACGGCTTTGTCGAACGAAGCGTCTACTGCTCCGTGTATCAGATCATTTTTATGCGCCTCATCGAAACGCTCGTGTCGCGCGGCTACCCGTGGCGACGTATCGAGGCGACACTCACTGGCGGGTCGACGACCAAGATCGTCCCTGAAGTGCTGGAGATGGCATGAATTCACTTCCCACTAAGGAAATCGATCTCCCGCGCCACGATGATGAGCCCGGCCCCATCTCTCTGGTGTTTCCGGGAACGGACGTTATCGACGAACGCGCTGTGTTGCGAAATTCGGGCGTAGTCGCAGCCAGGGATTCCATCTGGGCGCCTGGCTATCTCGGGCACGCATATTTTCCCCGCAGCGACTGGAAACCACTCAGTCCATCCGAGCGCAGCCGATTAATCAGGCGCAGCTCGACCTCACTGGCGCACGAAGTTATGGTCATCGATATGCGCGGAGGTCGTTTCGAGTCATTGGCAAAGAAGGTGGCCTTCCACGGGCATGCTGCCGCGATGCGCGAGGATGTTCAGGCCGATTTCTCCGAGGTCCTCGCTGCCCATGTCTGCATAGTCGGGCACTACCACTACGTGGGCTCAGAAATCACATTCGATTCCGCCCCGACGCTGACTTGGGAAGATGACGGGAGGAGAACTGGGCTTCATGTCGACTCGTGGTCTAGCCTACCGATCAAAGATCGGGTGACCTCCCCCAACCGCCTTTGCCTCAATCTGGGACAGGGTGATAGGTATCTCCTTTTCATCAACCGAGGTATCGACGAGGTAAGGAACGCCCTGGACGAGGCAGACCGACTCGACCGGCCCAACAGCGAGAACGTCACGACCCTCACCGCGAGTTTTCTTTCGTATATGCCCGATACACCGGTCTATGCGATTCGCATCCGTCCTGGCGAGGCTTATGTAGCGCCGACAGAGTACGTCATTCACGACGGATTCGTCCCAGGAAGGCTACCCAACGCTACCATCTCGGTCATGGGCTACATTTCTCCCACTGGCAGGCCTTAAAGAGGATTACCGTGTCGAATCGATTCTTCGCAGTGGCGCTGGCGGTGCTCATATCGGGGCGGGCATCGGCATCGCCCTTCCCGGCAACCGATGTGGCCGTGACACCGCCTGTAAGCCACACGACATTTCGCCCCGCTGGCGTGCGCCCCGACGTTTCTGTCGCGGGATTTGAAACTGTTGGCGGGACACCGACCCGCTACTACGTGTTGGGCAAGAGCAATGTGACATCGCCTCGCCTGGTGGTGTTTGTACCGGGTTCCGGCTGCGACGGAGCGTTTACGGCAGGCACCGACGGGCGCGCAAAAGCGGGACCCGAAGCTTTCGCCCTCAAGTACGCCGATCAGGCAACAGTGGTCGCCCTCGAGCCGCCGGGTGTGCCTCGCCAGTTCGCGGCGCCCGTCCATGGCCTGAGCGAAGGATGCCCGGCCACCTTTCTTCAACAAAGCGATTTTTCACATTTGATCGCTAGCTATAAAACCGCTGTGGACGATGTGATCGCCTCAGCGAATCGCCCGATTGATGCCATTATGTTCGTAGGGGTGTCCGACGGTGCTGTGACAGCAGCGGCGCTCGCGGGCGAGTATCAACAAACAAGCCATATCGTGCTCGTGTCCGGGTTTGGCAGCGATCAGGTCACTGGCCAGATGGATGACTTGGTCGGCTCCGTACTTAATGCGCCGAAGGATGCGGCCGCGCGCGCGGCCGTTGCCACCTACGCCAGCCGCCTGATCTCGATCAGAGCCCGGCCATCCGAAACCGCTATCTGGCAAGGTCAGTCTGAAACACACTGGGCGTCGACATTCGGAAAAGCCTCCTCTGCGGAGGTCGCCGGACTGGCGCCACGCGTTAAGACGCTGCTGGTGCAAGGGGGAGCCGACACCAGTTGGCCGGTGGCCAACTTCCGCCGCGGCCTTGCCGAACTACTCGTAGCGGGTCGAAGCGCTTGGATCCAGTACATCCCTTGCGCGGACCACAACCTGATTTGTCCGAACGACGGCGGCGCACCAAAAAACCTGGCCGGCGTCGTCGACGCTGCCATGCAGTGGTTCGTCAAGGGTGAGCCGTCGGCGTCGTGGGATCGGCTGCCTCCATCAAGATGATCCGTGGGACCTAGAGGCCCATCCCTTTCGGCACAGGGGTGTTGGTCGAGCAACACACTATCTTGAGGCACAGGGTGCCTGCGACCACCGCACCATCCGGGAACAGCGACATGCGCATTGGATTCACCGCCGCCTACCTTCTTGCGCTTACCTCAGCCATCCCATGGGCCGCTTCAGCACAGCTCGCTCCGGAAACCTTGCGATCGATCGACACCATCGTCGGCAAGGCACTCGAGGACAAATCCGTACCCAGCGTGCCCCTCGCGATCGTGAAGGACGGCCATCTTGCCGACGCCAAGGCCTATGGCATCGCACGCCTCGACCGAGCGGTGCCCGCGACGCCCGACATGCGATACAAAATCGGGTCCAACACCAAGCAGTTCGTTGCCGCCGCCATGCTTCTGCTCGTGCAGGACGGGAAGGTTTCGCTGGACGACAAGGTCGCACGCTTCCTTCCGGACCTCACGCGAGCGGGAGACGTCAGCATGAGACAGCTGCTTTCGTACACGGCTGGTTTGTCGACTACTACCCACTCGACTACCCGCCGCCGTACATGGCGAAGGCAACGACCGTGAACGCCATCCTGGCCGACTGGCGGGAGACGCCCGCTCAGCTTCGAGCCGGGCACGCGGTGGTCATACAGCAACACCGGCTATGCCATTGCGGGACGCATTATCGAGATCGCCAGCGGCATATCTTTCGACGCGTTTGTCCGCAGTCCGATAACCGACAAGCTCGATATGAAATCCGTCGTCGATACGGGCTCGACGCCATGGGATCCGAACGATCCACAGGGGTGCGAGGTTGCCGCCCTTGGACCGCCCCTTCCAGCGCACGCCGAGGGGAAGAACTGGATATGGGCAGCCGGGAATCCGGGCATGACGGCCAGCGACCTTGCCCGCTGGGACATCGGGCTTCCGCTCCCAGAACACCGTTTCCCGAATGAGGGCATTGCTATCGTCGTCCTGACGAACGGGACGGAGGGTACGAACGAGAAGGTCACAAACGAGATCGAAGCGCTTCTCTTCCCTCCGGCTGCGGATCCAGCGGCGCCGGCTGCGCTCATGAGCATACAAACGCTTTTCGCGCAGCTTCAGGCGGGTCGCCTCGCTCGAAGCGTAATGACCGAGGCTTTGGACGCCTACTTCAGCGAGCAGCTAGTGTCCGACTTTGCATCATCGCTTAGACCGTTAGGCACGACGGTTACGGTGACGCAAACGCGCACCGATCTGCCGACGTTGCAGCTGTGAGAATCCGTCCAGTCGACTGCAGCGCACCCCCACGAACACCATAGTCGGTGCTTCAAGCCGCTCTCTGTGCCGCTTGGATCGCCGCAAGTAATTGACCTTGCGACGAAAAGCGCAAGATCGAACTACGGTGTTTCCGGCGGACTGACTATACTGTTTTGGCCAGACGGAATCCGCAAGGCCAATCCCCAATGAACATGTCGCTCAACGACGAACAACTCCTGCGACGCATCGACGAAGTTCTGCACTACCGCTGGGACCCACTCGGCGTCTCCGATAGTCCCGAGGCCAGAGACGAATACGAAAGCTACGTCCCCCGGACCTTCCAGCTACTCAAAGCCACCACCGATGGCAGCGATGTTGCCGACTACCTGCACTGGTTGAATACCGAACAGATGGGCGTAGGCGGCAACCGAAAGCACGATGCGGAAATCGTCGATTTGCTTCTGCGTTGGCGCGACCAGCTGTCGGACTAGCGTTACACCGGTGGCAGCGACGCAAGCCCGTGCCGTCGCCGCTGCCACCGCTTTTTCTCCGACGCCTTACTTCGACGGCAGCTGCTTTGCCATCTCGAGGTGATGCTGGAGCGTTGGGAGGGTCTTCGTCGCGAAGGATCGGATCGCCCCGACCTGCCCAGTTGAAGGTGCCGCGGAACTCGTCGGCAGCATCCGAGCGGGTGTTGAACTCGACCATCACCCCGCCCGGCGCGCGCAGGAAGGAGCGCGATCCGCGATCGTTGTGTACATGGTGGGGACGATGACTTGTATAGATGGCGCCACGACAGCCGCGCTCGGTCGCAACAGTCAATAGACCGAAATCAGGAGACGGCCTCACCGAAGCACGGTTTCAGCGAGGCCTCTTACTACTGAACCGTGCTATCCGTCGGCATGGGCACAGGCTGTGCCGACACCCAGAAACATAATCCTGACCCGGTACTATCGTGGTGTGGCGTCGTGACTCACACCTCCGGAAGGCGTCTTCATCCCAAAGGCGAGGCGCAGCCATGCGAACCTTCGCACGCAACCTTCGTACAGGACGAAGGATGCGCCCATGCTTAAGACCACGATGGCGACGTACTTTGTCCAGGGCATCCACTCGTACTGAACGACGTAATACCCAACGCCGACGATGACCGTCTGATGCAGGATGTAAATAGGATAACTGGCCTCCCTCGCCCAGATGAGCAGCGGATTGGCAAAAGAAAGGTAACGATAGCCATAGCCAAGGAAAACCATGACCCATAACCACGTAAAGATATTAGCTCCGAGGTGATCGGCGATCGAATCATGACTGATGACTCCGGTATTGAAGCCGGAGATAAGCAGGACGAACACCGCCATCCCCATAACTAGTGACCACCGCCGAAACCGACATAGCCACTTCCACATATCCGGCGTCGAGGCCATCAAGTATCCGTAGGTAGTCAGTAGCAGGTAGTGATTGAAGATGTACCAGTCACCGACTAGGTTATGTGTTTCCGGAAACAGTGGTTTCAGGAGGTGCTCGTTGATGCCGAGGGGCACCCCCAGGAGGAAAAGCCACGTTCCTGGTGCTATATGTCGCGCCGTCCGCTTCCACCAGAGCATCAACGGAAGCAGCAACAGGATGTAGACGTAGAGATAAAGGATGAACCAGAGGTGGTGCCAGCTCAGATTCCACTGTCCCTGAAGCCGCCATTCGTAGTAGACCTGCGGCGGCAAGACAAGGGACGCGCCCGCTATGAGGGGCAGGACCAGCTTCTTTGTCCGCTCCCGCAGGAATTGCTCCGTGGTGCGTCGTCTGAGTGCAAACCACATGCCGGCGCCGGCGATGACGAACAGAAGTGGCATGCGCAGCCGGTGAGTGATGTCCATAGGCCATTGCAGGGAGGGAATAGTCTCGTCGTTGACGATGTGCCAGCCCCAGCCGACAAAAATCATTCCCGCATGAAAGAAGAACAACACGGAGATGGCGATGACACGCAGCCAGTCCAGGAAGTCGTATCGGTCGCGCAAATCGTCGGTAGCAACCATGGCTCGCGTCTCCTGTCTCGATGATGAGAAGGAGCCTGACCGACGGATCGCTGGCTGGCAGCAGATGAGGGGCGGATAGCGACGGTGGCGGGGTGAGGTGGGGTTACCGGCCCATGAGTGCGAAGAAGGCTTCGCGATATCGCCGGCTGAGCCGGAGAGCACGACCGTTGCGAAGATGAATCTCGTAGTCACCCTTGAAGAGCGGCGAGAGCGATCCGATCGCCCCAAGATTCACCGCTGTCGACCTGTGGATGCGCACGAATCGCGTTTCGCCCAATTGCGACAACAGGTCCTGCAGCGTCCTGCGCAGCAAGTAGGTGCGCGTCGTGGTTTGTACACGGACGTAGTTATCGTCGGCCTCGAGCCACTCGACGGATGTAGCATCGACCAGCTGAAGTCGTTCACCATCCGGCACAAGCAGACGCTCGCACGGGGCCCGTGCCCGTCCGATCGCCACGGCTGTTGAGCCGGACTCGCGGGAGTGCAGTCGCTCGCGGACACGCTGCACGGTGCGCGCCAGGCGGCCCCTATCGTAAGGCTTGAGCAGGTAGTCGATGGCGTTAAGATCATAGGCCCTCACGGCATGCTCGTCGAAGGCCGTGACAAAGACGATCAGCGGCGCGCTCGCGAGCTCGAGCTGCGCGGCCACTTCGAGCCCCGACAGCGTTGGCATCTGAACATCCAGAAAGGCCACATCGGGGCGGAGCTGCTCGATACACCGCGCCGCAGATAGCCCATCCTCCGCCGATCCGACAACGGTCATGTCCGGTTGCTCCGCCAGCCAGCGTTCGAGCTTCTCGCGGGCGGGTGCTTCGTCATCGGCGACCAAGGCGCGAATCACGGCATGACCCCCGCCAGCGGTATCGCGATGCGCGCGGCAACGCAATCGCCCTCGTTGCGGATAACCAGGGACGCAGCAGCGCCATATATGATGCTCAGCCGCTCCCGGCAGTTGCGCAGCCCCACCCCGTCCTTCTGATCCTCCGCGAGGAGGGTGCCCGAGTTGCTTACGACGATTTGCAGCAGGCTGCCTGCGCGCCGGGCACCAACTTCGATATGGACGGGCGTCGTCGTGCGCTCGACGCCGTGCTTGAAAGCGTTCTCAAGCAGAGGTTGGAGCAACAGTGCGGGCACAGCGACACTTAGAATCGTATCGTCGGTCTGCCAGCTGAGTGTCACGCGGTGACGGAACCGCTCGCGCATGATCTCCGCGTAAAGCGCTAGCGTGCGGAGCTCCTCGGTGAGCAGCGTCATCTCATTCCCGTGAGTCCTCAGACTTATGCGAAGCAGGTCGCCGAGCGTCGTGACCAGCTGGTCCGCCCTTGCCACGTCGGTGTGCATCAGCGCGGAGACAGTGTTGAGTGCGTTGAACAGGAAGTGCGGTCGCAGCTGGCCTTGAAGTTGTGCGAGCTGTGCTTCGGCCAGCGCCCTCTGGGTTTGCAGCAAGCGGTGCCGTTGGACCCGCCATTGCGCATAGGAGTCGACGCCAAAGAGCACGCCTAACCAAAGACCCGTGAAGATCGTCAGCTTGACGCTTTCATACACCACAACGAAGCCCCAGCCGGGATGCTGGTAGCTAAGACCCATCATGGCGTAGACGCCCGTTCGTATCGCGTAAGCCATCGCGATCCACGTGACGACAACCACTGGGAGCCATCGCAGGTAAGCACCAAACCATCGGAGGGGCTTCGCTAAATACGGGGCATAGCGCCCGCGCACGCGAATCGCGAGCAACATCCAATTCGTCGCGATCAGCGCCGAGCTCCCCTCCCAAAGGACGGGTTCCCACCAGTGGGTCGCTGGATTCCGGAGCGCATCCTGGAGGGAGGCGCTGATCATGAGCAGCCAGAAGGCCGCCCAGAACGCGGCGAAGGTTTTCGCGGGGAATGTCGTGCCGTTCGTCATGGGTGAGAGTGTAGCCATCCCCGGGGGGCGGGGTGTCGACTATGGGGTGAGCGGGACGCCGCCTGCACGGCACGGGACACGACGCCTTCTCCGCTACCGTTGGGACCCACTCGGCGTCCCGTCCATGCAACCTCAATCACCAGGCGCTCGTATCTGCATTCTTCGTGCATCCAACGGCGGAACGTCGACTCTAGCCCGCGCCGTCGGTAGCAAATGGCAAGGACCCGTCACCCATCTCGACCGTCCTGCCATCTTCCGGGCAGATCACAGGAACTTGGCCGCCATGCCGGAGGCAGCCAGCGGCGCGACCGTTTGTCTGCATAGCGGCTGCATCGCCGTGATGGATCGCGCACATCGCCGCTGCTACTGCTGTCTCTCCCGATTCGGAGACATCATGGACATCGCCGCCCACCTTATGAGCCCGGAGCCGCTTGGCTGGCTCGCCTCCCTGATACTGCTCGGGACGATCGGGCGACAAATCTGGCGACAGGCGCACGCGCCCACCGTCGAGGGCGTTTCGAAATGGCTTTTCATCGGGCAGATGGCGGCTTCGCTGCTTTATCTCGTCTACAGCGTTCTCGTGAAGAACCCGGTGTTCATCGCGAGTAACGCTGCCTTGCTGATCGCCGGCATCACCGGTCAGATCATTTACCTCAAACGAAAGCACAGGGACGAAGCCGCCAGGGAGTGACTAAGCTTTACTTCGACGGCAGCTGCTTTGCCATCTCGAGGTGATGCTGGAGCGTCGGGAGGGTCTTCGTCGCGAAGGCCTTCAGTTCGGGGTCTTTGCCGGTGCTGGACTCCGTCGTGAACAGCTTGATGACTTTTTCGTGGTCCGCGACCATTTTCGTTTTGAACGCCGCGTCGAAAGCCGCGCCGTCCTTCTTACCGATCGATGCGGCAGCGGTTGCGTCCGCGGGCATTGGCGCCGTCGATACAGGAATGGACTTGGCCGCGGCGATGGTCTTGAGTTCGTCGCCCGCCTTTGTATGGTCGTCGACCATCGTCTGGCCGAACGTCTTGACGTCGCTGGACGCGCCCTTCTCCGCCCCGAGCTTTCCGAGGGTGACTTCAGCAAGCCCTGCCGCGCTGGCCTTCTTCACGAAGGCCGCATCCGGCGCTGTCGACGCTGCCGTGTCGGCAGGGGGTTGGGCGAACGCGGCCGCGCCGAATGAGATTGAAACAGCGGCAGCAAGAATGAGGACGCGCGAACGGGACTGGCTCATGATGAAACTCCGTCGGAAGGTGCATACGGTTTGGCACCTATGGCATGAAGCACCCGTGCACGAACGGTCGTGGCCTGTGACGCAGACGCTCGACGAATAGCCACTCACACAAAGTGAGCCGGCGCAACCGTACCTTTACCTACCGTATTTCATCCATGTCCATGGCGCCGTCACGCGCGTCGTCCCGGTTGAACACATGGCATGGCGGACACTCGGTACTCAGTCAGCCAGCACACAGGTGCAAGCCAATGTTCAGTCACAACAAGCGACTTCAGTACACCGTTCGCGTTTCGGAATCCAATCCTGCACTTGCAAATCTGCTTCTCGAGCAGTTTGGCGGACCGCAGGGTGAGTTAGCCGCCGCTATGCGGTACTTCACGCAGGCTCTGGCTGAAGAAGATATGGGCCGCAAAGATATGTTGCTCGATATCGCCACCGAGGAACTGAGCCATCTCGAGGTGATTGGTTCGCTCGTCGCCATGCTCAACCGGGGCGCGAAAGGCAGGCTGGCAGAAGCGGTCGAATCGGAAGCCGAGCTTTTCCGCTCCCTGCAAGGCGCTGGCAATGACAGCCATGTCACCCAGGTGCTGTTCGGCGGCGGCCCCGCGCTGATCAACTCCGCTGGTGTGCCGTTTTCGGGTGCTTATGTCGACTCCATCGGTGAGCCGACCGCCGACCTGCGATCGAACATCGCTGCGGAAGCGAGGGCCAAGATCGTCTATGAGCGCCTTATCAACGTGACCGAAGACGTCGGCGTCAAGGATGCACTGACTTTTCTCATGACCCGCGAAATCGCGCATCAGAAATCGTTCGAAAAGGCGCTCTACTCCATGGACAAGAGCTTCCCGCCGGGTAAGTTGCCGGGCGATCCGCGCTTTACCAGCCTGTACGTCAACACGTCTACGGGTGAAGGCGACGCGGCGGGTCCCTGGAACCGCGGTGAGCAGTGGGAAGTGATGACGCCGGATGACACGAACATTCCCGTCGATGGTGGCAATGGGAAGGCGTCGGTCGACCTGTCGAGTGACGAGGAATCAGTGGTCGGGCTCTTTGCCACTCGCGGGGCGTCGGATCCATCGCGGGATCCAGTGACGGGTGCCGATCTGGGCGTCCTTCAGCAGGAACCGAAAAAGTAAGCGCGCGTTCCTCACGTTTGCTTTAAGCGACAGCGCGAAAAAAAGGTGCCCGCGATATCGCGGGCACCTTTTCTACATGAGCTGTCCGATATCGACCGGAGAGCCGTCACTCGATGACGTAGTGGATGGGCTTGAACCGGAAGTTGTTCGACATGCCCGCCGAACATGCGGTCAGTCCGATGATGAGATCCATGTGCGCTCTAAAGCGCGTCTTATCGCCTGGTTTACTCAACGGCGGCTCGACAGTAAGCGTACCTGTCTCGCCGTTGACGGGAACATTCATGAAGACATTGAAGGCCGTCGGAATCTGATCTCCGACAATGCCGTGTGGCTCAAGTGCCGCGCGCAGATTGCCGAAGCAGCCACGATGAGGCTCGGTGTGTCCGTAAAGCTTCCGGAACATCTCCGCCGAGCATGGCGCAAGCAAGAAATCGTGACGCCCCACGTCGTCCTCGGTGATTTCCAGCATCACCGAGCTGCGGTTTGAATAGAGAAGATCGCCGGTGGACAGGTAGATCTTGCTCGCATAATCGAGCGTCCGACCCGATGACAGGACCTCGGCCTTATCCGCCAGGGCAAAGGCGATCAGATCCGCCACCTGCTCACCTTCGGGATCGATGACGGTCAGCGTCTGCCCGGCTTGCAACACGAAGGCGACACCGCTCTGTGGTTCGATCACCGTCGTCATTGCTTGCTCCCCACTGGCTTAAACGGGCACTCCCATGGCCCCTCGATGTGGCGGCCGCTGTATTGCAGGGCCTCGGAGCTCTCGCCATGGACAGCGAGCATGGGGTTTGCGGTGCCATTCAGTTCCACGTCTCGCTCGATGATGGCTTCGCGTAGCCTGTCGTAGCGTCCCTGCTGGCGCAGGAATTCAAATTGAGCGTGCAGATTGAACACCATGGCCGGATGCGCCAGGCGCCGCGCCGCACGACTGGCGCCCGGGTGAAGACCGATCACGTAGAAACTCTTGCCGCCGACGCTCATGGAAAACTTCTCGGAGGTGGGATCGGCACTGACCGTCTCGTCCCACGCGAAGCGCTTGCTGTCGACCTCATGAATACCCTGAAGGCGCGCGAACAAGTGCGTCTCGAAGGCTTCTTCGTCGAGCGACGGCGTCCGGGGGAAATGCACCACCAGGCTATGAAACACGTGCTCGGGCTTGCGACGCGTGGCAAAGTCCTCGATCGCTGCGGCGATGGCCGCATCGTCTTTGCCGCAGCGCAGGTCGGTCGCCTCGAAGTGAGTGACCTGATCGCGGGCATGTGCCGTTTTTGCGGCAAGACACGGGAACTGCTGGCTGGAAAGGTGCGCTGCGAATACTGAAGTTACTGATGAGACCGACATGAGTGCGCCCGCTTCTGTAAGGCTCTCATGGTCAGGCTGTGCCCGTGAAATGGCGGGCGGCTCGTCGTGAGCGCATCGCGATCAATGTGGTCGCACGCTTTCATCAGGGGCACGCGCTGTTCACATGGGCCGATGCTCTGAGCCGCGCCCGCGTTGCCTCCTCGCGCCCCGGGCAGCATGCACTTCTCCGCCCGTCACGGCCACGGCTGAACAAGCAACCTAGTCTTCTTCCGCCGCCTCACGTCCCTGCTGGCGGATCAGCGCCTCTTCCCGGGCGTCATTGATCGACTGCCGGATACTGTCGAGATCGACTTCGCTTTCGTCCGGCTCGAAATGGCCCGTCAGCTCGGTATCGGGCCGGAGCTCGCCAGCCTGGAACAAAGCCCACATCTCCTCGCCGTACCATGTTTCCAGCAACTCCGGCGCCGAACGTCCAAGGTAGGCCGTGAGATTGTTGACGTCACGCAGGAGCATCGTGCGCGCCGCATTGTTACCCGCCGCACTGACGACCTGCGGAAAATCGATGACGACCGGGCCATCCGGCCCGATCAGAACGTTGTACGCGGAGAGATCGCCGTGGATCAGTCCGGAGCACAGCATCAACACGACCTGCCGGACCAGAATCCGGTGATATTCCAGGGCATCCGCGGTGCTGAGATCGACCTCGCCCAGGCGGGGCGCTGACAAGCCATCGGCGTCCGTAACCAGCTCCATCACCAGCACGCCGTGGAAATACCCAAACGGTTCGGGGACGCGAACGCCGGCGTCGCGCAACTGGTAGAGCGCGTCGACCTCGGCGTTCTTCCAGGCGACTTCCTGCTGCTTGCGGCCGTACTTGCTGCCTTTGCCGATAGCGCGCGCCTCGCGGCTGCTGCTTACCTTGCGGCCTTCCTGATACTGGACACGCTGCTGAAAGCTGCGGTGCGCCATGTCCTTATAGACCTTGGCGCAGCGCACGTCGTCGCCACTACGGACGACGTACACCGCCGCCTCCTTGCCACTTTTGAGGGGCCGGAGCACGTCGTCGATGATGCCGTCGTCGATCAACGGCTGCAGGCCTTGGGGGATCTTCAATTTATTTACGGGTCGGTGGCATGGCGGAGACTGCCATTAACCCTTAATTCTCACATTTTCCTGTACTTAGCGCCAATTCACCCCGCGGCGGTGGCGCGGCGCCCATTCAGCCGTTCAAGGCTTCCCTTTGGGGGAGCGGCGCTGGCCAGCGAAGAGAGCAGGCCGGTTACGACCAGGACAACCCGGCGGTATCGGCGACAAAACGGCATACTTCCGACCTTGATCTGGCGGTGCGTTTAGCGCGGCTATCGCGCAAATCAGGCGAATCATGCGAACGCGGGTAAATCTCGACATCGACGTGCTACGGACGTTCGTCACCGGCATGGAGCTGGGAAGCTTCGCGCGGGCTGCAACCCGACTGGGCCGGTCGCCATCGGCGATCAGCGCCCAGCTGCGCAAGCTGGAGGACCAGATCGGGCTCCCGCTGGTGCAGCGATCCGGCCGGGGACTGGTCCTGACGGAGCCGGGCCATGCCTTGCTGAGCTACGCAAAACGGCTCGTCGAGCTGAACGATGACGCGGTGCGTGCGGTGCGCGCGCCGGACCTCGAGGGCTCGGTCCGGCTTGGCTTACCCGCGGACTTCGCGGAGCGATGGTTGCCTTCGGTGCTCCACCGTTTCGGAAAGACGTATCCACGCGTCAAAGTCGAGGTGTACATCGAACAGAGTGCGTCGCTGATAGAGCGGATAAGCCATGGAACGCTCGACGTGGCGCTCGCATGGAGCAGCCACCCGACCTCGAAGCACGCGCGACAGATCGCGGACGTGGATCTGTCATGGGTGGGTCCGACGAACGGCACGCCCGCGCGGGGCGGCTACTCGGAGCCGGTGCTGCTGGTGGTCGCCGACGGACCATGCGCGATCCGCGCGACCGCGACGTCCCTTCTCGACGACGCGGGCACCCCCTGGCGCATCGCCGTCGCGACGCCGAGCCTTGCGGGCGTCTGGGCGTCCGTGGAAGCCGGCCTTGGGATCACGTTGCGCGCCACGATGAGCGTACCTGCGCATCTCAGCGTCATCGACCCCGCACCTGCCGGCCTGCCTCACGCCCGGACGCTTCCTCTCTTTCTTCACGTCGCCGACGGGCAGCTGCACGATGCGGCGGAAGGGCTCACCGAGATGGCGGTCGATGAGGCGCTGCGACTGGTGCGTCCGCAAGGCGCCGCGGTACCGCGCGATCCATGAATCCGAGAACATACCCGGCGATCTCGGCATTCGCCTCCTCCCACGGCCAGTGGCCCGCATCCAGAAGGTGAATCTCGGCCTTGGGCACGTCGCGTGCGTAGGCCTGGGCGCCTGCCGCGACGAAAGACGGGTCGTTTTTCCCCCACACCACGAGTGTCGGCGGCTGGTATCGCCGAAGCCACGCCTGCCATGCCGAATAGCTCGCGACGTTGGTGCGGTAATCGAATAAAAGGCTCGCCTGAATCGCGTGCTGACCAGGCAAGGAGAGATGAGTGTACTCGTCGGTCCATGCGTCGGGATCGTATCGCTCCGGATGACGCGTTCCCAATGTGTGACGCTCCCGCGTGGCCTTTTCCGAGAGGAATGCGTCGACCACGTCCTCGTTCGCGTCCGGACGTTCCCAGAACTGAGCAATGCGCTCCCATTTCTTGCCGAGGCCCTCGGTGTAGGCATTCGCATTCGAGACGATGAGTGCCTCGACACGGTCGGGATGGGCTGTCATCAGTCGGAAGCCCACGGGCCCGCCGTAGTCATGGAGGTAAAGCGAATAGCGAGACAGACCCAGCTGCTCCAGCAGACCGTCCATGGTCTCCGCGAGATGATCGAAGGTGTATGCGTAGTTCGCGGGGTCTGGCGTATCGCTTTGCCCGAATGACGGATAGTCGGGGGCGATCAGGTGATAACGGGGGGCCAATAACGGCATCAACGCACTGAACTGCCGCGAAGACGAAGGAAAGCCGTGCAGCAGGACAATCGTCGGGTTCGATGGCGAGCCGGCTTCACGATAGAAGATGCCGACGCCGCCGACCACCGCTCGATGATAGGTAATGCGCGTGCTTTCTTCGCTTACCGCATGGGGCGACGCGATCATCGCCGCGGCAAGGATTAGTGTGGAAAGCATGGGGTTCACCAGCGTCGTGAATGGGCACCGTCAATGATGACCCCATCTGCTCATCGATAAAATTCGAAAGTATCGGACGAACACTTCAAAAAATTGGAAGCCCGGATTCAAGGCGCAGGCGACTGGTGGCGAGTGCCTTTACTGTCATGGCTGTGTCCGTCAATAAGAAGGATGGGAGGGGTTAACGCACCACGACAACCTTGCCGATCATGCTTCCGGCTTCGACGAGGGCATGTGCCTTGATCAGACCCGCGGCATCGAAACCGTCAATGCGCTGCGTGAGCGTGTGCACCAGGTCACCGCGATCGACGAGCTCGGCGACACGGCGAAGCAACGCATGTTGTCGCGCGATGGTTCGGGTGGTGAAGATCGGCCGGGTATACATGAGTTCCCAATGGATCGAGATGGACTTGTTCTTGAACGGTCCGATATCCAGGGCCTTGGGATCGTCGATCAGCGCAAACTTGCCTTCCGGGCGCATGACGGCGGCAATCTGCGGGACGTAGACGGCGCTGGCATTCAGACCGGCGAGGTAGTCGACGCTTTCGATACCCAGCGCTTTGAGCTGGTCTTCCCACGGCTGGCTGTGATCGATGACGTGATGCGCGCCATGCTGCAGAACCCAATCGCGTGTTTCAGCGCGGGACGCCGTACCGATCACCGTCACACCGGTCAGCCGACGCGCAAGCTGGGTCAGGATCGAACCGACACCACCGGCGGCTCCGGTCACCAGCAGCACCTGATTCTCGGTGGGGTCGGCCTCGTGGATACGCAGGCGGTCGAACAGCAATTCCCATGCGGTGATCGCGGTCAGCGGAAGCGAGGCCGCCTCGGCGAAGTCCAATGACGTCGGCATCGGGCCGACGACGCGCTCGTCGACGGCCTGCAACTCGCTGTTGCTCCCCGGACGCGTGATATCGCCCGCATACCAGACCCGGTCGCCCGGCTTGAAGCGTGTGGCCAACGGTCCGGTCGCGCGAACGATGCCTGCCGCGTCCCAGCCGATGATGCGCGCGCCGTCCGCGGGGATGTCGCCATGCTTCCGGACCTTGGTATCGACCGGATTGACCGACACGGCCCGCACCTCGACGAGGATGTCGTGGTCACGCAGCGTCGGCTCGGGGACCTCGATGTCCTGGAGCGCTTGCGGATGGTCGATGGCCTGATTGCTGTAAAAGCCGATGGCTTTCATGGGTGCACCCTTCTGTTAGCGAGGAGCACATTGTGTCTTTACGTGGATTCAGGAAAAATCCCTAAACATCGTTAACACTTTCTGCGAAATCACGATAATGATCCGGCTCGATGATGTGCAGATATTCGTTCAGACTGTGGACGCAGGCAGCTTCTCCGAGGCCGCCCGGCAACTCAATATCGCGCCGGGCCTGGCGAGCGTGGCGGTGCAGCGGCTGGAAAAGGCCATCGAGGCCCGGCTCTTCACCCGCTCGACCCGCAGCATGCAGCTCTCCGAAGACGGCGAACGCTATCTCCCGCATGCCCGGGCGATGCTCGAAGCGCAGCTTCAGGGCAAGCAGGCCCTGGAGCATGCGCAGGAGGCGCTGTCGGGAACGCTGCGTCTGTCCGTCTCATCCGACCTGGGCCGCAATCTGCTGCTGGGCTGGCTGGACATCTTCCAGCACAGGCACCCCGGCCTGTCGTTGCATGTACGCCTGAGCGATCGACTCGCCGACCTCGTGAAGCATCCCGTCGACGCCGCCGTGCGCTACGGCCCGTTATCGGACTCGTCGCTGGTGGCCATGCCGCTGATCGAGAACAATCGGCGGGCGCTCTGCGCCTCGCCCGCTTACCTGGAACGTCACGGCACACCCTCGGGCGTGGACGACCTGCGCAGGCACAACTGCCTGCGTTTCGTCTGGAGCGAGCAGGTCCACGAGCGCTGGCGGTTCACCCTGCCTGGCGGCGATAAGACGGTGACCGTAACGGGCAACCGCGTCAGCGATGACGCGGATGCCGTACGACGCTGGGCCGTGGCGGGTGAAGGCCTGCTCTATAAGTCGCGACTGGACTTGATCAATGACATTGCATCCGGTCGTCTGCGCGAGATATTTCCGCATGCCCACTGCGAGCCGTCACCGCTCAATCTCGTATGTGCGCACCGGTCGCGACTGACCCCGGCGATCACGCAGTTGAGGGATTTTCTGCGTGATCGATGTGAGGAGCTGGCGGCTAGCCTTTTTCCTGCTGCCTAGTCGAAGTCCCGAGTCAGAGGTGCCAGACACCCCCGACCCGCTAACCGCTACCCATTCAAGCACAGTTGCTCATACATCGAGCGAGGATGTTGGCTGCGCAGCATTCGCCTGTCGCAGCGCCGGCAGCATGTCCTGCGGGTCCGGACGACGCGTGTAATCCGGATTGACCTCGGCATACAGGATCGTTCCGTCGCGATCGATGACGTAACGTGCCGGCATGGGCAGCGTCCAGCTCGGATCGCCATTGAACGCGGGGAGGTCATTCTTCAGACCCCGGTACAACTCGATCAGATAGTCCGGCATCTGGAAACGCAGGCCGAACGCATCCGCCACGTCGTTATGGCCGTCCGACAGAATCGGAAAACTCAGCTCGTTCTGCCGCGACGATTTCCGGCTGCTGGCAGGAAGCTGCGGCGAGATGGCGACCAGTTTCGCGCCCAACGCCGCGAACTCCGGCAGCGCGGCCTGCAGCGCCTGCAATTCCATATTGCAGTACGGGCACCACACGCCCCGGTAAAAGCTGATCACCAGCGGTCCGGTACGAAGGAGGTCGTCCGAGGACACCGGCCTGCCATCGGGATCGGGAAGAGTGAAGGCAGGCGCTTTGTCACCCGCCTTCAGGGCGCGGGTGGCTGCGCCGGATGCGATCAGCTCGGCGGTGGCGCGATGCATGGTTTCAATGACCGTATAGGGGACGCTATACGGCGGCTTGCCGGCTTCGAAGTCGGCCTTGAAGGCGTCGAGTCGTTCTTGCAGGGACATGGCGTTGTTCTCCTTAAGCCTGAGCCATCGAACGGGCGACTTCCGCCGCGCTGATACCTTCCAGTGCCAGACCGTAGCCCGCACCTTCATCGACGATGCGGCGCAGTTTCTGGGTCAGCGCGATGCGGGTATAACGCGCGGTCAGTGGCGGCAGCGCGGCCAGCGACTCGGCGATTTCACGTGCACGCGGCAGAAGGTCGGCGGCGGGGACCACCTCGTTCACCGCACCCCATTCCTTCGCGGTCTTCGCGTCGAGCACCTGGCGGGTGAGCACGAAGTAGCGGCCGCGCACGCTGCCGATCACTTCGGGCCAGAGCAGGTTCACGCCGTCGCCCGGGACGATGCCGAAATCGAAATGCGGTTTGTCCTGGAAAACGGTCTCGGGCGTTGCCAGTACGATGTCGGCGAGCAGCGCGTATTCGGAGTGCAACAGCACCGGACCATTGAGTGCGGCGATCAGCGGCACCTCGATGTCGAGGATGTTCATCAGGACCTTTTTCCCCTCACGGAAAATCTTGTCGTACCCGAGCGGGGTGAAGAAGTCGAAACCCTCCGGGCTGATCGCGTCCATGAAGGCATCGCCACTGCCGGTAAGAATGACCACGCGGTTCTCCGGATCGGAACCGATGTCGTGGAAGAGATCGACGAACTGCTCATGGGTGTGACCGTTGAACACCAGTTTGTCGCCATCGGTGTGCAATGCGACTTCGAGGACGCCGGTGTCGGACCGGGTCAGGCAAGCATTGGCGTAGCGGTTGCGGTACGAATCGAAGCGGGACATGTCAGCGTTTCCTGTGGTGTGTGAGTCGGGAGAGTTCAGGCGGAAGGCACGAGGGCGTTGATCTTCGCGATGGCGCGCTGAGTAGCGGGTCGGCTTGCAACGGCGTCGTACCAGCGGGCTACGTGTGGCGTGGTGTCAAATGAGACACCGGCGAATTCGCGGCGCCAGAGCCAGCCGAAGTGCGCGATGTCGGCAATGGAGTAGTCGTCACCGGCGACGAAGGGGCGCAGCGCGAGCACGCTGTCGAGCATGCCCAGCGTGCGCTGCGCTTCTTTGCTGAAGCGCTCGATAGCGAGGGGCTGCGGCTCGGCCGCCTGGCGCTGGAAGAAACCACTCTGACCGAAGGCCGGGCCGAGACCGGATGCGTGGAAGAACAGCTGCTCGAAGACGCGGGCTCGTGCTTCGCCCGTCGCCGGGAGAAGCTTGCCCTCACGTTCGGCGAGGTAAACAAGGATGGCGGCAGACTCGGTCAGCACCAGCGTCTCTCCGGCCCTGGCGTCGATCAGCACCGGCACCTTGCCGTTCGGATTGAGGGCGAGGAAGGCGGGAGCGCGCTGCTCGCCCTGTTTGACGTTGACGCCATGCAGTTCGTAGTCGAGCCCGAGTTCCTCAAGGGCGACAGGCACCTTGATGCTGTTGGGGGTGGCGAAGGCGTGGACGTGAAACATGCGATGGGCTCCTCGGAGGGTTCTGAGCGGCATCGGTTGCCGCCGGATGAGCACATGGTGGCCCTGCGCCCATCGACACGGCAGATGGCGCGAAGCGATAATGCTCATTCCTTTGAGGAATACCCATGGATCGCTTTCAGGCCATGACCGCCTTCGTCCGGGTAGTCGACACCGGCTCGTTTTCCGCCGCGGCGCGCCTGCTGCACGTCGGCCAGCCCGCTGTGTCCAAGACGGTGGCGCAGCTGGAAGACCGGCTCGGCGTCCGCTTGTTGAACCGCTCGACCCACGGCCTCAGCCCGACCGAGGCGGGCCTTCGCTTTTACGAACGGGCTACCGCCTCGCTGCAGGAGGCTGACGAGGCGGAACTGGCGGCGCGCGACGCGAGCCTCGGGCTGTCGGGCCGGTTGCGCGTTTCGGCGGCGACGACGTTCGCCCGTCTGCATGTCGTGCCTCACCTGCCCCGTTTCCTCGCGGACCATCCGGAACTGCAGGTCGACATGATTCTCGACGACCGCGTCATTGACCTCGTGGCGGAGGGCGTGGATCTGTCGCTGCGCATGGGTACGCTGAATGACTCCGGCGCCGTCGCACAGAAGCTGGCGACGGGTGGACGCTCGCTCCTCGCGACACCGGCTTACCTCAAACGTGCGGGCGAGCCGAAGCGACCGGCCGACCTGGCGGACCATCAGGTCATCGCTGGCAGCCAGTTCGTCGGGGCATGGGCATTCACGCGTGACGGTACCGAAGTTTCCGTGCAAGTCAGCGGTCGCGCGCGCTTCAGCGCCGCCGAAGGTATCCGCGCTGCCGTGCTCGCGGGCATGGGGCTGACCATCGCCTCGGACTGGATGTTTGCCGCCGAGATCGCCAGCGGCACGGTCAAACGCGTGCTGGCCGACTGGACGCTGCCATCCATCGATCTGTGGGCCGTCTATCCGTCGGGCCGGCTGGCCAGCGCGAAAGCCAGGCAGTTCGCTTCGTTCGTGCAGGGAGCACTGGCTGGCCATTAACGAAAGCGCGTGCGATCCTTCGCCCACGAAGACCGCGAAAAACGGCTGCCACGTCCCGATCGGGGCAGCCGAATACAAGTCACCCCGCTTTCGCGTGGTCGGCCAGCGTTCCCACCGATATCCGTCGGCCTCAGGAGCGCGCCATGACTGTCCAGCACACCTCACGCATCGCCATTGTCGGCGCCGGCCTCGGCGGTCTCACCCTCGCGCGCGTGCTGCACATCAACGGCATTGCTTCGACCATCGTCGAAGCCGAAACATCGGCGACGGCGAGAGCTCAGGGCGGCTTGCTCGACATCCACGCGTACAACGGTCAGATCGGCCTGAAGGCGGCCGGTCTCTACGAGGCGTTTCTCGCGCTCGCCCTCCCGGGAGAGGATGCGAAGCGCATCGTCGACAGGAACGGCGAGGTTCTGCTCGATAAACCGGGATCGCCCGACACCGCTCGGCCCGAGGTCGATCGTGGCGCGCTGCGCCAGCTGCTGATCGATTCCTTGCCGGACGACACCATCCAGTGGGGCCGCAAGCTGACGCGGGCGAGCCGCCTTGGCGATGGCCAGCACGAGCTCGTCTTCGCGGACGGTTCGACCATGACCACCAACCTGTTGGTCGGTGCCGATGGCGCCTGGTCGAAGGTCCGGCCACTGCTGTCTTCCGCCAGGCCCGCGTACGTCGGTACCACCTTCGTCGAGTTACGCCTGTTCGATGGGGATACGACACACAGAGTCAGCGCCGAGGCCATCGGCAACGGTACGCTGATGGCGGTTCAACCAGGCAAGGGCATCCTCGCGCACCGGTATGCCGACGGAACGCTGCATACCTATGTCGCGTTGAACCGGCCGGAAACATGGATCGACGCTCTCGACTTCACCGAGCCAAAGGATGCGCTCCGCCGTGTGGCGGAAGCCTTCGAAGGTTGGGCGCCGTCGCTGAGAGCTCTGGTCACCGACAGCGACACGCTTCCCATCGTGCGCGCGATCCACGCGTTGCCGATCGATCACCGCTGGGCGCGCCTCGAAGGCGTGACCTTGCTGGGCGATGCCGCCCACCTGATGTCGCCCTTCGCGGGCGAAGGCGCGAACCTCGCCATTCTCGACGGCGCCGAGCTGGCTCTGGCGCTACGCGAGCATCCGGGTGACATCGAGGCCGCGCTCACCGCCTATGAAGCGGCGCTCTTCCCTCGCAGTGCGCACTTCGCCGCGCTGACGGCACACAACCATCGGCGCTTCTTCGGCGACGACGCACCACACAGCGTCGTCGAGCTGTTCAGCGCACACTGACCGCCTCAGAACGCGAGCGCCAGCGACGCCTGCGCCACGTTGTCGTTCAGCCCCTTACCCGAGTGTTCGTGGCGCACGTCGAGCCGAAGATGCAATCCGTTGAGGAACCGGGCCTCCGCGCCCACGGTATAGCGGCTGACGTTGCGCATCGCGCGCGTCGACAGACTCGTATCGTCCATGGCGATCCGCGGCGAGTGGTTGTTGTGGATACGGTCGTAACCCGCATACGGCATCCAGTGCGTATCGCCGATCTGTCGCAGGTCGCCCGCCACCTGCAGGCCCGCAAGCACCTGCGTGTTCGGACGGCTGTCGAACCGGACGCGCGTAGCGCCCGCCTCGACGTGCTGCTCGCGCTGCAGCCGGCTTTGGGCGGCGGCCATATGCGGACGGAACACGATCGCCTTGTCGCCGCCCATCGGCCAGCGACTGTCATAGGCACCCTCGACCGTGAGATCGGTGGAGGTGAGCCGGTAGCTCTCGGACGGCAGACCTTGTCCGTGCACTTCGTTGCGGTAACGTGCGCCCGAAAGTTCCGCCGTCGCCGAGAAGCCGGACAGGCCCTGCGGATTCTGTCGGTAATCCGCGTAGACGCCCAGCTGCGTCCCCCTGGTTCGACCTGTGGCGTGGAAGCCGGTCAGCGGCGAGCGCGTCGACGTATGGGTATCGCCGAAACCGACGCGAGCGCCGATCGCCAGATGGTCACCGACCATCGCACCCGCGCCCGCCTGGACGACATTGTCCTGTGCCGCGATCGTGCCGCCGTCGGCACTGGCCTCGTAACGACGGTCGCTATGCTGGTTTGTCATCCATACGGAGCCACGCATATCCCAGTCTTCCGGCATGGCACCGACCAGACGGTTGCCCAGCCAGCGACCCTCCTGAAACATCGATCGTGCGGCGACGGACTGGGCCAGGTAAATGTTGCCTTCGGGGCGGATCGCGTTGATCTCCGGGGGCTGCGGGGCATCCGTCGGCGATACGGGGGGCGTAGCCGGTGTGACGACAACCGGGGGCGGCGTCGCCGTGTCGCCGGGCGGCGTGGGCACTGCCGGTACATCCGGAGTCGAACCGGCGCCGGGATCGGGCGTCGCAGGCGGCGTGACCGGCGTCGTGGGCACCGGCGTCAGCGTGCTGCTCAGGTACCAGTTCTTGCTGGCGGCCACACCATGGGTGGTACCACGCCGCACGAAGTAATCGTATGCGCCCGCGACGACGCGGCCTTCCTGCACGAACTCGCCGCCGGACGTACCGTCGACCTGCGCCAGCAGGTGGCCGTCCTGACTCGAAGGTGTACCCGCGATCAGTCCGCCCGGACCGCCCGCGTTCGCGATGGCGACGATGGACGTGCCCGTGGTGTTGCCGTGGACGTGCAGCACCGGCGTCCGGGTCGTCGTGTCGTCGCCCAGATAGGTGTTGATCAGCAGCAGGCTCAGATCGTGGCCGGTGTAATCGCCCATGACGTCGAACGTCGTGCCCACGTGCCGCAGCGCGAGCGTGCCCGCATTGTCCAGCGACCCGACCGACATGCCGGCGGTGTTGTCGCCGGACTGGAGGATGGCGCTCTTGCTCACCGCGAACGCCGCGTTGTCGTTGCGCCCATTGACGACGACCATGCCGCCCAGCACGTTGCCCCTGCCGTGATAGGTGTTGTCGCCGTTGAGCACGAGCGTGCCGTCGCCGGACTTGTCGAAGCCGCCCGCGAGCATCGTGCTGACGTTACCCAGCGTGGCGGCATCGTTGTTGTAGATGCCGGTGGTGACCGCGTCGGCGCGTTCGTCGCCGATATCGTTGTCGAAGTACGCCACCTGTCCCGCGGGAATGGCCAGCTTGCTCTGGCCCCAGGCGAACTGTTTGTAGCCGCCGATGGCGGCGTCGCGATTGACCTCGCCCCAGCCGGTGTTCTCGTCGATATTGTCGGTACCCCGGGGATCGGCCGTCCCGAGGATCACTTCCGTGAGGTTGCGCGCCGTCATCCACGGATAGCGCTGCACGACTTCGGCGGTGACGCCGTTCGCGTTGGGGGCGGACCAGGACGTGCCGGCACCGTTGCTGTAGAGATACCGTCCGTTGGCGGAGCGGATGGGGTTACCGTCCGCGTCGCGTTGCAAGGTGCCCTGAGGGGCCGCCACGCAGTAGTACTTCGCGCCGTGGCACGAGGTGAGGTTGGTCGAGAAATCACCCGTGTACTGATTGGTCCCGGTGACCGGGATGACGTGCCCGAAGTATTTGATGTCATAGCTCGGCGACATGCCGACAGGAACCGTGCTCGCCCACGATGGGTCGTTGCCAGCGGCAAGCAGCAGCAGGCCGTCGTTGGCCACGACCTTGTCGAGCGCGGCGATTTCCGACGGCTGGAGCGAGCCATACCAGACGAGTTCCGACGCGCTCATCACCCTTGCGTGATACCCGTTGGGATCGCTGGCGACGGCGAAGGTCTGCGCCCAGTTGCTGGTCCAGCCTGTCAGCAATGTCACACCCGGCGCCTGCTGGAGCAGGGTGTAGTTCATCCACGGGCCGTGATTGTTCTTCCTGGCGAGCGCGCCGTAGCCAATACCGCCGGGATCGCTGGCGCTGTCGTAAAGCCCGACGTAATTTCCGTCGACCTTGTAGACATTGTTCTTATAGGCGGACATGTCCGGGTAGTCGCCCTGCGAATCGACGACACCCGGCCCATTGAACGACAGCGGATTGATACCGCCGTCGTAATGAAACACGCGCACGCCGCTGCCATCGATATGCGAGCGCTCGGCATCGGAAGCCTGCTGGTAGATCGACGTCGTCGTCGCGCTCCAGGCGCTAGTCGGCACGGTCGTGGCGACCGCCGCCGTGACGACCAGGCACGCGCCGAGATTGACGGGGCGGCGTGGCGCCTCGGGCTCCTCGGGTGGCTCCCCCGGTACGTATTCGGTAATGACTTCCATGCGCCGCGTTTCGCGGTTCCACTCGATCCGACTGCTGATGTACATGTCGCCCCTGTCCCCTGCCCCTGGCGCCAGCCACCTTCGCGCCGGACAACAGCGGCGGGGGACTTTGCGCATTTTCGGCAAAGTTAGCAAAAACTTGCCAACCGGTACGTGACGGACTGGGCGAAATCGCAACCTGCCCGGACGGCTATGCCAACAAGGAGGCATTGGTGTCAGACATCAGGGCCTGCCGCCGGCGCAGCCCAGGGGCTCCCGGGACGGCCGTGTCATGCGGCCGATCCTGGACGAACTGCAAACGCTGGCGGCGAGCTCGCCCCACTGGGTTTTCACCGCATGGGTACCCATAGAACGCTGATGCCACGTAGCCAGTCGTGGCCCCCAATCCAGCGGAGCGCCATATCCATGAGTGACACTACACCGTACGTACCGCCCAAGGTCTGGACCGTGCCGGACACCGGCGGCGGCGCGTTCGCCAACATCAACCGGCCGGTGGCCGGCGCCACGCATGAAGCGCCTCTGCCGGTCGGTGAGCATCCATTGCAGCTCTACTCTCTGGCTACGCCCAACGGGCAGAAAGTCAGCATCATGCTCGAGGAGCTGCTGGCGCTGGGTCATGCCGGGGCCGAATACGATGCGTGGCTGATTCGCATCAACGAGGGCAACCAGTTTGGTCCGGTTTCGTCGAGGTCAATCCCAACTCCAAGATCCCCGCGCTGGTCGACCGCAGTACGCCCACGCCGACGCGCGTGTTCGAATCCGGCGCGATCCTCGTGTATCTGGCCGAGAAGTTCGGCGCCTTGCTGCCGACCGAACCGTCGGCCCGCGCCGAAACCATGAGCTGGTTGTTCTGGCAGATGGGGTCGGCACCGTTCGTCGGCGGCGGTTTCGGTCACTTCTATGCGTATGCGCCGGAAAAGCTGGAATACCCGATCAACCGTTATGCGATGGAGACCAAGCGCCAGCTCGACGTGCTCGATCGCCAGCTGGCGACGCATCGCTACGTGGCGGGCGACGACTACTCGATAGCGGATATCGCCATCTGGCCGTGGTACGGCGGCCTCGTGCTGGGGCAGTTGTATGGCGCCGCGGAGTTCCTCGATGTCGGCAAGTACACCCATCTCCAGCGCTGGGCCAGGGAGGTGGCGTCGCGCCGCGCGGTGGTCCGCGGCCGGAAAGTGAACCGCGTGATGGGCGATCCCGCCGGCCAGGTGCCCGAGCGGCACCAGGCCAGCGATCTGGACTGACGATGAGGATGCGGAGCCTTGGCCGATGGGGCGACGCCTTCACATAGTTTTCACCCATGTCAAAGTGGCACGTTTGATGTGGGAATGCCGGACTCTTTCGGGCAACATAAAGCGCTTAGCCGTTGACGCTGCATCAGCTGATTAAGGCCATCGCGGCGGGTGCCGCGTGGTCGGTGTTCTCCACGCGCAGGGCGTGAAGACGATCGGTGGCTGGAGTTTTTATGCAATCGCAAATCGCGACCGCACCGGCGCTTGACTTGTCCAACTGTGCTGACGAACCGATTCGCACCCCGGGCGCCGTGCAGCCGTACGGTGTCGTGCTGGTCATCGACCCCGAAACGCTCACGGTCAGTGAGTGTGCCGTCGCTGACGCCCGCATCGTGGAGGCGTTCGGCGAGCCGCTGGGCGCGGCGCTGGACAGCGTGCTGGGCGGCCACCTGTCCGGGTGGTCGGAGTCGATCACCGCACTGGACGTCGGCACGTCGAGCTATCTGGGCATGCTGGCCCTGGGCAGCCATGGCCAGCATCACGCTCTCGCGCATCGCACCGATGCCAATCTGCTGATCGTCGAACTCGAGCAGTCACTGCCGGGTGAGTCCGGCTCGCTCGAGGCGTTGTATCCCGTTATCCGCCGTTTCATGAGTGAGATCGAGCAGGCGTCCAGCATCGGTAAGCTTTGCGAACTGGGTGCGCAGTACGTGCGCCAGCTGACGCATTTCGATCGCACGCTCGTTTACCGCTTCGACGAGGAATGGAACGGATCGGTTATCGCCGAGGACCGCAACGACGTACTGCCGTCCTATATGGACCTGCGCTTCCCGGAATCGGATATTCCGGCACAGGCCCGGGAGCTTTACCGGCGCAACCGCGTCCGCCTGATCGCGGACAATAACTACCGGAGCACCCCGCTCGTTCGCGCGCCACAGTACCGGGCCGCGCCGCCCACGGACCTCAGCCCGTGCGTGCTTCGCAGCGTGTCTCCCATGCACCTGGAATACATGCGCAACATGGGCACGGGCGCTTCCATGTCGATATCCCTGCTGCATGACAGCCACCTGTGGGGTCTGATCTCCTGCCACAACGAGGCGACGAAGCGTGTTCCGTACCATGTCCGTACCGCATGCGAGCTGATCGGGCAGATCCTCTCGCTGCAGATCGCGGAGAAGGAACGCGTCGGCAACGTCGAGGAGCGCGCCATGCGCCGCGCCTCACAGATGCACCTGCTGGGTCGCATGTCGGGTGAACAGGACTTCATTCTTGCGCTCAAGCGCGACCAGAAGAGCTTCCTCGCCGTGACCGGCGCGTCCGGCGCCGCCATCGTGCAGAACGATGAATGCATCCTCATCGGCGAATGCCCCACCGACGAAGAAGTGCGCGCGCTGATTCCCTGGCTCACCGAACGCCGGGGCAACGACGATGTCTTCAGCACGGACCGTCTGCCGACCGAATGGCCGGCGGCCGAAGCGTATGCCGAGCGCGCCAGCGGCGTGCTGGCGATTACCATCTCGCAGTTGCACGACAGTTATCTGATCTGGTTCCGGCCGGAGGTCATCCGGACGGTACGCTGGGGCGGCGAGCCACGCAAAGTCATTTCTGGCGAGAAGATTTCGCCGCGACTGTCGTTTGAAGCATGGAAAGAGACGGTGCGACTTCGTTCGCTGCCATGGACCGATGTCGATCGCGACGCGGCCATGGATCTGCGCGTCGCCATCGTCGACATCGTGCTGCGCAAAGCCGAGGAAATGGCGCTCCTCAACGAGAAGCTCACACGCAGCAACAAAGAGCTGGAAGCCTTCTCGTATTCGGTGAGCCACGACCTGCGGGCACCCTTCCGTCATATCGTCGGCTACTCGGAATTGCTGGCCTCGGCCGCGAACGACCGGCTGGACGACACGGAGCGACGCTTCCTCGACACCATCGTGGATTCGGCCAAATCGGCGGGTCGGCTGGTTGACGATTTGCTGAGCTTCTCGCAGCTGGGCCGTTCGACCATGGGCACCATGACGATCAACATGGGCACTCTGGTCGAGGACGTCAGGGAACGTCTTGAGATGGAGGCGCTCGGCCGCAACATCCGATGGACCATCGCGACGCTGCCATCGGTCAAGGCCGACCCGGCCATGCTGCGACTGGTATGGCAGAACCTCATCTCCAATGCCCTGAAGTTCACACGGGACAGTCCCGAGCCAGCCATCGAAGTGGGCCACGAGCGTGGCGACGAGGAGTCGATCTTTTTCGTGCGCGACAATGGTTGCGGTTTCGACATGCGCTACGTCGACAAACTTTTCGGCGTCTTTCAGCGCCTGCATCACGTAGAAGAATACGAAGGAACAGGCATCGGTCTGGCGCATGTGCGTCGGATCGTCAGCCGTCATGGAGGCAGGACCTGGGCGGAGAGCGTACTCGGCCAGGGAGCGACCATTTATTTTTCCATTCCCGATTCAGTAAGAGGCCATTCGTGAGGGATCTCAGACCCATTCTTCTCGTTGAAGACAGCCCCAAGGACGCGGAGCTCACCCTGGCCGCCTTGTCCCGCTGCCAGCTGCTCAACGAAGTCACTCATGTGCGCGACGGCGTCGAAGCGCTCGAATACCTCCGCAGCGAAGGCAAGTATGTGGACGCCACCCACGGCGGTCCCGTCGTCGTTCTTCTCGATCTGAAGCTGCCCAAGCTCACCGGCCTGGAAGTCCTCGAGGAGGTGCGTCGCGATCCCAAGCTGAGCAGCACGCCGATCGTGATGCTTACCTCGTCCCGCGAGGAACAGGACCTGGTGGCCAGCTACAAGCTGGGCGTAAACGCTTTCGTCGTAAAGCCGGTGGACTTCAAGGAATTCTTCGAGGCCATTCAGGGACTCGGCATGTTCTGGGGCATCACCAACCAGCCGCCGCCGCCCATCCGTCCCATTCTCCCCTCGAGCCGCGACGCATGATCGAAGCGGTACCCGGCACGCCGATACGCATCCTGCTGCTGGAAGACAGCGCGCTCGATGCGGAACTGATCACGGCCCAGCTGCACCTTGCCAGGCTCAGCGTCGCCATCCACAGGGTGTGGACGCGCGACACGTTCCTTGCGGCGCTGTTCGAACGTCGCTTCGATGTCATCCTGTCGGATCACCTGTTGCCCGGCTTCGATGGAGACAGCGCGCTCGTGCTGGCGCGTGAACACGCGCCCGAGCTGCCCTTCATCTTCGTGTCCGGCACCCTGACCGAGGAACTCGCGGTCCAGGCACTGAAACGCGGCGCCCGCGACTACGTGGTGAAGCAACGGCTCCAGCGATTGCCCGATGCCATCCTGCGCGGGCTTCGCGAAAACGAAGAGCTGAACAAGCTTCGCCTCGCGGAGGAAAACCTGCGACTGAGCCAGGAGCGCCTGCAGTCGATCGCCGATGCGCTTCCCGCCCTGATCGGACACCTCGATGCCGGACATCGCTACCTGTTCGCCAATGACGCGCACAGGCACTGGGTAGGCCTCGCGCCTGACCGGCTGGTCGGCATGCATGCCGGCGACGTCTTCGGAAGAGACTGGTTCGCCGGCGCCGAGCCGTTCCTCGTACGCGCCATCGCAGGCGAACGCACCACCTTCGAGATCGAGCTGCCCGGACACGCCGGTGACGCGGCCCGGCACGCCCAGATCGACTGCGTGGCCGAAATCGCATCCGACGGCACGATTGCCGGCTATTACATGCTCGCGCGCGATATCAGTGAGCTCAAGCGTGCCGAGCTCGCGCTCAAGGAAACCAACGGCTCGCTCGAGCGCCAGGTGATCGATCACTCCGTGGCCTTGCAGGGCAGTGAGAGCCGGCTGGAGGCCATCTTCGAGTCCAGCTTTCAGCTGCAGATCCTGCTTGCGCCCGACGGCACGATCATCGATGCGAATGTCGCCTCGCTCGCCGCGGTACTGCTGGAAAAGCGCGAAGTGCGCGGCCAGCGGCTGAGCGAGTCCGCCTGGTTCGCGTCGACACCCGGATCGGCGAGCGTCGTGGAGACGGCCATTGCCGGCGCCGCGGACGGTAGATCGTCGCGTCAGGAGTTCGAGCTGCAACTGGCGACCGGCTTGCGCAGTTTCGAGTTCTCCTTCCGTCCACTACGCGACCCCGCGGGCGCGATTACCGCCATGGTGGCCGAGGCTGTGGAAACCACCGCGCGCCGCGAGGCCGAGCGCGCACTGCAGCAGGCTCAGAAGATCGAGGCCATCGGCCAGCTCACCGGTGGCATTGCTCACGACTTCAACAACATCCTGACGATCATCACGGGCAACATCGAAGTCGTGAAGATGCTTCTCGACCGTCCGGACTCGGCGGAGAAGTCCGGGCGGGCGCTCGATAATGCGCTGAAGGGGGTATCCAACGCGGCAAGCCTCACACAGAGGCTGCTGGCCTTCGCTCGCAGGCAACCGCTGATCGCTCAACCCGTCGACTGCCGGGCCCAGGTACTCGGCATGGGCGACATGCTGCGGCGTGCACTCGGCGAACTGGTCCAGCTGAAGATCGTTGCGCCGGAGGTGTGGTCCGTGGAACTCGACCCGGCCCAGTTCGAGGCGTCACTGCTGAATCTCGCGGTCAACGCGAGGGATGCGATGCCGTCGGGCGGCGCGCTCACCATCGAGCTTGGCAACGCGCACCTGGGCGAAGGCGATACGGCCCGTCTTCCCGGTCTCGATCCGGGTCAATACGTCATGTTGCGCGTCAAGGACACGGGCGAAGGCATGTCCGCCGAGACCATGGCCCGCGTGTTCGAGCCGTTCTTCACGACCAAGGAAGTCGGCAAGGGGACGGGGCTGGGCTTGTCGATGGTGTACGGCTTCGTCCAGCAGTCGGGCGGGCAGGTGCTCCTCGAGTCGACGGTCGGTGTCGGCACCGTCGTCACCCTGATTTTCCCGCGCTCCATGAGCGCGCTGCCGGTGGCGCACGATGGCGGCATCGGCAGCGGTGAAAACGAGAAACGGGAGGCGACCATCCTGGTGTCCGAGGACAACGACGATGTCCGTGCCTATGTCGTCGAGGTACTGCGGGATCTCGGGTATCGCGTGCTGGAAGCTCACGATGGCGAGTCGGCCATCAGGCTTCTCGAACGCCCCGACGTCACCGTGGACCTGCTGCTCTCCGACGTGGTGATGCCCGGCATGTCGGGATGGGAACTGGCGCAGCGGGCCCGGCGCATCAAGAGCGGACTGAAGGTGCTCTTCATGTCGGGCTACCCGCGAAACCTCGCCGCGAACGAAGACACGGTCAGGGACGCGGGTATTCTCGCCAAACCGTTCACGCGTTCCGATCTGGCGCATGCGGTAGGTCTCGCTGTCGACGGTGCGCAGGAAAAGGATTCACGGCGATCCCAGCAGAGGGACGCGCGCTGACGAGCGCGCGCCCTGCGCCTTATGCGACGGTGACCGGCCGTGGCGATTTCCTGAACGTCAGCCACAGCGCCGACAGCAGGAAGTAAAAACCGCCGAAGGCGGCGTACGGAGCGATCTGCGCCACGGACGGCGCGTTGTCGAAGGCCTTGAACACGAAGTGCACGCCCGCGAGTGCCGACTGGGCGCCGCTGATCATCATGAAGGCCTGGCCGCCCAGCTTGCGGCGACGGATGCCCACGGCCAGCTGGAACAGGCCGGCGAGCAGTGCCCACACACCGAAGACCAGCACGCCACCCTCGTTGCCGCGCAACGTAAAGGCGACGGCCATGGCGACCGCCGTGATGATGCTGGTCAGCGCGTTGAACCGCTGGCCCGGATTGGCTGCGAGACCGCCGCTGCGCCGCGCGTCGATGACATTCGCGATCGCGTCCCACGCCGGGTAGATGACCAGCAGAGTGCCGGCGACCAGGGGAGGCGCCTTGGCGGCGGCAAGAACGATGGCGACCCAGGCAAAAGCCACGATGGCGCGGAGATAGTAAAAATTGCGAAGCGTATTCACGGGGAAGTCCATGGCGGGAGAGTAGCCACCCTACTAGTAGGATGGCTGACCGTCAATGTGCCATGCCTGGACCAGCGCGCGCTACCTACCAGCTGGTAGACTTATCCCATGACTACGCAGCAGAAACTCGTCGATTCCGCGCGCCAGCTGATCCAGATGCGGGGCTACAACGGCTTCAGCTACGCGGACGTGGCCGAACAGGTGCAGGTGAAGAAGGCCAGCATCCACCACCATTTCCCGTCCAAGTCCGATCTGGCGAAAGCCGTGGTCGAGCGGTCGCGCGGCATCATCGCCGAGCAGACCCGGTCGCTCGCCGCCGGGGCGTTCGATCCGGAAGAACAACTGGCGATGTACACCGGTTACTGGGAGAAGTGCATCGCCGATGCATCGGCGCCCTTCTGCGTGGCGGGCATGCTCGCCACCGAGCTGCCGACGCTGCCGGGCGATCTCGCCGACGCCGTACGCGCGCACTTCCGCGACCTGTCGAACTGGCTCGAGACGCTGTTGACCCGCGGCGCGCAGATGGGGCGCTTCACGCTCCAGGGATCGGCTCGCCTGGAGGCCGAGTCGTTCATGTCGCTCGTCTACGGAGCGATGCTCACGGCCCGCGCGTACGGCGAGCCTAAGGTGTTCGCGGATATCGTCGACAACGGTCTCAGAAAGCTGCTGTTGCCCGAGGCGGGACGATAGCTCTACCCGAACGGCGTTCCCGCCATGGCCGCCTTGACACCGAGCGTGCCCTGATCGATCAGCGCGAGAAAGGTGGCCGCGGCCCTGGCCGCATCCTGATCGCGGCGATACCGGCGGTGTGACTGGACGAGTGCGACGGACCACGTTGCCAGAAGCATATCCGCCGCCAGGTGCGCGTCGGCGTCGTCCGCTTCCCGTCCGGCCCCCTCGGCCATGACCACCGCGATGAGCTGAGCGACCTCGTCGCGCAGGGCGCGCACGCGAGCCTTCAGCGTTTCGCTGGCTTCGATCGTCTCCACCGAACGCTGGCCGCCGGGCGTAAAACGGATATACGGACTGCCTTCGGCGACCAAGTGATGAGCGAGCCTCCGCAACGCCTCGCCCGGGCTGACGCCAGGAGCGCGCTCGCGGAGAATGGTGCGAAGGAGTTCACGGGCCTGTTCGTCGTGATCGAAAAACATGTCCTCCTTGCGCGGGAAGTGATTGAACACCGTCATGCGGCCGACTTCGGCACCGGCGGCGATCTCTTCCACCGTCACGTGGTCGAAGCCCCGCTCGAGAAAAAGGCGGTTGGCAACGCGGGAAATGGTGTTCCGGATGACGAGCCGTCGGCGAGCACGGAGGTCCATGGTCGCGAAATCATTGGACGTAGACATAGGATATGGATATCACAAAATATGTACTAAGTACATAATGTTACGAAACCTTTCAGCGCGCCTTCCGGCGAGCGGCGCGGCCGGCGGCTAAAACAACTCGCTCTGCTGCGACACCAGCACGTCGAACCGGCCACCTACCTGCGGAAGGATCGCGTCGGCGATCGGCCTCAGCTGATGCTCGAGGTAGTGCTCGTAGTCGATGGAAGAGCGCCTTAATTCTACCGGCTCGGGACCGTTGAGCGTCATGACGTAACGGATCCAGCCACCGTTCTGGTACTGCTGCTGCCGACCTGTCCGCGCATTGTGCTCGTCGGCCATGCGCGCCGCACGAACCTGCGGGGGCGTGGTGCGGTCGTACGAATCGAGTTTTCCGCGAAGACGCTTGCGGTAGACGAGTTGACCGTCTAGACGTCCTTCCCGCATGTCGCGAACGTAGGACTTGATGAAATCGTCGTACGGCTCGCCGCGGAAGATCCTGCGGAACAGATCCTGCTGAAAACGCTTCGCCAGCGGGGTCCAGTCGCTGCGTACGGTTTCGAGACCGCGGAAGACGAGCTCCTCCTTGCCGTCATCATCGACGACCAGCCCGGCGTACCGTTTCTTGCTCCCCATCTCGCTGTTGCGGATGGTCGGCATGAAAAACCGCTGGTAGTGCGTGTCGAACTCGATCTCGAGGAACGAGTCGATGTCGAACTCCGCTTTCAGCTTCGCAGCCCACCCGGCATTGATGCGTGACACCAGCCCATCGGCGATGGCTTGTGCGTCTGCTTCACCGTATCGGCGCCCCAGCCAGATGAAGATGGAATCGGTGTCACCATAGATCGCGTCGTAACCTTCGGCTTCAACCCATGCGCGCGTCTGCCGCATGATTTCGTGACCACGCAGCGTGATCGCCGATATCAACCGGGGATCGAAGAAGCGTGCGTCCGGCGAACCCAGCACGCCGGTGAACGCATTCATCAGCAGTTTGAATGCCTGGGACAGCGGCGTGTTGCCATCCCGCTTCGCCTTGTCCCGACCTGTCCACAACTGGGCGATCAAGCCCGGCAAGCAATGCGTCGTCCGCGAGAAGCGGGTATAGAGCGGACCGGGAATCGAGGCCGTCGGGTCGGTCGTCAGCATGCCCTCGACGAGGCCGATGGGATCGACCAGAAACGTCCGGATGATCGACGGATAGAGACTTTTATAGTCCAGCACCAGGATCGAATCGTAGATGCCGGGACGGCTGTCCATCACGAAGCCACCCGGATAGGACTCACCGGTGGACCTGCCCATCCGCGGCGCCACATAACCCTCGCGGTGCATGCGCGGCAGGTACAGGTACGTGAAGGCGGCGATCGAGCCACCCGAACGATCCACCTGCAGGCCAGTGACGTTGGCGCGCTCGAGAAGGAAGTCCATCAGGCGGGTCTTTTCAAAAATGCGCGTGACGAGTTCGCAGTCGTGCAGGTTGTAGCGGGCCAGTGCCACCTTGTCCTCATGGAACCGGCGCTCGATCTCCGCCATGCGACTGTACGGATCGTCGATGTCCTTGCCCTCGCCGAGCAGTTCCTGCGACACGGCTTCCAGGCTGAATGAGGCAAAGCTCCACGAGCCCGACCGCAAGGCTTCGATGCCATCGATGGGAACACGTCCGGGAATGGATGCGAAGACGTAGTTGTCGCGCCTGCGATGGTCACGCCAGTCGATCGAGGTGCCACCCCTGCCCAGTGTCAGCACGAGTCCGGAGCGGTCCGCACATGCCTGCAGCAGGCGCAAGTCGAACTGGATCAGGTTCCACCCGATGATGACGTCGGGGTCGTAGTGCCGGAACCAGTTGTTCAGTGCGGTGATGAGCTGCGACCGGTCGTCGACGTATACCAGGTCGAAATCATCGGGCGCGGCATCGCCGTCCTGCGGACGGCCGAGCATGTAGACCTGCCGCTGGCCGCAGCCTTCCAGCGCGATGGAGTAGACCTCGCCTTCGGCGCTGGTCTCGATATCCAGCGACACCCATTTCAACGAGGGACGGTATGCGTCGCCGGGACGGAGGCGCGGATTGACCAGCGTCGCCGCGTCGCCATCTTCCGCCTCGATCGTCACCGCCGCCGTGATGAAGCGCTCCATCAGGTAGCGATCGTCCGGACGGATATCCGCTTCGTGCAGCGCGATACCCCGCTCGGCGAGCTGCTTCTCCAGCGCGAGCATCGTCCGGTAGCCTCGGACGTAGACGCCGAGTACGGGATCCTGGCCGAAGGTTTTCAGCGGGAGGGGTGTCAGTTCCACCGATGCATCGTTGCGCGCGACCGCTTCGATAGCGTCACGGGCTGACGCCGCCACGAAAGCGACGCTGCGTTGTCCGGTGATGACGATGCGACGCGCACCGGCCTCGGTGGCGACCCACAGTTCGACCTCGCTGCCGTCCTTGGTGTCACGCCAGTTGCGGGTGAGGATGTAGCCGTTCTGGAGGGGCGTGGTCACCGGAATAGTGTAGCGGTAGCATTTGCGGTTTCGGAAACGGAGTCGGTGCATGACCGACGGCGTAAAACTCCCGGAGCGGGTGGTGCCTTTCCCCCGGTCGATCAGCGAAGAGGCCCAGGCGGCGCTGCGGCGGCTGGTCGATGCACAGGGCATGCCGGTGAATTCGCTGCACGTGATGCCAGCGCCTGAGGATCGCGATGCCTGGATGCAGGTCAAGGCGGCCGCCGACCGGCAATATGCGGCGGGCATGAAAGGTCTCGCCGGCACGCTCAAGGCCAGCGTAGAGACCCGTACCGTCGGCGATGCCACCGTACATGTGGCCACACCGGAAGACATGGCTTCCGCCGAGCGTGCCTATATCGACCTGCACGGCGGCGCCCTGGTATTCGGTGGCGGAGAGGCGTGCCGCGTCGGCGCGCAGATGCAGGCCGTCTTGCACCGTGTGCGCTGCTACGGAGTGGACTACCGCATGCCTCCGGAGCATCCCTATCCTGCCGCGCTGGACGACTGCATGGCGATCTATCGCCATGTACTGGAGCAATACGCGCCCCACAACATCGTTATCGGCGGACGCTCGGCGGGCGGCAACCTCGCCGCCGCCACCGTGCTCCGGGCGCGAGACGAAGGATTGCCGCTGCCGGCTGGCGTCGTACTCCTGTCGCCCGAGCTGGATCTCACCGAGTCGGGTGACAGCTTCGAGGTCAATCGCCTTGTCGACGTGATGCTGACCGGGTCGCTGATGCCGAACAACCTGCTGTATGCCGGCGGCGCCGACCTGACTCATCCTTACCTGTCGCCACTGTTCGGTGATTTCGGCCAAGGATTCCCTCCGGTATTTCTGCAGAGCGGGACGCGCGATCTGTTCCTGTCGACCGCGGTGCGTATGCATCGACTGTTGCGCCGTGCCAACGTGCCTGTGGAGTTGCATGTGTTCGAGGCTATGCCCCATGGGGGATTCATGGGGACGCCGGAGGACAGGGAACTGGCCGGAGAGGTGGCGAGGTTTGTTCGCGAACGCTGGCTCTCGCCCCAAGGTCGGCCAGCATTTGGCGGCATCCACCTGTCGCCGCAAGGGAGCTCCACTTAAGTAAATGATTCGAAATGGACTTCTTTTCTGACCCGGGAGGTTCCTGCGACAGGTACGGGGCCGAAACCGAGTAACGCCGCTGGATCGAGCGTTGCGCCGAGATCGCGGTTCGTCAAATTGCGCGATTTCACGTCACGCCTCTTGCCGAAATTTCGCCTACTATCACGCCATGAACACATCCCTGACGACACCGACCGAAAAGCGCCGCGGCAGCATCGCCTGCGTCGGCATGGGTATCACGCTGGGCTCGCATCTGACGCCGCTGTCGCGGAGTCATATCGAGCAGGCGGACGTGGTGTTTGCGGCCCTCGCCGACAACGTGACGGAGCTCTGGCTGCAACGTATGCATCCGGATGTGCGCAGCCTTCAGAAGTACTATTCCGCCGGCAAATCGCGCATGAAGACCTACCGGGAGTGGGTCGAACTCATGATCGCCGAAGTTCGGGCCGGCAAGCGCGTCTGCGCCGTCTTCTATGGTCACCCTGGCATCTTCGCCTGGTCCCCTCATAAGGTCATCCAGCTCGCACGCGCCGAAGGTTACGAAGCCCACATGGAGGCCGGGGTGTCAGCGGAAGACTGTCTCTATGCGGACCTGGGGATCGATCCCGGAAGCCTGGGATGCCAGCATATAGAGGCCAGCCAGATGCTGTTCTACGAACGAACGCTGGACACCACCGGCCACGTGATTCTCTGGCAGCTTGGCGTGCTGGGAGACCGGTCGCTGGGGCGTTTCACCACACCGCGCCCTTACCGCGAACTCCTCGTCGAACGCCTGCTGCGTGACTACCCTGCCGACCACCAGGTCATCGTCTATCGTGCGGCGACACTTCCGGTCGAGGCGACGCGTATCGAGAGGGTTTCCCTGGTCGACTTCCCGAATGTCGAACTGACGGGGCAGGAAACACTGGTACTACCGCCGACAGGACCGCTGAAGAGGAATGTCGCCATGCGGGCTCGCCTGGATGCCCTCGATGCCGTGCACGCCGCGGATCTGGAAATAGCTGCGTCGGTGTAGTGCGCTAAAGAAAGCGCCAGAGCCGCCGATATCGCGCCTGGCATCGGAAAGAAAGCGTCACCGGCGCGCCTGCTCGGGTCGCCGCGGATTTGAAGACAGGGGGAAAATATGCACGATACGATCGATTTGCTCGAGGCCATCGGCAGCAATGCCGCGCTCCGACATGCCTCACCGGAGGAGCTGGCATCACTGCTCGAAGAGAACGATGCTTCGCAGGGCTTGCGCGACTTCAGTGTGTCAGGCGATGACACCGCCCTGACGAAAGAGCTGGGCCTGACCAAGATGCACGGCGAGCACCACAGTCAGACGGGCGCTCACGAAGGCGACGACGACGATCACGATCACGATCACGATCACGATCATCACGATGACGAGGATGATGATGAAGGTGACAGTGACGATTCACCCGATCAGCCGAACGATCCCGACACACCGCGCTGACCCGTCGCCGGCATGGCCACTACGTGCTCACAGCGCCTGCTTTCCTGGCTACTCTCGGCAGGATTCATACTGTGCGTGCTGGCCATGCCGGCGGCTTCCATGCCGGCCGTCGCTGACGAAACTGGCATCGACCAGCTTGAGCGGGTGGATGCCATACGGACGTCGGATCACGCCAGCTTCGTCGAAGCGCTGGCACGCCTGCACAGGAACGAGGCTCGCCTGAGTTCCCGCGACAAGTGGTATCTGCGTTTTCTGGACGGGTGGGAGATCAATTTCGCAGGACGCTACCCGGAGGCCGAGTTGGTTCTTCGAGATGTCATCGAGCACTCTGCCGACGAGACGCTGGAAACACGCGCCACCGCGCTACTGATGAACAACCTCAGCCAGCAAGGTAAGTACGCTGAAAGCTACGCCCTGGCAACGCGTGCCGCCGAGACCCTTCCGCAGGTGCGAGATCCGCTCGCTCGCTTCGTTCTCCTTGCAAACCTGTCCGAGATGCTCACGTTTGCAGGTCAGCCGGAACTCGGCCTGAAGTACGCCGACATGATGGTGAGCGAAGTGCCGCCCGGCAATACGCCGTGCCAGGCTCTGGTCGAACGCGTTGCCGCGCTGGAAGGCAGCCGATCGCTCAATTCCCGCAGTCCCGAGCTTCTGAAAACCATAGATATCTGCACGGCCGCGGGTCAACCCGTGTATGCGGATACGGTGTCTCTCATCCTGATCGACCGCCTTGTCGATGAGGGAAAGTTTCCGGAGGCGATGGCTGTCGTGGATCGCCTCACACCGACCATCAAGGCGACGCAATACTTCCCTCATGTCATGAGCGTGGCAACCCAGCGCGCCAGGATCTACTTCCAGCTAGGCAATTTCTCAGAAGCAGGAAATGCTGCACTGGAAGCCGTGAACATGGGCCATCCCGGCGACGTCGATGACGCACTGAGGGGCGCGTATCGCGTTTTGTACCTGATCGAAAAGTCAAAGGGCCATTTCGCTGACGCATTGCGGTACTACGAACACTACGTATCTCAGGATCAGGGTTACCTTCGGGACGCGAGAGTGAGGAACGTCGCCTATGAGGCGGCACGCCAGCACTTCCTCACCGAAAAACTCGAAACCGAGGGCCTCAGCAAGGAGAACCGCATCCTGCGTCTGCAACAGGACCTTGACGGTAAGGCGGTGGAGACCAGCCGTCTCTACATCGCCATGCTGGTGCTGGCGTTGCTTTCCATCGTCTTCTGGATGGTTCGCATCAAGCGTTCGCAGTTGCGATTCAAGTGGCTCTCCGCATGTGACGGCCTCACCGGCATCTTCCACCACCAGCACTTCATGACCGAGGCGGAGCGTGCATTGCGTACGCTGGAGAAGCGCCGGGGCCACGGCTGCCTTGTCTCGTTCGACCTCGATCATTTCAAGCAAGTGAACGACACGCACGGCCATGCCGTAGGCGATGCCGTCCTTAAACATGCCGTGGCGATCACCAAGTCGCATCTTCGTCGCGCCGACATATTCGGCCGGCTCGGGGGCGAAGAGTTCGGCGTCCTGTTGATGGACGCGCCTTGCCTGCAGGGTATGGTCATCGCCGAACAGCTTCGCGCGGCGTTCGAGGCGTCCCCGCTGATCATCGACGATCTGGTGGTTCCGTTCTCGGCCAGCATGGGCCTCGCCAGTACCGAGAGGATCGGTTACGACCTCTCGCCGCTGTGTCGCGCTTCCGATGCGGCGCTTTACCAGGCCAAGCGTGCCGGTCGCAATCGCGTTGTGATCCACGGCGATACGGGCGACACGGCTACCCTTCCGCTTCCTCTTCCCTTCGGGCTGCCTGCTCGCCGCGGCACCGCATGACCGGTCGTTTGTGCTTTGTGCTGTTCGTTCTGTTGGCCTGTTCCGGCGTGGCTGTGGCCGCCGCCTCACCAGGTGACATCGACACGCGCATGATGCAGGCGGAGAAGCTTCGACTGAAGGATCACGCCCGCTTCGTGACGCTGCTGGAGAAGCTCCACCACGATCTTCCGCAGATGGACCCGAAGCAGACGTGGCGACTGCGCTACAACGATGCCTGGGAAAGCATGTTCGAGGGGCACTATCCGGCCTCCGAAGCCGATTTCCGCGAGATCATCGCGCACTCGGGTGATGCCGCGCTTGTCGCCAAGTCCACGGCGTTGCTGATGGACAATCTCGTGCTTCAGGCGCGTTATGCCGATGCCTATGTCGAGGCGAATCGTGCGACAGACATGCTCCCTCGCGTCACGGATCCGCAGGCACGCTTCACCCTGCTGTCGCACCTTTCGCAGACGCTCAATTTCGCCGGACAGCAGGACCTCGCGCTGAAATACGCCGAGATGATGGTACCGGCGACACCGCCCGGCGAATCGCCCTGCCCGGCCCTGTACATGAAGACCGCCGCGCTGGAGGGCCTCAAGCGACTGACGTCGACGAGTCCCGAACTCGCGGAAGCCACCGCCAGCTGTACGGCGAATGGCGAGCCGGTGATCGGAAACGCGGCATCCCTCATCCTTGTCGACATGTACATCGCCGAGCGCGCGCCGACGAAGGCAATGGCGGTGCTCGACCGGATCGAACCGTCCATTCGGGCGAGCGGTTACTTTCCCGCGCTCGTGGCGATGACCAAGCATCGTGGCCAGGCGTACCAGCAGATGGGTAACCTCGCGGAAGCGCGAAGCTGGGCACTGCAAGCCGTCACCATGAGTCACCCTGGCGACTTCAACGAGTGGCTCAGGGATGCGTACCAGGTGCTCTACGAAGTGGAGAAGGCGTCCGGAAATGCCGCTGCGGCACTCCGGTACCACGAGCAATACGTCAGGCAGGAACAGAGCTTTCGCCACGATGTCAACGCACGGGCGATGGCCTATCAGGCGGCACGCCAGCGCGTGCTCGCACAGCGCATGCAGGCGGCTCAACTGATCGAGGAGAACGACATCCTGCGGCTGCAGGGCGAGCTGGACGAAAAGGCGCTGGAGATGAGCCGGCTGCATATCGCCTTGATGGTCATTGCGCTGTTGGCGCTCGGACTCTGGATGGTCAGGCTGAGACGGTCGCAGCTTCGGTTCAAACGTCTCTCCGCCCACGATGGCCTGACAGGAATTTTCATCCAGCAGCACTTCATCGGCGAGATGGAGCGCATGCTCGGTAAGCTGAAGCGGCGACAGGCGACCGCCTGTTACGTCACGCTCGACCTCGATCACTTCAAGGTCGTCAACGATACCTACGGCCACACCGTGGGCGACGCGGCCCTGAAGCACGCCGTCGAGGTGTGCAAGGCGCAGCTTCGGCCGGCCGACCTGTTCGGGCGACTGGGCGGCGAGGAGTTCGGTATGGTGCTTCCGGCCACGTCACGCGAACAGGGCCGAGCCGTGGCCGAGCGCATGCGATCCGCCGTCCATGGCAACCCTATGTCGACCGAGGACGGTTCGGTCACGCTGGCCGCGAGCGTCGGTGTCGCCTGTACCGATACCATCGGCTACGACGTGCAGCGCCTCTGCCGTGCCGCGGACACCGCGCTCTATCGTGCCAAGGGCGAGGGCAGAAACCGTGTCGTCGTCGACGGCGATCCCGAGCCAGACGACGGGTCGCCCTGAACGTGCGGCGCCATCAGACGAGGTCCGTGGCGAAGTATCCGAGATAGTCGAGTCCGGCGACCGCCATGCCGGCGGGCGACGCGTGCGATGCGCCGATCTCGGCCAGCGCATCATGGGTGGGCTGCCGGTTCGTCACCAGCTGCCATGACGTGTCGTCGCCCGGAAAGCGATCGCCATCGGCACCGAGCGTCGCGTTGAGCGCAGCGAGCAGCGCCTCGCGCGACGGCGAATGAATCACCATGCCCTCGTTGGACAACGCCGCCGTCGCGCAGCCGAGCATCGCGCACAGCCGCGGCTTGAGTGCCGCATCGTAGGCGTCGGCATCGCGCGAACACACGATCGTCGATGCAAGGTCCGCATTGGCCCAGCGCCCGTCGTCCGCGATGATCGGCGTCTCGCCTTCCCAGGCCTCCGGCGGGCAGAGCTTGGCTCGAGGATCCAGCGCGATGAACGGATTCACCTCGGCGGGATAGATACGGCACGTCGCCGGCCGGCGGTCGTAGATACCGCAGCGCTTGTCCGGCAGCAGGTTGGGGCACGGCCCGTCGAACGACGCCATCAGCGTCACGATGACCCGGATCGGCAGGGAGCCGCTCGTTGCCTCAAACGAACGTCGCCGTTTGTGCATGGCGGGCAGGTTGTCGTCGGACGGTTCCGACGGCCAGGGAATGGCTTCGCAGAAGAGCTGCACCTCGTGACCGTCGCGCAACCAGCCCACGGCCTCCGCCAGGCTCAGTGGCAGGCGGAGGCCGTGGCAGCAGCGGCCACACATCGTGCAGTCGAACCGGACCATTGCTCAGTCAGGACATCGCAGGGAGACGGTCGAGGAGTTTATCCAGCGTGACGGGGTATTCGCGAGTGCGTACGCCGGTGGCGTTGTGAACGGCGTTGGCGATCGCCGCTGCGACACCGCACAGACCCAGCTCGCCCACGCCCTTGGCCTTCATCGGTGACGAGATCGGATCGGCCTCGTCGAGGAAGACGACTTCCTGGTGCGGGATATCGGCATGCACCGGAACCTCGTAGCCCGCCAGATCGTGGTTGACGAAGAAACCCAGGCGCTTGTCGACGACCAGCTCTTCCATCAACGCCGCGCCCACGCCCATGGTCATCGCACCGATCACCTGGCTGCGCGCGGATTTGGGGTTAAGGATGCGCCCCGCCGCGCAGACGGCGAGCATGCGCCGCACACGGATCTCACCCGTCGCGGCGTCGACACCCACCTCGACGAAGTGCGAGCCGAAGGTCGACTGCTGGTACTTCTTGGCGAGGTCGCCGTATTCCATGGTGTCTTCCGCGACCAGTTCGCCGTCGCGCGTGGCCTGTGCCAGCGGCAGCGTGCGGCCGCCGGCGGCGACGTGGCCGTTCTCGAACACAGCGGTGGCGGGATCGAGACCCAGCTTTGCCGCGATGGCTTCGCGCAGCTTGACGCAGGCCGCATAGACGCCGGCCGTCGAGCTGTTCGCGCCCCACTGTCCGCCGGAACCGGACGATACGGGCAAGGACGAGTCACCAAGCGTGACGTTCACGGCGTCCAGAGGCAGCCCGAGCATCTCGGCCGCGGTCGCCGCGATGATCGTGTACGAGCCCGTGCCGATGTCAGTCATGTCGGTTTCGACGGTGGCCCGGCCGTCCTTCCCCAGACGAACGCGTGCGCCGGACTTCATCACCAGATTGTTGCGGATGGCGGCGGCGACGCCCATGCCCACGATCCAGCGGCCGTCACGTACGCTGCCCGGGGTCTGGCTCCGTTTGCTCCAGCCGAACCGTTGGGCACCGTCGCGCAGGCACTTGACCAGCTGCCGCTGGGAGAACGGGCGCTCCGGATGCTCGGGGTCGACCTGGGTATCGTTGAGGATGCGGAATTCGACCGGATCCATCTTCAGCTTCTCGGCCATCTCGTCCATGGCGATCTCGAGCGCCATCAGGCCGGACGCCTCGCCCGGCGCGCGCATGGCGTTACCCTCGGGGAGGTCGAGCACGGCGAGACGTGTCGCCGTCATGCGGTTGGCACCCGCGTAGAGCAGGCGCGTCTGCTGGACGGCCGTTTCGGGGCCACCACCGGGCAGATCGCCCGACCAGCCTTCATGGGCGATGGCCTGGATCTTCCCCGCCGTGTCCGTGCCGATGCGAATACGCTGGATCGTGGCGGGGCGATGCGTGGTGTTGTTGAACATGACCGGACGCGGCAGGGTGACCGCGACGGCACGCCGGGCCGCTCGCGCGCCCAGCGCGGCGAGCAGGGCGTCGGAACGGACGAACAGCTTGCCGCCGAAGCCACCGCCAATGTACGGAGAGATCAGACGCACGTTTTCCTTGGGGATGCCGAGCGTAAGCGCGACATCGCCCTTACCCCAGTTGATCATCTGGTTCGATGTCCACAGGGTGAGCTTATCGCCCTCCCACTTCGCGATGGAGGCATGGGGCTCCATCATCGCGTGCGCATGGTCGGGCGTGCGATAGGTCGCATCGAGCTTGACCGGCGACGCGGCGAACGCCCCGTCGAAATCGCCCCGCGAGGTGTCGGCGTCGGGATCGTCCGGTTTGATGGCACCGTCTTTCATCGCGGCCAGATCGAACTGTCCCGGCGTGCGCGCGTAATCGACATGCACTAGCGACGCGGCGGCGCGCGCCTGTTCGAAGGTCTCCGCGACCACGACGGCGATCGCCTGGTGGTAGTGCTGGATCTCCGGGCCACCCAGCAAGGTGGCCGTGTTGTATTTGCCCTTGCCAAGTTTTCCCGCGTCGGCCGCGGTGACGATGGCGAGCACGCCTGGCGCCCGTCGCGCGACGCTGGTGTCGATGTTGACGATGCGGCCGTGGGCGATCGCGGCGGGCACGATGTAACCGTAGGCGTGGTCCGGCGTGGCGGCATGCTGCTCGTAGGCGTAGGGTGCCGTGCCGGTCGTTTTCAACGGTCCGTCGATCCGGTCATGCGGCTGGCCGACGACCTTCATGCGATCGATCGGATTGGTCGTGGCGGGTTTATCGAATTTCATGGCTCAGCCCCTCGCCTCGGCCAGTACCGCGCTTAGTGTGCGCTCCACCAGCGGAATCTTGAACGCGTTCTCCCCGGTCGGTTGCGCGCCGGCAAGCAGCGTTGCAGTGACCGCCTTCGCGCCCTGCGGCATCGCCGCCTCGGCCGCCTCCACGCGCCATGGCTTGTGCGCCACACCGCCCAGCGCCACACGGCCGCTGCCATCCTTCTGCACCACGGCGGCGACGGAAATCAGCGCGAATGCGTACGACGCGCGATCGCGTACCTTGTGATAGATATGCGTGCCGCCTGGCGGCTTTGGCAGTGTCACCGCGGTGATCAGCTCGCCGGGCGCCAGCACGTTCTCGATGTGCGGTGTCGCACCGGGCAGCGTATGAAAGTCCGCGATGGGGATACGTCGTGTCTTGCCGTCCGGCTGAACGGTTTCGACGGTGGCATCGAGCGCCCGCATGGCGACCGCCATGTCGCTCGGATGGGTCGCTATGCAGGAGGTGCTGACACCGACGATGCCATGCGACCGGCTGAAGCCACCGATGGCGGCACAACCGCTGCCCGGCAGGCGCTTGTTGCATGCCTGATTGGTGTCGTAGAAATACGGGCAACGCGTCCGCTGCAGCAGATTGCCGGCCGTCGTAGCCTTGTTACGCAGCTGGCCCGACGCACCCGCGACGAGTGCGCGCGTCAGCAGACCATAGTCACGCCGCACGCGTGTATCGGCGGCAAGATCCGTATTGCGTACCAGTGCACCGATGCGCAGTCCACCTTCTTCGGTCGCCGCGATCGTATCCAGATCGAGACCGTTGACGTCGATGAGATGCTCGGGCTGCTCGATCTCGAGCTTCATTAGATCGAGCAGGTTAGTGCCGCCAGCGATGAATTTGGTATTGCGCTGGCGAGCCGCGGCGGCAGCGGCGGAGGCGGGACTGGTGGCACGCTCGTACGTGAAGGGCTTCATGCCTTGCTCCCCGCGACTTCGGTGATCGCTTCCACGATGTTCGAGTACGCGCCGCAACGGCAGATATTGCCGCTCATGCGTTCGCGAATTTCGGTCGCACTGACCGTGGCCCGTGTGGTGAGGCTGCCGCTCACGTGACTGGGAATGTCATCGTGAATTTCGTCGAGTACGGCGACGGCGCTGCAGATCTGTCCGGGCGTGCAGTAGCCGCATTGGTAGCCGTCGTGTTTCACGAAGGCGGCCTGCATCGGGTGAAGCTTTTGCGGCGTGCCGAGGCCTTCGATGGTCGTGACCTTTGCGCCCTCGTGCATCACCGCCAGGGTCAGGCAGCTGTTGATGCGGCGTCCGTCCACGATGACCGTGCATGCGCCGCACTGACCATGGTCGCAGCCCTTCTTGGTACCGGTGAGGTGCAGATGCTCGCGCAAGGCGTCGAGCAGAGTGGTGCGCGTATCCAGCGTCAGCGATTGCGGCTTGCCGTTGACGTGCATCGACAGTGTTGCCGTGACCGGCTGCCGGGGCGGTGCCGGCGTCGCGGCCCTGGCGACGAGGGGAGGTACGGCGGTTGCGCTGGCGGTGGCCGCACCCAACTTGAGGAAGGTGCGGCGGGAAAGCTTTGGTGCGTTCACTGTGTCCACTTGGGTGGGCCTCTGTCAGTGTCGATGCGATCGACCGGGATGGCCTGCCTTACTCGCCTGATGTTAAGGCGTAAAATGTCCTGTGATTGATAACAAATTTCGAATGACGCGATGTATGGGTTTCATGAAAGCGGTGGCGCTTCTCGCGTGCCTGACGCTATGTAGCGCGTCATATAGCGCAAGGGCGACCGACGCCACGCGCACGCTCGCCCAGCTGCAGCACACCGCGTTGCGCGGCGAAGACGGCGCGCCCGCCGGCGCGACTGCCATGGCGCAGACCGAGGATGGCTGGCTGTGGCTCAGCACGCCGGCGGGGCTGTATCGCTACGACGGCTTCTCGTTCGAGAAAGTGCCGTTGCTGCCACCGATGTCCAACGAGACCAACGCGACGTGGAGCCTGTTCGCCGCGCCCGGCGGCGACCTCTGGGTCGGACTCGCCAATGGCGGCGTCGCGCGCCTCCGGCACGGCGCCGTCACGCTATACGACCAGGCGGATGGATTGCCGCACGGCGTCGTCGTGCTCGGTATGCGTTCGGCGAGTGACGGCGCGATATGGGGTGTGACCGAAGTCGGCTTGTTCCGCTTCGACGGCGTGCGCTGGAAGCACGTCGATGCTAGCTGGGGTGTGCCCGACAGGCCTAAGCAGCTGTTCGACGACGGTCGCGGCGGGCTGTGGATCGGCGCGCCGGCGGGCTTCTACCGGTTGGCACCGCATGCACGGCACTTCGAACGTATCGAGCTTTCGCCTCACGGCGGCGGCATGTTGTTGCGCGGACCGCAGGGCCGGATCGTGGTCATCGACCATGGCGGCGGTCAGGTACGTCTCGCGGAAGGCGACTGGGGCAAGTCCCATGCCGTCGACCAGGAGCGGCGCGCGAACAGCGATACGGTGACGTTCGACCGCGACGGCAACCTCTGGACCGTGGCCTGCGCCGCCGACCTCTGCCGTGGCAGCTGGCAGGACGTGCAGCGCGAGGGTATTCACGGATTCGACGCCTCGGTGCCGCAGACGTTCGGCGAATCGGCGGGCCTGAGTTCCGAGGCCACGATGACACTGATGGAAGACCGCGACGGGGACGTCTGGGTCAGCACGAAGATGGGCGTCGACCGCTTCCGCGACAGCTGGCTCGCGCGTGTGCGCTTTCCCAGCACGGAGTCTTACTTCGCGCTGGTCGAGGATGGCGACGGCCGCGTGTTTACGGGGACATCGGCGCGTAGCGTGCACATGGACCGCCTCTGGGCACTGACGCCCGATCCGGTGGCGCTGTCCGGCTTCGGCGGCGCGGTGGTCAGTGCGTTTCGCGATACCGATGGCACGGTATGGCTCGGTGGCACCGGCAAGCTGTGGCGCATGCGCGACGGGCGACCCGTGGCCGTCGACCTGCCACGCGGTGCCGCGTCGCGCGACGCCATCGTGCAGGCGATCGCGCGGGACGGTGCCGGTCGCCTGTGGATCTCCATGCGTCTGATGGGTGTCTTCGCGTTGGACGACGACGGGTGGGTGCCGGCGGCGCAGATCGCCGCGTTCCCCGAACTGGCCCCCGCACTCATCCACGTGGACCGCCAGGGGCGACCGTGGTTCGGTTACCTGGACGGGTCGGTCGCCCTGCTGGACGGCACGAAGCTGACGCGGTACGGCGCCGACCAGGGCCTTGGACTGGGTCCGGTGACGGCGATCGCCAGTGTGGACGGCCATCTGGTGGTCGCAGCCGAGCACGCGCTTACCTTCCTGGACGGCGACCGGTTCGTGCGCGTCGTGCCCGACCGGGCGGGCGCGCTGGATTCCGCCACCGGCATCGTCGAGAGCAAGGACGGCGGCATCTGGATCTACGGTACGGCCGGTGTCACACACTTTACGCGCAGCGAGTGGCGGGCGGTGCTTGCTCATCCGGAGCGTCCCGCGCATGTCGACCCGCTGACGATGGAAGATGGTCTGGGCGGCCCCGCGCAACTCGTGCGTCCGCTGCCCACCGCCCTTGCGTCGCGTGACGGCCGCCTCTGGTTCGCCGGCGCGCAAGGCCTGGCCTGGCTCGATCCCACGCGGCAGCCAGCGCCACGGCCGCCGCCGCCCACGGTCATCCGTCGCATCGTGTCCGGCGGCAAGAGCTTCGATCCCGATGCCGTCGTCGTCATGAAACGGAGCCGCGACCTGGATGTGTCCTATACCGCCATCGCCCCGGGCTATCCCAATGGCGTGACGTTCCGCTACCGGCTGGACGGCGAAGACGCGGGCTGGCACGACGCCGGATCGCGTCGCGAGGCGTCCTACGGGCAATTACGGCCGGGACGCTATACGTTCATCGTCGAGGCCTCGTACGACCGCGTGCGCTGGAATCGCGCGGAGACGGTCGACATCGAAGTGCTGCCGCGTTTCATCGAATCCGTGTGGTTCAAGCTGCTGTGCGTGCTCGTGCTCGGCGCTTTCATATGGTCGGTGCATCGCTGGCGTGTCGGCGCGCTGACCAGCCAGCTGCGGCTGCGCCTCAACGAACGCCACAACGAACGGGAGCGCATCGCCCGCGAGCTGCACGACACGCTGCTGCAAGGCGCGCAAGGGCTGGTCCTTCGCTTCCAGGCGCTGGTCGACCGCCTGTCCGACGACGACGCATCGCGTGCTGCGCTGGAGCGGGCCATCGACCGCGCCGAGCATCTGCTGGTCGAGGGTCGCGATCGCGTACAGGGTCTGCGTTCGGGACGCACGTCGGGTGGCGAGCTCGCGGACCGTCTGGCCATGCTCGCCCGCGACATGGACGAGACCATCGTCGTGCATGTCTCAGGCAAGCCCCGCAACGTCAACGGCCTGGTGCAGGACGAGATCTACAGCATCGTGCGGGAAGCACTGGGTAATGCGATTCAGCACAGCCACGCGCGGATCATCGCGGTGTCGCTGCAGTTCTCGCGACGGGTCCTGCAGGTGGCGGTGCACGACGATGGCGTGGGCTTTCTGGAAAGCGTTGTCGTACCGCACGAGGACAAGCGCTTCGGTGTCATCGGGATGCGCGAACGCGCGGCGCACATCGGTGCCCGATTCACCCTGCGCACGGCGCCGCTTCGCGGCACCGAGATACGCCTCGCCGTGCCTGCGCGGTTCGCGTACCTGCACGGCACTGCCGGAATACTCCCGCGATGGCGGTCGTCATGGCGGGCACGACGGGCACGGCGGCATCGCGATAGTTGAGCCTCGCCGCCATCGTTCTACCCGGACATAATAGGCTCATGAGCCGAATAGTCGGCCTATTCGGCTCATTTCGTGAGCCGAATAGGCCGTATAATCGGCTCATGACATCGTACTCGCCCCGCTGGATCTGGCAGCAATCCGGATGGCCCACCTTCCACTGGGACGAACAGGCGCTGTCCACACAGCTGCGCGAATGCCATCTGCTGCAGGGCAAACTGCTCGGACTTGCAGGCACGGTGGCTGACGATGTCGAAGCCTCTCAAGAACTCGACAGCCTGCTCCGCAACGTCATCACCTCGTCCGCCATCGAGGGTGAGACGCTCAACGCGGCGTCGGTCCGCTCATCACTCGCGCGACGGCTCGGCGTGGTCACCGATACCAAGGGCGCGACGCCACGTAGTGAGGGCCTCGCCTCGTTGATGGTGGACGCAACGCACGGGTACGACTCCCCACTCGATATGGCTCGCTTGCTTCGCTGGCATGTCTGGCTCTTTCCGACGGGCGATTCGATGCTCCCGTCGCGTATTCATGTGGGTGAGCTGCGCGGCAAGGAGCCGATGCAGGTGGTCTCGGGCCGGATCGATCGCCCCATCGTTCACTTCGAGGCGCCGCCCCGCGATGGCCTCGAAGAGCAGCTCACCGCCTTTCTCGCCTGGTTCGACGCCAGCCGCGAGGACCGCACGCTGGATCCGCTGCTGCGTGCAGGCCTCGCGCATTTCTGGTTCGTCACCCTGCATCCTTTTGACGATGGCAACGGCCGCCTGACCCGCGCGCTCACCGATCTGGCACTCGCACAAGCCGGCCATGAGGCGATTCGTTTTCATGCCATGTCGGTGAGCATCTTGGCCGACAGGCAGGGCTATTACGACATCCTCAAAGCGAGCCAGAAGGGCGGGCTGGACATCACCCCATGGCTGCTCTGGTTTCTGACCACGCTGAAGGACAGCCTGGAGCGTGCCCTCGCACAGATCGACCGCGTGCTGGCGAAGGCCCGTTTCTGGAACCGGCATCGGGCCGACCATCTCTCAGCGGAGCAGGTCAAGGTGCTCAACCGCCTGCTCGATGGCGGTGAGCGCGGATTCGCGCACGGCATCAGCGCGTCGCAGTACGGCGCGGTCGTCGGGGTTTCCAAAGCCACCGCCACGCGTCACCTTGCCGAGCTGCTCGATAAGGGCTGCCTCGTCCGTCTTCCGGGCGGTGGCCGCAGCACGCGCTACGCCATCCCCTGACTCGGGTATAAGCAGAGCCATGAACATCACCCTCGACGAAATCCAGAACTTCATCGCAGTCGTCGATACCGGGTCGATCACCAGCGCCGCGCAGCAACTGGACCAGACCGTGTCCGCGGCGAGCCGCACGCTCGCACGGCTGGAGCAGAAGCTGAAGACCACGCTGTTGCGCCGGACCACACGGCGGCTGGAACTCACCGATGAGGGCGAGGCGTTTCTCGAACGTGCCCGCGAGATCGTCGCCGCCGTCGAAAACGCGGAAGAGCAGATGGCGACGCGACAGAGCCGACCGGCGGGCCGGCTGCGCGTCGATGCCGCCACGCCGTTCATGTTGCACGTGGTGGTACCGCTGATCGCGGGCTATCGCGAGCGGTTTCCCGACGTCGAGCTCGAACTGCTCAGCAGCGAAGGCTTTATCGACCTGCTCGAGCGACGCACCGACGTGGCCTTGCGCATCGGGCGTCTGAAGGACTCCACCCTGCACGCGCGACCGATCGGAACGAGTCAGATACGTTGTCTCGCCAGTCCGGCCTATCTCGCTCGCCATGGCGAGCCAGGCACGCCCGCGGATCTACCGAAGCACTCATTGCTCGGCTTCACCGAGCCCGAGTCGCTCAACGAGTGGCCGCTGCTCGACGAGAAGCACTTACCCGTACGCATCAAACCGACTATCCGTGCCGCGAGTGGCGAGACCCTTCGTCAGCTGGCGATCGAAGGCAACGGCATCGTCTGCCTCTCCGACTTCATGACGCACGCGGATCGCGCCGCGGGCCGGCTGGTCGAAGTACTGCCGCAACACCGTACCGAGTTTCGCCAGCCGATCAACGCCGTGTACTACCGCAATACCGCGATTTCGGCACGCATCGCGTCTTTCGTGACCTATCTCAGCGAAGCGATCGGCGAGAACGGATTCTGCGAATGACCTCCCGAAGTGGGACGCGCATCCCACTTTCAGCATACGGGTGTCCCACGCACGTCATCTGACGTGGCAAGAATGACACCGCTCGCGAACAGGGGAAATCTCCAATCGCCTGGGGAATCAACATGCTCGATCGCTTCGCACGCGTACTCTGCGCCGTCGTCGTCTTCACCGTCGCCGGTGTGGTCCACGCTTCCGACACCGCTTGCCCACAGTTTTTTCAGGGGGAACAGGCGCCCGACCTCATCGACACGTCGCTCGCCGAACGCACCACCGTCGTCTGCAACGATGCCTATGCATTGATCGCATCGGGCGTCACCAAGGGGCCGCTCTGGTCCGCCGAACACCTCACCGCCGCTCAGATCGCCGATGCGCAGAACACGCCGCGAAAGGACGCGTTCCACGCGGAAACCGCCATTCCCGAGGAGGATCGCTCCCAGCTGGCCGACTACAAGGGCAGTGGATACGACCGTGGCCACATGACACCGTCGGGCGATGAGCCCAACGCCGCGGCGCAGAAGCAGAGCTTCTCGCTCGCGAACATGGTGCCGCAGAACCACACGCTCAACACGGGCAAGTGGGAGCGCATCGAAACCAGCCTGCGCACGCTGGTGACGGAAGACGGTGAGGCCTGGGTCGTCACGGGCCCCGCCTTCGATGGCCCCACGCCCGATACGATCGGCGCGGATGCCGTCATCGTGCCCAACTACACCTGGAAGGCGGTTTACATTCCGGCCGAAGGCGGCGCCGCCGTATGGCGCTGCTCCAACGTCGACGCCCCGGTCTGCGCGGTCGTGTCGGTCGACACGATCATCGACGAAACCGGTATCGATCCGTTCCCGACGCTGAGCGCCACGGTGAAGAGCAAGGCGATCTCGCTGCCGCTGCCCAACTGAAGCGCTTCGCGTCAGACGCCCGGCGGGTTTGAGTCGATCACCTCGACCTTCCCGCCCGTGCTCGCCGGCGACATGCTTTCGTCGGTCGCAAGCAACACGGAGCCGGGCGTCAATAGCGGCAGCAGTTTCTCCATGAATTCGCGCGGCACCGCGACGCGGTCGGCGAGGGCGTCATCCACGACCTTGCCCGCTTCGTCGCCGTGCCCGGGGATGCCGATGGTGATCCAGTTGGGCATTCGCAGGCCCGCGCGGTTCGGCGTATCGGCCATATAGCCCTGCCCGACGATGAAGGCATGCGTACCGGTCAACGGGTCATTGACTTCCACGCGGCTGCGACCGATCTCGATGCCGTTGCGGAAGACCACGACGCGGCCGTCCGGCACGCTGAGCACCATCGAGATGGGCCCCGTGGGCGAGGCATCGGGATTCCAGCGGTATGGCTCGCCCTCGGCCAGCGGTGGCAGATCGAGGTCCGCGCCGTTGCGCGGATCGATCGGGATCACCGCACTCGGGTGGACGACGGTCACGGGCGCGGTGCCTTCCTTCGCGACCACCACGGTCATGCCCATGTTGGTCGACTCGAACAGCAACCGCGCGAACTCCGTCGGAAGATGCACGCAGCCGTGCGATTCGGGATAACCCGGCAATCCGCCCGCGTGCAGGGCGACGCCGTCCCAGGTAAGGCGCTCCTGGTACGGCATCGGTGCGTTGTCGTACTTCTTGGAGTGGTGGTCCTTGTCCTTCTGCAGGATCGTGAACACGCCGGTGGGCGTCTCGTAGCCTTTTTTTCCAGTGCTCACGGTACTGACACCGATGAGGATGCCGTTGCGATACGCGTACGCGCGCTGCTCTGTCAGGCTCACGATCACGGCCATGGGCCCGGGTGAGGCATCTCGCCCACCCCATATCCATTCGCCCGGTTTCAGCTGCGACGGCGGCACATCGGCCGCGCTGGATTGCTTCGCACCCCACACCGGCACGGCCGCCGTGGCCGTCGAAGCGAGCGACAAGGACAACGCCATGGTCAGCAGCACACGTTTCATGCGAATTTCCGGTTTCCCGCGCCCCAGTGGCGGAATATATATCTAGCCCGAATGTAATGGCGACGGTTTGGTCCCGCTTGTAGCGGGTGACCGCCGCCGATGCCCCGCTTCGCCGGTGAGGATGCTGAGCATGGGCCGGCGAGCGCCGGGGGCCTTGCCCAGCGGACCGAAGCAGAGGTCGCGCCACCACGCGAGCACCGTGTAATCGGACTGGAACAGCGGGGTCAGCCAGCGGCTCATGCGCTGATATATGCGGACATGCGCGTGGCGCTGGCGGCGGTACGCCTCGAGCGCTTGCCCGACATCGGCTTGCTCATCCAGGCACTCGGCGAGGGCCGCCGCGTCCAGCAGCGCCATGTTGACGCCCTGCCCGAGTTGCGGACTCATGGCATGCGCCGCATCGCCGATGACGACGAGGCGGCCGCGATGAGGCTGACGCAGCACCACGTCGCGATAGCGGGCACGATTGAGTTGTTCCGCCCGGTCCAGATGCGCGATGTGCGGTGTGAGCTCGGGCCACAGCGTGGCGACCTGCGCCTTCAGCCCATCGATGGCACCATCGTCGAACCGTTCGACCGCGTCTCCGGGAAGGCTGTAGTAGAACGTGACCCAGCGCCCCTCGTGCCCTGGCCGTTCACCCACGGGGAGCATGCCGATCATGCATTTCGTGCCCGCGTAGCGCTGCAGCAGGTGTGTGGGCGAATGCCAGTCGTCGATACGCAGGAGGCACCACACAGCGCCCCATGGATACATGCGTTCGCGGCGAACGTTGCCTTCGCAGTGTGTTCGCAAGGCGGAATGCGCGCCATCCGCTGCGATCATCAGGTCATAGGGGCCGTGTACCGCGCCGGCCTCGTCGCGGATCGTCCCCGCCGTCGGGTCGTACGCAACGATACGATGTCCCGTGCGTACCTGAGCTGCGCCGACATGCGCCTCGCGCAGCAATTCGAAGAGCGCGCCGCGCGTCATACCCAGGCCGAAGCAATCCGCACGACGATCGGCATAGCGCATGGCCATGACCGCCCGCCCGCGTGGCGTGGCGCCGTGGAGTTCGTCGATACGCTGACCCAGTGCGAGCGCGCGTGGAAGCAGGCCCATCCGTTCCAGTACGGCGAGGCCCGTCGGCTGCAACAGAAATCCCGCGCCCACGGGACCCAGCGACGGACTCTTTTCGAAAACGGTCACGTCGTGCCCGCGTTCCGATAAGAGGATGGCGCTGGCCTGCCCCGCCGTTCCGTAGCCCACAATGCCGATCTTCATGCGTCCCTTCCTTCCGATGACGTGAGGATACACGACGAAATGTCCACACTGGACTCGATGTATTGCCGCGGGCGATGATCCGCGCATGTCCGATTTTCTTGCCGCCTTCGTCCCCGTCGCCGATGCGATCGCCACCGTGCTGCGTCCGCATGCCGAGGTTGTGATCCACGATCTCGGTACGGGAACCATTCGTCACATTGCCAACCGTCTGTCGCCGCGTCATCCGGGCGATGACTCGCTGACGGAACTGGACGATATCGAATCGCTGGACGAAGCGGTGATCGGCCCGTATTCCAAGACGAACTGGGACGGACGCCGACTGAAGTCGATCACCGCCGTGCTTCGCGACGGGCGCCGACGCGCCGTGGGACTGCTGTGCATCAACGTCGACGTCAGCATGTTCGAGTCGATGCAGGCCATGGCGAAGGACTTCCTGCGGTTCGGTGAAACCGAGGCAAAGCCCTCCGCGCTCTTTCGCAACGACTGGCGCGAGGAGGTCAACGATCTCGTCGGGCAGTTCCTCACGGATCACGGCACGACGCTGGCGGTGATGGCGATCGAGCAGCGCGAGGCCCTCGTGCGACTGCTCGAGAGCCGCGGCCTGTTCGACGTGCGTAACGCCGCTTCCTATGTTGCGCCCCTGCTAGGGCTGTCGCGCGCAACGTTGTACAAGACCCTGAAAGCGGTCCGCGAGACCGTCTGACGGACCACCTTCTAAGGTTGCAACGGCCGGCAGGCAGGAGCCGGCCGCGCGTCGGGCGTCCATGCCCGCGGGATGGTGAGCGAGCGTTACGCCGCCTCGCTTTCCAGCACGAAGTAGGCGACCTCGCGGCGAAGGATTTCCGCGCTCTCGCGCATCGCGTGACTGGCCGAGGCCGCCTGCTGCACGAGCGCCGCGTTCTCGCGTGTCGTCTCATCGATGCCACGAATGGCCCCACCGATGCGTGCGATGCCTTCGCTCTGTCCACGGGTGGCGTCCATCACCGAGGCGACGAGACCGCTGAGGGTCACCACGCGGTCCGCGATGCTGTGCAGCACCTGGCCCGCGCGATCCACCGACACGACGCCGGCTTGCACCGCCTCATCGCTGGCCGCGACCAGGGCACGAATGTCCCTGGCGGTTGCGCCGCAGCGTTGCGCCAGTGCGCGGACCTCGGAAGCGACCACAGCGAAGCCACGGCCATGTTCGCCCGCCCGCGCCGCCTCGACCGCCGCATTCAGCGCGAGCAGATTGGTCTGGAAGGCGATCTGCTCCACCAGATCCAGCATCTCGCTCATCTGCTCGCTGGTGCGCTGGATCTCGCGCATGTTGCCGACCGCATCCTGAGCCACACGGTGGCCCTCGTCCGTCATCTCACGGGTGTCGATGACGGCACGGCTGGCGGCGGTCGCATGGCCCAGGCCGTCCGAGACCGCGCCAGCCATCTCGCTCATCGAGGCCGTGGTGAGGTCGACGTGCGCGGACTGCGTGCGCGTGCGCTCGTTCAACGCCTCGTTACCCCGGGCGATGCCGGTGGCCGCGTGAGCGACGTGGTCGGCGCGGTCGCGCACCTGGGTCACCACGTTGCCGAGCTGGGCATCCATCGCCGCCAGCGACGACAGCAGCTTGCCGATCTCATCGTCGCGACCGATCTCGACGCGTGTGCCCAGAGTACCACCGGCGATGGAGGCTGCCACGTCCGCCGCCTGGCGCAGGCGCCGGCCAAGCGAGCGGATGATCGCGACATCCATGACGCTGGCGATCAGCAAAGCGATACCGAGCAATACCGCGGAGAAAACGCCACCCTTCGCAATGTCGGCGCGCTGTGCCGCGGCTTCGGCCTTGCCGTTGTCCAGCGCCAGCGCGAAGAGGTTGGAGAAGTCGCTCTTCAGGGGGCCGACGGCCGACTGGACGTCGTTTGAAAGCTGTAGCTGCGCCAGATCGAACTGCTCCGTCTTGAGCAGCTCGATGACGTCGTCGACCGCCTTATCGGCCGCCTTGCGGTGTTCGGCAGCCAGGGTGACCAGCTTGGCCTGCGCCTTGCCCAGGCCGCTGGCCGTGAGCGACTTCCACTGTTTGTCGATGTCATGGCGGTTGCTGCCGATCGCGGTGACCGCGTCGTCGACGGCGGAGGGCAACCGCATCAGCGTCGCATGCACCAGCGCATCGAGCAGGTCGTTGTAATCGTTCTGGATGTGACCGACATCGGCGACGGGCGCCAGCGTGTCTGTCACCACGGACTGCAGGCGGTCGTCGGCGGTGCGAAGCTGCACCCCGCCGACGATCCAGAGCGCCAGCAGCAAAAAGATCGTGCCGGCGAGACGAAGCGAAAGACGTGCACGCAGGGTGAGCGTCGGCAGGGCGAAGCGAGGAAAGGGCATGACACACTCGGGGAGAGCGGGGGTGCCTCCCTATCGGCTCCGCGTGCCGGGACTTTAGCGAAAATCCGAATATTATGTTTTTATTTCAATGACTTGAAGATGTCATGACAGCATCCGGGGGTGGCTCGCTCTGGCAGTCGCCACGTTCACGCCGTTGCGTCGTCGTCGGCGTCGTATGCGCCACGTTTCTGCGTGCGAAGTTCCTCGAGGCGCGCGCTGAGTCCGGCCTCGACGTGGTCGTAGGCGTCGCCGCCCAGCACCAGCCGGCGTGGTGGGTTGTCCAGGTCCACGGTTTCGATCATCGCGCGCGCCATCTTTTCGGGATTGCCACGGATGACGAAGGCGCCTGACACGATGCCACGGCGAAGCTCGCCCACCGGGGTGTCGTCGTAGATGGCCATCGGCTCAGGCGTCACCAGGCCCTTGCCGAAGTCGGTCTTCGACGGACCCGGTTCGACGATGAGGAAATCGATGCCGAACGATGCGACCTCCTGCAGCACCGCTTCAACGAAGCCTTCGATGCCCCACTTCGATGCGTGGTACAGGCTGAAGTTGGGATAGGCGATCTGGCCGCCTTCGGACGACACCTGCACGATACGGCCACCACCCTGCTCACGCAGCCGGGGGATGGCGGCACGGATGACCTGGATGGATCCGATGAGATTGGTGTCGATGATGCGCTGGATCTGCTCGTCGGTGACTTCTTCCGCCGCACCGAAGAGCCCGTAGCCCGCGTTGTTGACGACGATATCGACGCGACCTCCGTCGAAGGCTTTCTGGACGCCTTCGCGGATCGACGCGGTGTTCGTCAGGTCCATGATGACGACATCGAGCGCGTCGCCATACCGCGTCCTGAGATCGTCGAGGGCGCCGGGTTGGCGCAGCGTGCCGACGACACGGTCACCTCGCGCCAGCAGCATTTCGGTCAGAAGGCGGCCGAAGCCGGAGGACGTGCCGGTAATGAACCAGGTCTTGCTCATGGTGCCCACCTCGGAGTGCGTCGTCGCGATGCGCGACGGGTCGACTACCAAGCTAGGGGTGGAAGCGAATGAAGACTATCCGACGAGATGCGGATGAGACGATGCAGGATCCGGGATAATCAGGCCGTCGCGACCTCGACCGGACTGATGTTCCACCGGTCGACGATGAACCCGTCGGAGTTCACCCCCAGCGGCGTGTATCCGCAATTGCCATGTCGGTAACTCGCGTACTCGCCACCGTTCAGAAGCGCACCCAGCGTCGCCGTCATGCAATGCCCGTGCGTCACCACCGCCACGCGCCGGTACGGCAACGCACGAATATCCGCCAACGCGGCAAGCATACGTGACGCCACCTCATGCAGCGACTCGCCGCCCACCGCGGCGACGGCGGGATCATGGCCACGCAACACCGCGACCATCGCCGGATCTTCCTCGAACACGTCCGCGACCGAACGGCCTTCCAGCACCCCGAAGGCCCGCTCGACCAGACGCGCGTCCACGGTGGTGGTGCAACCGACGATGCCCGCGGCGACTTCACCCGTGTGCATGGCCCGCCCCAGCGTGGATGTCACGATGTGCTCCACGCCCCGCGCGGCGAGCACGCGTCCCAGCGACCGTGCCTGTTCGATGCCCGCCGCGGTTAGCGGGCTGTCCGCTCGGCCTTGTGCGCGTCCGGCCACATTCCATTCGGTTTCGCCGTGACGGGCGAGGATCAGGTGTTCGAGCATACGGATGTCTGCCGGTACTGCGGGGGAGCCCGCGATTGTACCGGGCGCGGTCAACGCAGCTGACTGTCCTTGCTGCCGCGGCGGTTGTAGCCGCTGAAGCTGGCTTCCTCGCGATCGGCCTCTTCCTGGCAGGCCACGCACAGGCGTACGCCAGGCACCGCTTTGCGGCGCGCGTCCGGAATCGGTTTGTCGCACGCTTCGCAGTGCTCGAGACCCGGGCCGCTGGGCATATGGCTGCGCGCCCGTTTTACGGCGTCTTCGATGGTCGCGTCGATCTGGTCCTGTACGGCGGTGTCACCCGCCCATCCGGTTGCCATGACTCACCTCCGGGACTGGCCCTCAGCCCGCTTAGATGGTGGCAAGTGACTGGTTTTAAAGGTGTGAAGGGTATCGCTCCTGCGGCCGGACTCAGTCAGCGCGGCTCGTCGTACAGACCCAGCTCCGTCACCCCGGGCTGCCTGCCGAACACCGTCAGTCGCACCCGTTTCGCCGTGACCCGCCCGATCTCGTGAAACTGGTAAGGGGCCGGGGTACCGCCGGAGGCGATCTCCACCCAGCCACCGTCACGCTCCATCTCCACCTTGTAACGGGTGATCCTGGAAGTATCGCCATAGCCATCGGCATGTATCGGCTCGACGATCGATATCGTATTGAACGACACCGGCTGTTCGGATCGAATCTCGATCCAGCCGTCGGTCTTCCCCTTGTCCGCCAGCCAGTACGAGCGGTAATCATCGTCGAACGCGAGATCGGGACCCACCGCCTCGTCACTGGCGCTGGCCCAGGCGGGCTTGCCGGCGGCCAGGTCGGGCGTGGTGATGAGCACCGCGCGACCCACCTTCGGCGCCGGGCCCGTGTTCTTCCACAGTGAACCGATCTCGGCGAGCCGCGCCACCGCGTTGTCGTCGAACCGGCCGTCGCGATTGGGCGCCACGTTGAGGATCAGGTTGCAATGGTTTTCGTTGAACGGCACCAGCCACTCGTCGACGATGGTCTTCGCCGAGGCGAGCTCGGAGGTGGGGTAGGCCTTCTTCCAGAACCAGTCGCTTTGCAACGTCGTACCTGACTGCGACGGCACCGGACTGTCCGCGGGAATCTTCTGGCCCGCGTGCTGCTCGTACTGTTTGATATCCGTGTAGTAGAGCGCCGTGCCCGGATAGCTTCCCGCGTTATGGTCCGTCACCAGGCAGTTTGGCTGCAGGGACTTCACCAGGTCGTAGATCTCGCGATACGGTAACTCAGCATATGAAATGCGCGACCACGATGCGTTCCACCCATCGAGAATCAACGCGGTGAGCGGCCCGTAGCCGGTGAGCAGTTCGGTGAGCTGCGCCTTGATCAGCGCGATTTTTTCAGGTGTGACGGTTCGCGCGCGGATGTCCTGACGCAGGTCGAGGATCGAGAAATAGAGGCAGACCTTGAGCCCGGCCTTTCGGAACGAATCGACATAGCGGCGCACCACATCGTGCGGATACGACGACTGCATGACGTTCGCGCTGCCGGTTTTCGTCGGCCACAGGCAGAAGCCGTCGTGGTGTTTCGTGGTCAGGCACGCGTAGCCCATGTTCGCGGATGTCGCCGCGCGCGCCCACTGGTCGGTGTCGAGGTGCTTCGGATCGAACAGCTTCGGCGAAAGCAGCGGATCGCCCCATTCGCGTTCTTCGAAGGTCGCCATATTCAGATGGATGAACATGCCGAAGCGAAGGTCGAGGAAGGACTGCTGCAACTGCTGCATGTGGACCGGATCGACGATGACGCCCGCTCGCGTGCCGATCAGCGGAGCCCCTGTCGACCTGGCAACCGGCCAGAGGCCGCTCCCGATGGTGCCGGCGAAGGCAAGCGCCTTCGCGAAGTCACGACGATTCAAGGGCGCGCTCCCGACATTGGATGACGGTCGACTTTCGTCGGTACGGCGGCACGTGTCAACGCACCGGAGTCTCATATATCGTCGAAGTGCGACGGCGACGCATCCCTGAACTGCTCGACCAGCATGCCGATGAAGGCGGAGACTTTAAGGGAGACATGCCGCTGTGGCGGGTACAACGCCCAGACCTCCAGACCGCGCCCGTCGATACGCCCCCACTCGACGAGCCTGCCTTCCTCGAGGTCTTTCCGGATGAGCGACGCGGGGAGGATCGCCGCGCCGATTCCCTCGAGCGCGGCGTCGTAAATCATCGCCATCGACGACAGACGAAGCACCTCGCGCGGCGTCAGCGTGGACACGCCATCGGTCATCCTCACGCGCCAGGGCTCGGCGCCCTGCGCCGCGCGCAGGATGATGGCCGGGAACTCGCCCCCGTCGGCCGGGCGCCTAAGCGACGGCACCGCGGCGACCGTCGGCCGGTCGCGAAGGAAGCAGCGTCCGGCCAGATCCGTGCTGGGCTCAGGGTTGGCCCGAATGACCAGGTCGAAGCCATCCTTCAGCGGGTCGACGAAGCGATCGTCGATCACGACGTCCAGCTGCACGCCGGGGTACCGTTGTGCGAAGCGCGCCGCCAGCCGGCCCAGCCCGCGATGGGCGAACAGGACCGGCGCGCTGACCCGGAGTTTTCCGCGAGGCGCGCCGGACGCCGATGCGAGGTCCGCCGCCACGTCGTCGATCCGGTCCAGCATGGCGCGCGTCTCGGCATGCAGGGTCGCCCCCTCGTCCGTCAGGCGGAAAGGCCTTGCGCCGCGGTCGATGAGCCGGGCTCCCAGTACATCCTCCAGTTCGCGTACCCGTCGCGACAGGGTCGCCTTGGGTCGCCCCGTGGCCCGGCTGGCCGCACCGAAGCCACCATGCAGCGCGACGGCGTTGAAGTCCGAGAGGGCCTGCAGATCCATGGTGTTCCGCTGACGAGACAGGATGTCCCGATGTTGCGCCTTTCGTCTCATATGCGAAACACCGAGATTAGTGATCATCCCAACCACCAAGGCATCGATCATGAGCATTCTCGTCACTGGCGCCACCGGCAGCATCGGCTCCGCCGTCATCGAACGTCTGGCCGCCGAAGGCGCGCCGGTCCGCGCACTCACCCGTGCACCCGGGAAGTACAAGGCACCCGCCGGCGTCCAGCCGGTCGCCGGCGATATGACCGACATCCCATCCATGCGCGCCGCGCTGCAGGGCGTCGACACCCTGTTCCTGTTGAATGCCGTGGTCCCCGATGAACTCACCCAGGCCCTCGCTACCCTCGGTCTGGCGCGCGAGGCGGGCATCCAGCGCATCGTCTACCTGTCGGTGCTCAACGGCGACCGCTTCACCGACGTCCCGCACTTCACCGTGAAGTACGCCGTGGAGCGCGCGATCGAGCAGTTCGACCTGCCCGCGACCGTGCTGCGACCGTCGTATTTCATGCAGAACGACGCCAACATCAAGGACGTCATCGCCCAGCACGGGGTTTACCCGATGGCGCTGGGCAAGGTGGGCGTTTCGATGGTGGATACCCGCGATATCGCCGACGTCGCCGCCGCGTCGTTGCTTCGCCGTAGCCGCGCATCGGGCGCCCTGCCCCGTGAAGTCATCGAGCTGGTCGGTCCCGACGCGATCACGGGCGAAGGCGCCGCGGCGATCTGGAGCGAGGCGCTGGGACGTCCCGTCGCCTACGGTGGCGACGACCTGGATACCGCCGAAGCCAACATCGCCCGCCAGCAGCCGTCGTGGGCGGCGTACGATCTGCGCCTGATGCTCGCGCGGTTCCACGCCGACGGCATGCTGGCCAAGCCGGCGGCGAACGACATCATGACCTCGGTGCTCGGCCGCGCACCGCGCAGCTATCGCAACTTCGTCCGTGAAACGGTGGCAGCGATGCAACGCGGCTGATCAGGCGTGGTTTGCCCTACGTTCCAGGGTCCGTAGGTCAACGATCGACGGGCTTATGCTGGGGGTCGCCCGATCCCGTATTGACGGGTTCATCGGGCGATTCTTGCTCACCGTGGCCAGGATCGCCGGAGCCCGTGGTGGGTTCGTCGTACGTTTCGCGATGCGTCATGGCCGCACTCCGGGTATCAGGTCTGGCGAGCAGAGCACTCGCGCCGTCAACAGAGTGTCCAAGATACGGCCTGGTGGACGCGCTACCCTTCGCACATGATCCCGACCGACCATCCCTCCGGAGACGAGGTCGACGCCGTCCCCTGCTCCGCGGCGGCGCGACGCTGGACCCTGGTCGCCGCTATCGTCGGTTCGGGCATGGCCTTCGTCGACGGCACTATCGTCAACGTGGCGCTCCCTGCGATTCAGCGTGCCATGCAGGCGACCACCGCAGATGCGCAGTGGGTCATGGAAGCCTATGCGCTGCTGTTGTCGGCACTCCTGCTGGTGGGCGGCGTACTGGGCGATCGCTTCGGTCGACGCCGCGTGTTCGCGCTCGGCGCCATCGTATTCACCCTCGCCTCCGCAGCCTGCGCGGCCTCGCCGGGCATCGGCTGGCTGGTCGGGGCCCGGGCGGTGCAAGGCCTGGGCGCGGCATTGCTGGTGCCCGGCAGCCTCTCCCTGATCACCTCGGCCTACCCGAAAAATCTGCGCGGTGCGGCGATCGGCACATGGTCGGCCTTCAGTGGCGTCACCGCCGCCATCGGTCCCGTGCTCGGCGGCTTTCTCGTCGAACACGTGTCGTGGCACTGGGCGTTTCTGATCAACCTTCCGCTGGGTATCGCGCTGGTGGCGATCTGTCACGCCCATGTGCCGGAAAGCCGTGGCGCGACGACGGGCCGGGTCGACATCGCGGGAGCGTGTCTGGCGACAGTCGGTCTCGCGGGTATCGTTTATGCGTTGATCGAAGCACAGATAGAAGGGTGGACGGCCGTCGATGTCGTGCTGGCGGCACTCACCGGCATCGCGGCGCTGATCGCCTTCGTCATCGTCGAGCGACGCGTCGCCGCGCCCATGCTGCCACTCGGCCTCTTTCGCGACCGGCGGTTCGCGGGTGCCAATATCCTGACCCTTCTGCTGTATGCCGCGCTGGGTGGCAGCATGTTCTTCGTTCCGCTGAACCTGATTCAGGTGCAGGGCTACGGGGCCACCGCCGCCGGTGCCTCCTTGCTGCCCTTCGTCGCCATCATGTTCGTGCTGTCGCGCTGGAGCGGGCGCCTGGTGGACGTGGTCGGTGCGCGCCTGCCGCTGATCGTCGGTCCGACCGTGGCTGCCGCCGGCTTCGCGCTTTACACGGTTCCCGGTGTGGGCGGCTCGTACTGGACGACCTTCTTTCCGGCGGCCGTCGTGCTCGGCCTCGGCATGAGCATCACCATCGCGCCACTGACTACCACCGTGATGAACGCGCTTGCTCCCTCGCTGGCCGGCACGGCGTCCGGCATCAACAACGCCGTGTCGCGCGTAGCGGGGCTGCTCGCCATCGCCCTGTTCGGTGTCGTCTTGACGCATGGGTTCGACATGGCGCTGGAGTCGGCACGCATGCATACGCGCCTGCCCAGCGAGCTCGTCGAAACGATCTTCGCGCAGAAGGCGAGACTCGCCGGCATCGAGCTGCCGCCCGGTTCGGCCGCGGCCCGCCGTATGGTGGGCGAGGCCTTCGTCGTCGGCTTTCGCCACGTCATGTGGCTGTCGGCGGCGCTCGCCGTGATGGCGGCGGTCGCGGCCGCCATCACGATCCGCGACACGCCGGACGAGCGTCAGAAGCCCTTCTGAATCTGTACCCAGGCGCGGACGTCGTGCGTCTCGCCGACGATCGCGGGACGAGCGCCGATCGGGTGGGCGACGTCGGCGCTGACCGACCACTGGTTCTCACCCTGCCAGCGCAGGCCCAGACCGGCGTCCTGCGTGTGGACGCTGTTGGTACCCGGCGCGAACGTGTCCTTGTAGATGGATACGCGACCGCCGTCGACGAAGGCCATCGCGATCCACGTACCCGGCATGCCGGGATGCAGCGTACGGCGATATTCCAGGTTGAGCATCTGACCCTGCGTGCCGGCCAGTGCGCCGGTGTCGTAGCCGCGGACGTTGTTGGCGCCACCGAGATAGAACTGCTCGGCGGTGTCGACGTTCTTGTTCGCCCACTGGCCCTGGAAGCCGACGTAGATCGCGTTGTTCTCCGACAGCTGCTGCAGCCGGGCGATGGACAGCGAGTACTTCAGGTAGTGTCCCTTGGTCTGCGCGCTGATCGCGTCGACGAACTCGGCGAATGCGTCGTCGAAGCCCAGCCGGCCGTAGGTCGCGGCCAGGCTGAAGTTGGTCACGCCGTGCATGTCGCGCTGGTCGCCGGCGAGCGTCGCCGTCCAGCCGTTCGTGTGACGCCGCGTACGCACGTCGACGATGTCGATCATGTCGTTGAGGCGGCGGCGGTCGTAGCCGAGCTGACCGTACAGGTTGCCTTCCGTGGAACGGATGATGGGCTGGCTGACGAACACGCTCGCCACCTGGGCCGTGCCGTGTGCGTCGAGCACGCGCAGATCGCCCTTGAGCTTGTAGTCGAGCGAGGAGACCGCCGCGCCGACCACGGTGCCCTGGCCATTGAGCAGGTAGCGGTAGCCCAGGCGCCCGTAGTTCATGTTGGAGCCGGCGCTGAGCGCCGTGGCATCGAGCACGTCGCCCTGGTGCAGCAGGCTGTTGACGCTGAAAGTACCGGTCGCCCGCGCGCGGCCGGTGTATCGGTTGCCGTAGTCGTCGAGTGCGACCAGACCCGTGTAGCGCGGACGGTCATCCGCACGTACGGCCAGGTCGGAGGTGCCCGGCTCGTCGCCCGGACGCAGCACCGAGCTCTCCGTCACACCCGGAATGTCACCGAACAACAGCAGGCTGCGATCGAAACCGTGCGAGGAGATCGGCATACCGCTGCTCAGCGGATCGAGCGTCGCCTGCAACGGACCGTCGTGCGTGGTGCTGTGATTCTCCAGCGTGACCTTGCCCAGCCGTGCTTCCTGCACGGCGATGCGCACCGTGCCGCCCGACAGCGTCTGCGCCGGCACATAGGCGATCGTCAGCGGGTAACCCTTGTCGCGATAGGCGGCGGTGATCTTCGCCGCCAGTTCGTTGAGCTGGGACAGCGTGAGATCGCGGCCCTCGCCCGGCGCGACCAGGGCGTGCACATCGGCCGCCGGAAGCAACGTGGCACCGGTCACCTCGATCGTTGTGACGTGGAACGGTGCGCTGTCGCCGGTGGCTTCGGCAACGACCGGGGCGACCTTCAAGCCCGTGTCGTCGCTACGCGTCGGCTGCGGTGGGGCCGGCAGCTGACGCAGAAGGTCGCCGGTCTGAGGCGCGCGCGTCTGTGCCTGCGCGCCGCCGGCCAGAGCAAGGACGATGCACGCACCGAGAACATGCGCGGTGCCGCGGGGGAACGAGACTGTCTTCATCGATAAGCCGTTACAAAAGGAAAAGGGAGGTCGGAGGCGGCGGAGCGACGCATCAATGCATCGCATCCGCCGGCGCGCGTACGCCGCCCTCGACCACCTGCAGGGAGAGGCCCGGCACGAAGTCCGCGCGCTGCGCGTTCTTCTCCACCGGCTGACGCGTCTTCTTGTGGTTGCCGCTGTACTGGCCCACGGTGACGTTGGAGGCGACACCGTAAGGCGTAGCGATCGCGTCCGGATTGAGCACCGCATCGATCTGCGTCAGCGCGGTAGCCGAGGCACCCTGCGACGAGTTCTGGTTGATGTTCGCCACCGTGTCGGCCGTCGTGTTGAACGCGTAATTGCCCGCATCCACGCCGGTCGCGCCGATATCGCTGACCGACACCGGCTTGCGCAGACCGACCGCCGGATCGGCGAAGAGCGCGCTTCCCGCGATGAAGTTCACCACGTCACCCGGCAGGATGCCGCTGGTACCGAGCAACGCGCGGTCGGTGCTGTTGCCATCGAAGTACTTGTCGGTACCGACCGCGGTGACGACCACGGAACGCTTCGTGATGCTGGCCGTGGTCTGCGGATTGAAGGTCAGCGCGTAGTTCGATGCGTCGCCGCCGGCGATACCGCCGGTCACGTTCACCGTCTTGCCGTTGCCCGCGTTCTTGTCGACGAAGCTCCCCGAGGTCGAGAGGCCGACCTGGTCACCGGCGAGCACGCCGGTGAGCGTCCCATGCGTCACCGCGCCGGTGCCGCCGTCATAGACCTTGTCGTCGGCAGCGATGCCGGCGATGATGCCCAGCGGCGTGACCGTCGCCACATCGCGGCCACCGACCAGCGTGTAGTTGTCGGCGAGCGTCGTGCCGTTGCCCGTCAACGCGAGCGTGCCCAGACCGGACAGCGCACGCTGGGTCGCGACGTTTTTGCTGGCCAGCACGCCGGCGCCGGAGAGCGTCAGCGACTCACCCGCGATACCGGCGATCACGCCCTGGTTGCCGAACATCGCGGCACCGGCGATGGCCGTCGCGTCGTAGACGCGGGTACCGGTCAGATCGAGCACGACCTTGCCGATGTCGGCGGTGGTCGTGGCGTTGCTGCTCAGCGTGTAGTTGCCCGCATCGGCACCCGTGAGGGTACCGGCGACGTTCACCATCTTGGCCGTGCCCGCGTTCTTGTCGACGAAGTCGCCGCGGGAGGCGATACCGAGATCGTCGCCGGCGAGTACACCGGTCAGCGCTCCCTGCGTCTGCGCCGTGGTGGTCCCGTCGTAGGTCTTGTCGTGAGCGCCGATCGTGCCGAGCACGGTCAAGGGCGTAATGTCGCCGGTGGTCAGCGCCGTCGCGTTATACGTGTAGTTGGCGGCGTCGGTACCGGAGGCCGAGATGCCGGTGACGGTAACCGTCTTGCCAGTGCCGACGTTCTTCGCGTCATAGAGCGCGCCGGTGCCGTTGAAGACCACCTGATCGCCACCGATGACGCCCGTGGACGACAGCGCGGCGGTGGCCAGCGTATTCGCGTCGTAGACCTTCGTGGAGCCCTGCGCGTCGACGGTGATCTGCTTCGGCGTGATGGTCGCCCAGTGCGAACCACCGACCAGCGTGTAGTTGGTCGACAGCGCGCTGCCGTTGCCCTGCAGGCCGAGCGTACCCAGCGACACGAGGCCCTTCCCGGTCCCGACATTCTTGTCGGCGACCGACCCCGCGCCCGAGAGCGTAAGGGTGTCGCCGTTGATGCCGTCCACCTGGAAGTCGCCGGCGAACGCGCTGGCGGCGATGACGGTCGAGCCGTCGTAGACACGCTCGCCGTGCAGATCGATGACATAAGGCGTGACCGCCGCGAGCGTCGTCGAGCTCGTATTCCAGATGTAGTTGCCCGCGTCGGCGCCGCCGGCGGCGATACCGCTGGTGGTCACGGTCTTGCCGGTACGCGCGTTGGCGTCGTCGAAGCTGGCCCCGCTGCTGGAAAAGGTGACGACGTCGCTGCCGAGCACGCCACTGGCGGACAGTACGCTCGAGGCGCCCGTGTTGCCGTCGTAAACCTTGTCGCTCGCGACCGTGCTCACGATGACGCTGGCCCTGGCGATCGACGCCGTCGTCGTCGTGTTGGCGGTGACGACGTAGTTGTTCAGATCGTTGCCGGCCAGTACGCCCGATACGGTCACCGTCTTGTCAGCGCCAGCGTTCTTGTCCGCAAAGCTGCCGGTGGTCGAGCTGTACGACAGGCTGTCGCCGGAAATGACGCCGGTGAGCGTACCGTGCGTGGTCGCGTTCGTCGTGGTGTCGTAGGTGCGGCTGTCGGCGACGATGCTGCCCGTGATGTTCTTCGGGCTGATCCTGGCGATGGCGGATGCCGTGGTGTTCACGGTGTAGTTGCCTGCATCGGCTCCCGACGCACCGATCCCCGTCACGGCGATCGACTTGTTCGCGCCGGCGTTCTTGTCGCTGAACAGCGCACCCGTGTAACCGAGGCTCAGATCGTCGCCGCTGAAGATGTGATCCCCCGCCAGCGACACCGACGCGGTGCGCGAGGCATCGTAGACCTTGTCGACGCCCGTTGCCGTCACGGTCAGCGCATACGGCGTGATGACGAAGCGATCCACACCACCGGCGAGCGAGTAGTTGCCCGCGCTCGCCGTATCGATGCCCGTCAGCGCGAGGCTTCCCAGCCCCAGATTACCCGTGCCATCGGCCGCCCGGTTATAGGTGCCGACGTTCTTCGAGCTGGTCGTGCCGGCGCCGGTGAGGACCAGCTTCTCGCCGTTCACCCCGTTGACCACGCCGTTGGTACCGAAAAGACTCGCCGCCACCGACGTCGTCTGGTCGTAGGCACGCGTGCCCGTCAGGCTGATGATGTAAGGCGTGATGTTCGCATGCGTCGTGGCCGCCGTATTGCTGAGCGTGTAGTTGGCGGCGTCGGCGCCACTTGCGGTGATCCCGGTGAGCGACACCAGCTTGCCGTCGCCCACGTCCTTGGTATCGAAGGTATTCGTCGACGCGCTGAACGTCACCTTGTCGCCCGATGCCAGGCCAGTGCTGCCCAGCGTGGCGCCCGACGAGGTGGTGCCGTCATAGACCTTGTTCACGCCGGTGGCGGCCACCGCGATCGCCTTGGCCGTGATGTCGGCGCGGACGTCCGCGGGCTGGACGATCGTGTAGTTGTTCTTGTCGGCGCCGTCGATGCCGATGGCCGTGGTCACGACCTTGTTGGTGCCGACGTTCTTCGTATCGAACGTACCGAGCGCCGTGTTGGTCATCGTGACGACATCGGCACCCAGTACGCCTTCCAGGACGGAGCCGTGCAGCGCCGCATCTCGGGTGCCGTCATAGGTCCTGCTGTCCGCGAACGTACCGGTAACCCTCAGTGTCGCCTTGTTGACCGTGTAGTTATACGCGCCGCCGGTCAGCGTGTAGTTCGATGCCAGGTAGGCGCCATTGTTGCCGAGCGTGAGACCACTCGCATCGAAGCCGGTGCCGTTCTTGTAGGTGCCCACGTTCTTGCTGCTCAGAGTACCTGCGCCACCCAACACCAGCGATTCGCCGGAGACGAGGTTGCCGAGGCTCAGCGTACCGGCCGACGCGGCCGTCGTGGTGTCGTAGGTCCGCGAACCGGACAGGTTCAGCACGCGCGGAGTGATGTTGGCCGTGGCCGTCGCGCTGTTGTTGCTCAGCGTGTAGTTGCCGGCGTCTCCGCCGCCCTTGGTGATGCCGTTGACCGTGACGGTACGGCCGTCCTGGACATCCTTGCCGTCGAAGTTACTCGAGGTGCTGGCGAACGTGACCGTGTCGCCCGCGACCACACCGGCGGACGCCAGCGCCGTGGTCGCTGCCGTCGTACCGTCGTACTGCTTGTTCTGCGCGGTGGCCGTGGCGGTGATGGCCTTCGCCGAGATCGTCGCCGAGATATCCGTCGGCTGAATCACGACGTAGTTGGTCGCGTCGTTGCCGGTCACCTGCATCGATGTCGTGACGCCACGCGTGCCGACATTCTTGCTGGCGAACGTACCGGTGGCCGTGGTCGCCCCATCGAGTGTCACGGTATCGCTGCCGAGCACACCCTGGAGCGTCGCACCGCTCAACTGCGCGACGGTGTTGCCGTCGTAGACCTTGTCCGCCGCCGTCGTGTTGATCACGGTCAGCGACGCGGGCGTAATGGTCACCCAGTCGATACCGCCGGCAAGCGTGTAATTGCTGGCCGTGCTGCCGCCGCTGGCACCCAAGGTCAGTGTGCCGAAGTCCGCGAAGGCACGCTTCGAGCCGACATTCTTGGTCACCAGGTTACCGGAGCCGGTCAGCGTCAGCTTCTCGCCGTTGACACCGGCGACCGTGCCGCCTGAGGTGAACAGGGAAGCGTCCGCGCCGACGGTGGCGTCGTAGACCCGCGTGCTCATCAGGTTGATGATGAACGGCGTGATGGTGCCGAGCGTGCCGGTGGCCGCGGTCGGCAGCGAGTAGTTCGAGAGATTGGTACCGCTGTCGGCGACGAAATCGGAAACCGACAACGTGGATTTCAGACCGATATGGCTGCCGGCGTTCACCGTGACGTAATTCGCGGTGGACGACTGCGGGATGGTGGCGCCCTGGCCGGTGACGAAGCCGTCGAGGGTGTAATCGCTCGCCAGCAGGGTCACCGAGTCCGAGCCATCGTACGGCTTGGTCGGATTGCCGGTGATGGATGCCGTCACGGCGCGCCTGGCGATATCGGCGGTGAGACCGCTGAACTGGTCGATACGGTAGTTCGACGCACGACTGCCGCTCAGGCCGAGGCCCGTCACGGTGACCGCCTGACCGGAGATCGCGTTCGCGGAGCGAACGGTGCCGGTGGCGCCGGTGGCGTCGAGCGCGACATTGCCCTGATCGCTGGAGAACACGCCGCCGAGGACGGCGCCGCTCGAGTTCAGGCCGATCGTGGTGTTGCCGTCGTAGGTCTTGTTGATCGCCGTGATGCCGGTAAGCGTCAGGGTGTACGGATTGATCGTTGCGGTCAGGCCCGTAAGGGGCTGCAGCGCGTAGTTACCGGCGTCGCTGCCCGAGATCGAGAAGCCGAGCGGCGTCACGGCCTTGCCGGTGCCCGCGTCGGCGGTGGCGAACGTGCCGGTCGTTCCGCGGGTCAGCGTGACCGTACCGTTCCTCGCGTCGTCGGCGACCAGGCCGACAAGCGATGCGCCAGCGCTGTTGAGCGTGGCGGCGGTCGTCGTGTCGTAGGTCTTGTTCACCGCCGACACGCCGAGGATGTACAGCGGCGCCGCCGTGATCGAACCCGGACCGGTGGCGGTCAGATCGAGCGTGTAGTTGGACAGGTCGGTGCCGCTGTTGGCCAGGTACGACGTGGTCGCCATCTGGGCCGTGATGGTCTTGCCGGTGCCGACGTTGCGGTTGTCGAAGTCGACGAACTTCGAAGGAACGATCTGCGCGCCCTCACCGTTGGCGAAACCGGAGATCGCGTAGTCGTCCGCCGTGAGCGAGATATAGGTGGTGCCGTTGTACACCTTCGTCGGCGTATTGATGATCGCGGCGGTCAGCAATGCCGGCGTGATCTCGCCCGTACCGTAGGCGGCGGTGGGCAGCGGCGTGTAGTTGGACAGGTCGGTGCCGCCGTAGGGCGTGTAGTCGGAGTCGGCGAGCGAGACGCTGACCGGCTGCCTGCCGACGTTCTTGCTCGCGTACGTTCCCGTGGTCTTGGTGATGTAGACGCCCTCGCCCGGCGCGAATGCCCTGGCAGGGTCGTTGACGGTAATCGTGTAATCGCCACCACTGGTCGGGCTGCCCGCGATGAGCGTCGCCAGCAGGGTGCCGTCGTAGGCACGGGTCGGGTTGCCGCTGATCACCACCGACAGCGCACCGAGGTCGCGCTGGGTGATCGTGCCGTAGCCACTGATGCTGGTAGGCAGCACGTAGTTGGAGAGCAGCGTGCTCCCGGTCGCTACGAAGTTGTTCGTGCCGACGGCCGCGGTGACGTCGCGCGTGCCCACGTCCTTGTCGCTATACGTACCGACGGTCTGATTGACCGTGGCGCCCTCGCCGGCGATGAAACCGTACACCTGATAGTTGCTGGCGTTGAGCGTGGCGGCGGTCGTACCGTCGTACTGACGCGACGGGTTGCCGACGATGGTCCAGGTGAGCGGCGCCTTGGCGATCGTGCCCGCACCCACGATGTCGCTGGTGAAGCTGTAGTTCGACAGTGACGCGCCGTTGCCCAGCGTGAAGTCGGAACCTTCCAGGTGCGCCGTGACGGTACGCGAACCCGCGTTGGCACTGTCGTAGGAAGCCGACGACGCCTGCTTCACCGTCGCCGTCTCGCCGCCTTGCAGGCCGACGATCTGCACGTTGCCTTCCACCAGGTTGGCCGTCGTGGTGCCGTTGTAGAGGCGTGTCGGGTTGCCGATGATGCTCAGGTCGAGGTGGCGCTGGGCGATATTGGCGGAAAGGCCGGTCGGCTGGGTCAGTGTGTAGTTGCCCAGACCGTTGCCCGCCAGCGAAAAGCCGCTCGCCGACACAGCGATGCCCGTGCCGACATTCTTGCTGGCGAAGGTACCCGTGCCGCCCGTGGTCACCAGCGAAACCGTGGCCGCGTCGGAACTGACGACGCCGACCAGCTGGGGATTCTGCAACAGCAGAGCCGCCGCCGTGGTGGCGTCGTAGTCCTTGCTCACGGCGGACACGCCGTTGATGGTCAACGCCCTGGGCGTGATCGACGCGGTGATGTCCGACTGCAGTACCAGGTCGTAATTGGACGCCTTGCTGCCGACCAGCTGGAAGCCGGTCGCGGTGACCGACTTGCCGTTGCCGGCATTGGCGTTCGCGAACAGGCCGGCGCCGGCGCTCGTGTCGAGCGTCGCGTCCGCCGTGTCGCCCGAGATCACGCCGAAGATGGAGGCGCGCGACTTATCCAGTGTGTCGACCGCGCTGCCGTCGTAGATCTTGTCGGTACCGATCAGGCCTGAGAGCTGAACCTTGGCCTTGTTGATGGTGCCCATGCCCGTGGCGACCGTGGGCAACGCGTAGTTGGCCAGGTTGGTACCGTTGGCGGCGACGAAGTTCGATGCCACGAAGTTGGCGGTGATGTTGACCGCACCCGCACTGGCCGAATCGTAGAGCACGCTGTTCGGCTGGCTGAACGTGATGCTCTCACCCGATACCAGGCCACTGGTCAGGTAGTTGGACGACGTCAGTGTCGCCGTCTGCGTCCCGTTGTACGTCTTGGTCGGGTTGTTGACGATCGCGATGCCGAGCTGCTTCGGATCGATCAGGCCGATGCTGGCCGTCTGGCCCGTCCCGGTGACCGTATAGCCGTAAACGGGGATCGCGCCGGTCGCGTCGACGAACGTATAGGCCGACGTCGCGGAGGGGGCGGTGACGACGATGCCGCTCGCGGCGTCCTTACTCGCATACGTACCGGCCACCGCGCGCATCGTGTTGCCGTCGACGAGGCCGGTCCGGGTGAAGTTGGCGTCGGTCAGACTGGCGGCCGTGGTGCCGTCGTACGCTTTCTCAACCGTACCGGTCAGCGCCGTGATCGCGACCGTCGGCGCGAGCTGGTAGAGGAAACCGTTGCCGGTGCCCTGGGGCGTCGCGCCCGCCCCGGCGTTGTACTGGATGAACTGCGGGGTGAGGCCGCCGCGCGTGTCGCTCGTCGGGCTGGCCGAATACACCAGCCACTTGCCGGAAGCGGACGACAACGCACTGGCACCCGCGTTGTTGATGAACTGGTTCGCCGCGGTCAGCGTGACGCCGGTGCCGCCTGCGATAGTGCCCGCCGTGCCCAGCGTGATGTTGCCGTTGCCACCGTTGCCGTTGGCCTTGATCACGACGCCACCCGCGCCGGTGATCGCGCTGTTGACATTGACCGCCCGGTAGGCGTCGAGGGTAAGCGTGGCGCTGGCGTTGGTCCAGGCGATCGGCGCGTTGACGGTGATGTCGCCCGAGCCGGAGGCGTTCGTCACGCCCTGGCCGCTGGCGCCGGTGGCCGTCGTCTGCTCGGTAACGCTGGTGCCGCCGTTGAGCGTGGTGGAGATCGTATTCGCGGCGGTCGCGTCGATGGTCAGGTCATAGGGATCGACCAGCCACGTGCCCGACTTGCCCTTCGGCGCACTGGCGGTGATGGCCGCCGCACCGATGTGCGCGTAAGCGCCGGAGGTCTCGATCGTGCCGCCATCGCCACCGTTCGGCGCGCTGGCGTCGAGCGTGCCTTCCACGTTGACGTGGCCGGCTTTCATGCCACCCAGCAGAACGATCTGACCGTTGTGGTTTTCGACGGTCTGCGCGCGCACGACGCCCGTGTTGTTCACGGTGCTGGCCAGCAGCGAGTCCGCCGCGCCCGCCGTCATGAAGACGCGACCGCCGTCGGCCTGCACCAGCTGACGGTTCTCGACCAGGTTGTCGAGCGTGCTGCGATCCACCTGCAGATGCATCAGGCGGCTGCCGTCGAAGGTCAGCGTGATGGCGCTGCCGCCGCCCATCGCCACCGTACCCAGCTGAGCCGAGACCGTGCCCTGGTTGGATACGCTGTTGCCGAGCAGCGCGATGTAACCACCGCTGGCGGCGCGCAGGCTGCCCTTGTTGACGACGCTGCCCTTACCGTTGCCGCTGAAGGTGCGGGTGCCGGACGTGAGCGCGTCATCGGAGGTGTCCAGCGTAGACGCCACCAGGCCACCCACGTTGACCTGCGCACCTTCACCGAACAACACGCCGTTCGGATTGATGAGCCAGACCTGTCCGTTGGCGTTGAGGTGACCGTAGATATCCGACGCCTTGTTACCGAGGATCCGGTTCACGGCGATGGCGTCGCTGCCCGGCTGGACGAAATTGACCGTTTCGTTGGCGCCGATATCGAAGGTCTGCCAGTTCAGCGACAGGCGCTGGGTGGTCTGGTTGATCGTCGTGGTCGTGCCGTCCGTATGAATCGTGCCGATGCCGGCCGACACCTGACCGCCCGTCTGCCCCGCCTGCGCGGCGCCGGTGGCGCTCAGTGCGAGCGACACCGCCACGGCGATGGCCGCGAGGCGCGGTGCGCGCGAAAGGCTGCCGCATGCGACGGCGGGGCGGCTGTTGCGGGCGAGTTCGCTGGCGGCGACCCACTGGCAGGTGGCGACGTTCCAGCACAGACGATAGATACGGTTCATTCGGGCGGTCTTCCTTAGAGCGCATGCAAACGCAGGGGCGCACCCGGCATCGGAACCGAGTGGAAAAGACAGCTATCGGGAAGCCCCCCTGAGGACTCAGCGCGGCGACGACGTACGTGGCCTGCGCTTTTTCGGCATATTAAACGAGGCGATGGCGCCTTGTCTCGGGCGGGTTGTGAAATGCCGACTTAGTGCTCGTTTCGTCCGGGTAGAATATCGTTATTCGTGACGAGGGACACACAAAAGTCCACGAATGCCCTGACCTTTGGCGGTGCGTGTCGGCGCGAGGGGTAGAAGGCATAGAGAGGGAAGGTTTCGCCGTTCCACTCGGGAAACAGTTCGACGAGCCGGCCGTCGGCCAGGGCGCTCTGGACACTGGCGGCGAGTACCTGCGCCACACCCGCGCCGGCCAGGCACACGGCGTACATCGTTCCCGAGTCGTTGACCAGCAAAGGGCCGGTCGTCTGCACGGGCACCACCTTGCCGCTCCGATGAAACTCCCACTCGAACGGGCGCCGGGTGACCGGATCGCGGAACTGGATGCAGCGGTGTGCCGCAAGCTCGGACGGGTTCGACGGCCGACCGTGCTTTTTGAGGTAGGACGGCGCGGCAACGGTCAGCACACGGGTATCGAGCAGTTTGCGCGCCACGAGTGAAGACGAGGGTGGTTCGCAGAAGCGTACGGAGACGTCGATGCCCTCGCCAATCAGGTCGCCAAGGTCGTCGCGCGTCACGATCTCAACCTCGAGACCGGGGTAGCGCGAAAGGAAGGCCTCCAGTCGCGGTGCCACGATCTGCCAGGAGAACATCGGATCGAGACTGACCCGAAGGCGTCCACGTACGGCCTGTGCATCGCCGGCGGCCGACCATGCCGCGTCCTCGATCCCCGACAGCAGGGGGCTTACGCGGTCGTAGAGACGCTCGCCTTCGTCGGTCAGGCTCACCGAGCGTGTCGTCCGGTGCAGGAGGCGCACGCCCAGGCGCGTCTCGAGCCGGCCGATGGCGCGGCTGACGCCCGAAGGCGACAGCCCGAGCGCCTCGGCGGCGCGGGCGAAATTGCCGGTCTCCACGACCGAGACCAACACGGAAAGGTTGCCGAGAAATCGGCCATCGGTGGACATGGGGGGCACCTTGCGGGTGAACGCACGGTCGGAGGATGCCACGTTCACTCATGACATAACATCATGAAAGAACTGCACACAGGTCGCTTCAGTCACGACTGGCCACTCACTAATCTTCTCCCGGTCCCCACGCCCCAGGAAAAAGATCATGTACGCCATCACCGGAATCACGGGCCAGGTCGGCAGCGCGCTGGCCGATGCCTTGTTCGCCGCAGGGAGGCCGGTCCGCGCCGTCGTGCGCGATGCGAGCAAGGCGGAGCCCTTCGTCGCGCGCGGCGCGGAAGTCGCGGTCGCCGAGCTTCATGACACGGCCGCGTTGACGCGCGCCTTCAGCGGTGCCGAAGCCGTGTTCATCCTGCTCCCGCCGGTCTTCGATCCCGCGCCCGATTTTCTGACGGCCGAGGATCCGGCCATCGCGTCCATCCACGACGCGCTGCTGGCCGCCCGGCCGAAACAGGTGGTCGCACTGTCGACCATCGGTGCCGACGCGACGCAGGAGAACCTGCTGTCGCGGCTCACCCGCATGGAACGGGTGCTCGGCGGCCTGCCCGTTCCCGTCACCTTCCTGCGGGCGGGGTGGTTTCTCGAGAACGCGCGGTGGGATGTGGCCTCGGCCCGCGATGACGGCGTCATCGACAGTTTCCTGGCACCTCTGGACCGGAAGATCGCGATGGTTGCTACCAGGGATGTGGGCCAGCTGGCGGCGTCCCTGCTCGACGACCGTGGCGAAGGCCATCGCGTGGTGGAGCTGGAAGGAGCCGGGCGTGTCAGCCCGAACGATATCGCCGCGGCATTCTCCAGGGCGCTCGGACGTGACGTGCGTGCGCGTCTGGTGCCACGCGCCACGTGGGCCGCGCGATTCACCGCCGACGGCATGAGCAACCCAACGCCGCGGATGCGGATGATCGACGGGTTCAACGAGGGCTGGATCGATTTCGGCGCCGACGCGATCAAGGGGACCACCAGCCTCGACGTCGTCATGGCCGGACTGTTGTCGAAGCCGGTCGGCTGAGTGCCTAGAACCAGAGACGAACGCCGGCCACCCAGCGGCGGTCGGTGATGCGTTGACCACGGCCCGAGGCCAGATCCGCCGTGCCGCCGGTCAGGTGCTCCCAGGCGACACCCACATACGGGGCGACGGACCGGCGGATTTCATAGCGCAGACGCAGGCCGCCGTCGACGCTGGAGATGCCGGATCGAATGCCACGGGCGATGTCGTTCTTGCCGTAAGCGTTGAGCTCGATTTCCGGCTGGAGGATCAGCCGCTGCGTAAGCAGCAGCTCGTACTCCACGCGAACCCGTGCAGCCGTACGCCCGCCCTGGCCCGCATACGCGGTGGCCTCGACCTCGAACCAGTACGGCGCGAGGCCCTGCACGCCGAACGCCGCCCAGTTCCGTTTCGGGCCGGCGCCGATGTCACGCCGCACGCCAAGCTGCGTATCCCAGAACGTCGCCACGGCGTGGCTCCAGAGCACTTCCACATCACCGTCCTGCGGACGGCCGTCGCTTCGATCGCCCTCGCTCCGAACCCAGAGCTTGTCGCGATCGTTGCCGTACCAGCCCTCCGCCTCCCACGATTGCCCGTGACCACCCTGCCCCGCATAAGCCTCGAGATTGTCGATCAGCAACATGCTCGTGGATGAGGTGTCGTCCATGTCCATCATGCGCATGTCGTGCGCCGACATCGGGGCCACGCCGTCGGACCAGTCGCCACTGCGCGCATCGGCCGGCGCCTTGCCGCCCTGCATGGGGCCCATTTCCATCCCCCCGTTAGTGCTCGTGTGGCCCATGTCCGCCATGCCGCTCATGTCGTGACCGGCGTGGTCCGGCGAGTCATGCTGGTCCGGAGGCGATGCCGCGGGTGCGGACGCGGCCGGCGGCGGATCGTCATGCATCGTCGAATGATCCATGCCCTGCATGCCCTGCATGTCTTGCATGTCCTTCATGGACTGGGCCGCGACGATACCCGGCATCATCGCCAGCGCGACCAGCGCGGCACGCCACGTCATGACACCACCACTTCGCGGAACATGCCCGCTTCCATGTGATAGAGCATGTGACAGTGAAACGCCCAGCGTCCGGGATTGTCCGCCGTCACCGCATAACTCACCTGCTGCGCGGGCTGGATGTTGACGGTGTGTTTGCGTACCTGAAACGCGCCGTCGGGAGATTCGATCTCGCTCCACATGCCATGCAGATGAATGGGGTGATTCATCATGGTGTCGTTGACCAGCGTCACGCGAAGACGCTCGCCCGAGCGGAAATGCACCGGCTTCGCCTCGGAATATTTCAGGCCATCGAACGACCACATGAAGCGTTCCATGTTGCCGGTAAGGTGAAGTTCGATCGTACGCGAGGGCTCGCGCGTATCGAGCGCGCCGCCGAGGGTATGCAGGTCCGCATAGGTCAGGACGCGATGCGCACGATCGCGCAGGCCGACGCCCGGGTCGTCCAGGTTGGTGCGCGGCATGTCCACGCGCATGTCCACGCCGGCTCCATACTCGGAACGCGCGTGGCGAGCCATGACCATGCCGCTGTCATCGGCGGCGTCATCCGCCATCGAACCCATCATGTCGCGCATGGCCAGCCGTGGGCGCGGATCGAGCGGCGGTAGGGGGGCGGCCATACCCTCTCGCGGCGCAAGCGTGGCGCGCGCGTAGCCTGAGCGATCGATGGACTGAGCGAAGATCGTGTAGGCGCGATCGTCGCCCGGTTCCACGATGACGTCGTATGTCTCGGCCGCCGAGAGTCGCAATTCATCCACGAGCACGGGCTCGACGTCCTGACCATCGGCTGCGATCACACGCAGGCGCAGCCCCGGAATACGCAGGTCGAAAATCGAATTGGACGAACCGTTGATGAGCCGGAGGCGCACGCGCTCGCCGGGCCGGAACAGACCTGTCCAGTTGGCCGCCGGGGTCGCTCCATTCACCAGGTACGTGTAGGTCGCGCCGGATACGTCGGCAAGGTCGCTCATATTCATGCGCATGCGATTCCACATGCTGCGCATCGACGCGGCCTCGCCCAGGCCTTTGGCGCGTGCATCCCGGAGGAAATCGGATAGCGTCGGCTGTCCGTAGTTGTAGACGTCGCTCCGGGTCCGCAGCTTCGCATAGACGCGTTCGGGATCTTCGTCGGTCCAGTCGCTGATCAGGAGAACATAGTCCCGATCGGCGACATGACGCTCACCCTCTTTCGGCTCGATGACGATCGCGCCATACAGGCCGCTTTGTTCCTGAAATCGACTGTGCGCGTGGTACCAGTACGTACCCGACTGCCGGACCGGAAAGCGATAGGTGAAGCTGGATCCTGCCGGGACGCCGTCGAAACTGATGCCAGGCACGCCGTCCTGATCGGCGGGCACGATCAGGCCGTGCCAGTGGATCGATGACGTCGTGTCGAGATGGTTTTTCACGTGCAGGCTGACGGTCTCGCCCTCCTTCCAGCGCAAAGTCGGACCCGGAACGCCGCCGTTGACCGTTACCGCACGGCGCGCCCGGCCCGTGAAGTCCACGGAAGCTTCGCGAATCTCCAGGTCCATGGCGTTGCCGGCCAATAACGACGCCGGCGACATCGGCTCCGTGGCCCAGGCTGGCCGGATCAATCCCAACCCGAGACCGACGCCCGCCGTAGTCAGCCCCTGCACGAACCGGCGGCGCGGCAGAAGGATCGAAGGGACATCGGAACGGCGCATGTCGGTGGGCTTTTTGGCGGTCGAAACCGCAGCCTAGCGATGGCACGACCTGATCGACAACTCTGGACGTGGCTCCTGGCGGTTTCGACCTCAGCGATAAGCCACATTGACGGTGATGTGAGCATTGGCGACACCGGGAGCGATGTCCGCCCCCGTCGTCCGGTACCGCGCCCGAAACCCCAGCTGCTGCCCTTCCGTGCGGACGGGCAGGACGAGCGGAGTCGGGTTATTGGGGAGCGCCTGGGCGTCGGGGTCGTCGCTGCGTAGCTCGATGGCGACGCCTGTCGCCGCCCCCGAGCCGCTCAGCTTGAACAGCGACGCCTCGTTGGCGTCGGGCGTGCCGGTAAAACTCATCAGCATCTGCGTGGCGTTCGTGCATCCTGTAACGACAAGCGACTGCGTCGCCCAGTGACTGCTGCCCGCCAGCTTGAGATCGCGTGCGTCGACATTGCCGAGTGCGAAGACGAGGTGCCTGGAGGCAAAGGCGCAGGTCGGTCGTTGTGGCTCGATACGCGCGTCCATCAGGTCGACCCAGACCTGAGACTGGTCGTCGTACCCGGCACGTGCCAGCGTCCCGGTCGACAGGTTACCGCCCGTGGTGACCTCGCCCGTCTTGATCAACTGCACGCGGAAGTGAGCGTTCGACAGCTGACCCTTGAAGGTCCAGGGGATGAATTCGCGCTCCGGAAGGACACGCTCACCGTAGCTGCTGTTGAAGAAATAGACACGGATGCCGACACCGGGCACGTTGGTTTCATAGATGTTGTCGCCCAGGGCACTGGGTGAGCCGAACAAGGCCAGGCTGCCCGTACGCGTCGGCTTGATGCATTTGAACTGGGGTGCGTTCCACGCGGCTGTGCTCTTCTCCGCGAGCACCGTACCGCGCGCGGTCTCGGCCGGCACGGATACCGTCCCGAAGGAAAGGGCCTGACCGACGCCCTGCGACGGATGGGTGACGCAACGTGCCGATGCCGGCCCCGGTGTGACGGACGCGGCGACAGCCATGACGACGGCGAGGAAGGAAGCGCGGCAGGGGCAGGAGCACATGAGGGGACTCGCTCGGGAATGGGCCCGGCCACTCTGCCTGTCAGCCCGACGCGACCCCATACGGCGATTCTGAAAATGGGATGTCGGCGCCCTGCCCGCTCCACGGCGCATTCACCGCACGTCATCAATGATCGCGGGATGAGCCTGCACGAGTACAAGCGCAAGCGAAACTTCGGACGTACGCGCGAGCCGGCTCCCGAAGGCTCCGCTCGCGCCGGACGTGCCATCTTCGTCGTCCAGCTGCACCATGCTTCACGTCGTCACTTCGATTTTCGTCTGCAGGTAGGCGATACGCTGCGCAGCTGGGCCGTGCCCAAGGGCCCGAGTTATGACCCGAAGGTGAAGCGCCTCGCCGTGGAGGTGGAGGATCACCCGGTGTCTTATGCGGACTTCGAAGGCGATATCGCCGAAGGGTATGGCAAGGGTCATGTCGATCTTTTCGACCGCGGCGTATGGGCAACCCGTGGCGACGCCGAGGCTCAGCTGCACAAGGGACATCTGGTGTTCGAGTTGTTCGGCGAACGGCTCAAGGGAACGTGGCACCTGGTACGCAGCGGCAGGAAGGAACGCCAGCCCGCATGGTTCCTGATCAAGGCCGAGGACGCGTATGCCGGCGATGTCGAAGCCGACGACCTGCTCGATGCGACGATGCGCGAAAGCACGCGTCGTGCCGCGAAGACCCCGGCGAAGCGCAGTGCGGCCGCCCGGTCCACGGCTCGCGACAAGGTCGTCCCGAAGGTCCGCAAGGTGTCCACGGCCGTGCTGACGAAGGCGGCGGTGGCGCTCGACGGCTCACGCAAGGCAAAGGCGTCCGGCGACTTCTTCGCTCCTCAGCTTGCGCGTCTGCGCGAGGTGCCACCGCAGGGCGACGCGTGGCTGCACGAGGTCAAGTGGGACGGCTATCGCATCGTTGCGACACTGCTCAAGGGGAAGGCAAGGCTGTGGTCGCGTAACGGGTTGCCATGGAACGAGCGCCTGCCCGAGATCGTGCAGGCGCTGGAAGCGCTCGGCCTGGACAGCGCGCGCCTCGATGGCGAACTCATCGCACTGGATGGCGAAGGCCGCAGTGACTTCAACGCGCTGCAGCGCACGCTGTCCGGTGAGGCGCAGGCGCCGCTGGTCTACATGCTGTTCGACCTCCCCTTCATCCAGGGACACGACCTGAGTCGCGTGCCGTTGATCGAGCGTAAGGCACTCCTTCAGCGCCTGCTCGCTCATGCACCCGCCCACCTTGGTTTCAGCTCGCATACCGTGGGCCATGGCGACGATGTCTTCGCCATGGCGATGGAGCAGAAGCTCGAAGGCATCATCGCCAAACGTGTCGACGGGGGTTACCACGGCGGGCGCGGCGACGACTGGCAGAAGATCAAACGGCTGGAGAGCGACGAGTTCGCCGTCGTCGGATACACGCCGGCCAAGGGCTCGCGACTTGCGTTCGGATCGTTGCTTCTCGCGCGACCGAACGGAAAAGGAAGCTGGACCTACGTAGGTCGCGTGGGCACGGGTTTTACCGATGCGATGCTGCGCGACCTCGGCGACACGCTGGCCAGAGGCGGCACGAAAAAACCCGGGGTGCGCATCGAGAACATCGACCCGATGCTGCGTGGCGCGTTATGGGTCCAGCCCACTGTCGTCGCCGAAGTCTATTTCCGCGGCATCGGCAACAAGACACTTCTGCGTCAGCCTAGCCTCAAGGCCCTGCGCGTCGACAAGTCCGTCGAGGATCTGGGCGACAGCGATCGCGCGTCGTCGGAAAAACGCAGTGCCGACAAGACGACGAAGCGAACCGGGAAGAAGGCGGCGTCGAAACCCGATCCCGCCAGGACGATTACCATCACCCATCCGGACCGTCTCGTCTTTCCCGCTGACAAGATCAGCAAGCAGGACGTCGTCGACTACTACAAGCACGTCATGCCATGGCTGCTGCCCGGCATCCATGACCGCCCGACCTCGACCATCCGCTGTCCCGGTGGCATCGACTCGCCGTGCTTCTTTCAGAAACACATGGTGGCGGGCCTTGAGCACACGGGTCAGGCGAAGCTCAAGGAGGAGACGGGTGCGCAGGCGGTCTATCTGTATCCACGTGACGAGACGGGCGTCATGGAACTGCTGCAGTTCGGCGCCGTGGAGTTTCACCCCTGGGGCTCGCACGTCGACAGTCCCGATGTGGCGGATCGCGTCGTGTTCGACCTTGACCCGGGTGACGACGTCGCGTGGTCGCGCGTCGTGGCCGCGGCACGGATGACGCGCGGTTTCCTTGCCGACCTCGGACTGGTGTCGTTCGTTCGCACTACGGGAGGCAAGGGCCTTCACGTCGTCGTCCCGCTGAATCCCGGCGCGGCGTGGAAAGAAGTGAAGGCTTTCGCGCGCGGGTTTGCCGAAGCGCTCGCCGCGGCGCACCCGCTGGAGTTCGTCGCGACCGCGACCAAGCGATTCCGGCAAGGCAGGATCTATGTCGATTATCTGCGCAACGGACGCGGCGCCACCGCTGTGGCGTCCTACTCGCTACGGTCGCGGACCGGCGCCCCCGTGGCGGTACCGCTGCGCTGGGAGGAGCTTGGCAAGGTGCGCTCAGGCGCGGCGTTCGACATCCGGTCCACGCCTAAGCGGCTGGCCCGACTGAAGAAAGACCCCTGGGAGGGAATCGACAGCGCGAAACAGAGCCTGGATTCGGTCACCCGCAAGCTGGCGGGTCAATGAGCGCGCCGACCCTGTAAACTGCGCCATCTCCACCAAGCCGGCCCTTCATGCTCGCCTCGCTTCCCGCCTTCCTGCGCATACCCCTCGCCTGCGTGCTGCTGCTCGCCAACACGGTGCTGCATGTGACGCCGTTGTTTCTGCTGACGCTGGTGCGCCTGATCCTGCCCTTGCAGGTCCTGCGCCGGGGCGTTTCGAGAATGCTGGTGTGGATCGCCGAGAGCTGGCTTGGCTTCAATGGCTGGATGTTCGGCGTATTCACTCGCACGCGCTGGCTGGTCGAGGGCGACCAGGACCTCAGTCCACGTGAGAATTATCTGGTCGTGTGCAATCACCAGAGCTGGGTCGATATTCCGGCGCTGCAGAAAGTGTTCAACCGTCGCATTCCGTTCATGCGTTTCTTCCTGAAGAGCCAGCTGATCTGGGTGCCGCTGCTCGGACCCGCCTGGTGGGCGCTCGATTTCCCCTTCATGAAGCGTCATTCACGCCAGGAGCTCGAGGCCAGGCCGGAGCTGCGCGGCAAGGATCGCGAGGCGACGCGTCGCGCGTGCGAAAAGTTCCGTCACCTGCCGGTCGCGATCATGAACTTCACCGAAGGCACGCGATTCACGCCGGCGAAGCACGATGCGCAGGGTTCGCCGTACAAGTATCTGCTGCGTCCCAAGGCGGGTGGCGTCGCGTTCGTCATCGACGCGATGGGCGATGCGATACGGCAGATTCTGGATGTGACCATCGTTTACCCCGATGGTCCGACCTCGATGATGGACATGATCGCGGGACGCATCCGCGAGATTCGCATCCACATCCGTCGCATCCCCATCCCGTCCGCCATGCGCGGCGATTACGAAGGCGATGCCGTGTTCCGCGAGCGCTTTCAGACATGGGTCAACGAGCTCTGGGCGGAGAAAGACGCGCGCATCGCATCGATGCTGACGCGGCAGGTGTAACGGCCCTGCGGCAAGTGGCGACGGAGATGCAGCGTCAGTGAGCCGTCTCTTTCGCCAGGCGCTCTTCCAGTTTCCGCCTGCCTGCATCGGCGTAGGTGGCGCAGGTCTTGCCTTCGGCCTGTTCCGGGTGCGGCGCGAGCAGCACATCGCACGGTTGTAACGCCCCGAGGCGCTGGATGGCTTGCCGGTAAGCCGTGACATACGCGGGATGATCCGCAAAGCGATAGCCGTCCGCGGCGAAGGCGCCGAGACTATCCGCGAACACGATCTGCTTGCACGCCGCGCCCTCGCACGATTGCCATGTCCACGCCGTGCCTCCCGGCGTGTGTCCCGGCGTGAGGTGCGCCGTCAGCGTGAGTGAGCCAACGCGGACGACGCTGCCTTCCACGATGTCTCCCGTCGCTTTTACCGCGGGATACAACGGTGCTTCCCCATGCTGCGGATCGTCCACGTCGTTGCCGCCAAGAGCAAGCTCCTTCGCGGCCGCCGCCGTGGCTCGCACCGGTGCGCCGGTATCGCGCGCCAGCCTGGCGATACCGCCCGCGTGATCGGCATGCGCGTGCGAGTTGAGGATCAGCTTGATGTCCTCGATGCGGAAGCCGAGCTTGCGGATATTGGCTTCAACCAGCGTCGCGTTCTCCGGCAGCGTCGCATCGATCAGCACATGGCCCTGCGGTGAGGTGATCAGGATCGAGGACAGTCCCCTGGTGCCGACGAAGTACGTGTTGCCATAGATGACATGCGGCGCGACCGGCTCGGTCCACGCCGGGTTCATGGCCGCGGAGGCGGGCAGGGCGATACAGGCGGCGAGGGCGGACAGGGTGCGGCGCATGGTGTGATTCCCTGGGACTGGAGATCCGCAGGATAGGGCGCCGCGCGGGACCGTGGAGGGGCGGGATTCTGTCGCGGCGATGGCACGGAATGCGCGGTGCCGCGGCTTACCGGTCCCTGGCTTTAGGCCTTCGCTGACGTGCCCGCCAGAACAGAAACCCCGTCACCAGCAGAAACATCGGCAGCAGGCCGGTGAAACAGGCAACGACGCGCCAGAGCAAGCCACCCACGGCGGCGGAATGGATCGGGAACAACGCGTTGGCCAGGCGGCCGCCTGGCCCCAGCTTCGTCGCATCGTCGCCGCCCAGCACGGTCGCCGTGGCAGGGTCGATCCACAGCGAGCTGCGGCCGGCGCGATTCCATTCCCCGGGACGGCGGATACGGGCCACCACGGTACCGCTTTCCTTCGACGGCAGGATCAGGCGGGTGATCACAGCATCCGGCGCGGCGGCCTGCGCCGCCACGAGCACGCGGGCCCAGTCGATGCTTACGGAGGCCGGGGCGACCTTCGGTGGTTTCGGGCGCGCCGGCTCGCTGAAGGCGGCGGCGAGACCGTTACGCACGGCGCCGCGATAAGCCATCGTAGTGCCGGTACCGATCATCACGATGAGCAGGGGCAGGGCGATGACACCCACCGCACGGTGGAAGCTTGCCCAGCGAAGGGTGGGCGGATTCGTGTGCGGCTGCAGATGCCTGATCGCGCGCTGGCGGCCCGGCCAGTACAGCCACACTCCGGAGAAAAGCATGAAAAGGCCCGTGAAGGCGACCACGCCCAGCACGGTTTCACCGACCTCGCCCGTGAGCAGGTGCGTGTGCCAGTCGAGCAGCATCAGCAGGGGATCGCCAGCGAGCTTGCGCTTCAGCAGCAGCTCGCCCGTGCCTGCGTCGTAGTACGCGCGATTACCGCCGCGTTCCTGGGCTTCCCACACGGGAAGTTCGGCGTCGGGCAGCGAGACGCCGCGCATGCCCTTGCCCGCGGGTGAAGCGAGGATGGCCGAAAGCCCATGCCCCTGACTGGCCAGGTCGGGCAGGGGCCGGTCGGCGAGCGCGGGATGGCTGCCGACGAACAGCGGCTCCTCGAAGAGCAGCACGCTGCCGGACAGGGTCACCAGCGCCAGCAACAGGCCCAGCGTGAGCCCGAGCCAGAGGTGCAGCGTTTTCAGCCAGGCACGAAAGCGGCGCGGGCGAGCGGTCATAACGAGAGGGCCACCGGGCGTGCGGAAAAGCGGCCATCGTAAGTGCGAATGATTCTCAGATCAAATTCATCGAAGGACAGTCCCCGGGCTGACGCCTCAGAGTTCGATGATGCCGCGCCGAAGCGCGATGGCGACGGCATGGGTGCGGTCGTTGGCCTGCAGCTTCGCCAGGATGCTCTTCATGTGCGCCTTGACCGTTTCCTCGGCGATGCCGAGTGAGGCGGCCACGTCGCGGTTGGCCTCGCCGCGGGCCACGTGAGTAATGACCTGGGTTTCGCGCGGCGTGAGCTCATCGTCCCCGGCATGACCGGCCATTTCCTGGGCGATCTCTTCCGGCACGCGTCGCTTGCCGTCCATGATCTGATGGATGGTGGTCAGCATCTCTTTGCGCAGCTCGCTCTTCAGCAGGTAACCCTGCGCACCCGCGCGAAACGCACGCAGTGCCTGCACGTCGCCGCGGTAGGTCGTCAGTACCAGGATGCGGGCGTCGGGGAACTCGGCGCGGATCGCCTCGATCGCCGCGATGCCGCCGATACCGGGCATCTGCAGGTCCATGAGGGTAAGGTCCGGGCGATACGCCCGGTAGCGTTCGATGGCTTCTTCACCACTACCCGCTTCGGCCACCAGGGTGAGCCCGTGCTGGCCTTCGATCACGGCCGCGATCCCCTCACGGAGGAGCGGATGATCGTCGACGGTCATGATTCGGATGGGTGTCATCGTCCCAGTATCGCCGAAGCGTATGCGCCGGCGCATGTAAAGACGTGCTCTCCACCATGGCCTTGCGAGCATCGCCCGATGGCGACGAAACGTTCCAAACCGACGAAAAAGGCCCCGGGCCGCCTGTATACGGGCATGGGCGGTTGGACGTTCGCGCCCTGGCGCGGGCCGTTCTATCCGGAGGGGCTGGTCCAGAAGCGGGAGCTCGAATACGCCAGCAGGCAAGTGTCGGCCATCGAGATCAACGGTACCTACTACCGATCGCCCGATATCGACACGTATCGACGCTGGGCTGCGGAAACGCCGGAAGATTTCGTGTTTTCGGTGAAAGCGCCGCGGCATATCGTGCAGAGTCGCGCCCTCGCCTCGACGGGCGAGCGGATCGGGCGGTTTCTCGATGGCGCCATCGGCCTGGGTGACCGGCTGGGAGCCGTGCTCTGGCAGTTCCTGCCCACACGCAAGTTCGATCCCGACGATATCGCCGGCTTCCTCGACCTGCTGCCGGATCGTCATGAGGGCGTGGCATTACGCCACGCTGTCGAGGTGCGCCACGAGAGCTTCATGGACGAGCGCTGGCTGACGCTGGCCCGGGACCGTGGCGTCGCCACTGTGTTCACCGATTCTCCCGATCACCCCTCATTCGCGGATCTGACCGGCCCCTTCGTCTACGCGCGGCTCATGCGCAGCCGGGCCAGGGAGAAGCACGGCTATCCCGCGAAGGAACTGAAGGCATGGGCTGCCCACGCGGCGGCGTGGACGGCAGGCGACGACCCGGCTGACCTGCCGCATGTCGTCGAGCCGCAGGCGTCCGGCCAGCCGCGCGATGCCTTCGTCTTCTTCATTTCCGCCGCCAAGGAACGCAATCCGGCGGCCGCTGTCGCGCTCGGCAAGCTCGCCGACGACGCATAATTACCCCATTCCCCGAACGGACGAACCATGGACCGTCTTATCCAGAACCACCTGATCGACCTTTTCGCCGAACACGAGGTAGGCCTCGAGCCGGACGAAGACTGGCTGCTGACCGAGGGCGACGACTTTCCCGCGCTGCGCGGCATCTGGCATGAAGGCAAGGATGGCGGCATGGGCCGCCTGGACATCGACATCGTCCTGGACGAAGAGCGCACGATCGAAGAGAGCTTCGGTGGCATCGGCACGGGCAAAGCGGGTTGCCGCGATGCGCTGGACAGCTTCGCGCGTAACGATTTCTACGTCGTGCTGGCCGCGTGCTGGCACCTGGTCGACAAGCGTAAGCTGGCCGTGCATGAGCTGACCGCCGGCGCGCATCGGTTTACCGTTTACGTCGGCGATTTCACGCTGCGTGGTGAGCAGGATGCGCCAGTGCACATTCCGGAGGACGGGTTGTCGGCTCTCGAGGCGGCGATCGCCACCGCGCCGCTGACGAACGACGTGCACTGGATTCGCATGTTTTACGGCAACGTGGGCGACGGTAAGTCGCAGGTCGAGGTGTTGCTCGACAACGAGCCATGGGCGGCGGGGCACAAGGCGATCGCGTCCGTGGAATGGCCGAGGCATGAGGCTTATTACAGTTTGCGGAATTTTATCGCGCTGGTGCCGGTGGACTGAGGTAGACGGGCTTTCGCGCGCGGGGCGCGCTCCTACGGGGTGCGTTGCCAGTCTTCGGGCTTCATGATCTGGAACCAGCCTTCGCGCGCGGTACGCTTGCCGAGCTTCAACACCTCGGCGTCGCGGGAGAACAGCACCGCGGCGCCGGATGCCATCGCCAGCTCGAGAAACTTCTGGTCGTCCGGGTCGCGGCAGCGGGGCGGTTTCACAGCGGGCACTTCCGTGGGCAACACCGCGACGAGGCGATCGAAGAACATCTCGGCCGCCATGCGTCGCGCCTGTTCCAGCTTCAACGCCCGATAGTCCAGCACCGCCAACCATTCGTTGCGGCAATCCGCGCGCGTCACCGCCTCGACGTCGCCTGACTCGATCGCCGCAAGCAGCGTCGCGGCACGCGGATCGCCGAAGACGAACGCGTCGAGGCAGACGTTGGTGTCCAGGACGACGCGCACGTGAGCCTCAGGCCGCGGCGCGAGCGGCCAGCACCGCGTGCTGCGCGGACACGATGCTGTACGAGCGCTTGCGTGCTTCGTGATCGAAGATCTGCGCGGTGATGATCAGCTCGTCGGCACCGGTGCGCGCGATGAACGCCTCGAGCCCGTCGCGGACGCTGTCGGGTGAACCGACCACGGCACACGACAGCGCATGGTCCACCTGCGCCTTCTCCATCGGCGTCCACACGCCCTCCATCGAATTCACCGGCGGCGGCAACAGACCCGGTGCGCCACGACGCAGATTCCAGAACGCCTGCTGTTGCGAGGTGAACAGCTTGCGTGCTTCTTCATCGGTGTCGGCCGCGACCACGTTGATGCCGAGCATCGCGTAGGGCTTATCGAGCACGGCGGACGGACGGAACATGTGCCGGTAGACCTCGAGCGCCTTCATCATCATGTCGGGCGCGAAATGCGAGGCGAAGGCAAAGGGCAGGCCGAGGTGCGCGGCGAGCTGCGCGCTGAACAGGCTGGAACCCAGCAACCAGATCGGCACGTTCGTATCCATGCCCGGCACGGCACGCACCGTCTGACCGGGCAGTTGCGGGCCCAGGAACATCTGCAGTTCCTGCACGTCGTCCGGGAAACGGTCGTCGCTGGGCCCCATGGAGCGACGCAAGGCACGGGCCGTGCCCTGATCGGTGCCCGGTGCGCGACCCAGACCGAGGTCGATACGACCCGGGTATAGCGAGGCCAGCGTACCGAACTGCTCGGCGATCACCAGCGGCGCATGGTTGGGCAGCATGACGCCGCCCGAGCCTACGCGAATCGTGCTCGTCCCTTCCGCGATATAGCCGATCACGACCGAGGTGGCCGCGCTGGCGATGCCGGTCATGTTGTGATGCTCGGCCAGCCAGTATCGGTGGAAACCCAGTGACTCCGCGTGGCGGGCGAGATCGCGCGAGTTGCGCAGCGATTCGCCCGGGTTGGAGCCACGGGCAACGGGGGACAGGTCGAGCACCGAAAACGGAATCATCCGCGAACACCTCAGAAAGTGGGGAGGCGGACGGACCGCCCATGCGTTCCAGATGGGCCGCGGGGACCCGGATTGCAACCCTCAAGAGGTCGTCCGGGAAACGATCCGTTCCGGTGAACGATGCGCCGCGACGCGTGCGGAAGAGGAAAATACACCCATTCACTCATCCAGTCCGGTAATCCCGGGGGAGCACGACATGATCGACGTCCGCAGCTTCGCCAGCCTCGGCGGCGCCAACCACGGTTGGCTCGACGCGAAGCACCACTTCTCGTTTGCGTCGTACCACGATCAGAAACGTATGGGCTGGGGCGCGCTCCGCGTCTGGAACGACGACACCATCGCCGCAGGCACCGGTTTTCCGGCGCACCCACATTCGGACATGGAGATCATCACCTATGTGCGGGAAGGCGCGATCACCCATGAAGACAGCCTGGGCAACAAGGGCCGTACCGAAGCCGGCGACGTGCAGGTCATGAGCGCCGGCACAGGCATCCGGCACGCCGAGTACAACGCCGAACCGGACGCCACCCGGATCTTCCAGATCTGGATCATCCCGGACGGCGAGCGCAAGGCGCCGTCGTGGGGTACCCGTCCGTTCCCGAAGGGCGAGCGCTCGGGCCAGTTCGTCACCCTGGCCAGCGGCATGGCCGGCGACGGCGACGCCTTGCCGATCCGCACCGACGCCCGCGTGCTGGGCGCCAGCGTCAAGGCGGGCGAGACGGTGGAGTACGCGCTGGGCGAAGGTCGCTATGCGTATATGGTGCCGGCGGCCGGTAGCGTCCAGATCAACGGCCAGACGCTGAACAAGGGCGATGGCGCCGCGATCCGCGACGAGACCCGCCTGAGCATCACCGCGACGACCGATGCGGAACTGGTCCTGGTCGATACCGCGGCCTGAGTCACGCCGGAGGTATGCTGTGGGTCATGACGACCCACAGCACCGCGTATCTCGACAACCCCGTTCTCGACACCGACAGCTACAAGGCCAGCCACTGGCTGCAGTACCCGCCCGGCACGGACGCCACGTTCTTCTACGTGGAATCGCGCGGCGGCACGTACGAGAGCACGGTGTTTTTCGGCCTGCAGGCCATCCTCAAGTCACAGCTGGGGCGCATCGTCACCCACGCCCATGTCGACGAGGCGCGCGACTTCTTCGCCGCGCATGGCGAACCTTTCAATGAAGACGGCTGGCGCCGCATCGTGGATGTCCACGGCGGTCGCCTGCCTGTACGTATACGCGCCGTTCCGGAAGGCCATGTCGTGCCGACGCACCAGGCGCTCGTCACGATCGAATCCACGGACCCCGAAGCCTACTGGCTGCCGTCTTACCTCGAGACCCTGCTGCTGCGCCTCTGGTATCCGGTGACGGTTTCGACCATCAGCTGGCAGGCACGCCGGACCATCCTGCACTACCTGGAGAAAACCTCGGACGATCCCGCCGGACAGATTCCCTTCAAGCTGCACGACTTCGGCGCGCGCGGCGTCTCCAGCGCGGAATCCGCCGGCCTCGGCGGCATGGCGCACCTGGTCAACTTCATGGGCACGGATACGGTGTCGGGCGTGCTCGCCGCACGTGCGTTCTATGGCGAGCCCATGGCGGGTTATTCGATACCCGCCGCCGAGCACAGCACGATCACCAGCTGGGGTCGCGAACACGAAGTGGACGCCTACCGGAACATGCTAAGGCGCTTCGCGAAACCCGGGTCGCTCGTCGCCGTCGTGTCGGACAGTTACGACATCTATCACGCGATCGGCGAGCACTGGGGCAAGACACTGCGCGACGACGTCATCGCCTCCGGTGCCACCGTCGTCATACGTCCCGACTCCGGCGATCCGGTCGAGGTGGTCCATCGCTGCGTCAGCCTGCTCAACGACGCCTTCGGCAGCACGGTCAACGCGAAGGGTTACCGCGTGCTCAACCACGTCCGCGTGATCCAGGGCGACGGCGTCAACCCCGGCAGCATCCGGGCGATCCTCGAACGACTCAGCGCGGCCGGGTATTCGGCGGACAACCTGGCCTTCGGCATGGGTGGCGCGTTGTTGCAGAAGCTCACCCGCGACACGCAGAAGTTCGCCCTGAAATGTTCCGCCGCACGCATCGACGGCGAGTGGCGCGATGTCTGGAAAGACCCCGTCACCGATCAGGGCAAGATGTCCAAGCGCGGCCGCATGACGCTGGTGCGGCACCGTGAGTACGGCAGCTACCGCACCGTGGCGCTGCCGGACGGTGCGGTCTCGCTACCCGCCGATCAGCTGGAACACGGCTGGGAGGAAGCGATGGTCACCGTCTGGGAAAACGGTGAACTGCTAAGCGACTGGAGCTTCGCCGACGTACGCCAGCGCGCCGCATCGGGCCGCTGACGCGACCCATCGGTCGCGACACGGGGCTTGCGGGCACGCTGGTGTCGCGACCAGGGTCGCTCCTACAAGGAGCCGGGTGAGGTTGTCGCGGCCGTCTGGTGGGGCGCTCCGTGCTTCATCAGGCCGTTGGTAAACAGATACGCCGCCGACTGGTAGTACGTGATCGCCGCATCCGCGTCCGCCTGATCGAAGGTCTTCACCGGCGTGGCATCGCCCGTCGCCCGCTGCGGCAGCATTTCCTTTACCGGCTGACGCGGCACCAGCGAGGTCAGGGTCTCACCGTGCAGGTAACCCAGCTCCTGATAGGTGCTGATGAAGGCACGCTCGCGGCCCGGCTCCAGCTTGAACAGGTCATAGCCGTAGAAGCGCGACGCGTAACTGAAATGCAGCAGGCCGAGGATCGTCGGCGGGATATCGATCTGGCTCATGAGCCGATCCACGCGGCCCGGTGCGATGTGTGCCGGCGAGTAGATGTACAGCGGGATGTGGTAACGATCGACCGGCAGGCTCGTCTTGCCCGCGCTGGTGGCGCAATGGTCCGCGGTGATGACGAAGATCGTGTCCCTGAACCAGGGTTTCGTCGCGGCGCGCCTGAGGAAGTCACCCAGCGCCCAGTCCGTGTACGCCACCGCCGCGGTGCGACGGCCCTGGGGCAGGTTGACGCGCCCCTCGGGGAAAGTAAACGGGCGATGATTGGACGTCGTCATGACGTGGCCGAAATACGGCTTGCCTTTGGCATACGCGTCGTCCATACGCTTGATCACCAGCGTGAACAGATCCTCGTCGGCCACACCCCAGACGTTCTCCGTGTGGATGTCCTTGCTGTCGATGGCATTGCGATCCACCGCGGTATAGCCATTGCTGGCGAAGAAGTGGTTCATGTTGTCGAAGTAGCCATAGCCGCCGTAGAGGAACTCGGAGGCATAGCCCTTCGCGTTGAACACGTCCGCGAGCGACCAGAGGTTTTCGTTGTCCGGCCGCTTGACGATGGATTCGCCCGGGGTCGGCGGCACGGACAGCGCCAGCGCTTCGAGCCCGCGCACCGTACGCGTACCGTTGGCATAGAGCTGGCTGAAGAACAGGCTCTTCGAGGCCAGCGCATCCAGGTTGGGCATCAGGTGCTTGTGCTTGCTGACATCGAGGCCTTCGACGTAGTCGCCGGAGAGGCTTTCGACGCTGATCAGCACGACATTGAGCTTCTGCTCGGGGCCGTCACCGGCGATGGTGCGCGTGATATCCATCGGATCGTCGCTGGTGAACGTCGCGTCCGGCGTCTTCAGCTGCGCGCGGAGGTTGGCGAACATCGCCTTGTCCGGCAATGTCGGGTAGTACTTGGCATAGTCGAGTTCGTTTTCGCGAAACGCGGCGAAGAACTGGTAGGGCCCGTTACCGGCCAGTTCGTTGACGTAGTTGTTGTCCGAGCGGTCCTTCATGGAGCCGTCGACGGCGAAGCTGACGACGACGGTCAGTACCAGCCAGACGCCGACCACCGCGCTGCGGGCGCCGAAGCGCGAACCATAGTCTCGCGCCGCCAGCGCGTGGCGGCTGAAGAAGATCAGGGCGATAGTGGCGGCCAGCAGCATGAGCGACCAGGTGACGATCGGGTACGACTCGCGGATGTTGCCGACGACCTCGTGGGTGTAGACCAGATAGTCCACCGCGATGAAGTTGAATCGCGCGCTGAACTCACCCCAGAACACCAGCTCGGCCGCCGCCAGGTAAAGCACGAAGAAGGCGAGCACGAAACAGAAGCCGAGGAAGATCCGCTGGCCCCAGCGCGAGACGTAGGCGCGCCGCGGCAGGAGCCAGAGCACCAGCAGCATGGGCCAGGCGAAATAGACGAACTCGACCACGTCGTAGCCGAAGCCGACCAGGAACAGGTACAGCCACTTGGCCGGGCTGGCCGGAACCTCGTGTCCCGTCTTGATCAGGAGGATCAGGCGGACGAGGAAGGCGACGCCGACGAACAGGATGCCGAACCACAGCAACGGCCGGAAGCGCTGGCGAAGGGCGCCTGGCGCGGAGGAAACAGGGGTCATGACGCCTCGCAAGAAAAAGCCGGCCGGTGCACGGCCAGGATCGGCCATGAGCGTATGCACGCGGGCTTACGTCTGGCTTTCCCGGAGCTTAGTTCCAGCTTCGCAGGATAAAGATGCGATTCCGGCCTCGCAGGAAAAGCCGATCTGCCGCGAGAACGCGCCTTGTGGCAACCTACGCAGTCTTAGGATCGATACGACTGGGAGCCACGGCACCGTGGGAGAAGAAACAAGGGCGGAGCTCCCGACGACCGATCAACCCCTGGCCACCAAGCCTGCGCTGTACGCGACGCTGATCCGTCGTGCCGGCGGCCCGTTGCTGTCCGTCGTACTGCTCTGCCTCGCCCTCTGGGCGCTCAAGTCGATGGCCAGCGAAGTGACCTACCGCCAGATCGGCGGCTATGTCCACGCGCTGCCCAACAGCGATATCGCCCTCGCCGTGCTGCTGACCGGCGCCGGTTTCGCCGTGATGACGCTTTACGACTGGTTCGGTCTGGCCAGCGTCGGTAAACGGCTGCCGCCCAAGCGCGTAGGGCTGATCTCGTTCATCAGCTATGCCTTCTCCAACGCGCTGGGCATGTCGCTGCTCGTTTCCGGCTCGATCCGCTACCGCTTCTACGTGCAGGCGGGCCTGACGCCGGGTGAGATCGCCCGCGTGGTGCTCTATACGACCCTGAGCTTCTGGCTCGGCCTGTGCGCGCTGACGGGCGTCACCCTGCTGCTGGTGCCCATTCCGCCGGACGTGCCGCTGTCGGGCCTGCGCATCCCTCTGGCCATCGTCCTGTCGCTGGTGCCGCTGGCCTGGTTCGTCGCCTCGCTCACCGTGCGCCGCCCCATCCGTATCTGGCGCTGGGCGATCAACACGCCGACGCCGGCCATGGCGGCACGGCAGATTCTGATCGGCGCGCTCGACTGGGGCCTGGCGGCCGGTGTGCTCTACGTGCTGATGCCGCAGGAGATCTCGGCGGGTTTCGGTCACTTTCTGGCGATCTTCGTGCTGGCCCAGATGGCCGGCCTGATCAGCCATGTGCCCGGCGGGCTGGGTGTGTTCGAAGCGGTGATGCTGGCCGGCTTCGGCGCGACGGGTAACCACGGGCTCGAGGCTCCGATCCTCGGCTCGCTGACTGTCTTCCGCGCCGTCTATTACCTGTTGCCGCTGTGCGCGGCGACCGTGCTGGTGGTCTGGAGGGAGATCCGCGCGCTGCGCCACGCCGCCCTCATCACGCCGTGGTTCAGCGGCCTGTTGCCACCGTTCTTCGCCGGGCTGACCCTGGTTGCCGGCGCGGTCCTCCTGTTCTCGGGTGCCACCCTGGCGATCCCCGGGCGCATGGAAATCCTGCGCGGCTTCGTCCCGCTGCCACTGGTGGAGGTCTCGCACTTCCTTTCCAGCGTCGTCGGCATGATGCTGCTGATCCTCGCGCGCGGTCTGCAGCGCCGCCTGGACGCGGCCTACGTCCTGACGCTGGTGCTGCTGGTACTCGGCGCCGTCCTCTCGATGCTCAAGGGCATCGACTACGAGGAGGCCACGCTGCTGTCGTTGCTCGCCCTGGCGCTGGCACCGGCCCACCGCCATTTCTACCGCCGTGCGTCGCTGTTCCGCGCCAGCTTCTCGCCCGGCTGGGTGCTGGCGATCGGCGCCGTTCTGGCGTGCTCGACCTGGCTGGTCTTCTTCAGCTTCAAGCACGTCGAATACAGCAACAACCTGTGGTGGGAGTTCAGTTTCCGCCACGGCGGTGCGCCGCGGGCACTTCGCGCGCTGGTCGGCGCCATGGCCGCGCTGCTGTTGTTCGGTCTGGCCAATCTGATCCGCCCGGCGCGTACCCGACGCACCCGTCCCGGCGAGGCGGAGATCGCGCGCGCCTTGCCGCTGGTGAAGTCGTTCGACTCCGCCCAGGCCCATCTGGCGCTGGTCGGCGACAAGATGCTGCGGTTCGCACCGGACGACCGCGCCTTCATCATGTACGACGTGGAAGGACGCAGCTGGGTCGCCATGGGCGACCCCGTCGGCACCGACGAGGACGCGCGCCGTGAACTGGTGTGGAGCTTCCGCGAGGAATGCGAGCGCGCCGGCGGCTGGCCCCTGTTCTACCAGGTGCGCCCGGAAGATCTGGACCTGTATCTGGATGTGGGCATGAGCCTGCTGAAGATCGGCGAGGAAGCACGGGTACGGCTGGAAACGTTCAACCTCGACGGCAAGTCGAAGAAGACGCTGCGCGGCACCGTGAACAAGTTGCAGCGCGACGGCCTGCGCATGGAGATCGTTCCCGCCGAGGGCGTACCCGCGTTGCTGCCGCGCCTCAAGGCGATTTCCGACGCCTGGATGCACGACAAGAAGGTCCGCGAGAAGCGTTTTTCCCTCGGTCTGTTCGACGAGCGCTATCTTTGTCGCACACCGATGGCTGTCGTCTGGCAGGGCGACGAGCCGGTCGCGTTCGCCAACATGTTCCTCACCGAGTCGATGGAAGAAGCCTCCGTGGACCTCATGCGCCACCTTCCCGACGGTCCTTCCGGCATCATGGATTTCCTGTTCATCGAGCTGATGGTCTGGTCGAAGGCTCAGGGCTATCGCTGGTTCAATCTCGGCATGGCGCCGTTGTCCGGCTTGCAGAACCGCCGTACCGCGCCGCTCTGGAGCCGTTTCGGCGCCATGGTGTTCGGCCGCGGGGAGCGCTTCTACAATTTCCGTGGCCTGCATCGCTACAAAGACAAGTTCGACCCCGAATGGGAACCGCGCTATATCGCGGTGCCCGGCGGTATCGCGCTGCCGCTGGCCCTGGCCAACGTCGCCAGCCTCATTTCCGGTGGCATCGGCGGCGTAGTCCGCCGGTGAGGAAGATCGTGAAAAAAACCCTGCGTTATGTGCTGTCCGCCATCGGCGTCCTCCTCGTGCTCGGCGTGCTGGCATGGCACCCGTGGACGCGTGCGTCGATTGAGAAGTCCACGGTCGAACTTCCCGCCCTGACGGCGCCGCCCAGGGGCCAGGAGGATCTCCTCGTCGTCATCTACTCCGGTGACGGCGGCTGGTGGGATCTCGATCAGCGCCTGGGTGCCGTGTTCACCGGCCGCGGCCTGCCGGTAGCGGGTGTGAGCACGTTCACCTATTTCTGGCGTTATCGCTCGCCGGATGAGTCCGCCCATGACCTCGACGGGCTGCTGGACCGTTACACCAAGCTCTGGAACAAGCAGCGCGTGCTGCTGATCGGGTACTCGTTCGGGGCGGACGTGCTGCCGACGATCGTCGGTAAGCTGCGGCCGGACAACCGGGCCAGGCTGACCCAGCTGGTTCTGCTTTCAGCCGGCCGCGACGTCAACTTCGAGATCGAACTCGAGGGCTACATGCAGCAGGGCTGGTGGACGACGCACACTCACAATCTCATGCAGTGGATCCATCCCGTCGTGCATACGGACGCGTTCCCCCCCATGGCCGCGCTGGGTGGCCACCCGCCCATGGCGTGCTACTACGGGACGGAAGACGCGGACGACAGCGGCTGCACCGATCCCAGGCTGCCGGCGTTCGTCACCGTGTACAAGAAGCCGGGTTCCCACCACTTCGATGAGAATTACGACGTCCTGGCGACGGAACTGATCGAACGGATGCCGGCGAAGGCGTCGACATCGCCTTAACGGCTTTTTCGGCCGACGGCTCCTGAAACGCTGTCACAGAACGTTCACCGCCCTGCCACCGAAAGTTTCCTCCTGAGCGCTCAACCTGCCGACTCGGGTGGGAAGTACGGCAGGAGACGATCGATGCAACGCACACCGGGACAACGGGACTACGGATCCTCCGACGCCGCTCGCCTGCGCAGTCTGGCCAGCCGCGGTGTCGCTCTGTCGCCGCCGCAACCACGGCCGGCGACGAGCAAGCACAAGGAGCGCTCGGACGGCAGCCGGTCGGGCTCGGGATCGATGAATCCGTCGCACGGTCGTCGCTCGCCCGCCTGAGCGCCGCGCGGGCAGCGCCCGAGCCGTGTAAGGCAATCCGGTGCTAATTTTAAGAATCCTCCTATATCCCTCGTCGGATCAGGTACGGAAGATAGCGTCATGTCCCACCGGCCCCGTGCCGTGACGGACTAACGAATCGCCGATGACCGATCCGACGGCAGGATGCCGTCTGTCCCTAGAATCAGGATCGATCCCCCCCTTCATCGGCGGTGGTGCTGCGCCGGCTTCGTCGGGCCGCATCCAGGTGGTTTACCACCCGACCCAGGGACGGTCGTCATGGCCCTCCGCGTGAGCGCGAGGGCCATGTTTTTTTGTAGGCTTGCCCCATGGGCTGCCTACCGATTCCTCTCTTCGCGCTGCTGGGCTTCGGCCTTGGCTACCTTATCGACAACCGTCCAGGCTCGCTGTGGGGCGGCGGAGTCGGGCTGCTGATCGGTCTGGTCGGCACGGCGCTGGTGATACGCGCCATGCGGCGAGCCAATCGATCGCCTTAGGCCTTCTTGCCGAAGAAGACGGAAATTCCCAGGCCACCGATGAAGGAAGGACCGTGGCCGCCGATGCGATGCAGGGCATACGCATCCAGTTGCGCATGGTCGCCGATGGTGTAGGCCACACCGCCACCGGCCTGCAGTTCGTTGCCGTCCTCGGCGTCGTGAATGGCGTCGGCTTCGAGGTAGGCCATCCAGTTTTCACCGAACTTGCGGCCGAACGTCGGTGCCAGCGTCCAGCTGTTCCTGCCCTTGAGGCGGTCGACATTGGCGTAAAGCGTATTCTGGTGGTTGTCGTCCGGCTGCCACTGGCCGGTCGCGCCCAGGCTGTACTGCTTCGCGCCGTTGCCGAAATCCTCGTCGCCGTTGGCGAAGGTGACGTTGGCCAGCGCGGCCCAGCTGAAGCCGTTGCCGCTATCGGACGAGCCACCCGGTGCGATCTTCACACCGACGTTGGTGTCGCCGTGGCCGACGGCATGGCGACGCGAGCCCATGCCGCGTTCTTCCAGACGGTTCCACGCGGAGCCACCGACCTGGAATTCAGCCGGACCACCGAGGCCGATGCGGATGAGGCTATCGGCGGTGTACGTGCGATCGAGATAGCCGTCCTGACGCTGGCGTTCGTAGGTCGGCAGGCCCTGTTCGAGCGCCAGCGTGCCGGCGGGGAGGACGCTGGTGGCGAAGCCGGCGCCGGGACGGTCGAAGTCCGGCGGATCGGCGAACGCCGGACCGGCGAGAGACAGGAGTAAAGCGGCGGTGAGGACGGGGCGCAGGTTCATGCGTGCATTTTGGCGATCGGGTGTCGCGACGCCGTGCAGGCCGTCGCGACCGGGCTCCCCAGCAGCGCCGGCTCCCACCAGCGCCTCGCCCCTACCCCGACCTCAGGGTGCCTTGACGACCGGAAAGCTCTCACCGATCGTCACGACCTTCTCGCCGGCAACATCCGTCGCCGAGCGGGCGAGCCGCACGGTGTAAGCACCGGGCGCCACGCGCCAGCGCTTGCCGGCGTTGTCGTAGCGCGCCAGCGCGAGCGGCTCGAGCGGGATGTCGACGCGACGGCTCGCACCCGGCCCGAGCGCGACCTTGCTCCACCCGGCCAGACGGCGCGTGGCCGCATCGGGCGCGGTGACGTAGATCTGCGGCACATCGGCGGCGGCGACCTTGCCGGTGTTCTTCACCGTGACATGCGCCACCGGGTTGCCCTTCGCGTCCTTATCGACCGCGAAGTCGCTGTAGGCGAAGCTCGAGTAGGTCAGGCCGTAGCCGAAAGCGAACAGCGGCTCGCGCTTCGTCTTCTCGAACCAGCGGTAGCCGACATCGGCCCCTTCGATGTTGTAGTCGATGCTGTCCGCCGGCGCGTCCTTGTTACCCAGGCCAGCCGCCTGAATCACCGGGCGCGGCAGCTGCGATTCGTCCTTCGGCCAGCTGACCGGCAGACGACCCGAGGGCGAGACCTCGCCGTACAGCAGGCGCGCGATCGCGTCGCCGCCGCCCGAGCCCGGGTACCAGGCCTGCAGCACACCGCCGACGCTGTCGAGCCACGGCATCTTCACCGCGCCATTGGTTTCCAGCACGACGACGGTCTTCGGATTGGCTTTCGCCACGGCGGCGACCAGGGCGTTATCGGCCGCGGAAAGCCCCATGTCTGGCGCGTCATACGATTCGGCAGCCCACTTGCTGACGAAGACCACCGCCACGTCGGCGGAAGCTGCGGCCTTCGCGGCGGCCGCGGCATCGGTGCCGGCGTCGAAGCTGACCTTCTCGCCCAGCTGCTTCATGAAAGTCAGCGGCGCGGAGGCGTGATAGCGCACGGGACCCGGCCAGCCCGTGGGCTCCAGGCCCGGCACCGGATCGCCGCCTTCATCGGTGACGGTCGACGAACCACCGCCCGCGAGCACGCCCTTGTCGGCGTGGGCACCGATCACCACGACCGACTGGCCCTTGCGCGACAGCGGCAGCAGGCCACCCTCGTTGCGCAGCAGGACCGCGCCGGCTTCCAGACCGTCACGAGCGATGCGACGGTCGGCCACGTAGGGGACCGGCTTCGTCGCCCTGGTGGGGATCGGGTCGTCGATGACGCCGTGGGCGAACAGGCTGCGCATGATCCGCTTCGCCATGTCGTCCAGCCGCGCCTTCGGCACCTCGCCCGAGGCGACGGCCTTCCGCAGCGGCTGATCGAAGAACACTTCCTTGTCGAACACCTCGCCCGCCGATTCCTGATCCAGACCGGCCAGCGCGGCCTTGGCGCCGCTGTGAACGCCGCCCCAGTCGGACATGACGAAGCCCTTGAAGCCCCATTCCTGCTTCAGCACCTGGTTGAGCAGCCAGTCGTGCTCGCCCGCGAAGGTGCCATTGATGCGGTTGTACGAAGACATCACCGAGGCGGGATCGCCGTGGGCGATGGCGATCTGGAAGGCCAGCAGATCGGACTCGCGCAGGGCGACCGGGTCGATCTCGGCGCTGTGCGTGTTGCGGCCGGTCTCGAGGTCGTTGATGGCGAAGTGCTTCACCGTCGCGACGATCTTCGCCTCCTGCACACCCTTCACGGTCGCACCGACGATGGTGCCGGCGAGCACCGGGTCTTCACCGGCGTATTCGAAGTTACGGCCGTTGCGCGGGTCGCGCACGAGGTTCACGCCGCCGGAGAGAAGCACGCCGTAGCCCTTGCCGCGCGCTTCGCCACCGATCATCCGGCCGCCGGCATGGGCGATGGCCGTATCGAAACTGGCCGCGGTGGCAAGGCCGGCCGGCAGCGAGATCGCGCCCTTACCGTCGATGCCGGGCTTGTTCACGCCGAGGCCGGCATCCGTTTCGTTGATGGCGGGCAGACCGAGGCGGGGCAGGGCCGGGACGTAGCCGGCACCGCCGACCGCACCCTCGGGCACGCCATGCTTGTCGCTGGCCAGGCCGAAGTCCGAACGGATGATGCGGAATTTCTCATCGTCAGTCATGGCCGAGACCAGCAGCTCGGCACGGCGGTCCGGCGACAGCGAGCGGTCCATCCAGGGCCGTCCGGGCGGCGTGGCGGCGCTGACAGAGGCGGAGAGGCCCGCGGCGACGGCGAAGGCGAGGGCGGAGCGGCGCGCGATATCGGACATGGTTTTCCATTCGATCCGGGGGGAAACGAGCAACCATCGCCAAGTAACGTTTTCATCGCAACCGGCGAGACGGGTGAGGGTTAGTCTAGAGGCTTGTCCGGCAAGCCGTCGGCCCCCACTTAAGTGGTTCAATGAATTCACAAAAGTCGACGCCGCTCGCCGCTTTTCATCCGGCCGTCGCGGCCTGGTTCGCGAACACGTTTCCGGCGCCCACGGAGGCGCAGGTCGCCGCGTGGCCGGCGATCCGCTCGGGGCGCCCGACGCTGGTCGCCGCGCCCACGGGTTCGGGCAAGACACTGACCGCCTTCCTTTCCGCCATCGACGCGCTGGTGCGCGAAGGCGTGCGTGACGGCGGTCTGCGCGACCGCACCACCATCCTGTACGTCTCGCCGCTCAAGGCCCTGTCGAACGACATCCGGATCAACCTCGAGGCGCCCCTGGCGGGCATTCGCGAGCAGTTGCGCCAGCAAGGCCTGCCCGACCTCGAGATCCGCACCGCGGTACGCACCGGCGACACCCCGTCGTCGGACCGCGAGCGCATGAAGCGCCGGCCGCCGCACATCCTGGTGACCACGCCGGAATCGCTCTACGTACTGCTGGGCTCCGACTCGGGCCGGACGATGCTGCGCGACGTGCGCGAGGTCATCGTGGACGAGATCCACGCGGTGGCCGCGAGCAAGCGCGGCAGTCATATGGCGGTATCGCTGGAGCGGCTGGAAGCGCTCGCGCAGCGTCGCATTACGCGTATCGGCCTGTCCGCTACGCAGAAGCCGATCGAGAAGGTCGCCGCCTTTCTGACCGGGGGCGCGCACGACGACTGCGCCATCATCGACATCGGGCATGCGCGCAAGCGCGACCTCGCCCTCGAAGTACCGCCCGTACCGCTCGAAGCGGTGATGTCCAACGACATGTGGGAGCTGGTCTACAACCGGCTGGCCAACCTGATCGAGCAGCACCGCACCACCCTGATTTTCGTCAATACGCGGCGCATGGCCGAACGTCTCTCGCGCCATCTCTCCGAGCGGCTGGGCCGCGACGCGGTGACGGCGCACCATGGCAGCCTGTCGCGCGATCAGCGTCTCGACGCCGAGCAACGCCTGAAGAAAGGTGAGTTGCGCGCCCTGGTGGCGACCGCGTCGCTCGAGCTGGGTATCGATATCGGCGACATCGATCTGGTCTGCCAGATCGCGTCGCCGCGCTCGATCGCGGCGTTTCTGCAACGCGCGGGCCGGGCCAGCCATAACGTCGGTGGCACCCCGAAAGCCCGGCTGTTCCCCACGTCGCGTGACGACCTGATCGAGTGCACGGCGTTGCTGGATTGCGTACGCCGCGGCGAGCTCGACGCGCTGATCATGCCGCACGAGCCACTCGACGTCCTGGCCCAGCAGATCGTCGCCGAAGTGTCGTGCCAGGAATGGGACGAGGACGCCTTGTACGATCTCATCCGTCGCGCGTATCCCTTCCGCGAACTGAGCCGGGCCACCTTCGACGAGACCGTGCGCATGCTGGCCGAAGGCTTCACCACGCGCGTGGGCCCGCGGGGGTCGTACATTCATCGCGACGCGGTCAACAAACGCCTGCGTGAGCGTCGTGGTGCCCGGCTGACCGCCGTGACCTCTGGCGGTACGATCCCCGAGACGGGCGATTACAACGTCATGCTGGAACCGCAAGCGACCGTGGTCGGCACCGTCAACGAAGACTTCGCCGTGGAGAGCCTCGCGGGCGACGTCTTCCAGCTGGGCAACCGTTCCTACCGGATCATCCGCGTGGAGATGGGCCGCCTGCGCGTCGAGGATGCGCAAGGGCAGCCGCCGAACATTCCGTTCTGGCTGGGCGAGGCGCCGGGACGTACCGATGAGCTGTCCATCGGTGTGTCGCGCCTGCGGACCGACATCTCGGCGAAGTTCGACGAAGGCGGTCGCGAGGGCGCGCTCGACTGGCTGATGTCCGACCTCGGCCTGTCGAAAGCGGCCGCGGAACAGATCGTGGACTACCTGTTCCGTGCACGCGCGGCGCTGGGTGCGTTGCCTACGCGCGACACGCTGGTCATGGAGCGTTTCTTCGACGAATCCGGCGGCACGCAGCTGATCATTCACACGCCTTACGGCAGCCGGATCAACCGGGCGTGGGGCCTCGCCCTGCGCAAACGTTTCTGCCGCAAGTTCAACTTCGAACTGCAGGCGGCCGCCACCGAAGACGCCATCGTGCTTTCGTTGTCGACCAGCCACAGCTTCCCGCTCGATGAAGTCGCGCGTTACCTGCACTCGAATTCGGCGGAGCACGTGCTGATCCAGGCCTTGCTCGATGCGCCGCTGTTCGGTGTGCGCTGGCGCTGGAACGCGACCACCGCGCTGGCGTTGCCACGCTTCACCGGCGGCAGGAAAGTCGCACCGCAATTGCAGCGGATGAAAAGCGAAGATCTGCTGGCCACGGTGTTCCCCGATCAGGTCGCCTGCGCGGAAAATCTGGTCGGCGAGCGGGAAGTGCCCGACCATCCGCTGGTGAAGCAGACGCTGGAAGACTGCCTGCATGAAGCGATGGACAGCGAAGGATGGCTGACGATACTTCGCGGCCTCGAATCGGGAGCGATCAGGATGGTGGCGCGCGACCTCGCCACACCGTCGCCTCTGGCTGCCGAGGTGCTCAGCGCCGCCCCCTACGCCTTCCTCGACGACGCGCCGCTGGAGGAGCGTCGTACGCAGGCCGTGCAGTCGCGGCGCTGGAACGATGCCGAGACCGCCGACGATCTCGGCCGGCTCGACGCGGACGCCATCGCGTCGGTGCGCGAGGAAGCATGGCCGGAGGCGCGCAGTGCCGATGAGATGCATGAGGCGCTGGTGCAGCTCGGCGCGGTGACCGCGGCGGAAGTGTCGCAAAACCCCAGCTGGGCGAAGCTGCTCGCCGCACTGGCGAAAGATGCGCGCGCAACGGCCTTGTCGACCGGCACCACGACACTTTGGGTCGCGGCGGAGCGCCTGCCCGCGTGGCGCGCCGTCCACCCGGACGCCGGACTGGCGCCCGCTATCTCTGCGCCGGCCGAATTCGAGTCGCCGCTGTGGACGCCCGAATCGGCGCTGATCGATCTGGTACGCGGACGCCTGGGCGGGCTCGGCCCGGTCCCGGCGGGTGTGCTTGCTTCGTCGCTCGGGGTTTCCATAAGCGACGTGGATCTCGCGCTGACCTCGCTGGAAACCGAGGGATACGTCATGCGCGGGCCGTTCTCGCCCGGCGTGACGGACACCGAGTGGTGCGAGCGTCATCTGCTCGCACGCATCCATCGGTACACCATCGGGCGCCTGCGGCGCGAAATCGAACCGGTCGCACCGCGCGACTACCTGCGCTTCCTGCTCGACTGGCAGCACCTGACCCGGGCCACTCAGGTCGCCGGTCCGGACGCGCTGGCGGGCGTCATCGGCCAGCTCGAAGGGTTCGAGGCGGCCGCTGGCGCGTGGGAATCCGAACTGCTGCCCGCGCGCGTCGGTGATTACGGTATCGGCTGGCTGGACGACCTCTGCCGTGCGGGCCGGGTCGTATGGAGCCGTCTCCGTCTGAGCACGGGCAGTGGCGGCCCCGTGCGCGCGACACCCATCGTGCTGCTGCCGCGTCGCCAGCTGTCGGTGTGGTCCGCCGCCGCACCACCGCCCGATGTCGAGACCGTGCTGTCTTCACGTGCGGAGGCGGTAGCCGATGCGTTACGCGATGAGGGCGCGTTGTTCTTCGACGAGATCGCGACGACGACTCGTCTCCTGCGTACCGAACTGGAGGATGCACTGGGCGAACTGGTCGCGGCGGGCCGCGTCACGGCGGACAGCTTCGCCGGCTTACGTGCGTTGCTGCTGCCCGCGGCGAAGCGTAACGGGAGCCGTCACCGCCGCACCCGGCGGCACATGCTCAGCGGCATCGAAGACGCGGGCCGCTGGTCGCTCGCGCGCCGGCCCAGCGAACAACGCAACGATGCGGATGGCCTGGAGCACATCGCACGCACGCTGCTGCGTCGCTACGGTGTGGTCAGCTGGAAGATTCTCGAGCGCGAGGCCGCGTGGCTGCCGTCATGGCGCGAACTGCGTCGTGTATATCACCGGCTGGAAGCGCGCGGGGAGATTCGCGGCGGGCGCTTCGTCGACGGTCTGGTCGGCGAGCAGTTCGCCTTGCCGGAGGCGTTGCCCGCGTTGCGGCAGATCCGTCATCGCGAGCACGACGGCGAGATCGTCTGCATCGCGGGGACGGACCCGGCGAATCTGGTCGGCAACGTCGTGGCTTCGGTGAAAGTGCCTTCGGTCATCGGCAACCGCATCGCCATCCGTGACGGGATTCCGCTGGCGGCGATGGTGGCGGGGAAGTTCGTCACGCTCACGCCGCTCGAGGGTGATGACGAGCGGGAAGCGCGCGGCGCGTTGCAGCGCCACGCGACCTTCCCGACCGCGTTGTCGTTTTAATCAGCGCAGCTGGATATCGCCGATCACCCAGAGCTTCGGGCCGGGCTTGCCCGTGACCACGAAGCAGAGATCATGCGTACCCTCGCGCTTGGGCAGGATGCCCTGCAAGGTGGCGCGGCCGTCCTTCGCGGGCGCCAGCGGGATGGTGCTCAGCTTCGGGCCGTCGCAGGTGTCCTGATGTACTTCGATCTCACCAGCCGCCGAGCGCGCCTTGCGTGACACGATGCCCGCCGTGTCCTTCCACAGGGCGTAGTTGTACGGCAGGCGGTCGACCGTGACATCGACGCCATAGCGACCATCGAGCCTGACCCCCTTCCACACCCAGCACGTATTCATGATGTCCACCTTGTAGACCGGGCGGACGCCATCGACGGCGTTGGCGGCCTCGAGGCGCAGCACGAGCTTGTCGCCGCAGGTGTCGAGCTCATCGCTGGAGCGGTGCAGCAGCGACTTCGCATCGATCGCGCGATCGCGCGGGCCGGCAAGACCGAAGCCACCCGCGAAGGCATTCGCACGCACCGTCGTCGGCAACGCGACGTCGAAGGGCGCGCTGTACGCGGTGGACTGCGCGGTCGGTGCCGAACCGTCGGTGGTGTAGCGGATCGTGCCGTAGCCGCTCTGGGTCGAGAGCGTGACGCGCGCCTTGTCGTCCGCGGCGGCCTCCGTGGCGATCGCTACCGCATAGACGCTGTCCGCCGGGACGATACCCGCCGCGCGATAGCGCGACATCTGCGCCGGCAGCCTTGCGATGAAGCTGTTCCAGTCGGCCTTCGGCGACCAGGTGCGCTCGGCGACCGCGGCGATACGCGGGAAGATGGCGTGCTGAATGCGGTACCAGTTAGGCTGGTACTCGGTGAAGAGCGTGACCTGCTCACCAAGCACGTGGTCGGCCTTGTCGGGCGCGATATCCGACGGCACCGGTTCGAAATCGTAGAGGGTCTTCAGCGTCTGGCCGGACGGGCGGCCCGGCGGCTCGTCCGGCAGCGTGGACTGCAGCTGGTCGAGGTACAGCGTCGGCGACGGCGCCATGACCACATCGTGGCCGGCATTCGCCGCCTTGATCGCACCCCTGGTCCCGCGCCACGACATGACGGTGGCGGTGGCCGGCACCTTGCCGTCGAGGATCTCGTCCCAGCCGATCAGGCGGCGACCGTGCTTGTCCAGGTAGTCGCCGATGCGGGCGACGAACCAGCCCTGCATCTTCTCTTCATCCGTGATGCCCAGCGACTTCATCTTCGCCTGCACCGCCTTCGAATGTTCCCACTCGTCCTTGGCCGCCTCATCGCCACCGACGTGGATATACGTCGACGGGAAGATCGCCATGACCTCGTCGAGCACGTCCTGCATGACCACAAAGGTGGCGTCGTCGGTATTGAACAAGGCCGTGTTGACGCCCCAGTCGCCGGAGACCGCCAGTTTCTTGCCGTTGCCGAGCTTCGGATAGGACGCGACCGCCGCCTGCGCATGACCGGGCATTTCGATTTCCGGCACCACGGTGATGTGGCGCTCGGCGGCATAGGCGACGATCTGCTTCGCCTCGTCCTGCGTGTAGAAGCCGCAGTACGGCTTGTCTTCGCCACCGGTGAGGGCGACGTCCGGCCCGATCGCCTTGCGGCAGGCACCGGTTTCGGTGAGCTTCGGGTACTTGTCGATCTGCAGTCGCCAGCCCTGGTCGTCGGTGAGGTGCCAGTGGAATGTGTTGAGCTTGTGCATGGCCATCTGGTCGAGCAGGTGCTCGATCTCGCTCACCGACTGGAAATGTCGGCTGGAGTCGAGCATCAGGCCGCGCCATTCGAAGCGGGGGGCATCGACGATATGCACGCCGGGCACACCGCCCTGGGCCGCCGGATCGGTCAGCAGCTGCCAGTAGGTCACCGCGCCGTAGAAGAGGCCCGTTTCATCGTTGGCGGCGATGCGAACGCCCTTGCCGTCGACGTCGAGCGTATAGGCCTCGCGGCCCTTGATCGCCGCACTGGTGGCCAGGCTGATGCCGCCCGACTTCGGCTTGCCCTCGACGATGGCGAGAGTGATGCCGCGCGCCTGACGAACCCAGCTCTGCAGCTGAGCGGCGACGTGCTTCGCCGCGGTATCGCCGGGCGTCACCGTGATGGTCGCCGTGGCGTCGAGCCTGAAGCGGCCCGGCGTGCGCTGAAGCTGCGCAGGCTGCGGAATGAGGGAAAGCGGCATGTTATCGACGGGACCCGTCTCGCGTTTCGGCTGCTGATCGGCACAAGCGGTGAGGCCGACGGCCAGGGCGAGCAGGAGGGTACGGCGCATCGATGACTCCGGAGGTCTGACGTTCGGGCCACGATTGTGGCGAACCATCGTGACGGTGGGAAGCAAAAAAAAGCGGGCCCGATAAGGAGGATCGGGCCCGTGGGGAATGGAGCTTCAGAGGGGTTGGCGGCCATCCATGGCCGCCCGGACGTACCGCGTATCAGAGGTCGAAGTGCACCGAGGCCATGTAGCGGCGGCCGGTGGTGTACTTGGCGACCGGCATCGAGGTGACGGTCAGGTACTGCTTGTACTTCTCGTTGGTCAGATTCATGCCTGCGAGCGTGAACGAGACCGCCTTGTTGAGTTTCCAGCCGAGCGTGGCACCCAGGTCGCCATAGTCGGCCGTGGTGGCCGGCGGCGCACCGGCGATGTAACCGCCGGCCAGATACTTGCTGCGCCAGTTGTACGTGACGCGGGCACTGAAGGGACCGTTCTCGTAGTACGGGCTGATCGAGTAGGCGTTCTGCGAGTTGTACGGCAGGGCGCCGCCGGAATCGAGCGTACCCTTGGCGTAGGTATAGCTCGCCGTCGTGCCGAAGCCGGTATCCCAGAACGCCTGCTGATAGCTGATGCTGCCGCCGCGAACCTTGCCCGAGCCGGTATTGCGCGGACGGCTGATCGAGTACGTGCAGAAGCCGTCGGCGGTGCACAGACCCTGCGCGACCTGACGTGCGAACGTCGTCGGATCGTTGACCAGGCCGGAGTTGAACTGCGTCTCGTTGGCCGAGTCGACGACCGTGTAGTTGTCGATCTGCTTCAGGAAGCCGGTGACGGCCAGGTAGGACTGCGGTGCGAAATACCATTCGGCGGAGACCGAGTAGTTCTTCGACTTATAGTCCTTCAGGTCCGGGTTGCCACCCGAGCCGGTCAGCACCGAATCGTTGAGGAACAGGTTGTTCACCTGCATGTTGTACGGCGGACGCGCGATCACCTTGGCGGCTGCGGCACGCAGCACGACTTCATCGGTCAGGTCGTACGCGACGTTGAGGCTGGGCAGCCAGTTTTTCGACGTGCGCGACGAGGTCTGCCACGAACCGGCCGGTGCCGGGAGCACCGGGGCGCCGCTGTAGTTGAAGCCCGAGCCGTCGGTCTTGGTGTCGACGTAGCGGATACCGAAGTTGCCGTGGAAACCGCCGCCCGCGAAATTCGCCTGGGCGTAAGCGGCATTGGTCTTTTCGACCAGGTTATACGTGCCGTTGAGGTACGTACCCGGGTCTTCGTTGCCACCGTTGGTGTTACGCACCCACGCGTACTGTGCTGCCTTGTCCGGCATCACGTGGCTCGCGGAACCGTCGAGGCCATCGAGAGCGTCCAGCGTGTGCGTGAAACCGCCGAAGCCGAGCGCGGCGAGGTTGGTCGGTGCGTTGCCACCATAGACATGCGCCTGCATGCCTTCTTCATGACGATTCCAGCGGTAGCCGACGGCCACTTCGTTGATGAAGGAATCGAAATACTTCGAGAAATCGAGCTGACCGTACGTATCGCGTGACGATGCGGAATAGTTGCCGTAGTTGCCCGGCCAGCCGCCGAGGCCGTCGACGTCACCCATGTGCCAGTTGGCCGGATCGCGGGCGGCGGCGGGGCTGTCGAAATTGAAGCCCTTGTTGATGTCCCAGGTGTAACCGCCGGCGTACACCGGCTCCATCACCGCCTGAGAAATGCTGTTGTTTTCGGCCTTGCTGTAACCGGCGGCGCCGGAAACCTTCCAGCTGTCGCCACGGTACTCGGACTTCAGGTCGAAAGCCGAGGTGCGCACGACCGACTTGCGGATGTTGCTGTCGAACGTGTCCTGCGCGATGGCCGGGCAGTTCGGCGAGTCGTTGCCGCAGACATGGCCGCCCGTGACGACGCCGTTCGGACCCTGGTTGAAGCTGGTCACGTTACCCGGCGTGGCGCCCGTGAACGGATACAGCGACTGGTTCCAGTTGTCGAAGTTCTCGCGGACGAACAGGCTGTTGATGTCGATGTCCCAGTTGTTCGTGGGACGAATCTGGAAACCGAGCGTCGCGGTGTCGCGCTTGCGCTTCTGCTGGAACCACGCCGAGTTGATCTCGTCGGGCACCTTGGCATTCGGATCGAGCGTGCCGTTGGCGATGCCGGCGGCGACGGCCGGGCTGGCGGCCCACTTGGATACCGGGCTGTAACTGAAGATCTCGAAGCCCTGGCGGTCGATCTTCTCTTCGTAATGCTGGATGGAACTGATGATGCCGAAGGTCTTGCTGTCGTTATGCCAGCTGTACAGCGCCGAGCCGTTCGGGCGCGAGCCCGCCGTGCCCTGGTCGTTGTAGTTCAGACCGAACGAACCGCGAACGGTGTTGGCCGGCAGGTCGAGCGGCTGCAGTGTGTGCAGGAGCACGGTACCGCCAAGGCTGCCTTCGGTCAGGCGTGCTTCGGGCGACTTGTAGACTTCCAGGCGACCGACGATTTCCGGCGCGAGCATGGTGAAATCGAAGCCACGGTTCGGCTGCGCGCCGTACTGCCACGGCGTCTGCGACACGGGCTGGCCGTTCAGGAACGTCAGGTTGAGACTGGGATCGGTGCCGTCGATCGACACGCGGTCGCCCTGGCCGAACTGACGGTCGATGGTGACGCCCGGGATCTGCGTCATCGCTTCGGCGACGTTGGTGTTGGGGAACTTGCCTATGTCTTCGGCCGTTACGGCCTCGACGATCGCGTCGGCATTGCGCTTGGTGTCCAGCGACTTCTCGAGACTGGCCCGGATGCCGGTAACGGTGACGCCCTCGAGCTGCGCGGCCTTGGCGGCGTCAGCTTTTTCCTGGGCGGTCTGCGTCTTCGCAGGTGCTGTCGACGCGTCCTGCGCGGCGGCCATACCCGTGAAACAACACAATCCGGCGATGATGCTCGCCGCGAGCAGGTTTCTACGATGCGACATGGTGTCCTCCCCTCAGAGGAAAAGCTTTCGTTGCTATCGAAGGGTCTTGCGACCCGGTGGCTTACTGAGCCTGCGTTCCTTTCCCGCTCTTCACTGAGCGGTCGAACCGTGCAGGTAGAGACCGGCGGCACCGATCACTCCCAACTGTCCGTGGTCCATCAGACGTACCGGCACTTGCTGGAGAAAGGCGCGCATGACGCCCTTGTTGAAGAACCTGTTGGCAAAGCTGCTGGCGAGCAGGTGATCGCGGACCTGGGGCAGGATGCCGCCAGCCAGGAACACACCGCCGCGTGCGCCGTAGAGCATCGCGAGATCGCCGACGAAACTGCCGAGCACGCCGCAGAACACATCCAGCGCTTCCACGGCGGCGGGGTCGCCTCCGCTGAGTGCGGCGCTGGTGACGGCGGCCGGTTCGGTCAGGGTCGCGGGCGTCCCGCGCAGCGTCGAAATGGCTTTGTAGAGGTTGACGAGGCCCGGGCCCGAGAGGGCGGTCTCGTACGACACGTAATCGCGGCCGCGGGCGAGTTCGCCGAGGATGGCGACCTCGCGCTCGTTGCCCGGCGCGAAGGAAATCTGACCGGCCTCGGTCGGCAGCACGGTGGCGTGCGGCGAGCCCGGCAGGAGCACCGCCGAACCCAGGCCCGTACCCGGACCCATCACCAGGATCGGACCGACGGCCGGCTCGGCGCTGGTCTCGATGATGGCGGTGGTTTCGTGGCTGCGCAGGAACTGGCAGGCGTAGGCCACCGCTTCGAAATCGTTGACCACGGCCAGGCCGTGCAGTCCGAGGGTTTCACGGATGTCACCGATGGAGACCGGCCAGGGCAGGTTCTCGTTGACGATGGCGTCGCCCAGTACGTAACCGGCGCTGGCCACGGCGCAGTGTTCGATCGCTTCATGGCCGTCGAGACGGCCGATGAAATCGCCGAGCACGGCGGTCAGGCTGGGCCAGTCGGCGCAGGCATAGCGCTCGTAGCGCAGGACATCGATGGCATTCGAACCGGACGAGCGACGGACCAGGCCGATACGGGCATGCGTTCCGCCCACGTCGGCGGCGATGAACGCCCCGGACCGCGACGCACGCAGAAGATCCCGCTGTTTGGCCGATTCGCCCACGCCCTGCCCCTTGATGCCCCTGATTCGTTTTCAGTCTGTGATTGAAATGACAACGTTGTCAACAGGACAAATGGCTAGGACATTGCGCAATCGATCACGCACTGCAGCAGGAAACGGTTTCACATGACGTCGACGGGCTCCACGACCTTGCGTCGCACGGCCTCGCGGCGGGCATAGGGTTGGCGCGCAAGAGGTTTGACGCGCCGCGACATCGAAAGTCAGAAATGGGGCCGGTCGTTTTCGTCGCGCGATTCTTCCGATTGACAACGTTGCGCACACGAGTCAATAAAGGGACAAATTAGGGGCATACCACGTGAGGGGAACATCCATGTCATCCACTGCAGGTGCTGTCGAAGAGACACGCCATTCCAGCCTGGTACCGATGATCATCATCGGCGTCCTGTTCTTCATCTTCGGCTTCGTGACCTGGCTCAACGGGCCGTTGATCACGTTCGTCAAGCTGGCCTTCAACCTGGACGACGTCAACGCCTTCCTCGTACCGATGGCCTTCTATCTCTCGTACTTTTTCCTCGCCCTGCCCTCGTCCTTCATCCTGAAGAAGACCGGCATGAAGAAGGGCATGGGCCTTGGCCTGTTCGTCATGGCCATCGGCGCCGTGATGTTCGGCCAGTTCGTCACGATGCGTATCTATCCGGGCGCACTGACCGGTCTGTTCGTGATCGGCGCCGGCCTCTCGCTGCTGCAGACCGCGTCCAATCCGTATATCTCGATCCTCGGTCCGATCGACAGCGCGGCCCAACGCATCGCGTTCATGGGCATCTGCAACAAGATCGCCGGCGCGCTCGCACCCTTCGTGTTCGGCGCCGTGGTCATGAGCAACATCGGCTCGTTCGACAAGCAGATCGCCGCCGCGGCGACACCTGGTGAAAAAGACGCGCTGCTGGCCGCGTTCGCGGCCAAGGTGCACATGCCCTACATGGTGATGGCGGCACTGCTGGTCGTGCTCGCGGTCTGGGTGGTGCGTTCGTCGCTGCCTGAAATCAAGGCGTCGCACGACAATTCCGAGCGGGCCATCGGTCACGACAAGGGCAGCGTTTTCAGCTTCCCGCATCTGTGGCTGGGCGTGCTCTGCCTGTTCGTGTATGTGGGTGTGGAAGTGATGGCCGGCGATGCCATCGGCACGTACGGTCAGGGCTTCGGCATGACGCCCGAGGACACCAAGCACTTCACCTCGTATACGCTGTTCGCGATGCTGCTCGGCTACGTCGCGGGCCTGCTGCTGATTCCGAAATTCGTGTCGCAGCAGCGCTATCTTGCGATTTCGGCGATTCTCGGTGTGCTGTTCTCGATCGGCACGTACGTGACCACCGGTTACACCTCGGTCGCCTTCGTCGCCGCGCTGGGTTTCGCCAACGCGATGATGTGGCCGGCGATCTTCCCGCTGGCGATCAAGGGGCTCGGCCGCCTGACCGAATTCGGCTCGGCCTTCCTGATCATGGGCATCGCCGGTGGTGCGCTCATTCCGCAGATTTTCGCGCACCTCAAGCAGATCTATGACTTCCAGGCCGTGTTCCTCTGCGTCATGGTCCCCTGCTACCTGTACATCCTCTACTACGGCGCGGCCGGCCACCGGGTCGGCCAGCACGGCGGCAGATAAGCCGGTATCTTCGCTCCGCGGCGGCCATCCAGTAGGATGGCCGTCCTGCTATCGAGGGTCGTAGATTGCGAAGCCCTACCATCAAGGACGTGGCCGAACGGGCCGGCGTGTCACTGAAGACCGTCTCCCGTGTCATCAACCACGAGCCGTCCGTCCACGCCCGCACCCGGGAAAAGGTGCAGCGCGCTATCGATGCGCTGGATTACCAGCCCGACCAGGCCGCCCGCAGCCTGCGCAGCCAGCGCACGTATGCGCTGGGTCTGGTGTATGACAATCCCAATGCGCACTACGTCATCGCCATGCAGAACGGCGTGCTCTCGGTCTGCCGCGAGCGCGGCTTCGGCCTGCAGATCCATCCCTGCGATTCGTCGCTGCCCAAGCTGGCCGAGCAGCTGTGCGATCTGGTCCGGCGCAACCGGCTGGCCGGCCTCGTTCTTTGCCCGCCGATGTCCGAGCAGCCGAAGCTGCTCGCCGCGCTGACCGAGCAGAAGGTCCCGTTTGTGCGGATCATTTCCGCGCGGCAGGATCCCCAGGACGGCTGGCCGTGCGTGTTTGTCGACGATCGCGATGCCGCGTACGCCATCACCGAGCATTTGATCCAGCTCGGCCATCACCGGATCGGGTTCCTCTGGGGTGGCAAGGAACATCGGTCGAGCCCGGAGCGGTATCAGGGTTATGAGGATGCGCTGCGCGAATATGGGCTGCCGGTCGACAAGAAGCTGGTGGTCGAGGGTGACTATTCGTTCGACGACGGCTTCCGTGGCGCGCGCAAGCTGCTTGCGTTGAAGGAGCCGCCTACCGCGATCTTCGGATCCAACGACGAGATCGCAGCCGGTGTCCTTGCTGCCGCGCGTTCGGGCGGTGTCGATGTGCCGTGGGAGCTGTCGATCGCCGGTTTTGAGGACAGTCCGTTTTCGAAGCAGTCGTGGCCGGCGCTGACCACCGCGCGGCAGAACACCGAGGAAATCGGCCGGCATGCGGCGCAGCGGTTGATCGCGGAGCTCGAACACGACGATCCGGCGCATGTGCTGGCCAACGAGGGCTTCAGTCCGGATCTGGTCGTGCGTGGATCGACGGCGCCGCGGCGGCTCTGAGGCGGTTCGGGTTCGGGCTCGGGCTCGGGCTCGGGCTCGGCTTCGCCTTCGCGGCGGCATTTGCGCTGAGGGCAAGGCGCCGTCGGGTGCCATTCTCGTCGCTAGGTCCTCCTTCGGCCTTCGCCTACGTGCGGAAGCGCTCCGAGAACGACACCCGACGGCACCCTCCATGCCGTGCGGTTTATGGGCGGCAAGCGCAAAGCGGCGCCCCGACTCAGAACCGCGCTTTGCTCGCGCCGAAATGCGATGCCAAGTATGGAGGGGAGTCGTTGGCTGCTGTTCCTGGAGCGCTTCCGCACGAAGGCGAAGGCCGTAGGAGGACCTAGCGACAGGAACAGCAGCCAACGGCTCCCCCGCCACCACCCCCCATCTACAGCTATTTAACACCTTTTTTCCTATAATTCCGGCGTTGTCCGCGCCGCGTCGTGCTTCGATGCATCTTGCCGGCAACCACCGAGTCCCTTTAGCGGACCGTTCGCGCGCCGCCGTCTGGCCTGGCGCTTCCCTTTCGATGGGCGGTATGCACCGGCTGCGTATGCGTGTGCCCGCTCGCGTGACAGGATTTATCTCCATGCAGGATCGACACGGGCACGAAGCCCATTTCGGCTGGTTTACCCGCCGCCGTAAACATCTCAAGCCCGATGATCTGACCATCGTCGACGAGTCCATGCTCAGGCGTGCCGTGGGTGCCGCCGCACTCGGCAACGCGATGGAGTGGTTCGATTTCGGTGTCTATGGCTACCTTGCCGTGACGCTCGGCCATGTCTTCTTTCCAGGGAGCAGCCCGACCGCACAGGTGATCGCGACCTTCGCGACGTTTACCGTCGCTTTTCTCGTGCGGCCGATCGGTGGACTCGTCTTCGGGCCACTCGGCGATCGCTTCGGGCGCCAGAAGGTGCTGGCGGCGACGATGATCATGATGGCGGCGGGCACGTTCGCCATCGGCCTGATTCCCAGCTACGCCACGATTGGTTTGTGGGCACCGGCGCTGCTGTTGCTTGCACGACTGCTGCAGGGATTCTCGACCGGTGGTGAGTATGGCGGTGCGGCGACCTTCATCGCCGAATACTCGACCGATGCGCGACGCGGACAGATGGGCAGCTGGCTCGAGTTCGGGACATTGGGTGGCTATATCGCCGGTGCCGGTGTGGTGACCGCGCTGACGACGCTGCTCACCACCGGGCAGATGCTCGACTGGGGTTGGCGCGTGCCGTTCCTGGTGGCGGGTCCGCTGGGCCTGCTCGGGCTTTACATGCGCATGAAGCTCGAAGAGACCCCCGCGTTCAAGGCGCATGCCGATGCGATGGAGGCGGCGGGCGACATGCCGCGCGTATCGTTGAAGGAGCTCGTCTCCGTGCACGGCCCGCAGCTGCTGAAATGCATCGGCCTCGTGCTGGTCTTCAACGTCACCGACTACATGTTGCTGACCTACATGCCGAGCTATCTCACGGTGACGATGGGATACAGCGAGGCCAAGGGCCTGTTGCTGATTCTCATCGTGATGCTGGTGATGATGCCGCTCAATGTGGTGGGCGGGTTCTTCAGCGACCGGCTTGGCCGTCGTCCGATGATCATCGGTGCGTGTACCGCGATGTTCGTGCTCGCCATCCCTTGCATGTGGCTGGTGGGCACGGGCAACGACTGGCTGATCTTCGCGGGCCTCATGGGACTCGGCATCGCGCTCGTCTGCTTCACCAGCACGATGCCCGCCACGTTGCCTGCGCTGTTCTATACGCCGGTGCGTTACAGCGCGCTGTCCATTGCGTTCAACGTTTCGGTGTCGCTGTTCGGTGGCACGACGCCGCTGGTGACCGCATGGCTCGTCGAGCGCACGGGCGATCCGATGCTGCCGGCGTATTACCTGATGGGCGCGGCGGTGATTGGCATCGTCACGATGCTCTTCGTACGCGAGACGGCGGGGCTGCCGTTGCGTGGGTCGCCGCCGGCGGTGGCGGACCATGCGGCAGCGAAGGAACTACTCGCGGGGGATGCGCCGTTGACGGTGGATGAGACGTTGCCGGTGGCGGCGGTGTCCGGGGGTCATGCGGAGCCCATTGCTCGCTGATGAGCGTCGCCAGCAGGGCTGGCTCCTACCCGGTCGCGACGGACGGGTGGGAGCTCACGCTGTTGGCGATCGGGATCAGGCCCCGGTCATGATCCCGATCGCCGCGATGGCGATGGCCAGGCCCGTCCAGTTCAGCCAGGTCAGTTTTTCGCGGAAGGCGATCGCGCCGACCAGCGCGCCGAGCACCATCACCCCCACGTTCATCGACGCGAACACCAGCGACGGATCGTTGGGCAGCGCGATATGTCCGCGGATATAGAAAAGAATGTTGGCGAAGTTGGCGGCACCCAGCAGCACGCCGAAGCCGATGCTGCGCGGCGAGAGGGGCGACTTACGCGCGATCGCCCGTCCGATCACGACGATCCAGCAGAGCACCATGGCGATCAGAAACGAGGCGAGCATCGCGCTGGGGAAGGGTGCACCGGCCTTGGCGAGCATCTTGAAGCAGATGTCGATCACACCGAAGCCGACGAAGACGGCAAGCGGTGCGGTCCAGCCGGCCCGATCGGTCTGCCCGCGATCCCGGCGCCAGAGCACGCACAGGACGGCGACGAAGGCGAGGGCGATGCCCAGGCCCTTACGCTCGGTGATGACGTCGCCGAGGAAGGCGAACGCGGCGATCAGCGAGAAGAACAGCGACAGGCGCTGGGCGACGTCGGTGCGAACGATGCCCGCACTGCGGACGGATCGCGCCAGCATCACGAAGATGGCGGGGAGAAAGACGCCGAGCAGGAGGAGGGGGACGTAGGTCTCCTTCGCCGCGACGGCGGCCTGCGGCGTAGCGCCGAGCAGCCCGTACGCCATGGCGGCGGCCACGATGTAGTTCGTGGCGACGGCCTGGACGATGTCGACGTTCGCGCGGCGCGCGAGTTTGAGCAGCACGGACACGGCCACGCTGAAGGCGATGGCGAGGAGGATGTAGAGCATGGCTGGGAGCGCCGGTGAGGCTGGGGGTGCGAAGGATCGCATGTGGATGGGGCGGGCTACGAGCCGGCCGCCGCTTTGTGGGATCGGACAGCTGGCTCGTTGCGGTGCAAAGCCTCATTCGCGATAAGGCGGGTGAGGGTTCGCGCGCGGGGCGCGCTCCTACGTACGTACGGCGTGGGGCGAGTCAGGCGCGGGGCGCGCTCCTGTGTCGGGCGCGCAGCTGCGTCGGGCGCGCAGCTGCGTCGGGCGCGCAGTTGCGTCAGGCGCGCAGTTGCGCCGCTTCGCGCGCCAGGGCTTCGATGGCGGCCCAGTCGGAGGTGGCCAGGAGGTTGGCGGGGGTCAGCCACGAACCGCCGACGCAGACGACGTTGGGCAGCGCGAGGAACTCGGGTGCGTTGGCGAGGCTGACGCCGCCGGTGGGGCAGAAGCGGATCTGCGGCAGCGGGCTGGCCCAGGCACCGATGAGCTTCGGGCCGCCGGCCGGAACGGCCGGGAAGAACTTCTGGAAGCGATAACCACGCTCCAGCAGTTCCATGGCCTCGCTGGACGTCGCCGCGCCGGGAAGCAGCGGCAGCTCGTGATCGTCGGCGGCATCGAGCAGACGCGGCGCGCTGCCCGGCGACACGGCGAACTTCGCGCCGGCCTTGTAAGCGTTCTCGAGGTCGCGAGCGGTCAGCACCGTTCCCACACCGACGAAGGCCCCTTCGACTTCCGCGGCGATCGCGCGGACGGCGTCGAGTGCGGCGGGCGTACGCAGGGTGACTTCGATGGCGGGGATGCCACCGGCGACCAGCGCGCGCGCCATGCCGACCGCCTTCGAGGCGTCCTCGATGATGACGACCGGCACCACCGGCGCCAGGCGCAGCGTGGACTCGACACTCTGTTGCTTCGCTTCGTTACTCATCAGGAACTGCTCCAAAGGATCAGAAAACGCCGGCACCGAGGTCGGCCGTGACGGCGGACTGACGGAACATGGCGAAGAGCTCGCGGCCCATGCCGGTGTGGTGCATGGCCAGATCGATGTTGTCGGGGATGCGGCTGTTCCACTCGTCCGCGTCGACCAGAACTTCAATGGTACCTGCCACGGCATCGAGACGAACCATGTCGCCCGTGCGCACGCGGGCGATGGGACCGCCGGCTTCCGCCTCGGGGGTCACGTGGATCGCGGCAGGCACGCGCCCCGACGCCCCGGACATGCGACCGTCGGTGAGCAGGGCGACGCGATGCCCGCGATCCTGCAGCAGGCTCAGCGTCGGCGTGAGCTTGTGCAACTCCGGCATGCCACGCGCGCGCGGCCCCTGAAAGCGCACCACGGCGATGAAATCGCGATTGAGCTCACCGCGATCGAAAGCGGCTTTGACGTCGTCCTGCTCGTCGAAGACGATCGCCGGTGCTTCGACGATCATGCGATCTTCCGGCACGGACGAGATCTTGATCACGCCACGACCGACGTTGCCCTTGAGCATGCGTAAGCCACCGTCGTGACGGAACGGCTCCGCGATAGTGCGCAGTACGCCGCGGTTGCCGCTTTCCTTCGAAACCGGTTTCCAGACCAATGCGTCGCCTTCGAGAACGGGCGTGGTGCGATAGGCCTCGAGGCCGTGGCCCATGATGGTGTCCACGTCGCCGTGCAGCAGGCCGGCATCGAGCAGCTGATCCATCAGGAAACCCATGCCGCCGGCTTCGTGGAAGTGGTTCACGTCGGCGTAGCCGTTCGGATAGACGCGTGCGAGCAACGGCACGACCGCGGACAGCGCATCGAAGTCGTCCCAGCGCAGTTCCACGCCGGCCGCGCGTGCGATGGCGACGAGATGCAGCAGGTGGTTGGTCGAGCCGCCCGTCGCATGCAGTCCGATCACGCCGTTCACGATGGAGCGCTCGTCGACGATACGGCCGATCGGCAGGTATTCATCGCCCAGCGCGTCGATCGCCAGCACGCGCTCCACCGTGGCACGCGTGAGGGCGTCACGCAGCGGCGTATCCGGCGCCTCGAAGCTCGCGCCCGGCAGGTGCAGGCCCATGATCTCCATCAGCATCTGGTTGGAGTTCGCGGTGCCGTAGAACGTGCAGGTACCCGACCCATGATAGGAACGCGCTTCCGCGTCGAGCAGTTCCGCGCGTGTCGCCTTACCGGCGGCGAAGGCCTGACGGACCTTCGATTTCTCTTCGTTCGGAATACCGGACGGCATCGGACCCGACGGCACGAACGCGCTGGCGAGATGGCCGAAGCTCAGCGCGCCGATCAGCATGCCCGGCACGATCTTGTCGCAGATGCCGAGATACAGCGCGCCTTCGTACATGTCGTGCGACAGCGATACGGCGGTCGCCATGGCGATGAGGTCGCGCGAGAACAGCGACAGCTCCATGCCCGGACGACCCTGGGTGACGCCGTCGCACATGGCCGGCACGCCACCGGCGACCTGCGCGGTGGCGCCGAAGTCTCGTGCGATCCGACGGATCAGTTCCGGATAGCGCTCGTACGGCTGATGCGCCGAGAGCATGTCGTTGTACGAGGTGACGATGGCGATATTGGACGCGTGGCCGTTGCGCAGCGCGTCCTTGTCGTTCTCACCGCACGCGGCGAAACCGTGCGCGAGATTGCCGCACGACAGGTGATGGCGTTTGGCGCCCGTCCCGCGGGCGGCGTCGATCCTGGCGAGGTACGCGGCGCGCGAGGTGCGACTGCGCTCGACGATACGCTGCGTCACCTCGGCAACGATGGGATGAAGGGTCATGGCGTGTTCCTGAGGCTTTGACCGGGCGGTCGGTGCCGCGCGCCTGACGCGCGGCGGTTGAACGATGGATCAGGCGGCCCAGTAGACGTCCACGGGCACGCGGTCCTGTTTGAGCACGGCGGCGATCGGGAAATCTTCGCCGGCCTGGGCCCTGGCGAGCACGTCTTTCTTGTCCGCACCTTCGATGTGCAGGTAGAGCGTGCGCGTATCGAGCACGCGCGGCAGGCTGAGCGTGATGCGCGGCTCACCCGCACCGCCGGCACGCATCGACAGCACGCTCCGCGTACCGTTGAGGTCGAGCGCTTCGGCGAGGTGATCGCCGCCGGGGAAGAACGACGCGGTGTGGCCGTCCGGACCCATGCCGAGCACGACGACATCGAACGGCTTGCCGAGCGCGTCGACCTTCTCGCCCACGCCCTCGAGCGCGGCATCGACATCGTCGGCATGCGCCTTGTCGAACAGCGGCAGGAAGGCGGCGACATGCGCTTCGTGCGCGATCAGGGTGTTCCTGACCATGCGCGCATTGGAACGCTCGTTGTCTTCGTCGACCCAGCGCTCGTCGACCAGCGTGATGGTGACCTTCGACCAGTCGATCTCCTGCTCGGCGAGCACGGCGAACATGACCTTGGGCGTGCCGCCGCCGGAAACGGCGATGCTGGCCTTGCCGCGCGCCTTGATCGCGGCGTCGAGCTTGCCGGCGATGTCGCGCGCCAGCGCATCGGCGAGAGTGAGCTTATCGGCGAAATCGTGCTGATGGATCTTGGCGTTCATGCTGCGTCCTCGGCCCAGGTACGGCCATCGCGTTCAATGAGCGCCACGGCGGCGCTCGGACCCCAGGTACCCGCGGTGTACGGCTTCGGCGTATCGCCGCTGCCCTCCCAGGCTTCGAGGATGGGACCGGCCCAGTTCCATGCGGCCTCGACTTCGTCGCGGCGCATGAACAGGGTCGGGTTACCACGCACGACGTCGAGGATCAGCCGCTCGTAGGCATCGGGCTGCTGCACGCCGAACGCCGCCGCGAAACTCATGTCGAGCGGCACGTGGCGCAGGCGCAGGCCACCCGGACCCGGATGCTTGATGGTCAGCCACAGCTTGACGCCCTCGTCCGGCTGCAGGCGCAGCGTCAGGCGGTTGGGCAGCAGCGGACCGTTGGTGGGATCGAAGATGGAATGCGGCAACGCGCGGAACGTCACCACGATCTCCGAGACCCGGTTAGGGAGGCGCTTGCCGGTGCGCAGGTAGAACGGCACGCCCGCCCAGCGCCAGTTACCGATCTCCGCCTTGAGGGCGACGAAGGTTTCGGTCCTGGACTGGTCGCTGCCGAGTTCGTCGAGATAGCCCGGGACGCCCTGACCTTCGGCCGCACCAGCGCGGTACTGCCCGCGCACGGTGAGGTTGCCGGCGTTGCTGGCGTTGATCGGGCGCAGCGAACGCAGCACTTTGAGTTTTTCGTCACGCACGGCATCGGGCGCCAGCGACGAAGGCGGCTCCATGGCGAGCATGCAGACCAGCTGCAGGATGTGGTTCTGGACCATGTCGCGCAGCGCGCCGGCACGATCGTAGTAGCCCGCGCGATGACCGACGCCGACCGTCTCGGCGACGGTGATCTGCACGTGGTCGATATGCTGGGCGTTCCACAGCGGCTCGAACAGGGCGTTGCCGAAGCGGAGCGCCAGCAGGTTCTGCACTGTTTCCTTACCGAGGTAATGATCGATCCGGTAGGTCTGCGACTCGTTGAAGACCCGGGCCACCGCGTCGTTGATGGCGTTGGCGCTTTCCAGATCGCGACCGATCGGCTTCTCCAGCACCACGCGCGAGCGCTCGCCGTTGAGACCGAGCGACCCGAGGCGCTGGCAGATGTCGGTGAAGATGTCCGGCGCGGTCGACAGGTAGAACACGCGGATGTGCTGGGCCTGCTGCTGCATCAGCGCGGCGAATTCATCCCAGCCTTCTTCCTTGCGCGCGTCGAGCGAGCGGTAGGAAACCATCTGGATGAACGCGTCCAGCTGGGCCGGAGCCACGTGGGACACGCCTTTCTCGACCGAGGAGCGGACCAGGTCGCGGTAGCCCGCATCGTCGAGGGCCTCGCGGGCCACGCCGATGAGGCGGCTGCTGGGCTGGATCTGGCCGTCCACGAAGCGATGGAACAGCGCGGGAAGAAGCTTGCGGACGGCGAGGTCGCCGGTGCCGCCGAAAATGACCAGATCGAAAGGTTCGATCGGGAGGAGATGAGCGCTCACGACAGTGGCCTGCTGGGATCGATGGGTATGCCGACGGATCGTACCAGTGACATACCAGGTCATACCAGCCCCGTACCACTCAAGGCGGCGTTTTCCGTCGCGATATGAGGCGATGACGCCGCAAAAACGTTTACGGGCCGACTTTGCATCGTGCAAACGCCCGTTTGAATCGCTCACTGGTATTCGCGGGCTTGGACGGTCTTGCCGCAGTGGTCGTTGATTGGTATCTTCTCGACCATGGAAAGCGCTCTCGTCGCCGAATACCAACGCCTGCAGTACGACCCGGCCGCGCGGCAGCCGCTGGCGTACATGCGCCTGCGTCGCGCCATCCGCAACGTGATCGAAAACGGCGAGGTGCAGGTCGGCCATGCACTGCCCAGTGAGCGGGACCTGGCCAGGGCCCTCACGCTGTCCCGGGTTACCGTGCGCAAGGCCATCGGCGGCCTGGTCGAGGATGGTCTGCTCACCCAGCGTCATGGCGCGGGCACCTTCGTGTCCGAGCGCATCGTCAAGCCGCTGTCGCGTATGACCAGCTTCACCGAGGATCTTCGCGCGCGCGGGCTCAATCCGCGCTCGGAGTTCTTCGAGCGGGCCATCGGCGAGGTCACCCCGGAAGAAGCCATGGCGATGAATCTCTCGCCCGGCACCCAGGTGGTCCGCCTGCACCGCCTGCGCTACGCGGGCGACGAGCCGCTGGCGATCGAGCGCAGCGCGGTGCCACTCAACCTGCTGCCCGACCCCAGCCTGGTCGAGGACTCCCTGTACGAAGCGCTCGACACGCTGGGCAACCGCCCGCGACGTGCGTTGCAACGCCTGCGCGCGGTGGTGCTGGGCCCTGCCCAGACCCGGCTGCTCCGGCTCGGCGCCGGCAGTGCCGGGCTGAATATCGAGCGGCGCAGCTTCCTCGACGACGGCCGCATCGTCGAGTTCACGTGTTCCTGGTATCGCGGGGACATCTACGACTTCGTCGCCGAACTGCAGAGCGACTGACGGACCCTTCTTCATGACGATCCAGCCGCAAGACACCCTGATGTACCGCGAAGCGCACGAGACCGCCGAGGTCGTCGAGCGGCAGCTTGCCCTTAACGAAGCCGTGATCGGCGCCCTTGCCGAGCGCCTGCGCGCGAACCCGCCGCGCATGGTGATCACCTGCGCCCGTGGCAGTTCGGATCACGCGGCGATGTACGCGAAGTACGTGTTCGAGACGCAGCTGGGCGTCGTCACCGCCTCGGCCTCGCCGTCGGTCACCTCGATTTACCACGCCGCGCAGCGCCTCGATGGCGCGCTTTACGTCGCCGTATCCCAGTCGGGCAAGAGCCCGGATCTGGTCCGCAATGCCGAGGCCGCGAAGAAGGCCGGTGCGTACGTCGTGGCGCTGGTCAACGTGACCGACTCGCCGCTGGCGGACGTCGCGGACGTGGTCGTCCCGCTGCACGCGGGCCCGGAAACCAGCGTCGCCGCGACCAAGAGCTATCTCGGCGCGCTGTTCGCGATTCTGCATATCGCCGCCCGGTGGAGTGGCAAGGCCGAGATCGCCGACGCCCTGGCCGCGTTGCCCGCGCAGCTGCGCCAGGGCTGGGATGCCGACTGGTCGTCGCTGACGGAAGGCCTCGTCGATGCGCACAACCTGTTCGTGGTCGGTCGTGGCTTCGGCTTCGCCGGTGCGCTGGAAGCGGCGCTCAAGTTCAAGGAAACCTGCGGCCTGCATGCCGAAGCCTTCAGCGCGGCCGAAGTGAAACACGGCCCGATGGCGCTGGTCGGCCCGGACTTCCCGGTGCTGTTCTTCGCGCAGAACGACGACACGCTCCCGGGCGTGCTCGATGTCGCCGCCGAGTTCCGCAAGCGTGGCGCCAATGTCTGGATCGCCGCGCCGGGTGCGACGGGTGAGGGTGTGCTGCCGCTGGTCGCCACCGCACCGATCGCCGCGCCGCTGATCACGGTGCAGAGCTTCTACCGCGCCACGGCGGCGCTCGCGCTGAAGCGCGGCTTCAATCCCGACGTGCCGCCGCACCTGAATAAAGTCACCGAGACCGTCTGACCGCCACCCTCAAGGAATCGCCATGACCCTCGCCCTCGTCAACGGCCGTGTGCTCACCGACAATGGATTCCAGAGCGGCTTTGCCGTGCTGGTCGACGATGGAAAGATCACCGGACTGGCGCTGCCATCCGACCCGCGCGTGCGCGCGGCGGAGCGCCATGACCTCGGTGGTCGCACCTTGCTGCCCGGCTTCATCGACTGCCAGGTCAACGGCGGGGGCGGCGTGTTGTTCAACGATGCACCGACGGTCGACGCGATCCGCACGATCGGCGAGGCACACGCGAGATTCGGCACCACGGGTTTCCTGCCCACGCTGATCAGTGACGACGCGGAGGTCATGGCGAAGGCCATCGATGCCGTGAACGACGCCGTCGCCCAGGGCGTGCCGGGCGTGCTCGGCATCCATCTGGAAGGTCCCTTCATCGCCCCTGAACGCAAGGGCGTGCACGACCCGGCCAAGTTTCGCATCGCCGATGCCGACGATGTCGCGATGGTCGCGCGGCGCCACGGCGGCGTGACCCTGCTGACGCTGGCCCCGAGCGCGCTTCCGCGGAAGTACTCCAGCAGCTGGTCGCCAACGGCGTCATCGTAGCCGCGGGCCACACGGCTGCCGACTACGAGACCACGCGCCATGCACTGGCGACGGGCGTGCGCGGCTTCACACATCTGTTCAACGCGATGACACCCTTCACCAGCCGCGAGCCTGGCGTCGTCGGTGCCGCGCTCGAAGACCAGGCCAGCTGGTGCGGTCTGATCGTCGACGGCCACCACGTGCACCCGACCTCGCTGCGTGTCGCCATCGCGGCGAAGGCGCCACGGAAGATGATGCTGGTCACCGACGCGATGCCGCCTGTGGGCTCGGACAATCCGAACTTCGTGCTCAAGGGCGAAACCATCACCGTGCGCGACGGCGTCTGCCAGACGGCGGACGGCACGCTGGCCGGCTCCGCGCTGGACATGGCCACGGCGGTGCGCAACACGGTCGACATGGTCGGCGTAGCCTACGATGAGGCCGCGCGCATGGCGTCGACGTATCCGGCCGCGTTCCTCGGCCTCGGCGCCACCCACGGTCATATCGCCGCCGGTTACCGCGCCGACTTCGTCGTGATGGACGAGACCCATACGGTGATCGAAACCTGGATCGGCGGCGAGCGCGTTTACGCCGCGGGCTGATCGGGCGGTCGTGACAGCGCCCCACCCTCCGGTTAAAGTCGCGGGGTTCGGGTGTCCCCGGGGCGTCGCGCCACGGGGATGAAACGGGAAGCCGGTGCGCCGCCTCTGCGGCAAGGCCGGCACTGCCCCCGCAACGGTAAGCGCCCGGGGTCGTCACGGCCCCTCGGACACGGCTTCAGCCACTGCGACAGCGGGAAGGCGCCGGTCCGACACCCCCTCGGGGACGGCGTGAGTCCGGAGACCGGCCCGACGACGCGCCCGTGAGCCATCCCGGGGCGTCGTCCCGTTTCGGGCGATTCGCGGAGGGCGAATCCGGACAGTCATCCGGGTTCCGCCGGTGTGCCGTTCGCCGTATGTCCTCCTCGCGCGCCCTTTGAGCTACGCATTGCCGCGCTATGCGGCGGAGGAAGACCGTTCCATGAAGAAGACCCTGCTAGCGGCAGCCCTGCTGTCGTCGATCGCCGCTGCCCACGCGGCCGACGCACCGGACGCCCTCGATCCCGTGATCGTCACCGCGACCCGCACGGCCACGCCGCTGGACGAGGTACTCGCTCCGGTGACCGTGATCACCCACGAAGACATCGAGCGTCTGCAGCCGCGTAACGTCCAGGACCTGCTCGCCGGGCTGCCCGGTGTGGTCATGGCCAACACCGGCGGTATCGGCCAGCAGACCTCGCTGTTCATGCGTGGCAGCAACTCCTCGCACACGCTGGTCCTCGTGGACGGTGTCCGCGTGGGTACCGTGGGCGCGGGTCTGCCGGCTTACGAGCAGCTGCCGGTCGAGCAGATCGACCATATCGAGGTCGTCCGCGGTCCGCGCTCGAGCCTTTACGGCTCCGACGCGATCGGCGGCGTCATCCAGATCTTCACCCGCCACGGCCAGGCCGGCGAAGCGCCGACCCCGAGCCTCTCGGTCACCGGCGGCAGCCACGGCTACACCGCCGGTCAGGTCGGCGTGTCGGGCGGCACGACCCACGGCTGGTACAACGCCAGCCTCGGAGGCCAGTACACCTCGGGCATCAACGCCTGCCGCATCGGCGCGGGCACGGCGTTCAAGGGCTGCTTCACCGACGAGCCGGACCATGACGCCTATCGCACGTACAACGGCGCGCTGTCGGGCGGTTACCGCTGGGACGACGGCACCGAGCTCACCGGCAGCTGGCTGCGCAGCAAGGGCGATATCGAATACGACGGCGACTATCAGAACCTGACCCGACGCTCGCAGCAGGTCGCCGGCGCGAAGCTGGCCTTCGACGTGCTGTCCGCGTGGCGCATGTCGGTCAGCCTGGGCCAGAACCAGGACCGCGCCGACAACTACCTCAACGGCGCCAACAAGGGCTATTACGACGCGGACTTCAACTACGTCACCGGTGCCGACAAGCTGCGCGTGGGATATCTGTACTCTAAGCGCAATCAGGGTTCCTGGCAGAACGACTTCACGCTGGCCCCGGGCCAGACGCTGAGCGCCGGCGTCGACTACCAGCAGGAAAAGCTGAGCAGCGACACGGATTATCTCAAGGACACCCGCAACAACACGGGCGTGTTCGCGCTCTACCAGGGCGTGTTCGGCCCGCATGAGATCCAGCTGTCGGCCCGCCACGACCACAACACCCAGTTCGGCAACCACACGACCGGCTCGGCCGCCTATGGCTTCCGTTTCGACAACGGCATGAAGGTCACGGCCTCTTATGGCACCGCCTTCCACGCGCCGACCTTCAACGACGAGTACTACCCGTACGGCGTGCCCACGGTGAACCTCAAGCCGGAGAAGTCGCGCACCGCCGAGATCGGCCTGTCGGGTCGTCCGGGCATCTGGAACTGGGCCGTCAACGCCTACCAGAGCCAGGTCGACGACCTGATCGGCTACGACGCGAACTTCCTGCCGGTCAACGTCAGCAAGGCCCGCCTGCGCGGCCTCGAAGGCCAGGTGGGCGCGGACGTCGATGGCTGGCACGTGCGCGGCTACCTGACGCTGCAGCAGCCGCTGGACCGGGACAGCGGGTTCGAGAAGGACAACCTGCTGGCCCGCCGTCCGCGTCGCACCGGTCGCGTGGATCTGGACAAGGACCTGGGCGCGTTGACGCTGGGCGGCTCGGTCTACGCCTCGGGTTACAGCTACGACGACGCGGCCAACACGACGCGTCTGGGCGGCTACACGACCGCGGATCTGCGTGCCACCTGGCACATGGACGATGCCTGGAGCGTGCAGGGCCGGGTCGCGAACGTGGCGGACAAGCGGTACGAGACGGCGGCGTATTACAACCAGCTGGGACGGACGTATTACCTGACGCTGCGGTTCTCGCCGTACGCTGAGGGAGCACCGTGTAGGAGCGCGCCTGCGCGCGATGTTTCACGGCATCGCGCGCAGGCGCGCTCCTACCCCTGGCACCGGGCTCGGGCAAACGCCGCACCCCTGTCTTCCGGCAGGGCCCCCACTAAAGGCACACGCCACGGACCGGCGCGGACGTCATAAAGTCCCCGGGCGCGGGTATGCTTCCCGCGATCACAGGAAGTGTCGTGAACGTTTTTGCACCTTTCATTCGCCGGCCGATCGGAACCTCGCTGCTTGCGGCGGGGCTCGTGCTGTGCGGCTCCATCGCCTACATGCTGCTCGGCGTGGCGGCCCTGCCGTCCATCGAAGTGCCCGCCGTCTTCATCCAGACGCAGATGCCCGGTGCGAACGCGCAGACGATGGCCTCGACCATCATCGCCCCCCTGGAGCGCCACCTCGGCCAGATCCCGGGTGTGGACCAGATGTATTCCAACAGCTCGGAAGGCAGCGGCTTCGTCCGCCTCCGTTTCAGCATGGACCGCTCCACCGATGCCGCCGCGCGTGACGTGCAGGCCGCGATCAACGCGTCCGCCGCCGACCTGCCGGCCGGCATGCCCAGCCCCCCACAGTACTTTAAGTTCGACACCGGCCAGATTCCCGTTCTGCTGGTGTCGTTCACCTCGAAGTCGCTGCCGCCGGACAAGCTCTACGACGTCGTCGACACCCTGATCCGGCCCGCCGTGGCGCAGATCGATGGCGTGTCGCGCGTACAGGTCTTCGGCGGACCCCGCACGCCGTGCGCGTTGAGCTGGATACCCGCGCGTTGTCGTCCAAGGGACTCACCGCCAACGATGTGTCCAATGCGCTGCACGCCGCCAACGTGACCTCGCCGCAGGGCCTGCTGTCCGACGGCAAGGCACAGATGACGGTCGTCGCGAACGACAGCATTCGCGACGCGAAGGATTTCGGCGACATCCTCATCGCGATGCGCAACAACGTGCCGGTGCGCCTCTCGGACCATCGCCCGCGTCTACAAACGGCCAGCAGGACCAGTACCAGGCCGCATGGTTCCAGGGCGAGCGCTCGGTCACCATGCAGATGAGCAAGCGTCCGGAGGCGAATTCCATCGCCACCGCCGACGCGATCCGTGCCGCGCTGCCGCGCTTCCGTTCGCTGCTGCCGGCGGACGCGAAGGTCACCCCCATCTTCGACCTGACCCAGACCACGCAGTCCGCGCTGCACGAGGTCAAGGTCGCGCTGCTGATCAGCATCGTCATGGTCTTCCTGGTCATGATGGTGTTCCTGCGCCGTCTCGGTCCGACGCTGATCGCAACGCTGAGCGTGCCGTTGTCCCTGGCCGGCGCCTTCGTCGTGATGTGGACACTCGGCTATACGCTAAACACGATGTCGCTGATGGCGCTGGTGCTGTGCATCGGTTTCGTCGTCGATGACGCCATCGTGGTCATCGAGAACATCGTCCGGCACATGGAGAACGGCAGCAAACCGATGCCGGCGTCGCTCGAGGGCGTGCGCGAGATCGGCTTCACCGTGATGTCGATCACGCTGTCGCTGGTGGCGGTGTTCGCGCCGCTGCTGTTCGGCAACAACATGATCACCAAGTTGCTGCGCGAGTTCTCGGTGACCCTGGCGGCGGCCGTGCTGATTTCGGCCATCGTGTCGCTGACGCTCACGCCGGCCCTCTGTGCCCGCTATCTCAAGCACGACGAGCCCGACCGCCAGCCAGGCCGCGTCGAGCGCGCGCTGGAACGCTTCGATCGCGGGTTTCTGCGCCTGTATGAGCGCGGACTGGACTGGCGATGCGCCATCGGCGTCATGCGCTGGCAGCCACTCATCCTGCTTTTCGCCACCTTCGCGCTGGGCTTCGCCGTGGTGAAGACCGCCGGTGGCAATTTCATGCCCGCCGAGGACATGTCACCGCGGACGCCCAACATTTCGCCGGACGAGATGTCGCGACGGCTCAAACGCGTCGGCGAAATGATGCAGAACGACCCGGCCGTCGCCGATGTCACCACACTGCTCGGCAGCGGTAACGATGGCGCGGCCGTCGGCAACAGCGGCACCATGTTCATCGATCTGAAGAAGAAGGGGAGCGGCCCGGACCTGCGCCATGAATCCATGAAGGAATTCATGGATCGCAAGGGCAAGGAGTACGACAAGCTCTCCGATGTCCAGGTCTTCATGAATCCCGTGCAGTTCCTCGGCGGGAGCGGGGGCAACAGCAACCGCGGGCAGTACTCGTTCCAGCTGATCAGTACCGGCGGCGAACCGTTGCAGCCCTGGACGCTGAAGCTGGTGCGTCAGATGCGCAGCATGAAGGAGTTCCGCCGTCGGCAGCGACTTCGACATCGTCGGCAAGCAACAGATGCTGAAGGTGGACCGCGATGCGGCGGGCCGCCTGAACGTCGGCATGGGCGATGTCGATTCGGCGCTGTACAACTCGTTCGGCCAGCGCCAGGTGTCGATCATCTATTCGGACATCAACCAGTACTGGGTGGTGCTGACCTCGGCGGCCGCGCAGGAGCTCAGTCCCGGCGCGCTGCTTAACACGTACGTGAAGAATTCACTCGGCACGATGATTCCGCTCTCGGCGGTGGCGCACATCGAGCCCGTGGCGACGCCGAGTGCGGTCACCCACCAGAACCAGCTCGAATCGGCCGACATCACCTACAACCTCGCGCCGAAGATCACGCCCGATAAGGGCAACAGTCTGGCCGAGGAGGCCGTACGCCGGATCAATTTGCCGGAAGGCGTGCGCATGGACGTCACCGGCACCAATCAGCGCATGCGGGACGCGCAGTCCAACGGCATGGTGCTGCTGGTCGGCGCGATCCTCGCCGTCTACATCGTGCTCGGAATTCTCTACGAGAGTCTCGGCCATCCGTTGACGATCATCTCGAC